>SVTG01000024.1 GCA_015063895.1 Oscillospiraceae bacterium | reverse complement strand
TTGTGCGTCGGTCACAGACAATCTACGCCCGCGGGTAGCCCTTTTTTGCATGATCGGTACAAGTGCGAACTCCCGATGCATGTTCACCACTCAATGACGCTCAGCCCGTGGTCGTGGTCCTCCTCGGGGGAACGGGCGGTTAAAAAACCGCGGCACTGCCTAATTAGGCAGCCAGTGCGACTCTATTGTCAGCGTTTAATTTTAAGGTTGAGCCTTTTTCGTGATTGCTCGGCACGCCACGCTTATCCTGCTTCAAAATCCCCGTCGAAACCTTTACGGACCCGTATGAAGGATAGCTTTATTATTATATACCGCCAAGCGGCACTTGTCAAGTGCCGCTTGGCGAAGCAGGTATATTCCCTGCTATTGTTTATTATGGCGTTTGTGAGAGCGCAACAAGCGCCATTTCAAGGAAGCTAATAATTGTCATCGTGCGCCAGTTTTTCGTCGTGACGCTATTATCCAGTTTTGTGACGACCTCATCATCAAGATGAATAATACCCTGCTCATACAACTGACCGACTTTCAACGCCTGCACCGCGCTATCCAGCTCGGAAATCTTTGTCGTGGCGGGCAATGCTGCCATAATGCCGGTGCGACTGTCAAACAACTGACCGATCTCGATTTGCTCAAAATCGGTGGCAACCGTTTGAAGCGTAGAATCGGCAATGGCCTTGATCATACCCGTGATCTCGTTCCCCTCGCTGTCACGCCACACAGAACCGTCCTTATGATAATCCAGCATCACACCGATCTGCACGTTCTGCACGTCGGCTTCAATGCTGCCGATCGAGCTATCGGCAAGTGCCCCGAACAAGCCTGTAACGGGCTTGGTGGTATCCGCCACCAACGTATCGCCCACGGTTTTTGCTTTATACCATTTACCCTCATGCTTTTTAAAGCCCATGCTGTCACCCAGCTTGGCACTCTGCATAGCCATAGCGATATTATCGGTATTACCAAGATCGGATACAAGCATATCGGCAAACACAAGGTCAAGCCCCGTCAGCGCCCCACCGCCCTTTTTCTGCCAGGTATCGGGGGCATCATCATCGTTTGTATCCACGTAAACGAAGCCAAGGAGCGTGCCGATCTTCATATCTTCAAATTCGGTACGGGCGGAGGACAAATGAATATCCGCCAGCGCTGCCGTAACGCCCGTAGGCACCTCGGTATGCTCGGCATCGGTATACCATATACCCGTGTTTTCATCACGGTAAAAATTGAAGGCGTAGCCAAGGGGCATATTGTCGATCTCGCCCTCCACCTCATTGATGGTAAGACCGATCAGGTGAGCGATAATGCCCGAGGCCTTATGATCGTCGGAATTGCGCAGCCAGGAGCCGTCCTCAAAGCGGTAACCGAGCACGTCGTAAAGGTGCACAGAGCCAAAGTGCGCAGTCACGGTTTCACTCTCGCGCAGCTGACCGATCGTAAGATCAGCCATCGTAGCCGTCATACCCGTAGCGGGTACGCCGTTCTGATACCACGTATCGGCCACGTCATCCTCGTCGGTATCCTCATAGGTGTAGCCCAGTGCATCACCGAGCTTGATCCCGTCAATGGTGGCAGAATTGATCTCATTGAGATGCTTACCTGCCAAAACCGCAAGCACACCTGTGAGCTTGACGTCGTTGCTGTTATCGCCGTCGTCGCTGTATGGAGAATACCAAACGCCGCCGTGTTGCTCGTAGCCCATGGCCTCGGCAAGCGTCAGGGTGCGTACTTTTGTTGCCATCATATTGGGGTCGGAAAGCTGCGCGACGGTAAGATCGGCAAAGGCGACCAGCAGACCGTCTGCAGGAACGGCACCCTGATACCAGGTATCGCCCTCGCCATCGGTATCGGTATCCTTATATTCGTACCCAAGCACGTCACCCAGCACCAGTGCATCCACCGTGGCTGCGTTGATATCGCGCACGGCATTGTCAGCAAGCAAGGAAAGAATACCCGTAGCGCGCACGTCGTTGCTATCGTCACCGTCGTCGGTGTAGGTCACGTACCACGTATCACCGTGCTTGGTATACTCCAGCACCTCGCCAAGAGGCATCGATTTGATCGTATCGGCAAAGTCAGCCTTACCCTCCAGCACACGGTCAAGGGGCATATTGGCCACCTCAAGCACCGCCCCCGTGACAGCCACAGCGGGCGTACCCTTGGTGAAGGCAAACATATCGTAAGAATCGGGCACAAGCGGATCAGCAGGGGTGATCACCTCGCCGCGCACATAGCCCATTGCGTCACCAAGACGCAGATCGGACACCGCGGCGCTAACGGTGAAATTACCGTTGAGCACGTCAAGAAGCTTGGTATTCGCCAGGCTGTTTTGCACAGCACCAACGTAAGTGAGAACGGGGGGCGTGCCCTCGGACTTATACCATTTTCCATCACTTTCAAGCGTAAAGCCCTGTACCTCACCGAGCGTGAGATCGCCAAAGACGTTCTCAATATCAACGTTACCCTTAAAGGCATCGGAAAGCGAAATATCTGCCAGTGCCGACTCCATCGCAGTCAGCTCGGTTTCGGTCAGGTCATCAGCGACCTTGACCCATTTATGGCCCACGACCACGTCGCCGTCCATCACGTCACGGCGGGTATAACCCTGCACGTCACCGAAGTAAAGCGAGCCAACGCTGACCGCTACGTCAAGCGTGCCGTTAAGGACGTCTGCAAGCTTGATATTGGCAAGCTCTGCCTCTACCTTGGAAAGCGCCGCGCCGTTTTTCGTCCAGACATAACCGACGGTCACGGGTTGGCCCTCAACGGTTTCGGTGATCGCAGCACCGCGCACGTAGCCGTCCTGCAGGTCGCCGAAAAAGAGCCCGTCAAAGGTAGCTGCAATATCCAGCTCCCCGTCCAGCACGTCGGAAAGCGAAATGCCTGCCAGGGCGGCGTTCATGCTGCTGGCCTTAACGTCATCACCTGCATAGCCGTCGTCGGTATAGGTGCTGTACCATTCACCGTCAGCCAATGTATAACCGAGTGCGTCACCGAGATACACACCCGAGGCAAGGGCGGTGAAGCTCAGCTCGTACTGCCCTGTTTCTTCATTCAGAATAATAACGTCCTTGACAAGACGCCCTGCCAGCATTTTATCAAACAGCGCACCGCCCGAAATGCCCGAAAAAACGTCCTTCAGACGGCTATCGCCAAGGCAGGTAGTCAGGGCACCGAGAATATCGCCGTTTTGCGTGATGGCGGTAAAGAAGGTGCCGAGGTCAAGATTTGCCAGGGCCTCCTGCGTGGTAGGTGCGTAGGGGTTTTCGTATACGATCTCGCCTGCATCGTTAAACTTCACACCCGTGAGGTATCCCAGCTTAACGCCCGTTAAAAGCTCACTATACTTCCCTTCGGTCAAAAGCGAGATGGGGCGGGGGGCAAGCGTATGGATCGCTTCCTTACTGAGTGTGCCCTCGGGCAAGAAGGAAAGGATATAACCCATCTTCAGATTTTCGGCAACGACCGTTCCTACCTCGCTTGACAAAAGCGTGTTCAAGGGTATGGCAAAGAGATCCGTCGGGAGCTTTGCCATGGTTTCCTCGGGCAGCACCACACCGTAACGCGTGATCAGTGTTTGCAGCGTATGAGAGCCGAGATCGGCACGCACGGCATTAAGATCGGCAATCAGCTCCAGCAAGGAGACGGTAGTGAGGTCAACCTCACCCTGATCGGTCAGATATTCGTCAACACCCTGTGCAATGCCCATTGCCTGCAGATCGGAAAGCGTAAAGCCGCTGATCGCATAGTATACAGCGTAAAAGATCAAGCCGTATGCGATCGTCATACCGAGCAGGAGAGTGAGCAAAAAGCGAAAAATGGCGGCGAAAAAGCGTGCTATATAATGCTTTCTGCGCGGCTTGAGCTCCTTTTTCTTCTTTTTCTTCTTTTCGGGAGCGTGTGCCTTAGGTGCCTCGGGCGATTTATCCTGCCTTGGCCCCTCGGAAGGCGGTTCCTGTGGCACGACCGACGCACCCTTTTGCACAGGCATTTCCTTTTCATGCACCATGCTGTGTACCGGCATGTCATTCCCAACAGTATCCTCAGCAGGCTGCTGCATCGCAGGGGAGGATACAGGGGGAGTGTTTTCAGCGTCAGGGGCATTTCCTGCCTGCTCGCTTGCTACTGTTTCGGAAGTCTGTTGGTCGTTTGCGTGTTCAAAATTCTCGTTTTGTTCCATAACGACTGCCTCTCTTAATGTATTTAGATTGATTTTTTAATACTCACGGCTGCCGCCCTTGAAGGCGCGCTCCATATCGCGCTTGGCGGCGTTCTTTGCCATATCCTCGCGTTTATCGTAAAGCTTTTTGCCACGGCAAAGGCCAAGTTCCATCTTTACGCGCGAGCCCGAAAAATAAAGCGACAGGGGTATGACCGAAAAGCCCTTTTCCTGCACCTTACCAAACAAACGCAGGATCTCGCGCTTGTGCATCAGAAGCTTTTTGGGACGGCGCGGGTCGCGGTTAAAGATATTGCCCTTCTCATAAGGGCTGATATGCACGCCCAGGGCAAAAATTTCGCCATCCTTAAAGGAGCAGTAAGAATCCTTTAAATTGACCGCCCCTACGCGCAGGCTTTTGACCTCGGTGCCAAACAGCTCAATGCCCGCCTCAAATTTTTCATCTACAAAGTAATCATGCCACGCTTTTTTATTTTGTGCAATACTGCGCGTGGGCTTTTTTTCCTTTTCTGCCATAATTTCTCCTATACCAAACAATATGACCCACTAAGCGCCGCTTCAATCACTAAGACAGGCGCTGCAAGCGCGTTCCTTGCCCGCCGCAGTTGCCTCGGTCACCGTGCCCGTGCGTACGTCTGTCTTTTTAGCAATATGATAGCAGGTGCTGCGTATATGATACACCTTGCCGCCGTCCAGCCAAAAAACCGTACCGTCTTGGGGGATAGCTTCCTCTTTTTCGTCATCTGAAGTGTTTTCCTTGGCTGCAAGCTCGTTTTTCAGGGCCTCCAGCTCCGCCGCGCTCATTTTCTCACCGGCGTCAAAATCACGTTGCGAACCGCACCCGCCACAAGCGAGTATTACCAATAAAAGAAGACATAAACAACAACTAAAACGGCTTTTCATACTTCCTCCAGCAAACGCTCGAGCAGCCCTTGACGCGAGGAAGCAAATTCATAAGCGCGTTTATAATCATCATTCTGACGGCAGCAAAGCTCCATATCGTCAAACACCTCGTACATCAGGACCCCTACGGTCAGCGCATCGCTTGAAAGCAGCTGCTCATAGGCTGTCAGTGCCTCCTTCAGGGCACCGCTGCGCATCATGGAAAGCGCACGCAGACGGGCTGCATATACCGTATTTCCCTGGCGTGCCAGATACTCGTTTACCTCGCCCTCGCGTGCGCCGTCCAGCGCTTCCTTGGCGAGTATGTAGGCGCAAAAATCATCACCCACAGATTTGGCGGTGTTGATCTCAACCTCCTCCAGCGTATCGGACACAAGCGTGGGAGAAAGCAAGGAAAGGTAGCGAAAATAAACGGCGGAACGGGTACGGATCCAGCCTGTATCGTAGACCGTGTGTCCTGCCGCCTCCACGGCACGGTCAAAGCCGGCTGCGGCGGCACGTAAGCGACCGTGGTCAAAGGCTGCCTTGGCAACATGATACTCACATTCGGCACGGATCAGGGCAATTTCATCGTCAAAGGTGTCACCAAGAGCGGCGTTGAGCACAGCCAGACACCCGCTGTAATCCCCTGCCCCCAGTGCGCGCCGCACGTTGGGCATGGCGGCCATTTTTCGATAGTCAAAATCCTCGTGCTCCTCGGCAAACAAATACCCCACGGGCACGTTTAAGCGCTCGGCAATATAGCACGCCGTTGGCAAGGACGGCAAAGCGGCTCCGCGTTCGATGGTGCAAAGCATATTACGCGTGATCTGGTCACCGGCAAGGTCTGCTTGCGTCATCATTTTGGAGAGCCGCAAATTTTTGATTTTTTCACCGATATTCATTGTAAAAACCTCTTTCGGCATCGCGAAATGTAAATTCTATTTACATTATAGCACGCCTCAGAAGCGCTGTCAAGGCTAAAATACGAATATATAATAAATATGATCGTTTTTTCAGAAAATGCTTACAAAGTGCAAAAAGGACGACCGATGGTCGCCCCTACAGGATAACAAAAAGCCCTGCGTGAGCAGAGCTTTTTGTGTATAAGATAATCGCCGTGAGGCTGTAATTATCTCTTGGAGAACTGTTCAACCGTTAAGAAAATAGCCCGGTGGGCTGTTTTTAGGTTGAACGACAGAGCTATATGCTCTGGCGGCCTCGGTTACGAGGCGGGATAAGGAAAATGGCACCCACCATAAAAGGTGAATGCCATTTGATAGCACTTGTGGGTGCCGTTTTCCTTATCTCTTCGAGAACTGAGGTGCACGACGAGCGCCCTTGAGACCGTACTTCTTTCTCTCCTTCATACGAGGATCGCGGCGAAGGAAGCCTGCAGCCTTCAGCGCTGCACGGTAGTTGGGGTCAGCCTGAAGCAGTGCACGGGCAAGGCCGTGGCGGATAGCGCCTGCCTGGCCGGAGATACCGCCACCCTGAACGGTGGTGATGATATCAAACTTGCCAACGGTGCCGGTAACACCGAAGGGCTGATTCACGATCAGCTTAAGGGTCTCAAGACCGAAGTAATCGTCAACGTCGCGGCCGTTGATGGTGATAACACCCGTGCCGGGAACGATGCGAACGCGAGCAACGGACTTCTTTCTTCTGCCGGTGCCGTAGAAGTAAGGCTTTGCACTTGTATACATATTTCGTTACCTTCCTTTCTGATTACAGCACGATGGGCTTCTGTGCTTCGTGCTTGTGTGCGTCGCCTGCGTAAACCTTAAGACGGGTTGCAGCCTTTGCACCAAGTTTGTTGTGGGGCAGCATGCCTTTTACAGCAAGCTCCATTGCCTTCTCGGGCTTGGTTGCCATCAGGGTCTTGTACTGAACGGACTTCAGACCGCCGATGTAGCCGGAGTGATGGCGATAGTATTTGTCCTCAAGCTTGTTGCCGGTGAGAACAGCCTTATCAGCATTGATGATAATTACGAACTCGCCGCAGTCAACGTGGGGGGTGAACTCGGGGCGATGCTTGCCGCGCAGAATGGTAGCGGCCTCAACAGCAGTTTTACCGAGGGGCTTGTTGGCTGCATCGATTACAAACCAACGGCGCTCGATCGTTTCTGCCTTTGCCATGAAAGTGGACATGATGTTTCCTCCATAAATTTTGGTTAAATTTTTTGACCTGCACATTATAACATAAGGAATAAGGGTTGTCAACCCCTTTTTTTAAAATTTTTTTAAAATTTTGATTTAGCACCACTCAACCTCCGTTTTTCTCGTTTTTTCACCCGTTTTGCTCGCTTTTCCTCGTTTGCCATTTCATTTTTTCTTAGTGCTATTTTTTTGCGTTTTTTCATATTTTTTAAAGAAACGACTTGAGGAGGTGGAAAAATGACACATTGCTTTGGGCCTGAGGGGTTGCTTGAAAAGACCAAAGAAAACAAGGAGGCGCTGGCCTCACTGTCAGGACTGGAGCGTGCACGGCGCGAGGGGCAAATTCTGGAGGCACCTGTTTTGCTGTGTGATAACCAGATGCGTTTGCACGTGGATCTTGGTGTGATGCACGGGATCATTCCGCGCGAGGAAGCCGTTTATTGCCGAAACGGTGAATCCATTAAGGATATTGCCATCATCACGCGCGTCGGCAAAACGGTGGCTTTTAAAATATTACAATTTATTGAGGAGAACGGCGAGCGCATCGCCCTGCTCTCAAGGCGAGAGGTACAGCGCGACTGTGTGATCAATTTTTTAAGCACCCTCACCCCGGGAGATATTATTCCCGCGCGCGTGACACACCTTGAAAATTACGGTGCATTTTTGGATATCGGGTGCGGCGTTGCCTCACTGCTTTCGATCGACTGCATCTCTGTCTCGCGCATCACGCACCCACGCGATCGCTTGCGATGCGGCATGATGATCTACGTGGCTGTAAAAAGCATTGACAAAGCGCTTGACCGCATTTTTGTGACTCTGAAGGAGCTGCTGGGCACATGGGAGGAAAACGTCGCGCGCTTTGAAGCGGGGCAGACTGTGGTGGGACGCGTGCGCAGTATTGAAAGCTACGGCATTTTTGTGGAGCTTGCCCCCAACCTCGCAGGGCTTGCCGAGCTACGTGGCAACGGAAACGCCCCTATACGGTGCAGTGTTGGCGACACGGCGGCGGTTTACATTAAAAGCATCCTGCCCGAGCGCATGAAGATCAAGCTGGTCATTATCGACGCCTATCCGTCAAATGATCCCCCCGAACCTCTGCAATATTACGTCAATCCGCAAAAAGCCTCTCATATCAGCTATTGGGAATATTCTCCCGCTATCAGTACAAGACTGGTTGAAACGGTATTTTGACAAAAAACGCGCTTGGCACTGCCGCCAAACGCGTTTTTTCTTTTTAAAGCATTTTGGAGTGATAAGCGCGCACACCGCAGTTTTTCAAATAATCCGTTGCACGCTGTGCGGCAGCCTCATCGGCAAAAATGCCGAATACGGCGGGGCCGCTTCCGCTCATCTGCACGGCATTGGCGCCATAGCGGTAAAGCTCACGCTTCAGCTCCGAAACAGCGGGGCGCTGTGGCTCTACAATCGCTTCAAATCTGTTAAAAAGTGCCGAAACGGTGCTTGAAAAGTCACCTTTCTCAAGGGCTGCGATCAGAGGTGATGGGGTGCGTTCGCTCCGAAAATCGGCAAACCCGTTATAGCGTTTATCCAATTCTGCAAAGGCCCACGGGGTCGATACCCCCTCTCCGTCTACGGCCACCACGACCGAAGCCTTTACCCGATTGATCAGCGGTGTGATCTCATCGCCGATGCCGCGACAAAGCGCCGTGCCGCCAAGCACGAGAAAGGGCACGTCAGCACCGACGGTGGCACCGATGGCAGCAAGCTCACTTGGGGTAAAGCGATCGCG
Organism: Oscillospiraceae bacterium; assembly: GCA_015063895.1. GTDB lineage: Bacteria > Bacillota > Clostridia > Oscillospirales > CAG-272 > Firm-07. Next base: position 15,494 of record SVTG01000024.1, on the reverse strand, counting down.
ATCCAGCATATTCAGTGCCTTGAGTGTGGCAGCAGCATCGGCCGAGCCGCCCCCCAGTCCTGCCGCCATAGGAATGACCTTATGCAGCTGCAGGTGCACACCGAAGCTCTGCTTCGTTGCGGCAAAATATGCCCGAGCGGCACGCACGACCAGATTGCTGTCGTCTGCGGGTAACACACCACCCGTATCAAGCGTGATACCCTCTCCCGTACAGGTCGCACTGACCGTATCCGCCAGCGACAGCGTTTGCATCACGCTTTCGATCTCGTGATAGCCGTCTTTGCGACGGCCGATCACGTCAAGATATAAATTGATTTTGGCGTTTGCCAAGACCTTTACCGTCAAGCACCGCACCTCGCCTTCCCGAATTCATGAAAATCTTCACATGCCGTCATTAGTATATCACACAAAAATGTTATTTTCAATATGGCAGGAAATATTTTTGAAAACTATATCGTTAACTCTTGACACAGTAAAGCAAAAAAATTATAATATATTTAGTGTCACTATTTCATCAACGGAGGAAGCAATGGCGGAGCTGAACCAACAAATACCCAACCAAGAGCAAGCAGAGCAGCCCAAAAAGAGCCCGCGCGGCGGTGTATTTTGGGTTATTTTCAGTATGCTTATCGTACTGATCTTAGCCAATCTTGATGCTATTTTAAAGCCGATCAAGGCCTTAAACGACATACTCACCCCCATCGTCATCGGTCTTGTTCTTGCTTATTTATGCAGTCCCATTCTGCGTTTTTTTGAGATCAAGGTCTTTTACCGCTTGAAGCGTACCGCAAACCGCGCTTTTTCTATGGTTTGCACCTACATCGTTATTCTGCTGCTGCTGGCAGGCGTTGCACTGCTGATCATTCCTCAGCTGACGGACAGCATCAATGACTTCCGCACAAACGGTATGTTCTATATCAACCGTTTGATCACGTCCCTGAACGGATTTATCAGTTCCCTGCCCTTTGACCTGCCCGACGGCGCTGAAAACAGCATCAGCCTTGAAAACCTGTTGGCAGGTGCCATCAATCTCATTGAGCAATACGCCTCCAATATCGTTGGCGGTGTGGGCAGCTTTGCAGGTGGCGCACTGACGCTGCTCAAAAATATTATCATCGGTATTTTCGTATCGATCTACGTGCTGTTCAGCAGCGATCGCCTGAAGGCCGGCTGCCGCCGCATCGCGCACGCCCTTCTGCCTGAGGACAAGGAACGCCTGCTCATTCACTACACAAGACAGGCACACCGCAAGTTCGGTGGCTTTATCGTGGGCAAGATGGTGGATTCCATCATGGTTGGTATCACCTGCGCGATCTTCTTCACCATTTTTAAGATCCCCTACCCTATTCTGATCGCTACGATCATCGGCATCACCGATTTTATCCCCTTCTTCGGTCCTTTCCTCGGCGCGATCCCGTCGGGTGTGATTATCTTTATCACCGACCCCTCCAAGCTGATCTTGTTTGTGATCCTGATCCTGGTCGTACAGCAGATCGACGGCAACCTCTTAGCGCCCCTCATTCTCGGCGATCACACGGGTCTGACCTCACTTGGCGTCTTGGTGGCCATTACCGTCATGGGCGGCTTGTTCGGCTTTATCGGTATGCTGATCGGTGTGCCGCTGTTTGCGCTGCTGATGACTATCCTTGACGATATGATCAAAACGCGCCTGAGAAAGAAAAATGCCCCCACCGATCTGTACGCCTACTATCCCGCAGACGCCTTTATCCGTCCCTCGGACGAAACAGAAGCACGGCATGAGACCCTTACACAAAAATTCCTGCGCTGGGTGGCCGCTGTTGAGCCCGAAATGGAAAGTGAAAATTACACCCCCGGCTTTGTGCGCAGACAGATCAATCTGTTCCGTGTGGGATGTCTGAATACGGCACGCTTCTTCCGCCGCCTGTTCTCTACCAAGCAGCTACCTGAGGACCAACGAAGCACACACGCTTACGTGGTGCGCAAGCGCGGCATGACGACCGATCGCACCTTTGCCCGTGTTTTGATTCTCTCCATTTTAACGCTGGGTATTTATCTCCTTTACCTGACCGAGATCATGGCAGAAAACACCAACATCGCGTGCAGCCGAGACGGTAAACGCACTTGGGGCGTAGGGCCCCTGCTACTGCTTAGCATCGTTACGCTGGGCATTTTCCCCATCATCTGGCACTGCCAGATCATCCGCCGCTTCCGGCACTGCTGTGAAAAGCACGGCGTCACCTGCCGCATTACAATAAAGTTTTATTTGATCTGGACCTTAGTCGGCGCACCCATTATTATCGGTCCGATGATCGCATGGGCACGCTACCTGAAGGGTTATAATCAAGTATGCGTGATCTTTAACAAGACCCACACCTTCCCCGTATCCAAGCGCACGTTGGAGGAGGAGGCCGCCGAGGGTGCCGCTTACCTTGCCGCTTGCAAGGCTGCCAAGGCTGCCGAAAAGGCTGCGCTGGTTGGTGGCGATACCACCATCTTTGGCCCCATAGTTGACGAAAGCTCACCCGATGATATTGACGTGACTCCTCTGCAGCCCGACCAGATCCCGCCGATACCGGAAGAAGCGCCAGCAGATCCCGCAAGCGAACAACAGTAAGAATCATTATTCGAGAGCGAGCTGCCCCGGCAGTCTCGCTCTTGTTCATAAAACAGTGAGGTATACTATGTCAGAAAAAATAAAGGGCGGTATTTCCGTCGACAGAGAAAATATTTTTCCGATCATCAAAAAATGGCTTTACTCAGAAAAGGATATCTTTTTGCGTGAGATCGTATCAAACGCCACCGACGCCATCACCAAGTTAAAACGCCTACAGTCGTTAGGCGAAGCCACAAGTGAGCAAGACGACTTTCGCATTGACGTGCGCCTTGACCGCATTGCCAAGACCCTTTCGGTTGAAGACAACGGCATCGGCATGACGGCGGACGAATTGCAGCAGTATATCTGCTCGATCGCCCTTTCGGGCGCGGTTGATTTCATCAACAAATACGAAAGCGCCGAGGATAACGCCAAGGGCGGTATTATCGGTCACTTCGGCCTTGGCTTTTATTCCGCCTTTATGGTAAGTGACCGTGTAGAGATCGAAACACGCTCTCACACGGGTGCTCCCGCTGTGCACTGGGTATGCTCGGCAGACGGCGATTATGAAATGGAGACAGGTGAGCGCGAAAAGATCGGCACGGAGGTCATTTTACACATTGACGAGGACGAGGCGGAGTATTTGGACGCTGCCAGGATCCGCGCCATGCTTGATAAATATTGCGCTTTTATGCCGATACCGATCTATTTTGACGACGGTGAGGAGAAAAAGGAGGAGGAGCAATCCGCCCCCATTAACGATACCTCTCCCCTTTGGCAGCGCCCTGCCTCGGAATGCACCGACGAGGATTACAAAGCCTTTTACACCAAGGTCTTCAACGACTATCGCGAGCCCTTGTTCCAGATCCATATCAATGCCGATTATCCCCTTAATTTCCGCGGCATTCTCTATTTTCCGCGTATTACCAGCCAATACGAGAGCCTGGAGGGTCAGGTAAAGCTTTACTACAATCAGGTGTTTGTAGCGGATAATATCAAGGAGGTGATCCCCGATTATCTCCTGATGCTCAAGGGCGTTCTTGACTGCCCCGAGCTGCCCCTGAACGTATCGCGCAGCTATCTGCAGACCAACAGCTACGTGGCAAAGGTCAGCGCACATATTGTAAAGAAGGTAGCGGATAAGCTGATCTCACTCTCCAAAAACGAGCGTGAGCGCTATGAAGCGGTGTGGAACGATATCAAGACCTTTGTGGAATTTGCCGCGATCCGCGACAAAAAATTCCGCGACCGCATCAAGGATCATCTTCTCCTGCACCTGACTGACGGTAGCTACAAGACCATTGACGAATATCTTGAAAATGCAAAAGCAACCAACGAAAACACGATATACTACACCACTGACAAGGCGGCGCAAGCACAGTACGTGTCGCTTTTTGAGGCGCGCGGTATTGCCGTTTGCGAATTTGACAGCCTGCTTGACACACAATTTGCCGCCTCTGAGGAGGCCGCGCGCAGCGGCGTAAAATTCCTGCGTGTTGACGCAGATCTTGGCGCGCTCACGGGCGAAGAGGAGAGCGACGCCGATAAGAGCCTGGTAGACCTGTTTTGCGAGGTCAGCGGCAACGAAAAGCTGAACGTCAAGCAGCAAGCACTCACCGACAGTGACGTGCCCGTGATCATCAGTGTCAGCGAGGAAAGCCGCCGTATGGACGATATGATGAAAATGTACCGTATGGCAAACGGCGAGGAGGGGGCTTTTTCTCTGCCGCTTGACACCACGCTGATCTTAAACAGCAATGCCCCCCTCTTGAAGCGCCTTTCCGTTCTGCTTGGTGAGGACAGCACCCGTGCCAAGGCATTGGCTGCGCATCTTTACCGTCTGGCGCTGCTTTCACACCGCAAATTGAATGCCGATGAAATGAGCAGCTTTTTAAACGACAGCTATCGCCTGCTGACCGATCTTTTGTGATACAATACAATGAATTTTGAGGATATTGCAATCAGAGCACGTCAAAACCTCACCGCGTGGCAAAAAATAAGCGACACGGCAAAGAGCCTGAGTGCCCTACAGATCAAAGCTGTGATAAGCGATTATTTTGCAAGCACCGACACACCGCCCGACACAGCCGTCCTGCGGCATCTTGCCGAAAGCTTACTGGATATGACGGCGGGTGGCGCCCCGAGCACGGCAAAAAACAGGGAGGCAATCGCCTTTCTTGATGCGCTGCTTGATAGCTATAGCTTGCCCCTACCCGAGGAACACTCACTCCCGCCGCAGCCCTTGCCTCAAGGGCCCCTGACCGTAGCACACTTTGAAAGTTCTATCTTTGCCGATGCTACCGCGCGCTTTTCACCGCTGGTAGGTAATCTGACATCCCTGCCTACCGAAAGCTTTACCGCGGCTGCCGATGAGGTCAGCAACGGAAAAGCCACCTTTGCGCTTTTACCGATCGAAGACGATGCAGAGGGCAAGCTCACACGCTTTTACGAGCAGATCGACCGCTTTGAGCTACACGTGATCGCCGCCCTTGATATTGTCGCGCGGCACGACGGCAAGCAGGTGCGCGTGGCACTGGTTGGAAAAAACAGGATCGATCTTGCCGCAGATGAACGGCCGCGTGCACTGGAATGTCTGCTATTTGAGGAGGACCGTTATTCCCTTGCTACACTGCTTGACACGGCAAACGCCATCGGTCTTTCACTCAGGCGCATTGACTCCTTGCCGATCTTTTACCGCGAGGACGGATTTTCCAAGCATCTGGTTTTTGAAGGCCCCGAGCAGCTATGCCGCAAGCTTCACACCTATGTGACAATTTTTATGCCGCGCACGTCCGTGACGGCAGAATACGTGCTTTTATGACAAGAAAAAAGGAGTTATGATGAAAACCTTTACTTTTACACCTCGCGGTGTATGCTCACGCCGCATTGAGATCACGCTTGAGGGCGAGACCGTGAAGCAAGTGAAATTCATGGGCGGCTGCTCGGGCAACACACAGGGCGTTGCCGCCTTGATGGAGGGCATGAATGCAACCGAAGCCATCACGCGGCTGTCGGGCATTCGCTGCGGCTTTAAGAGCACCTCGTGTCCCGATCAACTGGCACAGGCGCTGAAGGCGGCACTGGCCTCGGAAAAATAACGTTTTCCAAATTTTAAATTATTTTTTCTAATTTTTCTGCATTAATTTCCATTTTACGGCAAAATACGAAAAGAAATTTACAACAAAAGGCGCATCGTCCATCATTTGCCCGGACGGTGCGCCTTCTGTTTTCAGGATATCACACGCAAAAATTCCACGACTGTTTGATAAATGCGCGCGAAGGAATCCAAATTCATCGTTTCGGCGGGGGTATGCAAATCATGAATATCACACCCTACCGATATGGCCTCAAGCCCCTTTACCGCATCGGTGATCAGCCCCGTTTCAAGACCTGCGTGAATCAATGTCGGCACAGTCTCTTGACCGCACGTCGACCGATAGGCTTGCTGCCACAGCTGCACGAGCGGCGCATCGGTAGCGCTTTCCCAGCCGGGATACGCACCGCTAAAGGATATCGTGGCACCAACGGCAGATGCAAGCGCTTCCTGGTCTTTTGAAGAGCGCTGCAAAAGATTTGGGTCCGGCGAACGTGAGGAGATGCCGAACGCGATCCGATCCCCGCCCGTGCGTACACAAGCAAGATTGCGTGAAAGCTGTGGCTTCAGGGGCGGTACGCTGCGCTGTAAGAGCACACCGTTTGGCAGCGAAAGGACCCGCAGTACCTTAGCGGTATCTTCAAAGGAAAGCGCTTCCTTGACTATACAGGTTTCAACACGCAAAAAGGCATTTTGATCTTCGGGGACTGTGATATCCGCGGCAAGAAAATCGGGGGCGGCGGCAGCAAACGCATCTGCCTCAGACGCAAGCTCCGTCCACACGGTTGCCGTACAATCGCGCGGAATGGCGTTGATCTTATCGCCACCCGAAAAATATGCCAAGCGTATTTTGGTTTTTTCGGCAAGCCTTTGCAGCAGCCTACCCATCTCAATATTGGCATTGAGGCGACCTCGGTCGATATCCTCACCGGAATGACCGCCGCAAAGGCCGCCAAGCGTCAGCGTAAGGGCGCTCCCCTCAACGGGTGAAGGGTCAATAGGCAACACGATCTCGGAGCGAAGTCCGCCGCAACAGCCAACGATCACGGTGTTTTCTTCGGCAGAATCCAGATTGAGCATATAACGAGCCGAAAGTAAACGGTAATCAAACTTCCCCGCTCCGACAAGCCCGATCTCCTCAGCAGAAGTAAAAAGGCATTCAAGCGGTGGGTGTGAGAGCGTGTGATCGTCAAGAAGCGTCAGCATGATCGCCACGCCAAAGCCATCATCGGCCCCAAGCGTCGTACCGTCGGCGCAAAGAAGATCCCCGCTGCGACAAAGGGTGACGCCTTCCGTGTTAAAATCATGCGATACCTCGGGGCGCTTTTCACATACCATATCGGTATGAGCTTGGAGTAAAAGCGTATGCTCCTTTTCCCGCCCCCTTGAGGCAGGCTTTTTTATAAGCACATTGTGTGCCCCGTCGCGGTAACACCAAAGCCCTCGCGCCCCGGCAAAGGCCTCCAGATAATCGGCGATCCTTTCCTCACCCAGCGACGGACGCGGTATCCGGGAGATCTCTTCAAAATAATGAAAGAGCGCCACAGGATCCTTGTCATTGATTTGATACATCATAAAACCCTCATTTCAAAAATCAAAGCAGCCCATCTTGATGGGCTGCTTTGTATCATACTTATTTACCAAGGCGCTCAAGCGCCAGCGCCGCGCCCTCGGCAGCGGCAGTATCGGCATTCGCAGCCACACGGGAACGCAGCCCCATCACGTCGGCCAGCAGCTGATCCATACCGTTCAGCACGCCGCCACCTGTCAGCACGATACCGCCCTTGGCAATATCAGCGCGCATATCGTCGCCCGTTTGCTCCACCACCGATACGATGGCATCAAGCACAGCACTGAGCGGCTCACGCACCGCACCCAGCATTTCACGCGAGGAAAGTGTGACGACACGCGGCACCTTCGTATCAACAAAGCGCCCCTTGACGTCAATTTTCTTTTCCTCGTGCCCCGCTGCAAGATTGGTCAGGCGAATTTTGATCTGCTCAGCCGTGCGTGTGCCGATATACAGCTTATGACGGGCACGCATATAGCGAATGATCGCGTTATCAAACTGTTTTCCGCCCGTTTGCACGGTGATATGCGTCACCATATCACCAATAAAGATCATAGCGGCTTCCGTGCGCGAGGCGCCGATATGTACCAGCATTTGCCCCGTAGGAGAAGCAAAGTCAAGCCCTACACCCAGCGCCGCGCAAAGCGGAGCCTCCAGTAAATGCACACGTGCGGCACCCGCAGACAGGACAGCATCCTCCACGGCATTTGACTGTGCCTCCGTGAGGTCGCAAGGAATGGAAACCATCACCTGCGGACGAAGCACGGTACGCCCGATCGCGCGACGGAAGAAAATACGCAATATGGACGCCAAAATAGGGGCGCTTTTCACCACGGGATCCCACACGGGCCAGCAAAGGCGGAATTTATCGGGGGATTCGTGTACCATTTTCAGCGCGGCTTCGCCCGCCTCGACGACCTCGTCGGTATCAACGTCCACAGCGGCAACAGTCGGTTCCTTCAGCAAAACGCCATCGGTTACGGTACAAATAACCGTATGCGTGGTGCCAATATCAAGGCCTATGCCCTTGCGAAACATACGCTCTCCCCCTTTCTTAGAGTTCTATTATTATATTATACAACAAACCGTCAAAAAAAGCAATGCCCTTGCCAAAAATAGGATCAATTTCCCCTTCTTTTTTCGGTAATTGCCACGCTGACGGCAATGATCTCGGGATTTCCCAATTCTTTTGCAGCCTCCGACATACCTGCACCGGTGGTAACGACGTCGTCCACCAAAATCACGCGCGACGAAAGAGCCTTGCCTGTTTGCCGAAAGGCACCTGTCATATTTGCAGCACGCGCACGGGCTGAAAGTGTTTTTTGCGGTGCGGTGTCCCTCACGCGCTTCAAAAGTGGCAAGACGGGATACCCAAGGTCTCTGCCAAGCGCTTTTGCCAAGAGCTCCGCTTGGTCAAAGCCATATTCACGCACCGAATCACGGTTGCGCGGCAACCAACAAATAACCACAGACGGTATGGATAAACCCTGTTTTTCACGTGCGCGATCGGCAGCGTGCAGCGCAGCACGCACACTTGTTCTGAGTTCCCTTGCGAAAAAGCAAAACAAGCGGCGGTCCGGCTGCTTTTTCGCGCCAAGGATCATGCGAGCGGTAACGCTACGTCCGTTATCGGCACCGTAAGGTGCCATTTTAACATATGCACAAACGCCCTGCTTTTTCATATTGTCGGGCACACAAAGACAACTGTGCATCGGCAAAAAACATTTGTCGCATTGCGAAAGCACCTCGCGCGCCCAGATTTTTTGGCAATCATCACACAAGGGAGTAACGCTACAGGGTGCCAGCAATTTACCACAAGCGGCACAATGGGGTGGAAAAAGCAGATCTTGCAGCAGTTGAAGCAATTTAATTTTCATGTCTTATCTCCCACAAACAGCCGCGCAGCAAGGCCCGTGTAACGCATCGTCTGACGGTTATTTGCAACCATTCTTTCTGCCACCTCACGCTTACCCACCAAAATCACCATTTTTTGCGCACGCGTAACGGCCGTGTAAAAAAGATTGCGCGTGTGGAGCATCGGTGACGCTTGGCAAAGCGGCAGGATCACGACAGGATATTCACTACCCTGGCTTTTATGCACCGTGACAGCAAAGGCGTGCTCCAGCTCATCAAGGCCCGTGAAGTCGTACACAACGTGACGGTCGTCAAACACGACCGAAAGACTTTTATTTTTCACGTCGATCTCTTCGATCATACCTATGTCGCCGTTAAAGACGCCACAGCCCGTTTCCTCGCCCCGTTCCCACATTAAATCATAATTATTGCGGATCTGCATCACGCGATCTCCCTCACGGAAGCAGAGCTCGCGCACGGTATATTCACGCTTGTGAGGTGCGGGGGGATTGAGGGTTGCCTGCAGCAGTCGGTTAAGATTTTCCGTACCCGCCTCACCCTTGCGCGAAGGGCTGATGACCTGGATGCCGCCCACCACGGCGGCACCGTAGGCCTTGGGCAGACGGTTTTTGCAAAGATCGGCAACGGTGGCCGCGATCTCGCGATCACTTGACCGTGCCAGATAAAAGAAATCGCCGTCTTTGACATCAAGCTGTGGCATTTCGCCGCGATGAATGGCGTGGGCATTGGTAACGATCAGGCTATCTTGCGCCTGGCGGAAAATTTCAGTGAGTGCTACGGTTTCAAACCGTCCCGAGGCAATGATATCACGCAAAACGTTCCCTGCCCCGACCGACGGCAGCTGATTGGCGTCACCCACCAGTATCAACCGTGCACCCGGCTTAATGGCGGCCAGCAATGCGGCAGTCAAGGGTGCATCAAGCATCGAGCTTTCATCAACGATTATCACATCTTCCTCAAGACGGTTTCGCTCATTGCGCAAAAATTCGGCTTTTCTCCCCCCGTTATAGCTCATTTCAAGCAAACGGTGTACGGTCTTCGCCTCATCGGAGGTAGCCTCTGAAAGGCGCTTGGCCGCGCGCCCCGTAGGGGCACACAGCGCTACGCGCAGCCCCATGCTCTTAAAAATACGCAGCAATGCGCGTACAACGGTAGTCTTGCCCGTACCGGGACCGCCCGTTAAGATCATAACGCCGTTTTCAAGAGCGCCCGCAATGGCGGTTTTTTGCAGCTCTGCATATCCGATGCTGCCAAGACGCTCCTCACGTGCGATAAAGCCTGTAACGTCGGCAAAATCCAAAGCCACACAAGAACGGTCAATAGAAACCAGGCGCTCGGCGATATTACGCTCACAAAGATAAAGCGCGCGATCATACACAAAGGTCGTATCACCTGCGCTGTCGTGTGCGTGAATGCGGCGTAGCTTCCCTTCTTTCACAAGCTCGCCCTCCGCTTCCGCTACGCGCGAGATCTCCACACCAAGCAACGTGGCGGCCGCTTCTTGAAGCATTTGCTGAGGCAAGCAGGTATGCCCGTGTTGGGCGGCGTTGTAAGAAAGCGTATATAAAATACCGCTTTTGACACGTGCAAGGCCATTTCGATCAATGCCAAGCTGTTCTGCCATCATATCAGCCTTTTCAAAGCCGATCCCCTCAATCTCCTCACAAAGCGCATACGGGTTTTCCTTTGCGCGATCAACCGCAGCCGAGCCCCAAGCGTTGTAAATACGCACGGTCAGCGTGGCGCCAAAGAAATCACGGAAAAACATCATGGCATTTCGCACACCCGCCTGACGGCGAAATTCTTCACCGATGCTCTCGGCAAGACGCGCATTGATGCCCTGTACCTGTGTTAGCCAATCGGGGTGATTTTCAATCACGTCAAAGGTATCCTCGCCAAACAGATCGACGATACGCGCCGCCTTTTTGGCACCGACACCCTTGATGGCACCTGAGGAAAGATAACGCAAAATAGCGGCGCTATCCGAGGGCAGACGCTTTTCAAACTGCTGTACGGCAAATTGCCTGCCGTATTTGGGATTATGCACCCATTTACCGAAAACAGTAAGCTCATCACCCTCCATCACGTACGGCAACGTGCCGACAATGGTGATGAGCTCATTTTGAGAGGTGCCAAAATCAAGAATGGCGTAGCCGTTATCTTCATTGGCATAGATCACGCCTTCCACGCTGCCTGTCAGCTTTTCGCACCCATCATCGGGAACTTTTACGTCGTTTTCCATTTTGCACCTCCTTGTTTATTTCAGAAAAGAAAGCCAGACAAATCCGAATGATCGGATTTGTCTGACGCGATCGTTTATTTGAGCAGATCTGCTGCAAGCAGGGGCGCCATATCGCGCTTTTCCCACGGAATATCAAGATCCTCTCTACCCATATGACCGTAAGCGGCGATCTGCGCGTAGATCGGGCGGCGAAGCCCAAAGCGCTCAATGATCGCAGCAGGGCGCAGGTCAAAGTGACGCTCTACCGCCTCGGAGATGGCGGCCTCGGAAACCTTGCCCGTGCCGAAGGTATCGATCATTACCGATACGGGACGTGCCACGCCAATCGCATACGCGACCTGTACCTCACACTTTTTGGCAAGACCTGCTGCGACCACGTTTTTGGCGATATAACGTGCCGCATAGCAAGCAGAACGGTCAACCTTGGTGGGGTCCTTACCCGAAAATGCACCGCCACCGTGGCGAGCGTAGCCACCGTAGGTGTCTACAATGATTTTACGGCCCGTCAGACCCGTATCACCTGCAGGGCCACCTACAACGAAGCGCCCGGTAGGATTGACGTATATGACGGTTTTTTCATCAAGCAGAGCAGCAGGAATGATGGGGGTGATCACGTTTTTGATCATATCGGCACGGATCTGCTCGGTCGTGACCTCGGGCGCGTGCTGCGTGGAAATAACCACCGTGTCCACACGTACGGGCTTGTCATCCACATATTCAACGGTTACCTGCGTTTTACCGTCAGGACGAAGGTAAGGCAACGTACCGTTCTTACGAACTGCCGTCAAGCGCTGTGCCAGCTTGTGTGCCAACGAGATCGGCAAGGGCATCAGCTCCTCGGTCTCGTCGCAAGCGTAGCCAAACATCATACCCTGGTCACCCGCGCCCGTATCCAATGCATCGGTCATAGACCCCTCTTTTGCTTCCAGCGCCTTATCAACGCCCATAGCGATATCGGGCGACTGCTCGTGAATCGAGCTGAGCACAGCGCAGCTGTCGCAGTCAAAGCCGTATTTGGCACGGTCATAGCCGATTTCACGCACAGTCTCACGCACGATCGTCTGAATGTCCACGTATGCCTCGGTAGTGATCTCACCCATCACCGTCACCATACCCGTGGTACAAAAGGTTTCACAGGCAACACGGGACATGGGATCCTGACGAAGCATCTCGTCAAGAATGGCATCGGAGATCTTATCGCAAATCTTATCGGGATGCCCCTCAGTTACCGATTCGGACGTAAACAATACTCTTTTCACACTCATCTTCATACACCTCAAATAAAAAATTCCTCACAACGAGAGTGAGGAAAAAAACTCATCTCTCGGGATTTAGCACCTTTCCGACAAGATCACTTTTGGCGGCAGGTTGCTGTAGGGTCATCGGGCCTGTCCCTCGCCTACTCTTGATGATATATTCTTTTGCTTTAATAGTATAGCATAAACCCCTTGCAAATGCAAGGGGTTTTGACAATCTTCTTGAAAATCAGGCAAAAAACTGAAAAGCCGCTACCACACCGTAAGAGGCCAGCGTCATCACCGCACCCGCGATCAGCACACCAATAAAGCAGGACAGCAACGCTTTATAAAATTTCATATCAATTACGGAGGCAGCAAGCGTGCCTGTCCACGCACCTGTCATCGGCAACGGAATGGCCACGAACAGACAAACGCCCCAAAAGGAATATTTTTCAATACGTGCACGGTTTTTTTCGGCCTTGGCAACAAGAAAGCCGCCGATCTTATTGAAAAATTTTATCTTGCTGCCGCTCATCCACACAATGAGCTTTTTTACAAACAGCAAAATAAAGGGGACGGGCAGCATATTGCCGATCACGGCAAACAGATAATTCTGCCACCACGGCATACCGAGTGCTGCACCGAGGGGTATCGCACCGCGCAGCTCAATGATCGGCAGCATTGCACAAAGCAAAACGCCCCATTGCGCACCCAGCGCCTCGGTTAAAAAGGTCTCGATCGCTTCTATCATAGACAGCGCACTCCTTTATTTTATACCAAATTCAAATTTGCCCTCAAATACGGTAAAGATCAACACCATGGCGGCCACGATCAGCAAGAGCGCCACCAGCGAGATCACCAGCGTTGTCTTACGGTTCTGCGGCTTCTGTACGGGAGCCTGATTCCCCTCTGGCAAGACCTTTGCGCTACGCGGCAAAAAGCCTGCACGGCGCAATGCACGCGACATGGATTTATACAGCAACAGCACGATGCCCACGTTACAAACGGCCTTCAAAAGGTTAAAGGGCAACAAAAGCGTGGGGATCATACCGCGTACGGCATCTACCGTTACGCCCATATAATAAGGCGTGATAAACAAATTAGCCAGAAGCATCACAGCTACCGTGACGACGCCCGCCGAGACGAGGCCCACGATAGCACCCCAAAGCGTTTTTTTGTATTTATACACAAGCGACGCGGTCAGCGAGAACGAGACCGAACCGAGAATATTCATAATAAGGCCGTAATACCCCGTTGTACTGACGGTAACAAGCTCCAGAAACGGAACCAATACGGCAATAAACAGTGCTGACAAGGGGCCAAAATACAGGCCGCAAAGCGCAATCACGGCATCCTTAACGTCAAGCGTCAGAAAACCAACCTTGATATGTATGAGTAGCATTGCCACATAGGACATGGCACAAAACATGGCAATGATTACCATGCGACGGATCGTGGCACTTGTTTTAAAACGATTTTGCATCACTTTTCTTCCTTTCATACACGGAAGAGGCGAAAAAAGAAAAACACCCGACGACAAACACGTCGTGGTACACTTATAGCGCGCATCTTCTCTCATCCGGACTTTAACCGTCGGCACAGGAATCTCACCTGTTCGGCCTTTTGTAAGGTTAGTGGGCTTAGAGCATGCTCATTCACCACCGGTATGGAATTACACCAATCCCCGAAAATTTTGTGAAAGTGGCTCCCGACCTCAAGGAGGTCGGGAGCCTGTTTTAGCCGAAGCTACTGTGTTTTAGGCAATCGATTACTCGATGATAGAGCCTACAACGCCGGAACCAACGGTTCTACCACCCTCACGGATAGCGAAACGAAGCTGCTGCTCCATAGCGATGGGAGCGATCAGCTCAACGGTCATATCAACGTTGTCGCCAGGGCGGCACATCTCAACACCGTCGGGAAGGTTGATGGTACCGGTAACGTCGGTCGTTCTGAAGTAGAACTGAGGACGGTAGCCAGCGAAGAAGGGCTTAGAACGGCCGCCTTCCTTCTCGGTAAGAACGTAAACCTGACCAATGAACTTGGTGTGGGGCTTTACAGAGCCGGGCTTAGCAAGAACCTGACCGCGCTCGATCTCGTTCTTAGCAACGCCACGAAGGAGTGCGCCGATGTTGTCACCAGCCTCAGCCTGGGGAAGAAGCTTGTGGAACATCTCTACGCCGGTAACGGTAGTGCTCTTGGTCTCTTTGATACCAACGATCTCAACCACGTCGCCTACCTTAACGGTGCCGCGCTCTACACGACCGGTAGCAACAGTACCACGGCCGGAGATGGAGAATACGTCCTCTACGGGCATCAGGAAGTCAAGGTCAGCCTGACGAGCGGGGGTGGGAATGAAGGAGTCAACAGCCTCCATGAGCTCGAGAATGCAAGCATACTCGGGAGCGTTTACGTCGGTGCTGGTGGACATAAGAGCCTCACGAGCGGAACCGCGGATAATGGGGGTGTCATCGCCCGGGAAGTCGTACTCGTTAAGGAGCTCACGGATCTCCATGTCGATAAGGTCAAGCAGCTCTTCGTCAGCGATGTCGCACTTGTTCATGAATACAACGAGTGCAGGAACGCCTACCTGACGGGAAAGAAGAACGTGCTCGCGGGTCTGCTGAAGGGGGCCGTCGGTACCAGCAACTACGAGGATAGCGCCGTCCATCTGAGCAGCACCGGTAATCATGTTCTTAACGTAGTCGGCGTGGCCGGGGCAGTCAACGTGAGCGTAGTGACGGTTAGCAGTCTCGTACTCAACGTGACGGGTGTTGATTGTGATACCACGTGCTCTCTCTTCGGGAGCGTTGTCGATCTGGTCGTAAGCCATAAACTCGTTTTTGCCGTTTGCAAGAGAAAGAGTCTTGGTGATAGCAGCGGTAAGAGTGGTCTTACCG
>SVTG01000023.1 GCA_015063895.1 Oscillospiraceae bacterium | reverse complement strand
ATTTTAGCAGCCAATTCTTCGCTGTATTCCAAAAGCAAATTGCGTTTCATCAACGTTCTCCTTCGTACCAAATCACGGCAAAGCCGTGTATGGAATCGCTCACATAGTGAGCGTATGGAATCCGCAACTTGTTGCGGTATGGAATCAAGCCGCAGGGGAATTTTATGCACGCTTGCGCGTGATGCCATACGCCTTCGGCGATTCCATGCAATGCGCAAGCGCATTGATGCCATGCCAAGCCTGCGGCTTGGATAAATAAAACAAGTCGAACCGAAGTTCGACTTGTTTTATTTTGGTGACCCGTAGGAGAATCGAACTCCTGTTACCGCCGTGAAAGGGCGGTGTCTTAACCGCTTGACCAACGGGCCTTATACACAAAATGCGGCAAGCCGCATTTTGTGTGTGTTATGGTAGCGGGAATTGGACTTGAACCCATGACCTACCGGGTATGAACCGGTTGCTCTAGCCAGCTGAGCTATCCCGCCATATTGTGGCGCTTTTCACAACGCTTTGATATTATAACATAAGCGCTACGGTTTGTCAACACCTTTTTTTGAGTTTTTGTAAAAAAATTGCAAGAAATTTTTTCGCCGTTTTCTGTCGGTTTTTGGTGCCTCAGCACTTGCACATGCGCGCGTTTTGTGATATACTGAAAGCACCACAAAAAAGGGGAAGAGCTATGAAAAAATACAGATTGCGCGTCGGGCTTGACGTAGATGATACGCTGTACGTTTGCAATGCCTATGCACTGGAATGTCTTAACAAAAAATATAATATTGATCCTCCCTATACCATTTACGATATCCGCGGTTGGGGCGAAAGCGGCACCAGGATGGACGAGCGTATTGCCTATTTTTCCGATCCTGAATTTGTTGCCAATCAACCCATCTACGAGGGGGCTAAGGAGTTTGTACACCGTCTTGCCGCCCGTGCTGAGGTCTTTTTTGTCACCGCCGTGCCGCCCGCCTGTATGTCGGCGCGTGCGATGCGTTTGGTGGAGGATTTTCCTGAGATCCCGCCCGAAAATATTCTGATCGGCACGCGCAAGGACATGGTGAGCCTTGATATTTTGCTTGACGACGGTGCCCATAATATTACCCGTACTCCGGCAACCTATCCCGTGCTCTTCCGCCGCCCGTGGAATACGCATCTGTCGGGTCTGCTTTCGGTCAATTCCTATGACGATTGTCTGCATCTGGTGGATATGATCTGCGAGGCCTTTTCTAACGACCGACCCAATCTTGAAAAGGGCGGTGTTGTCTGCTTGGTTGGTCCCACCGGCAGTGGAAAAAACGCTGTCGCCAAAATGCTTTCCGCTCATTACGGTATGACAAAGCCCATTACTGCCACCACGCGTCCCAAACGCTGCGAGGAGGGGGAGTGCGATTATCATTTCCTGGATGAGGCTACCTTTATCAAGGAGCGCGAGGCAGGGAAGTTTTTGGAAACCACTGTTTACAGCGGTCATTATTTCGGCACCTCCGCCGAATCGATCGACGGCATTGTCAGCCGCGGCGGTCTTGCCGTGATCCCCATTGATATTTGCGGGGCATTGACCTTGAAAAACCGATACCGTTCACGGGCATTGACCGTTTTTATGAAGCGTGCGCGCTATGACGTGATCCGTGATATTGTGTCACGTGATCTCTCGCCCGAAGACAGGACCTGCCGCATTTTGTCGCTTGATGACGAATACCGTAACGAGGAGCTTTGCGACGTAACTGTTTCGGCAGGCCGCGATGCCGCGACGGTCGCTGCCGAGATTGCTGCAGCTGCAGGCATTGTCAAATGAAAAAAGGCGCAGTGCCGCGGCACTGCGCCCCTGTTTTTTACACGCCGATATGCGTGTACACGAGGATATTTTATAAAAATAATGTAAAAATTCAAAAAAGTGCTTGACAAGTGTATATTTATGCGCTATAATTGCAAGGTGCCAAAAGGCATAGTATTATTGAATATTTTGAGAGGAAGATTGCTATGAAAAAGATTGTAGCCATGACGCTCGCCGTGCTGATGCTGCTGACCACCGTGGTCGCCTTTGCATCCTGCGGCAAAAAGAATGATGATTTCGTTGCAACCGATGCCGCTGACCTGATCAAAGAGGATTTTGGTATCGGCGTAAAGAAGAACAACGCCGACCTGCTTGCTGCTGTCAACGCTGTTGTTGACGAGTGGGTAGCCAACGGCAAAATGGCCAAGTACGAGGAATACTACACCAAGCTTGCCGATTACGCCGAGAACGGTGGCACTGCTCCCGAGGCAGGCGACCTTGTGGTCAGCTGGGACTTCGGCTCCGCTACCGACGTGATCACGGTTTACACCGAATCGGGCTTTGCTCCCTTTGAGTTTATCTACAACGAGGCAGTGGTTGGTCTTGATATCGCTATCATGAGCCAGGTCGCTGTAAATATGGGCAAAAAGATCGAGGTAATGGACGTTGTATTTGACACCATTCCCACCTGCGTGCAGAACGACAGCGGTCTTGCCGTTGCCGCCGCCGGTCTTACCATCAACGAGGACCGCGCTGCTATGATGGATTTCTCGAACGTTTACTACAGCTCTACGCTCGTTATCGTTTCCGATAAGAAGGAGCCCATCACCAGCGTGAAGGATCTTGCAGGCAAGAAGGTTGGCGTACAGCAGGGCACCAGCGGCGACTTGATCATCACCGCGGCTGCAGCTGATGCAGGCTACTCCTACGTAACCGAGGACGCTGAGGGCGAGGAGATCACCGTTGTGGTGAAGGCAGCCGGCGCTGAGGTCAAGCAGTACGAGAAGTACGCAATGGCATTGGCAGACCTCAAGGCAGGCCGTATCGACGCCATTTTGATGGATAAGCTGCCTGCACAGACGATGCTTGCAGGTGCAAACTGATTGCAATAGCCGAAGAGAGCCGAACACGTAAGCCTCTCGGCGTAACATTTTTGCAGCTTTTGCCGCGCCGCGGCTTGTAAGGTATTACATAACTGCACCGCGTCACAACAAAATCTGCTAAAAATCTTTCAGCCGAGAGGTGGCTCCCAGCTTCGGCAGAGCAAAAAGGTGTTATGACAAAGGAAAATACTGCAGGAATATACGGATATTGCAAAGTGTTTTCCTGCAGTCAGGGCGCGTTTTTGCCTGCCCAAGCCTTGTGGGTTCGACCCTCTTCGGCTATACAAATAAAATCGGTGAGCGGGATATCCCGCTCACCTTTTTCAAGGGGAATTTATGAAAGAACTGTGGACGCGGTTTGGCAAAGCCTTTTTGGTGCAAAACCGCTGGAAAATGTATCTTGAGGGCCTTGGCAACACGCTGTTGATTGCCTTGATGGCTGCCGCTATCGGTATCACTATCGGCGTTATTCTCGCTATGGTGAACTATATCAACAAAAAAACGGGCAAGCTGAAGATCGCAACCAAGATCTGCAATTTCTATATCACCGTCGTGCGCGGCACGCCCGTGGTGCTTCAGCTGATGATCTTGTACTTTGTGGTATTTGCCTTTTGGGATAACGGTATTATGATCGGTGCCATTACCTTCGGTCTTAATTCGGGTGCATACGTAGCGGAAATTGCACGTGCAGGCTTTGAAAGCGTAGACGATGGACAGATGGAGGCAGGGCGCTCGCTTGGCCTGTCCACCTGGCAGACGATGCGCACCATCATTATTCCGCAAGCCGTGCGTAATTGCTTGCCGCCCTTGTTTAATGAGTTTATTATGCTCGTCAAGGAGACCTCTATTGTTGGTTACGTGGGCATTTACGACCTCGGTAAGATCCCCGGCCTTATCCAATCGCGTACCTTTGACTACTTATTCCCACTTCTGATTGCAGCTGCGCTTTACTTAGTGGTGGTGCTGGCGCTGACCAGGGTGCTGCATATGATCGAAAAGAAGATGGCTAAGAGCGATAGAAATGCGGGAGGTGCGACAAATGGAAAATAACGTGCTGATCAGTGTTAAGGACCTCTCCAAGAGCTTTGGCGACCTTGAGGTATTAAAATCGGTTTCCATTGATATCAAGGCAGGTGAAAAGGTGGTTATCATCGGTGCCTCGGGCTCCGGTAAAAGTACGCTTTTGCGGTGCCTGAACTGCCTTGAGGACCCGACGGGCGGCGAGATCATTTTTGATAATGAAAATATCGCCGATCCGCGCGTTGATATCAACATTCACCGTCAGAAGATGGGCATGGTCTTCCAGCAGTTCAATCTTTTCAATAACAAGACCGTGCTGCAGAATATTATGCTGGCGCCCGTGATGCTGCGTTGCCAGCGTCTGCGCCGTCAGAAGTGGCATTCGCTGTTCGGTCGCGCTGAAAAGCCCACCGAAACTAAGGCGCAGATCTTAGCTGAGGAGCAGGAAAAGGCTATGACGCTCTTGGCGCGCATCGGGCTTGCTGAAAAGGCGGATGCATATCCCTCTACGCTTTCGGGCGGTCAGAAGCAGCGTATCGCTATCGTGCGCGCCTTGGCCATGAGCCCCAAGGTGATGCTTTTTGACGAGCCGACCTCTGCTCTTGACCCCGAGATGGTCGGTGAGGTGCTGGATCTGATGAAGGAGCTTGCCAACGAGGGTATGACAATGGCGATCGTCACGCACGAGATGGGCTTTGCCCGTGAGGTGGCCGACCGTATCATTTTCATGGACGGCGGCGTGATCGCCGAGGAGGGCACGCCCGACGAGCTCTTTAACAATCCCAAAAACGAGCGCTTGCAGGCATTTCTTGCTAAGGTGCTTTAATAAAAAGAGCGTGTGCGATGCACACGCTCTTTTTATTATCTAATTCCATAGTTCTCAATAATGTAATCCATATCCTTGTCGCCGCGACCCGAAAGGTTGATCAGCACCGAGCCGTGGTTCATCTGCTTGGCGAGCTTCATACCAAAGGCAACGGCGTGCGCGCTTTCAATGGCGGGGATAATGCCCTCAAGACGTGCAAGACGGTAGAAGGCGTCAATGGTTTCCTCATCGTTGATCACGTCGTATTTGACGCGCCCGATCTCCTGCAGGAACGCGTGCTCGGGGCCGCTGGAGGGGTAGTCAAGGCCGCTCGCCACCGAGTAAACGGGGGCGGGATCGCCGTTTTCGTCCTTGAGCATGATGCTGTTAAAGCCGTGCATGATACCCTCGGTGCCGTATTTGAGGCTGGCGGCGTGATCGCCAAGCTTTTCACCGCGTCCCAAGGGCTCAACACCGTAAATATCCACGGGGTCGTTGAGGAACCCTGCAAACAGGCCCGCGGCGTTAGAGCCGCCGCCCACACATGCAACGATCGCGGAGGGCAGGTGTCCTGTCATATCAATAAATTGCTCTCTTGCCTCAATGCCGACAACGCTTTGGAAGTCGCGCACCATCATGGGGAAGGGGTGCGGACCCAGCACCGAGCCGATGCAGTAAATGGCGTCCTCGTATTCGCGGCTGTATGCATCAAAGGCGGCGTCAACCGCTTCCTTTAAGGTTTGCAGACCGTGGGTGACCTCAATCACGTTTGCACCGAGAATTTTCATGCGTGCCACGTTCGGCGCTTGCTTTTTGATATCAACGGCACCCATGTAAATGTCGCATTTCAGGCCAAAGTATGCAGCGGCCGTGGCCAATGCCACGCCGTGCTGGCCGGCACCCGTTTCGGCGATCACCTTTTTCTTGCCCATAAACTTGGCAAGCAGTGCCTCACCCATGCAGTGGTTTAATTTGTGTGCACCCGAGTGGTTAAGATCCTCACGCTTGGCGTAAAGCTGTACCTTGCCGCCCATCGCGTCGGAAAGACGCTCGAGGTGCGTCACGGGCGTCGGGCGCCCTTGAAATTCCTTGCGGATACGGCGCAGCTCTGCAATGAATTTGCGTGATTGGCAAATAGAGAAGTATGCTTCGGTGATCTCAGCCATGGCGCGCTTTAATTTTTCCTCTACAAAAACGCCGCCGTATTTGCCGAAATACCCCTTGTCATCGGGGTAGTTTGCAAAATAGGTTTCAAAATCTACGTTGTTCAGTTTCATTTTTTTCTCTCCTTTTGTGCGGTGTGGGCGTTCCTTTAAAAACAAAAACGCCCCGACAGAATAAAGACCATCTGTCAAGGACGAATAAAAAACTTATCCGCGGTGCCACCTTGCATTCATAGAAAAAATCTATGCCCTTTATCGGATACTGACATATCCTTGGCAATTACGCTTGCCCTGCGTCGCAGAATACTTTGTCATTTGCGGTTCATCTGCGCCCTCAGCGGTCCATTTAATAGCTTGTTTCCCACCTGACTCTCAGCACCGCAGGCTCTCTGTGGGGGCATACCTATTTTTATCTCCGCGTCAACGGTTTTTATTATGTAGACATTATAGCACTCGTGGCGGCGCTTGTCAAGAGGGGAGTTGTAAAAAAAATCGCGCTTTTTGTCGGGCGTCTTTTGCGCGGCCGTATGAATTCTTTTGTCGGGAATATTGACATAGCACGAAAAAAAAGCTATACTATATACGTAATGATGATAGGATAGCAGGAGGTCTATATGAAAGTTTTACTGACAGGCGGAGCCGGTTATATCGGCACGCATACGATTATCGAAATGGATGCCGCAGGCCACGAGGTCGTGGTGGTGGATAATTTTTATAACAGCTGCCCCGAGGCGGTGGCACGCGTTGAAAGGATCATTGGCAAAAAGGTGCCGCTTTACGAGGCAGACGTAGCCGACGAGGCTGCTATGGACAAGATCTTTGCTGAGCATAAGATCGATGCTGTGGTGCATTTTGCCGGCTATAAGGCTGTAGGGGAGTCGGTCAGAAAGCCCGTGGAATATTATGATAATAATATCAACTCCACGCTTACCTTATTGCGCGCCATGAAAAAGGCGGGTGTAAAAAAGCTGATCTTCAGCTCCTCCGCGACGGTATACGGTACGCCCGAAAAATGCCCCATTACCGAGGATAGCCCCACGGGTAACTGCTCCAATCCTTACGGTTGGACCAAGTATATGATCGAGGTCATTTTGCGCGATTACTGCGTTTCCGACCCCGATATGCAGGTGATCCTGCTGCGTTATTTCAACCCCGTTGGCGCACACAAGAGCGGCATGATCGGTGAAAATCCCAATGGCATTCCCAATAATCTGATGCCCTATATTACGCAGGTCGCAGTCGGTAAGCTGAGGGAGCTTTCGGTCTTCGGCAACGATTATCCTACCCCCGATGGCACGGGCGTGCGCGACTTTATTCACGTCGTTGACCTCGCGCGCGGTCACGTAGCGGCGCTGGGATATGAGGCCAAGGGTGCGGAGGTATTCAACCTCGGCACGGGAACCGGTTATAGCGTGTTGGATATGGTAAAGGCCTTTGAGCGTGTCAACGGTGTGGCGGTGCCGTATCAGATCGGTCCCCGTCGCCCCGGTGATATCGCAGCCTGTTATGCTGACCCCACCAAGGCAAGAGAAAAGCTCGGTTGGGTTGCTGCACACGGTCTTGACGATATGGTGCGCGACTCCTGGAACTGGCAATCGCAAAACCCCAAGGGATATTAAGATCAAAAGCGGTTTGGCAAAACACCAAACCGCTTTTTTCATAACGTACAGGCTCTTTGTGTGATTACACCAATACGCGCCCCTTCTTTTTTATCAAAATTTACTCTTGAATAAAATGCTAAAATATGGTAAAATATTAAATAAGGACATGGAGCAAGCCGTGTTTTTTGTGAGATTTTTCAAAGGAGGGGAACTGATGTTTGAGGTTGGAGAATGCATCGTTTACGGGATCAATGGCATCTGCCGTGTAGAGGACGTTTGCAAATCACCCTACGATCAAACGGACACACGCACGTATTATCTGCTTGTGCCTGTCAATAATCCGATGAGCTCAACCATTTATACCCCTGTTGATAATGAGCGTGTGCCGATGCGTCGTTTGATGACTGCCGCGGAGATCGAAGCGTTGATTGCCGCTATGCCCGAAACGCCCTTGCTTGAGGTGCCGCTTGAAAAGCAACGTCGTGAGATCTACCGCGCTACCATCGGCACGCTTTGCCCCACGGGCTACGTGCAGGTGATGAAGACCGTGCAAAAGCGCCGAGAGGAGCTGGTGGCGGCACACAAGCATTTTCCCGTCACCGACCTTGAATACGGTCGCCTTGCCAAGCATCTTTTGTATAGCGAATGTGCATTGGTGCTCGGTATGTCTGAGGAGAGCGTTGAGGCTTATATTGACGAGTGCCTGAAGGCTGCCGAATAAAGAAAAGCCACTCCGTGCGGAGTGGCTTTTCTCATTTTTTCATAATGGCATCAATAGCCGAGATGCAGTTGGCACGAAAGCCCGCCTGCTCAAGCGCGGTAACGCCTTTGATCGTGGAGCCCCCGGGGGAGCAAACGGCGTCCTTCAATTCACCGGGGTGCTTGCCCGTTGCCAAAAGGAGCTTTGCGGTACCGCCAACGGTTGCCGCGGTCATTTTCAGTGCCTGCTCACGCGTCAGACCGTATTTTACGCCGGCATCTGCATAGGCCTCGATCATCATGCAAACAAAGGCAGGACCGCACCCCGAAAGTGCTCCACCGATGCCCATTAAATGAGAGGGCAGGGTGATCACGGTGCCAAGCGCCTCGAAAAGCACTGTCAGCGCTTGCTTTTCTTCGGCTTTCAGAGAATTTTGCTCTTCAAACAAAAACACACCTTCCCCGATGGCTGCGGGTGTGTTGGGCATGACAAACTGAATGCGTGTGTCGGGGAGGTGCGCCGCGTAGCGCGCATAGTCCCAGCCAAGTGCCACGGAAAGCAGCGCTTTACCGCGGAGTGCATCGCCGAGCTCGTCAAGCACACCTTCAATTTGTTGGGGCTTGCAGGCCATCACAACAACGTCAGCAAAAGTTACCGCCTCGCGTGCCGTATCGCAGGGAATAAATCCTATGCGTTTGGCATTTTTTTGTAATTTTTCGCGGTTAGGGGCAAAGGCAGAGAGATCCGTGGGGGAAAGCAGTCCCGCATGTAAAAAACCCTCGGCCAGCGCGAGGCCCATATTGCCCATGCCGATAAAACCAAGCTTCATAACACACCTCACAGCTGTATTTCTTTTATTATAAAACGCGCGTGGGAAAAAGTCAACCCCGAGAAACGAAAAGGGCGGTCACCTCGTGGCGACCGCCTTTTTCAATGCACCAATTCAAGATTATGCACGGGTGATTTTACCCGAACGCAAGCAACGGGAGCAAACCGCCACGGTAGTGGGGGTCCCGTCAACGATAGCCTTAACCTTGCGGATATTGGGCTTCCAAGAACGGTTGGTCTTGCGGTGGGAGTGAGAAACGTTTTGACCAAACACTACGCCTTTGCCGCATACACTGCACTTTGCCATATTGACACCTCCTGTCACACCTCGCGGTGCTTATCGTTATATCCATTAGTTTTTTAACAGCGACAATTATTATATCATATAAAAAATTAAAATGCAAGTCTTTTTTGCAATTTTTTTTAGCTTTTTATAAAAATACCGTTATACTTCCTCAAAGATGGCGTAGCGCAGGGCAGAAAAATCACCGCTTGCCAACGCACCGTCAAGGTCGGCAAGCTTTTTGGTGGGCATTGCACGCTTGGGCGCGGTGATGCCGACCGTTAGTGTCGGGGCCGTGACGGTCGTGTCAAGGAGGGTGCGGGTGTTGCCCGTGGGGAGCGCCAGCTCTGCCGTAAAGCGATGATAGGAAAGCAGGGGCGCAACGGCACCCGAAAGCCCGTTTTTCGGCAAACGGAGCGTTGCCGTCAACGTGGCAGCGTGCATGTCGGCACCTGCATGGCAAGCATCGCGCAGCAGTAAGAGCAGGGGGCGGAGTCGGTTGCCCGTATACGACACCCCGCCGAGCACGTGATCACAGTCGGTGGCTATCTGTACGGTATTACTCGTCGGTGCTTCGGCCTGAGCATGGCAGGTGGCGCGGCAAAGCGCGTGCTGCCAGCTGCGCAGCAGGGAAAGCGGCAGACGTGTCAGCGTCACGGGGCCGTTTTTCACAGTAAACGTGGGTGTGTGCAGGGTGTGCCCGATGAGCGTGACAGGGGCACCGTCGGCCATTACCGTCGCTACGTATCTGGGGGAAAGTGCGATCAGCACTGTGTTTTGACAGCAGGCGGATAAGGCAGCTGCGTCCAAAAGACCGGTCGCCGCGAGATCGATCTCCAAGCCCACGGGCAAGTGCGGTAGCTGCGCACCGAGTCCCTCCTCGCCGATCGCGATCAGCGGTAGGGGAGCAAACGCCGCATAGCGCTGCAGAAAACGTGCGATGACGTCGCCCCCGAGTTGGGGGATCTGCGTACGCACGGCCAGCACCGAAAGTCCTGCTTGCGGCCTTTTTGGCGGTGCCGGGTCGGGTGCCAGGGCTACCCTTACTGCACCGAAATCCAGCATAAGGCGTGGGGAGCGGCCGAGAAAGGCAGCTTCTAAGGCCGATGCGGTATCACACAGCAGCCCCCTTGCATCGGCGTGGCGTCCCGCTTTCTTCAAAACGTGTGACGAAAGACAGAGCAGACCTCGCAGAGTAGGCACCGTGGTACGATCTGCCACGCATGCTTCGTGTGCACAAAGCATATCCTGCCACACGCGGGCCTCGTCCCGGTTATCAAATGCAAGGTTGGTGACAGTTGCATCGGTACCGTATTCGACAAGGCGAGGGGCCATCGCGTCAAGGAGCTGCAATTCGGCCACGGTGGGGGTGTGACGCGCGTCGGTGAATATTTTTTTTGCGGTGAGCAGTGCCTCTTGCTGCATGGTCAGCCCGAGTCTTGCAGCCGTGGCATTCAACTGCTCCTCATTTAATTTTGTAAAGCCCGATACGTGCAGTGAGGGGATCGGGGCTTGAAAAAAATTCTGTTGCACGGTTTCCTACCTTTCAAGCGCGGCAAAAAGCCTGTCGTTTTCAATACCGGTTAATTGTACGCGCAGCATCTGTCCGTGGAGCGGCACGGGGGAGCAGACGCCCACCTCCAAAAAATTGTCGGTGTGCCCGACGGCAATGCCATTCTCAAAGCTTTCAAACAGCACGGTGCGTGCAGGTGTCAGCAGAGCACGCTCCTGGCGGCTACGACGCAGCGCTTGCCCTTTTGCGATCAGTGCAGCCGAGCGCTCCTTTTTGGTTTGGGTATCGATCTGTGAGGCCATCGCGGCGGCAGGGGTGCCCTCGCGACGGGAATAGGCAAATACGTGCATTTGTAAAAATGCCGCTTCCTCGGCAAAGGCTACGGTATCGGCAAAATCCTCGGCGTCCTCACCGGGGAAGCCTACGATAAAGTCTGCCGTCAATTCTACGCAGGGCATCGCTTCGCGTAAGTGTTTGATGCCGTCAAGGGCCATATTGCGGTTATATTTGCGGCGCATTGCGGCCAATATGCGTGAGGAGCCGCTTTGTATGGAAAGATGAAAATGCGGTGCAAGGTGCGTAAGGCGTGCCGCTCGTGTGACAAAATCCTCCTTCATCAGTGAGGGGTCAAGTGAGCCCAATCTGATGCGAAAGTCACCTTCAATGGTGTCTACAGCCTCTAAAAGTGCGATCAGAGAGGTGTTTTCAAGGTCGCGCCCGTAGGAGGCGGTTTCAATCCCCGTGAGCACCACCTCGCGGCAGCCACCCCTGATCAGCCCCTCCACCTCGCGCACGATCTTATCCGTCGGCTTGGAGCACACGGGGCCGCGCGCCGCGGGAATGGCACAGTATGAACAGCGATTTTCACACCCGTCCTCGATCTTTACGTAGGCGCGTGTGCGTTCAAAGTGCGTGATGCACATGGGCTCAAACGGGGTGCTTTCCAGCGCGGGCACGTCGATGCATGCGCTTTGAGGCTTGCCGTTGGCCAGCACGTGCTCAGCGGCTGTTACCACACTTAATTTGTTACGGCTGCCGCAGATATAATCAACGCCCCTGATCCTTGCTACGTCCTCGGGGTGTGACTGTGCAAGGCACCCCGTCACCAGAATGGCAGCTTGGGGGTTCAGCGTTGCCGCACGGCGGATGGCTTGCCGCGCCTTTCGGTCGGATTCGGCGGTAACGGTGCAGGTGTTAATGACGTAGGCGTCACATATCCCGTCGGGGGAGGCAAGCACAAAGCCGCGTGCTTCAAACGCTTCGGCGATAGCCTCGCTTTCATATTGATTGACCTTGCAGCCAAGTGTGATGAGTGCTACACGTCCTTTTTCCATAGCGTCCCCCTCCTTTTGCGGTAATATATTTATTTTATCACGTTTTCGGTGTGCGGTCAACACCCCCGTAAAGTTTTTCAAAAACACTTGCAAAAAAACGCACTATCTTATATAATAATTATGTCGCTGAGAGGAGGTGGCAGGAATGCGCGTTTTACAGATTGGAAAAAACGATGCGGGGCAAAGGCTTGACAAGTTCTTGAGCAAGGCCGTCAGGGGACTGCCGCTTTCTATGATGTACAAGGCCATTCGCACCAAAAAGATCAAGGTGAATCGCGCACGCGCCAAGGAAAACCAGGTGCTTTTTGAAGGTGACGAAATACAGCTTTTCATCAAGGACGAATTTTTTGACGTGCCTGCACATGATGAGGGGGCACTCTCTGCCATCAAACCGAAGCTTTCCATTCTTTATGAGGACGAGAATATTCTGCTTCTCAATAAGCGTCCCGGTGTCCTGGTGCACGAGGATGCGGCAGGGGGCGAGAATACGCTGATCTTACACGTAAAAGCCTATCTTTATCAAAAGGGTGAATACGATCCCGATGCCGAGCAATCCTTTGCGCCCGCACTTTGCAATCGGATCGATCGCAATACGGGCGGTATTGTGATCGCCGCCAAAAATGCCGAGGCGTTACGTGTGATGAACGAAAAGATCAAGCGCGATGAAATTTCAAAGTATTATCTTTGTGCCGCTCACGGCAAAATGCCAAAGAGAGCTGACACGCTTCTTGGCTTTTTGCGAAAGGATAGCGATAAAAATCTCGTAACGGTTTCGGATACACCCTTGCGCGGCGGCAAAAATATTGAAACGCGTTACCGCGTGCTGCGTGAAAAAAACGGCAATTCGCTCCTTGAGGTCCTGCTGGTGACGGGACGCACGCACCAGATCCGCGCGCATCTTTCGCATATCGGACATCCGCTGCTGGGAGATGGCAAATACGGCAAAAACCGTGATGAAAAGGGCAGGGGCTATAAATATCAGGCACTGTATGCCTATAAGCTGGTTTTTGATACCGTTTCGGGGGATAATCTGTTGTCTTACTTAGAGGGAAAGAGCTTTGAAATTCCTCCGGAGGACGTGTGGTTTTTAAAGGATTTTAACTGAAAGGAATGAGGGGGCTCTTGCCTCGCTTTTGAAATACTATGATACAGCAGATCGTGCGGCGCTATGCGTGGCTCTTGCTTGCCGCAGGCGGTATTATGACGGGGCTTACCGTCTGTTATCCCGTGCTCGGTTTTTTAGAGTGGGTGAGCATGGTGCCGGCACTTCTCGTGTTTTTCACGCTGGCACGTGATCCGGACGTGCGCTATCGGCGTCTTTACCGCATTGGTTTTTGGTATTATTTTTGCTTTTATATGACCACGCTGCATTGGTTTTTGAGCCTATACCCCCTTGATTTTTTGGGGGTCACCAAGGCCGAGGGTGTGATGCTGGTGGCCATTTGCTGGCTGGGACTGTCGCTTCTGCAAACGGTATTCGCGGCGCTCGTGCCGCCGTTGTTTGGATTTTTGTGCCGCCGTGAAACGATGAAGCGCCTGACCCCACTGATGCCCGTTTTGTTTGCCGCACAGTACGTAGTGGCGGAATGGAGCCAAACGCTTACGTGGATGGGTGTGCCGTGGGCACGTCTTGCATTAGGGCAGATCCATTACGGTGTGATCACGGGCGCTGCGGCGCTGTTTGGTTCGTATTTTATTACCCTTGCCGTGGTTTTGTGCAACGGTTACCTGGCCTTTGCGCTTTTGAATTTGAAGGAGCGTGCGCATGTGCGCCTCTGCGGCGGTTTTTGCCTGGGTGTGCTTGCTGTGGCGTTGCTGTTCGGCAGCATAGGATATTTTTCGGCCAACCCCGAAAAGGGAGAGCCTATCGTGGTTGCCGCTGTGCAGGGCAACGTAGGCTCCGAGCTCAAATGGACGGGGGACAGTCGCAGTAAAACCTATGAAATTTATACTGAGTATACCGCACGGGCGGCGGCGCAGGGTGCCGATATCGTGCTTTTCCCCGAAACCTTTGTGCCCGACGACTTAGACGAGCGCACCGAGCTTGGTAAATACGTCATGACGCTTGCTAAGACGTATCAGATCACTATTTTTTGCGGTGCATTTCATACCGATGAGCAGGGCAATGAATACAACGCCCTGTTTGCCGTGTATCCCGACGGCACGGTTGACGAAAACGTGTACGCCAAGCGCCATCTGGTGCCCTTTGGTGAGTACGTGCCGTGGCGACCCGTCATTGAATTTTTATTGCCGTTGCTTGCCGATATCGGTATGCTTTCAGATGACCTGGCCCCCGGGCAGGATAGCGCAGTATTTGATACCGAATACGGCAAGATCGGCGCACTTTTATGCTTTGATTCGATCTACGAGGAATTGACGCGTGACAGCGTGCGTGATGGCGCCGAGCTGTTGCTGCTTGCCACTAACGATTCCTGGTTTTCCGATTCGCGCGGCGTGTATATGCACCACGCACAGGCGCGCCTGCGCGCTATAGAGAGCGGCAGATGGATCGTGCGCGCGGCCGATACGGGCATTTCCTCCGTGATCACACCGAATGGCACGCCACACGAATTACAGCCCCCCTTGACCGACGGTATGGCGCTTTATACCGCCACTGTGCGAGAGGGACGCACGCTTTACGGGCTTATCGGTAATTTACTGGTGCTTTTTGCCGCCCTTGCCGTTTTGGCCGTTCCCATGGCCGAGCTTACATGTGCTCTGCGCCGCAAAAATAAGGGTTAAAAAACGCCACACCATAGTGTGGCGTTTTTTAAAATAAAACAGGCAAAGTTTGCGATTATTGCTTGACTTTCCATTTTGTCCGTGCTACAATAGGTTCAAAGAAAGGGGGGTGCTGATATGAAGCATTATCTTTTGCCCGAAAACGGGAATTTTTATAAGGCAAACATGCACACACATACCAATATTTCCGACGGTGATTTTACCGCGGAGGAGATCAAGGCCATGTATCAGGAAAAGGGATATTCCATTGTCGCTTACACCGATCATGAGGTTATGGTGCCGCAAAACCATCTGAGCGATGAGAACTTCTTGGCCATCAACGGCGTGGAGATCCTCAACAGTGACGGTTGGCCCAGTGCGTATTGCTTTAAAAAGACATATCACGTCAACTTTTACGCCAAGTCGCCCGATATTACGCATTGCCCGGTGTTGAGCGCAAAGAGTATCTGGCAGGAGCACACTAAGGCGTATGCAACGCAGGAAATGATCGACCATCCTTATAAATTCCATTATTCTGTCACCGGCTTGAACGATGCCATTCGCAGAGGAACGGAGGCGGGGTTCCTGGTTTGCCTGAATCACCCCGTTTGGTCCAGCCTTGATTATACCGACTACATGGGCCTGAAGGGCCTTTGGGGCGTGGAGGTCTATAACACGGGCTGCTACGGCGGCGGCCAGCACGATACCCCCCAGCCGATGGTGGATCTGCTTCGCTCGGGTGAGAACGTAATGCCCGTGGCGGCAGACGATATTCACAATATTTCGGATGCCTTTGGCGGCTGGATCACGGTGAAAGCAGAAAATCTGCAATACAGTACGGTTATCGAGGCGCTTGAGAAGGGTGATTTTTATGCTTCTACCGGTCCCTCGATCAATGAGTTGTATATCGAGGACGGTGTGCTGCACATTTCCACCTCCGAGGCTGCCTCGATCGCAATGGTCTCTAACTACCGCTACCATCGCAAGCGTTACGGAACGGACGATCAGCCCCTCACGGAGGTGACCTTTGATCTCAACGGCTTTATTAAGCAGAACGACGAGCATGAATATCCGCGTTGGAATCCTTGGGTACGCTTTGAGGTGCGTGATGCACGCGGCAACGTCGCTTGGACCCGCGCTTATTTCCTGGATGAGTTAAAAGGAACGAAAGCGTAATTGTTATCAAACACGCTTTGCACTGCCCGGCTTCTTATAAGGAAGTTGGGCAGTTTTATCGTAAAAAGAAAACCACGCGATAGTCGCGTGGTTTTCTTTTTATTCTTGCAATTAGTCGGTTACGTAGGGCAGAAGTGCGACCTGACGGGAACGCTTGATAGCGGTATTCAGCTCGCGCTGGTGCTTTGCGCAGGTGCCGGAAATACGGCGGGGCAGGATCTTGCCGCGCTCGCTGATGAATTTACGCAGCTTAGCGGTATCCTTGTAATCGATAAACTGAACCTTGTCAGCACAGAAAATGCAAACCTTTTTTCTCTTACGGTTCATGGGGCGCGCAGGGCGTGCCACAACTTCGGTTCTATCCATAATTGAACAATCCTCCTATAAATTTTGTCTGACCTGTCAGAAGGGCAGGTCGTCGTCGGTCTTAAGCTCCTCAAAGTTCGGGGCGGTTGCCGCGGGAGAAGCAAAAGCGGGTGCGGCGCCGTACGCATCGGGTGTGTAGCCGCCTTGAGCGCCACCCTCGGTGCGGCTGTCTACAAACATAGCCTCGTCAACCACAACCTCGGTTGCGTAGCGACGCTGCCCCTGGTTATCCTGCCAGGAGCGGGTTTGAATAGAGCCGGTCACGCAAAGTGCGGAGCCTTTTTTGAAGAATTTAGAAATAAATTCTGCGGTCTGGCGCCAAGCCACAAGCGTGATGAAATCAGCCTGCTGTTGCTGCTGGGCGTCGTTGGTTCTTGCTTGGAATCTGCGATTTACTGCCAAGGTGAAAGTGACAACAGCAATACCGCTTTGGGTCTGCTTGAGCTCGGGGTCGGCGGTAAGTCTGCCGCAAAGAACGACCTTGTTGAGATTCAGACTGGACATATCATACGCCTCCGTTTTTTTGATTACTCAGCAACAGCTTCGGTTGCTTCTTCGGTAGCTTCGGCAGGAGCCTCAACGGCTTCCTCGGCTTTGGCAACTGCTTCAAAGTCGAGCTTTACAACGATAGAGCGCATAATGCTCTCGTCAATGTTGTAAAGACGCTCAAGCTCAGCGGGGAACTGAGGCTCAGCCTTGAAGGTCACTACAACGTAGTAGCCTTCGGGCATATCGTTGATGGGGTACGCAAGACGGCGCTTGCCCCACTCAGCAACCTCAACGATTTCGGCATTCTTGGCAATAATGTCGGTGAACTTTGCAACCGTTGCCTTGGTAGCCTCCTCGCCGCCCGTTACATCAGCGATGAACAGAGTTTCGTAAGAGTTGATAACCTTTTCCATTTTTATACCTCCCTATGGACTTTTATTGACCGCGCGATCTTCGCGCAGTAAGGAGACGGGGAATTTAAAATTTCCCGCATCGGTTCAGTATTATAACACAAAACGCATTCTGTGTCAATAGCAAAATCAAATTTTTTACAATAAATAATGATATATATTATAAAGGCAGTGCCAACAGGTCAAGATCCCATGCGGGCACAGAGCGGCGACGCGTAAGATACAGGGCGTGATCGGGGGCGATTGCGGAAAGTAAAAGCGGTAACGCAAACAGGTCATCGCTGCGGTGATAGCAGGCGATCTTCAGGCGCGGGCGCTGCGCCTGAAGCGTTTTGACTGTGCCGCGCAATGCGGCCGCCTCGGCACCCTCTACGTCGTATTTAATATAGTCGATGGCTTTTCCTGCCAGCAAGGCATCGGGCGTGGTGGTAGGCACGGCCTCGGCGGCGTTTTCCCGCCCTGTGGCGAGTCCTGCATTGCGGTTGCCCGAGGCATCAAACGGAGCCATGCCGATCTCATCGCACACGGCGGCGCGGTGCGCGTCAATGCGATAGGCACAGACGCCTTCCGCAAAGGCTGCAAGCTTGCGGTGGTTGCGCCTGTCGGGCTCCACGGCGCAAACGTAGCGCAGGGGCGCTCCCTTGTTCAGCATATCACGCACCGTGTCACCCGTATAGGCGCCAAAATCGGCCATATTATATACTGTTTGAGGGGGAATCAACGTTGCTTCTCGCTCCGCTTCGTCGGTGGCGGCCATCAAAAGGTCGTAGCGCCCCGTTAATTTATAGGCCAGCGTCAGATCAAAAATGCGCCGTGAGACGTCGTCACAGAGTTGCGCGCGTGCCGCGGCAAATTTTTCTTCGTTGGCAAGAAAAAAGGCCTTGTCAAACAATACGTCACCGCACACGGGTACGTCGGGCACAAGGAGAGGGAAGTGGGCGGCTACGTGTTCAATGGCAGCAAGCACCTCGGGGCGCGCGGAGCCGAAGGAAAGCAAAATAACGCACCCGTTTTTGGGGTAAAGTGCTTTTACCTCGGAAAAAGAGCGCACGGGCATGCCGTGAAAGGCCTGCCCGCGCACAAAGCCGTCGCTGGCGAATACGCCCTTGACGGTAATTTCCCGTTTTCCGAGCACTGCCAAAATTTTATCCGCCCCGTTGCCCATGCCGTAAAGCCAGATGTCGCGCGTTTCAAGCGCCAGGCTCTCCCATAATTCGGGCAGGCTTGATAAATTTTGAAAGTTCGGTATCATATCAGCCCATTTGCCCTTCCAACTGCTTGCCACCCATGACGTGAAAATGCAGGTGAGCAACACTCTGGCAGGCGTGCTTGCCGCAGTTGGTGATCACGCGATAGCCCTCGGCAAGGCCCTCCGCCTTGGCAATTTCGGGTACTGCCTCAAAGATCTTTGCCACGTAGTGGCTGTTTTCGCTGTTGATCTCGTCGGCCGAGGCAAAATGCACCTTGGGTACGATCAGCACGTGTACGGGTGCCTGGGGCGCTATGTCGCGGAAGGCGTACACGTATTTGTTTTCATAAACCTTTTGGGAGGGAATTTCTCCTGCGATGATCTTACAAAATAAGCAATTCATTATATTCTCACTTTACAAATTCGTTAAAGATAGCAGTCAGTGCCTTTTCGTAATCCTCTTCGTTGACGCCGATGATGATATTCAGCTCACTTGAGCCCTGGTCGATCATACGGATATTGACGCCTGCATCGGATACCGCATCAAAGATGCGTGCGGCGGTGCCGCGCGCCTTGACCATACCGCGACCTACCACGGCGATCAGGCACAGTCCGTCAAGAATTTCTACCTGGTCGGCCTTTACCTGGCGTGTGATGCTGTTGAGAATACGCTCACGGCGTCCCTCCAGTGCCGAGGTCGCAACCACAATACTCATGGTGTCAATGCCCGAGGGCAGATGCTCAAACGAGATGTCGTTGTCCTCAAGAATTTCAAGCACACGGCGGCCGAAGCCGATCTCGGCGTTCATGCGGTCCTTTTCAATGTGAATGACCGAAAAGCCCTTTTTGCCTGCAAGACCCGTAATGACGCGCTTGGTGTCGTAGGAGTCAGCGGCCGATACGATCATCGTGCCCTTGTCGGCGGGGGCGTTGGTGTTGCGGATATTGATCGGGATCCCTGCATAGCGTACGGGGAAGATCGATTCGTCGTGCAGGACCGTAGCGCCCATGTAGGAGAGCTCGCGCAGCTCCTGATAGGTGATGATATCAATGGGAGGGGGATTGTCAAGCAGACGCGGGTCACCCATCAAAAAGCCCGAAACGTCGGTCCAGTTTTCGTAAAGGTCTGCGTTCGCCGCACGTGCCACGATCGCACCCGTGATATCCGATCCGCCACGCGAAAAGGTTTTGATGGTGCCGTTGGGCATGGAGCCGTAGAAGCCGGGGATCACAGCGTAGTCGTGACGGGAGAGCTCCTCTGCCAGCACGGCGTTCGTGCGCTCCTCGTCAAAGGTGCCGTTTTCACGGAAAAAGATCACGTTTTCGGCATCGATGAAATCAAAGCCGAGGTATTTTGCCAGCACGATACCGTTGAGGTATTCGCCGCGGGAGGCAGCGTAGTCGCGTCCCGAAGCCAGCAGCATGGCTCTTTTGACATAATCAAGCTCGCCCGACATATCAAAATCCATACCAAGCTCGCGAATAATGGAATTGTAACGCTCCTTGATCTCTTCAAAAAATGCGTCAATGCTTTCGTGGTTACGGATCATCTCGTAGCAGTGATAAAGCATATCGGTGACTTTTGTATCGTTTTTGTGGCGCTTGCCGGGGGCGGAGGGCACCACGAAGCGGCGAGTAGGGTCGGCCTTGATGATATCGGCGACTTGCTTAAAATGCTGTGCATCGGCCAGCGAGCTGCCGCCGAATTTTACGACTTTGGTCTGCATAAGAACTCCTTACAAATAGAATAACAAAGATATTATATGTTGTGTTTGAAAAAATGTCAAGAGGGCGGCGGTCATTTTGTGGCGCTTTCTTCAAGATAACGCTCGGCCTGAATGCGGAAAAGCGTGGCGTATTTGCCGTTTTGCTCCATCAGGGCACGGTGGGTACCCTCTTCCGCTACGCGTCCGTTTTCCAGCACCACGATCTTCGAGGCGATTGTAGCGGAGGACAGACGGTGCGACACGAAAAGGGTGGTCTTATTGCCGCGCAGCTCGTCAAAGCGACGGAAGACCTCCTGCTCGGCTAACGGGTCAAGCGAGGCGGTAGGCTCGTCGAGAATGATGATGTCCGCATCGCTGTAAAAGGCGCGGGCCAGCGAGAGCTTTTGCCACTGACCG
Source organism: Oscillospiraceae bacterium (assembly GCA_015063895.1). Lineage (GTDB taxonomy): Bacteria > Bacillota > Clostridia > Oscillospirales > CAG-272 > Firm-07. The sequence goes on along the minus strand of SVTG01000023.1, from coordinate 4,909 downwards.
CCCGAAAGCTCGGTGCCCTCGGCATCGAAGTAGCGCATCAGGTTGGTGTCGTAGGCATCGGGGAGCTTGTCAATAAAGCTGTCGGCGCCTGCCTGTTTGGCAGCACGACGAACATCCTCCTCCCTGCCGTTTTTGCCAAGGTTGCCAAGACGGATATTGTCGCGCACGGTAAAGGCGTATTTGCCAAAGTCCTGAAATACGATGCCAAACAGGCGTCGCACGTCCCCCACGTCATAGTCGCGCAGGTCGTAGCCGTCCAGTAAGATCTCACCCTCTGTCGGGTCGTAAAGGCGGGTGAGAAGCTTGATCAGTGTGGTTTTACCCGCACCGTTCAGGCCGACGAGCGCCACTGTTTCACCGGGGTTCAGCGTGAGGGAAAGATCATCGATCACGCGGCGTGCTGTATCGGGATAAGAGAAGGATACGTGCTTGAATTCAACCGTGTGTGCGGTACCCGCCTTTACGCGACGCGGCTCCTTGATGCGCGGTACCACAAGGCTTTTTTCCTTGAGGAAGGAAAGGAGATTGTCAATAAAGAGCGTGCCCTCGTAAATGGTGGCCGAGGTGGTGATCAGGGTGGTGACCGAGGTTGAGATCGAGGTCAGCGCCCCCGTGTAAAGCGAGTAATCGCCGATCAGGTACGTGCCCTCAAACACACCCCATGCGATATAGGCAAAGAAAAAGCAGCTCAGCAGTGAGGTCAGCACAGCCAACACGATCTGCCAGAGATTTTCTTTGATGATCAGTCCGCGCAAGCCGCGGTAGTATTTTTCAAATACGCTGTTGTAACGGGTTGTCAGCTCGTCACCGATGTCGTACATGCGAATTTCCTTGGCAAGGTCCTTGTTGGTAGCAAGCCCGGCGTAATAATTCATCTGTCTGCGGTCAATGGAGCGTCCGCGCATATAGGCAAAGGATTTGCGGCGATAAATGAAATTCACCAGCGCGGAGGGAATGGCGGCGATCGCAATGGCGAATGCGGCAACGGGAAGGGCGGTGGCAAGGATCACCACGTAGCCCACAAGGGAGATCACCGTACTGATCACGCTGAAGGTAGAGCTTAAAATATTGACGGGACGGTTGCCTGCCTCACGGTTGGCGTTTTCCAGCTTTTCGTAAAAGGCGGGCAGGTCAAAGGCGGAAAGGTCCAGTGCCTGGGCTTTGTTCATGATCTCAATTTTCACGTGGCGCACCACACGCTCACCCGCCATGCGTGTTACGGCGTTGGAAAGGCGCGTGACCACCTTATTGAGAATGCGGTAGGTGAAAAAGGCGATCAGCAGCAAGAGCACCATTGAGCCCCAAAAGGCGGCTAAGGTAAAGCTCTTGCCCATAGCACTGTCGGTAATGATGATCTGCAATTCGTTTAAGATCTGAGCCGAGATCAGCGCACCTGCTACGGGCATCAGACCGTTGAACAGGGCAATAAAGCACATTAAAAACAAGAAAACGGGTCCGCTTTTCCAAACGATGGTGAAGATATAGAAAAGACGGGCAAAAAATCCACCCAGCAGCTCCTTTAAAAAGCGAGGCAGGTCAAAAAGATTTTTCGGCGGCTTTACGCGGTCGTATTTATATTGTCCCGGTGGAGTTTTTGAGGGTTGCATACGACACCTTCCTTCTAAAAATATACAATAATTATAGCATAATTACAGAGCTTGCGCAAGACTTGTGTGAAAAAAAGCGCAAATAAAATTTGCCGTGCAACTTGATTTTGACGGACTTTTATGTTACAATAAACCGAACACTAAACGAGAGGGGAACGTTATGTCCGCTTATTTTTTACCTTCCGATATTCTTTTGCCTGATTTTAACGCCGTAAACGGCACTGCCTGGGCAACCATTGCCTGTGACCAATTCACGGGCGAGCCCTCCTACTGGCATGCGCTTGACGAGCGCGTGGGTGATGCCCCCAGCACCCTGCGCTTGATCCTGCCCGAAGCGTTTTTGAATGAGACCGAGGCGCGCGTGCCCGTGGTCCAAAAAAATATGGAGTATTACCTGCGCGAGGTGCTGGTGCGCCACCCGAACAGTATGATCTATCTTGAGCGTGTCCAGTCCGATGGTAAGGTGCGCCGCGGCCTTGTCGGTATGATCGATCTTGAGCAATACGACTATAATCGTGGCAGCAGCACGCTGATCCGTGCAACCGAGGAAACTGTGCCCGAGCGCATTCCGCCCCGCCTTGCCGTGCGCCGTGAGGCAGTGCTGGAATTGCCGCACGTGATGCTGTTGATCGACGACCCCGAAAAAACCGTGATCGAGCCGATCGCCGCCCGTGCCGCTACGCTGGAAACGGCATACGAGTTTCCGTTGATCCCGGGCAGCGGCGCTGTTTCGGGTAAGTTCGTCGACAGCGTGGGCATCGGTAGAATTTCTAACGCCCTGGCACGGCTTGCTACGCCTGAGCGCATGCGCGAGCGTTACGGTGCCGACGCGGCCCCCTTGCTGTTCGCAGTGGGTGACGGCAATCATTCTTTGGCAGTTGCCAAGGCCTCTTATGAGGAGATCAAGGCTGCACGCGGCGAAAGCGCCCTGACACACCCTGCCCGCTATGCTCTGGTCGAGGTGATGAACCTGCACGATCCCGTTTTGCAATTTGAGCCGATCTACCGTGTGATGATGGGTGTTGACCCCGATGACGTGCTTTCCGAGCTTGAAAAGTATTCCTTCTCCCTACATGGCAATGCAGCCCCTCAGCAGGCAAGATTTATTTCCGCTAAGCGCCGTGGCACGATGCACTTCGGCACGCCCTCGGCGCAGCTGACGGTGGGCACGCTGCAAACGTTTATTGATAGCTACATCAAAACTCATCCCGGTGCCTCGGTTGACTATATCCACGGCACGAAGACGGTAGAAACGCTTTCTCGCGCTGAGGATGCGGTTGGATTCCTGTTCTCGGGTATGGAGAAGAACGATCTGTTCCGAACTGTTATTTATGATGGCGCCCTGCCGCGCAAGACCTTTTCGATGGGACACGCGGAGGATAAGCGCTTCTATATCGAATGCCGTAGGATCAAATAAAATAAATTCTCCATGACGGTGCTTTGTATCGATCAAGCGGCACCGATCAACGCCTTGTACGGCGCAGACCTTAGGTTCTGCGCCGTACTTTTTTTCGGTGCCCAAAAGCGACACGCCTCGCGCGACGTCTGTGGTAGAATACGGGGGAGGTGAGCTACGTGGAAAAAACCGTTTGGGGCGATCTTTTGTTTTTCGTCAATTTTTGTATGGATTTTCAATGCCTGTTTTTAACGGCAAAGCTATTGCACCGCCGTTTTTTTCTGTGGCGTGCGGTGATCGGGTCGGCACTCGGTGCCGTTTATGCGGTGGCGGCGCTCTTTTTTCAAACCAGTGGCGTCGCTGCCTTTTGCTTTGATTGCTTGGTCTGTTTTTTGATGTGCTTTTTTGTTTTTATTGAAAAAAGGCCCACAACGGTGCGTGTTTTTTTGCCTTTCTTGGTGTATTTTGGCGTTTCCTTTGCAACAGGTGGCGCGATGAGCGCCATGGCCTCCCTCTTAGCACATGTCAGCGCCCCTTTAGTGCCTGATCAGGCCGAGATTTCCTCCGGGCTTTTCTTTTTATTGGCGGCGGGTGGGGGGATTTCGACCTTTTTATGGGGAAGGCTTACGGCGCGACGCGCCGATGCGTTGCGTGCGACGCTTCGTGTCGGTGTGTCGGGCACGGCATTGACGATGAGTGCGATGGTTGATACGGGTAATTTGCTTGCCGATCCCGTCAGCGGTAAGCCTGTTGCGATGGTAAAGCCGTCTTTGCTGTGGCAACTGGCTCCGACGTGTCGCAGTGTGCTTGAAAATGCATCGCCTACGGCGCTTGCCTCATTGCCACACGAATGGGCAAGGCGCGTGCGACTGCTGCGTGCGCAAACTGCCGTGGGAGAAAAAATGATCTGTGCGCTTGCCCCGGACTGGGTATTCCTTGACGTGGGAAGGGGTGAGGCTGCGGTGCAGGTGCTGCTGGCACCCGCCGCGCTTGATTTGGGATTCGATGAGTGCGAGGCACTTTTGCCCGCTGAGCTGATAAGAGGGTTATGATATGTTTTCCTGGATTTTGCGCTTGTTTTCACGGATATTCGGCACCCGTAGTGGGGTATATTATGTAAACGGGCCCGACGTGTTGCCTGCGCCCCTCACACCCGAGGAGGAGACAGCGGTGCTCTCGCGTCTGCCTGATGACGAGGAGGCGCGCGCCTCGCTGATCGAGCACAATTTGCGCCTTGTCGTGTATATTGCACGGCGCTTTGAGGGGTCGGGCGTGGGGCTGGAGGACTTGGTTTCCATCGGCACCGTTGGATTGATCAAGGCCATCAACACCTTTTGTGCCGATAAAAATATCAAGCTGGCGACCTATGCCTCGCGCTGTATTGAAAATGAGATCCTGATGTATATGCGCAAGCGTGCGGCAAGACGGGGGGAGATCTCGATCGATGAGCCCTTGAACGTTGACTGGGACGGCAACGAGCTTTTGCTGGGTGACGTGCTGGGCAGCGAGGAGGACGGCGTGGGATTTGAGCTTGAGCGCCGCGAGGAGCGCCGTGTCGTGCACGAAGCGGTGGCGTCGCTGGCACCCCGAGAGCGACTGATCATCGAGCTGCGCTTTGGCTTTTCAGGCAAGGAGGAAATGACACAAAAGGAGGTTGCGGATCTGCTTGGTATTTCGCAATCCTACATATCCCGCCTTGAAAAAAAGATCATTGCCGAGCTGCGCGAAAAAATTGCCGAAAAAATTTAAATAAGTTTTGCAAAACCACTTGCAAAATGAAAAAGAGTGTGGTATAATCAAGCGTATTCTAAAAAAGGAGAGGTGGAAAACATGAAAGCAGGAATTCATCCGTCCTATGAAGACGTAAGCATCATTTGCGCTTGTGGCAATGTTGTGAAAACCAAGT
>SVTG01000022.1 GCA_015063895.1 Oscillospiraceae bacterium | reverse complement strand
GATGCGGGGGTCAGCAATCGCAGGGGCGAGCACTCCGGCGTTATCATATCCGGCGCGCGCGCAGTTCTCACTCCCGAACGAGAAAGCGTCAGGCAGCAAGGAAGGCGCATTAAAGAGCCTATGATGATGCCCCAGGACTCAATTGTCGGTTGGCGTGTTTGCGCCTCGATGATATGCAGGTATTCTAGGCTTTCGGTGTGGTATGGGGCGTGAAGGGAATCATCATCAGCTCTTTTTCGCAGGTGGCGTGCGTGTAGGCGGAGTAAACGAACTCGGGCAGGCACACGTCGTCGGCAAAGCCGAGGCAGAAGTAGGTTGGTACCTTCAACAGGGAAACAATGTTATTGACATCAAAATAGGAAACCGTTTCCATCACGGCATCGGTGTGGTGCGGATACGCCTTCAAAAAGTCGTAGGTCGAGCGGAAGATACGCGTGCCCAGCTCCACACGGCGGTGAATACAGCAATAGCTTGTTTCGTTGGTAAAGCACTTGATGCTCTTGCCACTCAGTGCCGAGGCAACAATGGAGAGCGCGCCGCCCTGGCTGCCACCGTAGGTCACGATCCGCTGGGGGTCAACCTCCGGGAGAGTTGCGATCAGATCAATGGCACGTATCGCATCAAGATAGATGTTTTTCATGTAAAATTCGTTTTTATCAAGCACCCCCAGGGTCATTAGACCGCTGTTAAAATCGGTGCTGTAGTCCGCCTTATCTACCGTTTCGCCGCCCTGTGAGCGTACGTCGATTGAAAAGCAGCAAACACCTGTGGCAAGGATACCGGGCTGTATTTCTTTTTGCATGCTACCACCGTGGAAATGCGCCACGCAAGGAAGAGGACCTTGCGCGTTGTTGGGGCAGGAGAAGTACGCGGCTACCTTGGTGTTATCGTGGGTGTTATAAAAGATTTTATAAGTGGTAAAGGTCTTGTCGTAGGGGGTATCGATCTTTTCTTTTGTAAAGGAGAGGGGCACTTGGCGCATGTCGGCAATCGCTTTTTGCCAAAATGCCTCAAAATCAGCACACTTGGTTTCGGGAATGATTTTTTTCTTTAAAGCTTCCTCTTTACGTTCAATAAAATTCATGGTATTCTCCTTTCATGGTGCAAGTACAACTTCAATTAATCCGTCATGGAACAAAAACTCGGTGCCGTAAGGGGCGCTCAGGTGCTGCAGGGTAGCAAGAATGTCCTTTGCCACGGTCTCACTTGCATTGTGCGGCAGACCCTTGAGGTCTTTGTTTTCCTGATAGAAGCCAAGCTCTACGGGCTTGATGCGAATGCGCTTCAGTACTTTGCCCTCAAATTCTATCATCGGCACCAGACCCTTGTAGTTTTTAAATTCGGTTTCCAGTCCGCGCGTGCCGCCTGCGGAGCGAATGAAAAGTGCCTCAGCGGCGGTTTTGCTGCGGTCAATGCCGTAACGATCGTGGTAATCACAGGGGAGCTCGGCCGGCTTTTCGCTTTGGAAAATAAAGTTGGCGATCGAATAAAAGATCGGCCGCCCGTGATACAGCTCAATGGCCTTGATCTGATGCGTGCCGCTGCCTACTACCGCGTCTGCACCCCAATCAATGCAGGCGTGGGCAAATTCCTCAATGAAATAATCGGGCTCCTCGTCCTCGTCGCCCTTGATCTCGTGAGAATGGAAGCATACGACCACGTAATCGTTTGTTTTCTTCGCTGTTTGTATGGCATTTTTCATACGTGCCATATCAAGCGCGTGGGGTGTGGAGCGCTTGCCCTCGGTCTCGTCCTGCACAAATTCCAGCGTGCCGAGGTTGAAAACTCCCGGCTTACTGACGGTATAGCCACCGCGCTTGGAGTTGTTGATGCGGCCGTTGATATGTGTTGCCGCGGCAATTTCTTCAAGGGCCTTCATGTGTGCGGCGTTGACGGCAAAGGTTTCGCTGTGACGAAGCATATTCACGCCGGGGCGGGCGGGGATCGCGTGCCCTGCGTCGCCTGCGCGCGCGGCATCATCACAGGTGGAGGTGATGCACAGCACTGCAACGGTGCCGTTTTCGGTCTTGACGGTGGCGGGGGCAGTAGCTTCAGCTAGGCTCATGCCTGCACCGCAAACAGGGGCGTTGCGCTCCTTCAGGGCGGCAAGTGTGCTTTCAAGCCCACCGTAGGAATAATCCATCGTGTGATTGTTGGCAAACCCAAAGCAGTTAAAGCCGTATTGTAAAACGTCGTCAAGGCGTGCGGCGGGGGCTGTCAGCCAAAGACCGCCGCAGAAGGTAGCGGCAAAGCGGTCGTAATCGGAAAGCACCATTTCCAGGTTATTGATGCGCACGTCGGCTTGCCCGATAAAGCCTTTTACGTCTTTCATGCCTGTGTATGCGGCAGGGAGCGGTGACATCAGAATAGAATCACCCGTGACGCAGATCTTCATTTTGCCTCCTCCTTGAAATCCAGAATAAACTGTACGAATATGCGGCTGCCAAGCTCCAATGCATCCTCGTCTAACAGAAAATCGTTATTGTGCGGCAGTGTGGTGCAGCCCTTGGCTGCGTTGCGCGTTCCTAAGCGTAAAAAGGCACCCGGGCGCCTTGAGAGGTAAAAGGAAAAATCCTCAGAGCTGAGCTTTTGCGGCATCGTAACGATCTGCGCATCGCCTACGACCTTGGCGGCGGCCTTCAGCACGCGCGCGGAAACGTCTTGATCATTTGTCAGGGGCAGGGCCTTCTCCTCGTCGCGGAAGGCGATCGTGCCGCCACGTACGGTTGCGGCATTTTCTGCTATGCGACGGATATTATCCACAAAAAATTGCTCGGTTTCCTTGTCGTAGGTGCGCAGTGAGATCATCATTTCCGCATAGTCGGGTATGACGTTGTCGGTCACACCTGCACGGAGCATGCCCACACTGCAAACGTAGCGCGAAAAGGGATTGGTGCGCGTGGCCTGCAGTGCATGGATCCCGTTGTAGGTCTCCACCGCCATAGCAAGCGCATTGACACCGGAGTGCGGTAGCGTTGCGTGGGCGCTTTTGCCAAAAAACTCAATATAGATCGGATGCGAGGCGGCCATGGAAACGCCAGGGCAGATGCCAACGCTCCCCACCTCAAGCCAGTTTTCAATATGCATACCGACGATCTCATCAAACAGCTCGGTAACGCCGTCCTCCACCATCAGCTTAGCCCCACTCTGATCTCCCTCCTCGCAGGCCTGAAAGATCAGCACCACGCGACACGGGAGCATGTTTTCCACGCTCTTTAATGCCTTGGCAGCGCCCAGCAGCATAGCTGTATGGGCATCGTGACCGCAGGCGTGCATTTTCTCGGGATAGCGGGAGGCGTACGGCAGATCGGTCTTTTCGGTCAGCGGCAGGGCGTCGGTATCGGCACGCAGCGCAACAGAATGTCCCTTGCAGTCGGGGTTTAAAAATCCCACGATGCTGCTTTTACCGTATTGCTCGGTATAAGGGATGCCAAGAGATCCTAGCTCGCGGCGAATGAGTGCGGTGGTCTTGGGCAGATCAAAGGCCAATTCGGGGTACATATGCAGCTCGTGGCGCAGTGAGAGAATATAGTCTTTATCAATCGTAACAGGTAAGCTATTCATAGTATTTCCTCTCAAAGCTCAAAGCAAAAATTCATCAGCGGTGCGTGCTGCTGGGCACCGTACACGTCACGCTCGCCAAGTGCACCCGAAGCCATGGGGCGCACGATCGTGGCCTTTACGGCCTTGGCACTCGGAAACCAGACCACGGAAATAACGTCCGATTCCTCAATGCAGTAAAGTGCTGCTACGGTTTTTTTGTTGATGACGTCTGCTTCTCGCATTTTTTTAAACATGTCGTCGGTTTTCAGTATTACGTCAAAGGTCAGCTCAAACGGTCCCGCGTTTTTGGAGCGAATGACGCTGGCAACCTCTCTTAAGGCAATTTTCACGGTGTCACCTCCTCATAGCTACGGCTAAAGAGTGAAAGGGGATCGGGATAGCGCAGCAGCGCATACACGCTGAAGGTGTAAATGGCGCCTACCTTGACGTCCGAGGGCGAAAAGGGGAAGGCCACGTTGCCTGCGGTGGCAATGCGCCCCTCGTAGCCGTAGTGTAAAAGGGCGGCGCGCGCCACTGAGCATACGGCAGCAGAATGCTCGGCCGTGTCAGCAACTGCATCAATCACAATGCCGATCTCGTGCGAGGTGACGGTGGGGGTGGGCTCCAGCGCACCCATGACGCCGTTTTTGCCGTATACGATAAAGTCAAGGCGATAGGAGAAATCGGCACAAAGATTGGTAGCGGTGCGCTTTTTGACGTTTTCAAGAATGCTGTCGATCTGTGAGATGAAGATCGGGTCGCGATTGCCGCAGATCGAGATCGTGCGGAAGCCCGCCTCCTTGGCGCCCTCTAATTTTACGGTCGGCACGGCTTCGGGCACGAAGCGCGAGCCCTGTACACGCACGCGACGATCGCTGACGGCGGTAAAGGTGCAGTCAAGCAGGTTCAGATGCCCACCGGGGCCGGGGAGAATATAGGGGTCGGTCTTTTCGTAAAGCGTGTGCGCCGAAACCGAGGTAGGCGTGCATTTGCGGTCGGGGGAAAGCGGCTCCACCTCGAAATAGTCCTTGCCGAGATAGCCCATCATGCAGTCAGAGGCGCTGCCGGGGGTCGCGCAGATGGTGGCACACTCAAGAATTTTGCCAAGGTGCAGCGAAAGAGCCTTGTCAAATCCTGCGCGAATGGCAGGGGCGGCAAAGGCGGCAGGGTCATAGCAGCGGCCGCAGATCACCACGTCAGCACCGTCGTCAAGTGCCGCCATGATCGGCTCAATGCCCATTTGTGCGACGATATGCGTGCTGTCTGCAATATCCTGGTCGGTGACGGCGGGGGCGGGCCCCAGCTTTTCAATGCGTCCTTTGTGCAGATGCTCGATCAGGGCTTCTTTCTCAAATTCTGCCGAAATGACAGCCATTTTAAAGGAAAGGTGATGCTCTTTTGCAATTTCGCGGATAATGCCGACCTCGCGTGCCACGTGCACGTCAGCGCCGCACCCGCCCGCCGTGCCGATCACCAGCGGGATATTTAAATCGCGTGCGGCCTTCAGCATGAGTGTGAGGTCGCGCTTGACGGCGGTGGCGTTCGTAAAGGGAATGCCGCTGCCAAGATAATAGGGCCCGGGGTCAGTTGAGCCGCCGTCGCAGGCGATCAGATCGGGCTTCAGGGCAACGCCTGCGAGAAACGATTCTTCGGGAAAGCCGTAGCCGACAATGCCCGAGGGGGATAAAATTTTAAATTCTTCCATAATTGCCTCTTAATACAGTTTTGTATATTCAAAATCCTCGTCAATGCCAAGGGCGGCAAGCGCCGCTTTGCGATTGGCGTTGACCTCTGCCTCGTGGTTCTTGTAAAGATTGTTGCCGCGGCAGTCAATATCCACGACAAAGGGGCCTAGTTCATCGATCTTCAGGCTCCACGTGGCCTCAATGGTGCCAAGCTCACGGAAAAGCTCCACGTCCTCGATCTCAATATGCTCGATCCACGCGTTGGGGCTGACGCATTGGGGGCTGACGTGCACGCACTTTTTCTCGCGCATCATTGCCATGGTTTCTTCGCCCATCGTGGTTTTACCTACGATCATTTTAAGGCCCCACTCGTCCACGGCGCGTGCTCCCCATTTTTCAAAGCGAATGCTGGAGGTCGGCATAAAGGAAATCAGGCGCCATTTCTTTTTTTCGTCGGGCAATACAATGGGCCCCACGTGGATCAGCAGATCACGCTCGGCAGCGGCATGGGGCAGGGGATTGCCCTCGTCAAGCACCCAGCGGTGCAGACGCGAGCGGCAGGTGAAGGCCTTACCCGATAAGTAAACCACGTCGCCAAGCTCAAGCTTTTCAATATCCTCTTGCAAAAGAGGTGTTTTTAAATGATAGGTCTTCATCGCTTATCTCCCTTCAAACCAGTTGGGGCTATCCATTTCTTCAACGGTGCCGTTTGCCAATACGCGGAAGCTGCCGCGGCGTGCCACCATACAGTTACTGCTGATGGCAACGCAGATACCGGCAATATGCGTGTAGGCGTATTCTACGTTGATGCCAAGCACCGAGGTGTCACCACCGATGCCCATAATGCCAACGCCAAGGCTGTTGAGTGCGGCGTACAGCTCCTCCTCGATCTGGCGGAACTGGGGATCCGGGTTGTGGGAGCCGACCGTACGCAGGCAAGCCGCTTCCTTGGCAAGATTGGCGGCGATATTGGCAGTACCGCCAATGCCAATGCCGAGCACGTTCGGAGGACAGATGCCACCCGAGCGCGTGGCCTCTACAAAGGAATCGATCACAAATTTTTCAATGCCCTTCACGCCGTCGGCAAAGGCTACCACGCGGTGGCGTGTGCCGCCAAAGCATTCACTGCCTCCGCCCTTGGCAACGTATGTGACCTCCAGGGCGTCACCCGGTACAAATTGATACGTAAAATTCGGCACGTTATTGCCGACGTTGTCACCGGGGTCATAGCCCGTCAAGGGGTGCTTCATGGTGGCGCGCAAAAATCCCGATTTTGTCGCGCGGCGTACGGCACTGCGCGTGGCCTCCTCCAGTGCCATCAGACCGCCCTCCAGCTGACATTCGTTGCCCACTTTAAAATAGAAGATGGGCCAGCCCGTATCGGGGCAGGCGGGATTTTTTAACACCGCAGAGCGCTTGATGCTGTCGTAGGTCTTTTCAAGCCCTTCTTTAGCGGCGGCACGGCTTTCCCGTGCAATGGCCTTTTCGAAGGCGGCGCACACGTCAGGGGCAATGGTGGTAGAGCCCTTGGCGATGGCGTTGAAGATCGCCTCTTCAAATACTTCTCTTTTGATCATAATTGCATTCTCCTCTTTGCGTGAAAACACGCGTTTTTCAACTTCATTATAAATCTTTTTTTTGGAGCTTTTATTGCAATTTATCTTTTTTTCATTGCATTTCGTCCAAAAATATGCAATTTTTATGATTTTATGCTATAATGATGATATCAACCGTTTCAAGGGAGTGCGCATATGGCAAGATTTATTACGCTTTCTTATTTCGGTGCCTCGGCGAGGCGCTATCACATCTATCGGATCAAGGGTAGCACCATCTCACACCAGCCGCATTATCATAATTATTATCAAGTCTGCTTTGTGATCAGCGGAGAGATCCTGCACGGGCAGGGCAAGGGCGCTGTGACGCTTGCGGCAGGCGATGCCTTTATCGTGCCGCCGGGCTTTGTGCACAGCCTTGATTTTGGCAGCAAGGCAGCAGAGGTCTATTCTCTTGCTTTTGAGGAGGCGCTATTTGCCCCGGGGTTTGTCAGCTCGGGTGCCGAGCGTTTTATGAAGGGGCTGTGCGGTGAGATCGACGGCAACAGCGATAGCGGTGTGCGCCTGCGCGTGGTGCTTGACGGTGAGAGCTGCAAAAGCATTCGCGCTCTGCTTGACGTATTGATGCGACAGCAAAAAAATGATGCGTTGGCCGAATTGTCTGCCGCCCCGAGTATTATCGAGTCGGTGCTGTATTTGTTGGCGCAAAGCTATTACAGTCAGCCGCAGAATGCCGAGGGACTTGACCGCCTGATGAGCTACCAGAATACGTTGCAGCGGTGCATTTCGTATATAGACGCGCATTTTTGTGAGCCCTTGACGCTCCATGACGTGGCGGCGCGCTTCGGTCTTTCCCGCTCCTCGTTTTGTATGATCTTTCCGCGCTTTACAGGGCAGCCCTTTCGGCAATACGTGGCTGCCAAGCGTATTGAGGCGGCGCAAATGCTGATCCGTTCTCACCCCGAGCGCGCCCTTTCGGCTATCGGCCGCGAGGTCGGATATGGTGATGAAGCGACGTTTTACCGTAATTTTTTGCGTCTTACCGGTATGTCGCCCGCCAAATACCGTGCTATAAATAAGGCATAGCGCTTGGTAGCAATAAAAGCCATCAAAAGAGAAGGTTTAAATTTTAACCGTGACGGAAAGCAAAAACCGTAAAATGCCGTAGCTTCGGGTGTAAAAAAAGGCGTTGACAAGCTTTTTTTGACAATATATAATGGGTGTGATGATCTTATCTCAGAGGAGGCAAAACGATGAAGCCGTTGTTTTTCTTACATGAAAGCGAGCATGCCGTTAAGCTTTCGGGCCTTGGTCCCGATACGGCAAAGAAAGCCCGCTTCGCAGGCGACGTGCAGCAGATGCTGCAATTCATCACCGATACACAGCTGACCGATAGCGTGCTTTGGAAACGCTTTGTGGAGCAATATCGCATCAAGGCCGATGAAAAGGGCGGCTGGCGCTGCGAATATTGGGGAAAAATGATGCGCGGCGGCGTGTTTGTGTATCAGTGCACGCACGACGAGGGGCTGTATACCGCCTTGCTTGACGCCGTCAAGGATATGTTGACGGTGGCGGAGGAGGACGGTCGCGTGTCCACCTATTCGCGCGAAAAGGAGTTTTTTGATTGGGACGTGTGGGGGCGTAAATACGTGGCGCTCGGCATGCTCTATTTCCGCGACATTTGCAAGGATCGCACCCTGCGTGCTGATATTTTGAAGTTCGTCAGAGCACATATTGATTACATTATGGCACATATCGGTGATGAGCCCGCTAAGCTCCCTATCATCAAGGCCTCTGCCGCGTGGGGGGGCCTGAACGCCTCCTCCATTCTTGAGCCCGTGATGATGCTTTACGGCATTACGGGCTCCGGAAAATATTTTGACTTTGCCACGCATATCGTGGGAGAGGGCGGCTCTGCGTGGGGCAATATCCTGGCCCTTGCCGAGGAGAATAAGCTGGCGCCTCACGAGTACCCCGTCACAAAGGCTTATGAGATGATCTCTTTCTTTGAGGGCGTGCTTGAGTATTATTTTGCTACGGGTAAGGAGCAGTATCGCCGCGCGGTTGAAAATTTTGCCGCCCGCGTTTTTGAGGGTGAGATCACCGTGATCGGGTGTGCGGGCCTCACACACGAGCTCTTTGATTATTCGGGTGCCCGTCAGGCCTCGAATTTTTATAAGGGAATTAAGCAGGAAACGTGCGTGACGGTCACATGGATGAAATTCTGTCTGCGTATGCTGCTTTTGACGGGTGATTCGCGTTATGCCGATTGCTTTGAGCAATCGCTGTATAATTCGTACCGTGGCGCGCTGAATACCGATCAAAATGTGCTGGTTGACCGTGTGCCGCGCGGGTTTCTGAAATACGGCGACTACGTACCCACGTATCTCGCCTTTGACAGCTATGCAGATCTTTTGCACAGCACGCGCGGTCGCAGTGTCGGCGGCACTCAGCACATGCAGGACGGCACCTATTACGGCTGCTGTGCTTGTATTGGTGCGCTTGGCGTGGGTCTTGTGTCCTCGGTGGGTCTTGTGCGTATGCCGGGCGGTCTTGTGCTGAATCTTTACGGCGATGCCGTGTATCAGACCGTCACGCCAGAGGGGCGCGCGGTCACCTTTACCGTAACGGGGAATTATCCGCGCAGGGGAGAGGTGAAGATCGCCGTTTCTATGCCCGTGGGTGAGCGTTTTGCATTGGCTCTGCGCGTGCCTGCATGGAGCGTAAATACCGCGATATGCTATAACGGTATGTCAAAATCCGTCACGCCCGGTTATACGGTGCTTGCCGAGCCCTTTGCCGACGGTGATGAAATTTTGCTGTCCCTTGATATGCGCACCGAGGTGTTAAGACCGCAGCCTTGGGGTAAGGCTGAGATCTTTCTGGCCAGCGCTAAGGGCGGCCAGCGTGAGGTGGTCAGTGAAGCACCCGAGGAAAAGTATCACGTGGCACTTCGTCGCGGCCCGCTGGTTCTGGCGCGCGAGGCGCGGATCGTCGGCAATAGCTTTGCACCCGTTTCGGTCGCCGTGGATGAGAATGGTTATACTGCCGCTACGCTCCTTGCACGCGATGCCGTTCCCTTTGATGCGCTGACAGCCCTTTCCGTGCCGCTTTCCGACGGTACAAGCATGACGGTGTGTGACTTCTCAAGCGTTGGCAAAACGTGGAATGAGGATTCGGCATACGAGGTCTGGATACCGAGTGTTGACTGACAAATAAGATCTGCCGCAAATGCGCATGCATTTGCGGCAGATCTTTTACGCTATGTGAGATCGTTTCTGCGTACGGTATACGGTAGGTGCCTCGGGGGAGGCGATAAGCGCGGTATCGTCATCAACGGTAATGAGATGGTTTCACGCTAGGTGTTGCGCTACCCGGTGGCAGCCTGTATTTTATGCTTGGATTGTAGCACAGCGCTCACCTCGTGTCAAGTAATTTTTAAACTTTAAAAAAGGGGCTTTCCAAAACGCTTTTTTTATGGTATACTATTATAAAATATCAAAAGGGGGGGCACTGTGGAAAATTTTGAAGCGTATAAATTGCTACAGGGCATTGACTCCCCGTCGGATCTCAGAGCCCTCTCGGCTGAGCAGCTCCCGCAGCTTGCTGCTGAGATCCGTGAATATCTTTCTTACCGTGTGCGTGAAAACGGTGGGCATCTGGCCTCTAATCTTGGCGTGGTGGAGCTGACGCTCGCGATTCACCGTGTCTTTGAAACACCTACCGATCACGTGATCTTTGACGTGGGGCATCAGAGCTACGTGCACAAGCTTTTAACAGGGCGCAAGGAGAGGTTTGATACCTTGCGCAAGCCGGGTGGCCTTTCGGGCTTTACCAAGCGGCAGGAGAGCGTGCACGATGCGTTTGGTGCAGGGCATAGCTCCACGGCCGTTTCCGCCGCCATTGGGCTGGCACAGGCACAGGCGCTGTCGGGTAATGAGGCCTTTACCGTTGCCGTCGTCGGTGACGGAGCGCTGACGGGTGGGCTTGCCTACGAGGGGCTAAATAACTGCCGCCCCGATCTGCGCCTTGTGATCATCATCAACGAAAATGAAATGTCAATATCCCCCAATACGGGGCATCTTTGCGAGCATTTGTCGCACATTCGCAGCTCTAAAAAATATCTGCGTGCCAAGGCATTTACCGCAAATGCCCTTTCGCGCTTGCCGCTTGTCGGCAAGCCCCTGTATCGCGCGATGCGTGCCCTGAAGCGCGGCGTGAGACACCTTTTTTACCGCGAGAATTTGTTTGAGCATATGGGGGTGCATTATCGCGGCCCGATCGACGGTAATGATCTTACGGGGCTGATTGCTTCGCTTGAATATGCCAAGCAGCTAAAATCCAGCGTGATCCTGCACGTCAAGACACAAAAGGGCAGGGGAGATGCCGCGGCTGAGGCCAACCCCGATCTTTATCACGGCGTGCCGCCGCGTGGGACAACGCCGTGTAACGAAACCTTTTCAGCGGCGTTTGGCAGTGCTCTTTGCCGTGCGGCTTCTGCCGATGCGCGCATCTGCGCCATCACAGCGGCAATGAGTCACGGTACGGGGCTTGAGCCCTTTCGCGCACAATATCCCGACCGCTTTTTTGACGTCGGCATTGCCGAGGGGCACGCCGTGACCTTTGCCGCCGGCCTTGCCGCGGGAGATAAACGTCCTGTGGTAGCTCTTTACTCCACCTTTTTACAGCGTGCGTTTGATATGCTGGTGCACGATGCGGCATTACAGCGCTTGCCCGTAACGCTTGCCATTGACCGTGCAGGCTTCAATGCTGCTGACGGCCCTACTCACCACGGGGTATTTGACGTGGCTATGCTGAGTGCCCTGCCGGGTGTTGCGATCTATGCCCCCGTGACCTTAAAGGGCGTACAGGCGGCCTTGGATGCCGCCCTGCAGCATGGGGGCGTATCTGCGCTCCGTTATCCCAGCGGCGGTGAAAATGCACGCCTGCTCGCCGCTTTTTATCCCGACGGAGTGTCAGATACGACGCCCGGGGTGCGCGTATATGATAGCGGTGTGGCGCCCTGCCTTACCGTGATCACACACGGTCGCATTGCCGCTCGGGCGCTGCATGCGGCTGACACACTGGCGAAGGAAGGCATTTATGTACGCATATTGCTTTGCGAGTATCTGGCACCCTACGAGGTGCTGGCACGCGAGGTAGCTCCCCTTTTGGTAGGGGCGGCGTTGTTTTATGAGGAGGAGCTCCGTGCCGGTGGCTTTGGCGAAAATTTACGGGCCGCGCTCTTGCGCGGCGGCCTTTTGGGCACACGCGATACACATGTGTTGGGGGCAGAGGATCCCTTTGCCTGTCGGTGTGAGGCGCAGGACGTGTGGCAGGCGGCGGGTGTAGATGCCGCTTCACTGACTGCGAGCGTGCGCGCTCTGATGACAAAAAGCAAAAAGGAGAATATAGAATTATGATTTTTATTGAACGCACCTCGGTAATGAATTTTGACAATGCGATCCGCGGCGCACGCAACCCGATGAACAGCTGGGCGCGTATGGACAGCAGCTTTGATGAAAACGGTGAATTTGTGTTTGGTGCAAACGATCTTGACCTTGCCAAGCGTCTTGCGCACGCCGGGTCCGATCACCGCAAATTTTTGCGCCAGATCTTTGTATCGGTCGATATCACGGCACCGCTTTACTGGTGGAAGGAATTTGATACTTATAAGGTCGGCACCGTTGCCAACTCAACCTCTACCATGCACAAGATCCACGCCAAGGCGTTCTCGCGCGAGGATTTTTCCTGTGACAGATTGGATGAGGGAGGCCTTGCCGCACTGGATGCACTCATTGCTTATCTTGAAGGTGAGCGTGTGAAATTTGTGGAGGATAAGACGAATAAGCAGGCATGGCACAATATGATCCAGCTGCTGCCCTCCTCGTTTAATCAGATGCGCACCGTCACGCTTAACTACGAAAATCTCATCAATATCTATTACGCACGTCGTACGCATAAGCTGGCCGAGTGGCACACGCTGTGCGATTGGATCCTCTCCTTGCCCTACGCGGCTGACCTGATCGCTGTGAAAGAGGATTGATTTCAGACGGCAATACTTTCAGCCCCGACAGATCAAAGGTCTATCGGGGCATTTTTTTGTGCGGCACGCATAAAGCGCTTCAAATGTGGGTATCCTTGTCGTATCAAGCAAAAGAGGAGGCGCTTTTATGAAACGAATGCTTGGATTTTTTTGTGCTGTGATGCTGCTTTTGGGGGCATTTGTGCTCTTACCCGTTCACGGCGAGAGTGAGATTTATGATAGTGTGATCCGCCTGCACGTGCTGGCAAATTCCAACAGGGAAGAGGATCAGCACCTCAAGCTTTTGGTGCGTGACGAGGTGCTTGCTACGACCAAGACGCTGTTAAAGGATACAAAAACACGCGATGAAGCGGCTGCAGTGCTGCGTGAAAACCTTGGTGCGATCCGTACCGTGGCGCAGCATACGCTGCAAAAGCAGGGCTGCGATGATACCGTGTCGGTCTCGCTTGGGCAGGAGGAGTATCCTACGCGCGAATATGAGCAGCTGGCTTTCCCTGCGGGAAAATATCTGTCGCTGCGCGTTATGATCGGCGAAGCCGAGGGGGCAAATTGGTGGTGCGTGCTTTTCCCACCCCTTTGTCTTTCCGCCGCCACCACCAAGGCACAGGCCGAGGAAGCGTTTCTTGCCGCAGGTCTGACGGAAGAGCAGTATCGGATCATTACTGACAGCAACGGCGGCAAATACCGTCTGCGCTTTAAAATTTTAGAGGTGGCCGGCAAGCTCTTTGATTAAAAAAGACGGGATATCCCGTCTTTTTTTATGTTATTGCTTGGTCATAGCCGCAAAGGCGGCGCCAATGATACCTGCATCGTTAAATAGCGTGGCAATGCGCAGCTCGGTTTCGTTCATGTATTTGTTGTAGTTGTTTTTCTTTACAAATGCCTTGATGGGGTCAAGCAGCGTGTCGCCCTCGCGGCTGATGCCACCGCCGATGGCAAAGATCTTTGGTTGAAAAATATTGATCAGGCTGTTGACACCTACTGCTACGTAATGAATATAGCGGTCGCGCACCTCAATGGCGGCGGCATCGCCTTGCTTTGCGCACTCGAAGGCCGTGCGCCCCGATATTTTGCCTTTTTTCTTGACCCAGTCGTGCATATTGGAGTCGGGGCAAGCAGCCATTTTTTCCTTGGTCTGTTCAATGAGGGCTGTGACAGACGCATAGCTTTCAAGGCAGCCCCTGGCACCGCAGGTGCAGGGCTTTCCGTCGACCTCGATGCAAAAATGCCCCAGCTCGCCACCCGCACCGTTACAGCCGCGCATCAGCTTACCGTCAATGACAACACCGCCGCCAACGCCCGTACCAAGTGTCATAAACACAAAGCTGTCAGCATCGGGAGCAGTCATTTTAAATTCACCGAAGGCGGCGGCATCGGCATCATTGATCAGAGAAACGGGGATATCCCAATGCTTTTTAAATTCAGCCGCAACGGGCGAATGCTCCATTTTTAAGTTATTGGCGTATACCACCATGCCGTTTTTGTTGTCTACCGTGCCGGGGCAACCGATGCCAACACCTTTGATATCAGCGGTCGCAAGCCCTGCCTTGCGGGTAACTTTTTTTGCAATTTCCGCCATATCGGCCACGATCTCGGTAAAGTCGCGCTCTTTTTCTGTGGGGGTGGAGTCCGTGGCAAGAATATTGCCCTTTTCGTCTACAACGCCTGCGGCAATGTTGGTGCCGCCAAGGTCAATTCCAATATACATATCGTGCTCCTTATACGGTTGTGATGATGATCTCGCCTTCGCCGTTCAGCGTAAATTCTTCGTTTTGTGCGGGGATAAAGAGGCTATCTCCCTTGGTAAAGGAAAGCACACCGTGCTTTCCGATCAGTGTTCCTTGCCCGTCAGTGATAATAAGCGAGATAAAGGTGTCGGTCGTGACAGGTAATACGCGCATGCCGTGTAAGACGAGGCGCCTTACGTTAAAATAGGGACAATCGGCTAATAGCACGTTATCACCGTTTGGCGTTTTGTGATGCGCGGGTGCCTTTTCAAGGTTAGAAACAGCCAGTGCCTTTTCTACGTGCAAGGGGCGCGTGTTGCCGGACTTATCGCGTCTGTTATAATCAAAAACGCGATAGGTGGTGTTTGAGTTTTGCTGAATCTCACAAATGACGATGCCGGCGCCAATGGCGTGCACTGTGCCTGCGGGAATAAAAAATGTGTCGCCACGCGAGACGGGTACGCGATTTAAGATATTTGTGAGGGATCCTGTGGCAATGGCGCTTGCATATTCTTCCTTTGTCACGTCCTTGGCAAAGCCGCAGTAAAGGGTGGCGCCGGGCTCACAGTCCAACACGTACCACATTTCGGTCTTGCCGAATTCTCCCTCGTTGGCAAGCGCAAAGGCATCGTCGGGGTGTACCTGTACGGAAAGGTTTTGCTTGGCGTCAATGAGCTTGATCAGAATTGGAAAATAATCAAAGCGAGCGGCATTGGTGCCAAGCGCGGCGCTGCCGATCACCCGCAGATAAGCGGTAAGGCCAAGCCCCTGAAAAGGGCCTTGTGCTACCGTGCTTTCGCCTGCCTTGTGTGCGGAAAGCTCCCAGCTTTCAGCCAGAGGCGTTAGGCTGGTTTTTTTGTTAAAATCGGTTTTTAGGCGCGAGCCTCCCCATAAGTAATCTCGAAAGGCGGGGAGGAGCTTTATGGGTGCAAGTTGATACATACTGAACTCCCGAAATCTTATCAGAGCAGAATAAAGCCTGCGATGGAAACGCCAAGGCACAGAATCACAGCGGGGTCGCAAGCAGCGTCGAGGACTGTGTAAAACTGCACCTCGTAGGGTACGTCACGCCGCGGATCACGCAATCCCTTTTCGTCGCGCTGGCGGTAAATGCGCGCGGCGCTGCGGCAAAACAGGATCAGCGCACCCAGCGCAAAAAGGATGAAGAAGAACAAAAACAGCTGTACGGTGCCGGTAAAATGATACAGCGCCACAAGATAGCGATGCAACGCGAGACCGCAAATCACGTAAAGAGCATGAAGAATGCCGACTGCTATCAGTGAACCGGTGGCGTAAAGCACCAGTATGTAAAGGACGCCTGCAAACAAGTAGGCGGGGAGATTTGCGGCGTCAAAATGTATCAGTGAAAACAGCACCGTGCATAAAAGAATGGCACGTACAGCGCCCCGTCGCTCGTATTCAAGGGTGGCAACACCAAAGAAGCAAAATGCCTCGAGCAGGGCTGGCAGAACGCCGATGGTGACAATGGAAAGCAAAAACTCCCACACCGTTTCGGGAGTGCTTTGCGAAAAGGCTACTACGCTGTTGCCGAGTGTGTCAAGACCGCCTGTTAGCGCGGAGAGCAAAAACGAACCGAAAAGCAGTGCGATAAACGCAAAGATCATCAGCGGCAGATGCACGTGACGCGGTGCTTGCAGGCGCAGGGCCTTGGTGTAGCCGCGTCCGCGGTAAAACAGATACCCTGCGATAGGGGGTAAAAAAGCAATCAGGGCCGCAACGGGGGCCATCAGCCAAGGAATGTCACCGAAGGAAAAGAGGTGCGTCAGCATGCGCGCGGCGAGCAGAAGCAGAAAAACAGCCAGCAGCATAAAGCCGACCGTGCGGTGCTCTTTTTTATAGGCAGGGCGCTCGGGGATCCATTTGGGCATTGTCACAGCTCTCCTTTCTCGGTAATGACGTGAGTTAAAGGGTGATCGTGCGGCTCGTGGGGAAGTGTGTCGAGCACAAATCGCTCATAGACAGCAAACAGTGAAAATCCCTCAAAACGGGGCAAAAAACGGTCGTAAAATCCACCGCCGTACCCAAGCCGCGTGCCGTCCCTGCCTGCAGCAAGGCCGGGGACGATGCAAAGCGTTTGCGCGGTTGGCATAGCCTCGTCGGCCGTGCTTGGCGGTGCCATAATGCCAAAACGGTCCGGCGTGAGCTCGCTTTTTACGGTATAGCGCAAAAAACGCATACTATCACCCTCACAACGGGGTAAAAAAATCGGAATATCGTGTGCCTTTGCCACCTCAAAGAGGGGCGTAAGATCGGGTTCTCCACGTATGGGGAGATAGCAAAGGACGGCATCGGCACCCGAAAAGCGCCCGTGCGCGACGATCGCGCGACAAAGAGCTTGGTCAAGGGCCTTTTTTTCTTCCTTTGAGATGGACGTGCGTGCATGGAGCAAGGCGTGACGCAGCGCTTTTTTCTCAGCGGCTTCCATCAGTCTGCCAGCACGGCGCGGCGTAAAGCCTCGGCAGCCTCGCGTCCCTTCAGGGCAGCCACCAGCTCAAGCCCGAATTCAAGTGCCACGCCCATGCCCGCGGCGGTGATAACGTTGCCGTCGCGTACCACGCGCTTTTGTGAAACCGTAGCGCCCGTCAGATGGCTCTCAAAGCCGGGAAAGCAAATGGCTTCTTTGCCTTCAAGCAGTCCGCGATGCCCCAAAACCATGGGGGCGGCACAAATGGCGGCGAGATAGCTGCCGTTTCTGGCAGCGGCCTTAAGGGCCGTGTCTACCACGCGACTTTCGTCTAAATGCTTGGCACCGGGCATGCCGCCGGGGAGGATCAGCATATCGGGGGCGGCGTCCTTGTAAAGACCTTCCGGAATATCAGCGGCAACCGTAATGCCGTGTGAGCCGCAAAGCATATCGCCGCCAATGCCGACGGTGGTTACCTGAAGTCCTGCGCGGCGTAAAAGATCGAGAGGACAAAGCGCCTCGATCTCCTCAAAGCCGTTGGCTAAAAACATGTAAATCATAGTAGTAGCTCCAATGCATCAGTTGAAAAAGGAAGCAAGTGCATCGTGCGTCACGGTTGCTTCTTCACGCGTTTGCAGGTTTTTGATCTTGACCTCGCCCGCACAAAGCTCGTTGCCGCCCATGATCACCACATGGCTGTAATGCTCCTTGGCGGCAAAGTCTATCTGCTTGCCAAATTTCTTGTTGCCAAGATAGAGCGCGGTGCGCACGCCGTTTGCTTGCAGAATATCTACCAGTGTGTTGTAGGCTTCAAGAGGTACGTCGTCAAAGCGCGTGACAAGTACCTTGGTGCCCTCGTTATCAAGGTCAGGGACAAGGTTGTGCGTGGTCAAAAAGTTTTCAAGCGTCACGTCGCCCATGCCGTAGCCGACGCCTGAAATTTTGGCGTTCTTCACGAAAAGCCCGACAAGATTATCGTAGCGACCGCCGCCAAACATAGCGCGGTTGTTTTCGGGTGCCTCGTCAAAGACCTCAAAAACGGTGCCGGTGTAGTAATCAAGACCGCGAATAATGCCGAAGTCAAACATGCAATATTTTAAGAGATCGGTCTTTTCGAGTGCGTCAAAGAGTGCGGTCAGCTCACGGGCTCCCTCAGAGTCGGGGCAAAGTGCCGTGGCCTCCTTTACGTCCATGCGGTACAGCTCGTCGATCTTAGCGATCTGCGCGTCGTTCAGACCCAAAGCCTTGAGGTCTGCTTCATAGTTTTCGCGCGGCACCTTGTTTTTGCGGTCAACGACCTTGGAAACACGGCGGCTGCCCTCTGTGTCGGTGCCCGCAATGGCGGCGATGGCATCATTGAAGAAACGGCGGTTGTTGATGTGGACGCGGAACATGCTCTGATCGGCACCGAAGGCACGTAACAGCGAAATGGCACTTTTGATCACGTCAAGGTCGGCCTCAAAGGTGTCGCAGCCAAAAATATCAACGTTTAACTGCCAGAATTCGCGCAAGCGGCCGCGCTGGGGGCGCTCATAGCGATACATGTTGGAGATGCAGAACCACTTCAAGGGGTAGTTGAGCTCGCCCATTTTGGCTGCCACCATGCGGGCAACTGTGGGAGTCATCTCGGGGCGAATGGCAAGATTGCGTCCGCCGCGGTCACAAAAGTTATAGGTCTGCTCCTTGGCAAGCTCCTCACCGCTTTTGGCGGCGTAGAGGTCAAGGCTTTCAAGCATTGGGCCGTCATATTCGTCAAAGCAGGCGGTTTCAAGCGATTTTCTGATCTTACCGAAAAACCAGTTTCTCAATTTCATTTCACGGGGATAAAAGTCGCGCGTGCCCTTGTAGGGCTGCGTGGAGAGTTTGATTTCCATACAGGGAGTCCTTTCGCGTGAGTTATTAAATATACAAAATACATTATAACATATATTTCGGTGCTTGTCTACGGGGTTATGTAAAAGAATTTTCAATCTCGCAAAAAGTTATTGCCTTTGTGCAGCCCGCGTGGTATAATGAAAATGTGATCTCCCACACATTCACTTTTGTGTGAGAATGGAAGAATTTAATTTTTGAATTAAAAATATTGGAATAAGTTATTTAAAAATTGGAAAATTATATTTTAAATTTAGAAAGAGGCGATTTAATGGAAATGTTTTTTGATAACGGTGCCGTCGGTGGCGGCGCGAAGCTCTCAAACGAGGAACGCTTTATTTCAATCTTCAAAGAAAAAATTCATCGCGACGGCTCCGAAAAGCTGCTGGATTATCTTTGCTCGGATAACTGCGATTTCTTCACAGCCCCGGCAAGCACGCGCTATCACGGTGCTTATCCCGGTGGCTTACTTGAGCACAGCCTCAACGTATACGACTGCCTTTGCGATTATCTGGCGCGTCCCCGTGTGCGTGAGGTGTATGGCGTTGACTATTCCGAGGAAAGCATTGCCATCTCGTCATTGCTGCACGACCTTTGCAAGATAAATTTCTATAAGGAAGGCACCCGTAACGTCAAGGAAAACGGCGTATGGAAGACGGTGCCCTTTTATACGATCGAGGACGAGCTCCCTTACGGTCACGGTGAAAAATCTGTTTACATCATTTCGGGCTTTATGCGTCTGACGCGCGACGAGGCCTTTGCCATTCGTTATCATATGGGCTTTTCGGGCACCGAGGATAACAATACCGTAGGTGCCGCCTTTGCAAAATTTCCTTTGGCTATGGCGCTGGCTACTGCTGATATGGAGGCTGCCTATTTCCTGGAGGGAAATACAAAATGACCGCCCGAAAGCAGAGTCTCGGGCAAAGATTTGTCACACTGTGGCGGGATCCTCACGCCCGCACGTCGCTGCTCGTATGGGTGCAGTATAGTTTACCCCTGGTGACGGCGGCGGTGCTGCTTTTGTTGGGGGCGTTTTATAATGTGTCCGCGATGCAGCTGGGCCGTCCTGTCAGGATCTCGGTCTTGCGGCTGCTCTTCAACACGCTGAAAAGCGCGCGCATGTATTTACTCGGCGATACCGTCAGTGACGGCGTGCGGAATTTTTACCTGCTTTTGGTGGTGGGAGCCGTGCTGTTGATGCTGTTTTTCCTGCTTTCTGTCGCTGTGTCGATCTTTGCACTGTGTACGCTACGACGTATGCGTGCCGCTGTGGCAGAGGGGGATAGTGATGGCGTCAAGCAAGCTAAAATTTTGTTTTGTGCTTTTGTACCGAACCGCGTACTGCTCTTTACTTTGCATGCGGCAGTATTGCCGCTGGCGCTGTTTCCCGAGCTGTTTTCGCTTATTTGCAGCCGCTTTTTGACCGTGAGCGGTGGGCAGTCCTTCTATGTGCGCCTGAACCCTGTTTTGTTGGTGGTGGGGATTCTGCTGATCGGGCTGCTCGTTTTGACGGTTCTTTTGCGTCATTGTGCAGGTGACGTGGGGCTTGATCCGTTTTTAACGAAGGAAGAGGATGATGAGGACAGCGACGGTGCCGATCGTAGTGATGATAGTGACGATACGCCTTGTGAGGGCGATGACGTGTGCTGTGAGGATGATGCCGTGTCCGCACATGTTTCTCGCTCGGAATAACACTTTTTGGTAAAGTTTTGCCTTTTTGTTGCAATTATTCACAAAAAAAATATATTTTTTTCAAAAAACCTATTTATTTTTCACAAAATCTGTGCTATAATAGAGCTGTACCAAGTAAGGTGCAGAAAGGCGGACTCTTATATGAAGATTACCATGAGTGGCAAACAGATGAGTGTACGTTCTTCGCTGAAGGAGCTTACCGAAAAGAAGCTGGCACGCTTTGATCGCTTTTTCGGTGAAGATGCCGAGGCGGCTGTTGTGTTTTCCTGCCGTCACGGTCTGCAATACGTTGAAATTACCATATATTACGGAGGGACGATCTTCCGCTGTGAGGAGGGGGCAGATACCTTCCAGACTGCCATAGATGAGGCGCTTGAAGCGCTGGAGCGTCAGATCAGAAAAAACAAGACCCGTCTTGAAAAGCGGTTACGCCCTGCGGCCTTTGACCCGGCCCCGGGTGACGTGGAGGAGGCAGAGGAGGGCGAATTTCAAATCCGCACGAAATATATTCCTGTTAAGCCCATGTCGGTGGAGGAGGCCATTTTACAGATGAATTTGCTGGAGCATCAGTTCTTTGTGTTCCGCGATGCGCAGACCGAAAAGCCCTCCGTTGTTTATCGCCGCAAGGACGGCAACTACGGCTTGATTACCGAAGAATAAAGCAAAAGCACCGAAATGCTGTGCATTTCGGTGCTTTTTTTATTATGCGAGATTTTTTGCCCACGTGATAGCAAGGTCGATCCAGCAGGCATTATGGGCATTGGGGGCGCCGTAAGCGCCGTCACACAGTCCAAGCCCGTGCTGACCCGTGGGGAAGATATGTGCCTCAAAGGGTACGCCTGCTTTTGTCAGGGCATCTGCCATGAAGAGCGTATTGTTCACGTGTACGCCCGTGTCGGCAAAGGTGTGCCACAAAAAGGCGGGGGAGGTGTCCTTCGTTACGTGCTTTTCAAGGGAAAAGCGCGCCATCTGCGCGTCAGTCGGTGTGTCGCTGCCGCACAGGCGCTTAAAGGAGCCCATGTGCCCGAAGGCTTTGTCGGCAGTAATCACGGGATAGCATAAGATCATACCCGTTGGGCGGCAAAGTGCGCGCTCGTGCTGCGGAATATAGGGCTCCACCTCGGGTGTGTTCCACAAAACCCCAGCAGACCCTGCCAGATGACCGCCTGCCGAAAAGCCGCAGGTGAAGACGTAATCAGGGTCAACGTGAAACTCAGCGGCGTGCTCGCGCACGAAGCGGATCGCCAGCAGGATCTCGGTTAAGGGGCGAAAATCTGCCGCGCGTTCTTTAACGGAATAGCGGAGCACAAAGGTGGCAAAGCCCGCCCCGAGGAAGCGAAAGGCAATGGGATCCCCCTCGTGGGAGGCATGCCCGTGATATGCGCCCCCGGGGCAAACGATAACAGCGCGTCGCAAGGGGCGCTTGGTACGCGTATCGTCGGTGACGTCCTCACAAATGGCAGTAAGGGTAGCGTCCTCAAAACAGGGAATTTGATAGGATTGACAGATCATAAAGACCTCCTATACCGTCAAGTCCCGTGCCCATTGAATGGCGAGCTTGATCCAGCATTCCGCAGCGGGTACGATCTGTGCGGGATTATTGTTTGCCGTTTGCTCGTTACACAGGGCAAGACCGTGGGGGCCTTCGGGGAAAATATGCATTTCAAACGGCACGCCTGCCTTCGTCATTGCCTCGGCAAACAGTAAGCTGTTCTGTACGGGTACGCAGGTGTCGTTGAAGGTGTGCCACAAAAAGGCGGGGGACGTGGTCGGTTTTACGTGTTTTTCCAGCGAAAAGGCATCACGCTGTGCCTTGGTGGGGGTTGTAGTACCGCAAAGGTTATATGTAGAATTTTTATGGGTGAACTCGCCTGTGGTGATCACGGGATAAGAAAGGATCATACCCGTGGGTCTTACAATATCGCGCGGTGCATCGGTAAGCAGGTCGTCAAGCACGGGGCTATCCCATAAAACACCTGCCGAGGCCGCCAGGTGACCGCCTGCCGAAAAGCCGCAGGTAAAAACGTAATCGGGATCAACGTTATAGTCCTTTGCGTGCTCGCGCACGTAACGGATGGCCAGCGCCACGTGCTTTAAGGGACGATAGTCAGCAGCGTTTTCTTCAATACCGTAGCGCAGGATAAAGGTAGCAAAGCCTGCGGCTAAAAATTGCGTGGCAATGGGCTCTGCCTCGCGGTCGGAAAGAAAGTGATAGCCGCCACCCGGGCAAACGATGATGGCGCGGCGCGGCAACTGTGTCAGCTCGGCCGTGTGAGAAATGCAAATAGGTGTCAGCGTGGCCTCTTTAAAATCGCCAAGCTGTATCGTTTCATAGATCATAGCGCACTCCTTTACAAGAAGATATCATTCAAATTTTAGCACCGCTTACAAACTTTGTCAAGAAATTTCAAGCAAGTATTGACTTTTTTACCGCATGGGATTATAATAATGTCATCAGAAGAGTAAGAAAAGCAGCGTTAAGTGCCAACGGGACGGGGAGTTGCCGGTTGGACGAAGGGTGTTCCGCGGCTGCTTTTCTGCATCCCGCTTCGTTTGAATAAGAGCGATTTTTGTCGCCTCCTTTTTTCGAATGATTTCGGGAAAGGAGGTTTTTTTATGGAAGACAAGAAAAATACCGCGTTGCCTGAAGGGGAGAAAGTCAAAAATACCCCAAAACGTGCTGCAAAAAGGCGCATTTCCACCTTTGGGAGCCTGCGGCGTCTTTGCTTTGCGGCGTCTCTTGCCGCGATGAGTCTGGTGCTTGGTAAATTTTTGCAGATCCCCCATCCGTTTCAGGAATTTATCCGCATCAGCTTTGAAAATCTGCCGATCCTGCTGGCAGGTGTCACTTTAGGGCCTGTGTCGGCCCTTCTTGTCGGCGTGGTGGCCGATCTGCTGGGGTGCCTGCTTTACGGCTATCCCATCAATCCCGTGATCACCCTCGGTGCGGCGATTGTGGGCCTTGTTGCCGGCGTTATGTCGCACTACGTGGTAAAAAAACCGCTTGGTGCCCGTGTGGCCGCGGCAGTGGCGGCAGCGCATCTGCTTGGCTCGGTGCTTGTAAAATCCGCAGGACTTGCCGCATGGTATCTGGCCAAATATGAATTGGGGTATATCCAGTTCCTTGGCTGGCGTTTGGTTAATTATATGATCGTCGGTGCGGCCGAGGGCTTTTTGCTTTACCTTTTATTACGCAACCGTGCGTTTGCCAAGCAAATGGAGGAGATGAGTCTATGACGTACAGCGAAGCAGTTGCCTATATTCATTCGGTGGTCTGGAAGGGGAGCCGTCCCGGGCTTTCCCGCATCACCGAGCTGCTGGGTTTGCTCGGTAATCCCCAGGATAGCTTGCAATTCATTCATATTGCGGGCACCAACGGCAAGGGCTCTACCTCTGCGATGACCGAGTCGGTATTGCGTGCGGCCGGCTATAAGACCGGGCTGTTTGTATCACCCTATATCAAATGCTTTAATGAGCGCATCTGCTTTTGCGGCACGCCCATTTCAAATGAGGCTTTGGCCGAGGTCACCGCAACGGTAAAGCCCTTTGCAGACAGCATGGCAGATGCCCCTACCGAATTTGAGTTGATCACCGCCATCGGGCTCCTGTATTTTAAAAACGTTGGGTGTGACGTGGTGGTGCTGGAAACGGGTATGGGTGGGCGTCTTGATTCTACCAACGTCATCAAAACACCTCTGGCGACCGTGATCACCGGCATAGCCCTTGATCATACCGAATATCTTGGCGATACGGTTGAAAAGATCGCTGCGGAAAAGGCGGGCATTATCAAAAAAGGTGCTCCTATGGTCTACGGTGGGCACGACCGTGCCGCCCGTGCCGTGATCCAAGCGGCGTGTGATGCGGCAAACGTACCGCTTTATGCCGCGGAGGATACACCGATGACAGTGCTGCATGCCGATCTGTCGGGCACCACTGTGCAATACGGAAAATATGAAGACCTGCACCTGCCCTTGTTGGGCGCGTATCAGCCGCAAAATCTTGCCACAGTTCTCACGCTCTTCGATGCTTTGGCGGATAAGGGTGTGAAAATTGATGAACAAACGGTGCGAAGGGGCATTGCCGCTGTGCGTTGGCGCGGGCGCTTTGAACGCTTGTCTGCCACCCCATTGATCATATCAGACGGTGCCCACAATCCCGAGGGGATCGCCGCCGCTGCTGCGGGTATTCGGTTGTATTTTGGCGATCAGAAGGTGCTGATGCTTTGCGCTGTGATGGCCGACAAGGATTATCGGGGCATGGTAAAGGAGTTAGCCCCTCTTGCCGCCGAGGTCTTTACGCTGACACCCGCCAATCCCCGTGCGCTGCCCGCCGCCGATTTCGCTGCCGTATGGCGTGAAAACGGTGTTGCCGCCACGGGCTTTGATACCGTAGAGGAGGCAGTCGGTGCCGCCGTGACGGCCGCTACCGAAAGGGGAATGCCGCTGTTTTCACTCGGCTCGCTTTACATGTATGCCGAGGTGACCGACGCGTTAGAGAAGGTCGGTGTGATCAGTCAGTAAAATATGGTGAGTTCGCAACCATCCTCACCTTAATAAAAACTAAGGAGAAAGTATCATGCAAAAGAAGTCTTACCGCCGTATGCGGTACCTTACTCACGCAGCGGTGATTGCCGCACTGTACGTCGTGCTCACGTGGTTTTCGGCCATTTTCGGTCTTTCGGGTATGGGGGCTGTGCAGCTCCGCCTTGCCGAGGCGCTTTGCGTGTTGCCTTTTTTTACCGCTGCTGCAATTCCCGGTGTCAGCATCGGATGCTTGCTTGCCAATCTTTTGACGGGTGCGGCTGTTCCCGATATTCTTTTTGGCACGCTGGCGACCTTGATCGGCGCCGTCGGCACGTATCTGTTGCGCCGTTGGCGCTACCTTTCCGCATTGCCGCCGATCGTCGCGAACACTCTGATCATTCCGTTTGTGATTCGTTACGCTTATGTTGACGTGACTGAGAGCCTACCCTTTTTGTTTTTCACGGTGGGCCTAGGTGAGATCCTGTCAGTCGGTGTGCTTGGCACCCTGTTGCTTCTGGCACTTGAAAAGCATCGCGCTGTTTTTGAATAACATCACGTGTTGTATACGTATGTGTTACCCCGTAAAACGGGGTAAAAAAAGGCCTGCCCAAGGTAGCTTGGGAAGGCCGAATTTTTTTGCGCGTCGGTTGACGACAAAAGGGTATCGGCTGTGTTATAATAGGCTCTGCCGGGCAGCTCTTGTCATTACGACAAACCGGGAGGGCGGCCCTGCAAACAAGAGAACAGGAGGTTTTTTATGACACAATGTATGTGTAAAATGATGCTGGACGTGGCAGACCGCGACACCATGCAAACCGTGGTGGCAAGGCAGGGTGACAACGCCGCGCGCTTTGTGCGTCTTGCACTTTTTGCTTTTGGTGAGCCGATCCGCGTGGAGGAAAACGCTGTGGTGGTCTTAAATGCAAGAAACGCCGCAGGGGAGCTGCGTGCTTTCCCCGGAGAGGTCAACTGCGACGGCACGCTGACGCTGCCCTTTAACAGCTGGATGCTGCATAGCGTTGGGATCCTGCAGTGTGATGTGACGATCGTTGATGCCGATGGCGGCAAGCTGACAACGCCGCCCTTTGAGGTGGACGTCGCGCCCTCTGTTGCGGCCGATGAGCTTTTGCCGGGTGACAGTGACGAGGGTGAGAGTATTACCGCACGTCTGCTGAGCGAGGAGCGTGTTTTTACGCTTGAGCCCGTGCTTGCTGTCGATGGCTACGAGCTGCGCCCGTTATCCAACCGTAAGTATGCTCTTGATCTTTCCTCTGAAATTTACAGCGAGGGTGAGGGGTGGAAGCATATTGCAATGGTGCTGCCTACCCCCGATGACGTGGGCAACGATAGCTGGATCCTGATCTACTGTCACGCGCCCAAGCGCGGGTCTGTGGCAGTATCGATCGAGTGGGGGGCTGCAGGCGAGGTGCTGTTTGTGGACGGACAGATCCCCGATATCGTGCATGGAGATTTTGATATCGTTTGTACCTATTCGCGTGCGGCAGGCAAGTGGCAGATCGGCACCGTACAATATAAAACGGTAGGTGAGGCGGTATGACCGAGCACGTAAGACAGCGTAAATTCTTCTTGCCCGAGCGTGTGCCGCACGCCTGGTCGGTGCGCTTTGCGCAGGACGGGATCTCACCGCAGGGTGAGCGTTGCGATCTCGCGCTGGGCATGGTGGCAAACGTCGCGAAGGGTGACGGTGTTGTGCGAAACGATTTTGATCATGTCAGCATTTTCCAGCGTCCGATTTTTAATGCCACATGGGACGCACACAGACGCTGTTGGCGTGATTTTGTGGCGCGCGGCGAGGAGGGCTTTACGCTCTCTCCCACTGAGGAAAACCGTGAGGTTGTCTATCGCTGTAAGCCCTTTTGGTACCGTCTTGACATGACGGGTGCACAGGGGCCGTCTTACGTGTCGGTCAGCGAGCGGCCTTTGCGTGGCTACACGCTGGCGCCCATGTTTAAAAACGGTACGACGTATGAATATCGCCCCTGCTTTGAAATGGGTCTCGGGGAGGACGGCAAGCCTCATTCTCGCGCGGGGCTCGAGCCATTTTCGGGCTTTTATGGCAATATCATGCCCATGGCACGCTTGTACGATCCTGCTGCCCGTACTGAAAAAATGGCGGATTGGTTTTCGGATTATCTGCTCTTGCTGGTTGAGTTTGCCACAAGAAGTCTGCAAAGCGTGATGTGCGGTATGATCAAGTATCCTTTTGCGTTTAAATGGCAAAAAACGGCAAGTGATACGCTGGCGGCAGGCTTCTACACGACTGAGCCCGCTAAGATTGATATCGGCTCGCGCCTGTGCATTAAGTACCGTGTTGTATCGAACAAAGAAGAAAAACGGTATTGTAAGGTCGTGGGGCTTGGTGAAGAGACGGAGGCAGGATATCCTATTTTGTTGGATATGGATGATCTTGAAGCCTTTTTTGCGGATATGGAGTCTTGTGAAATAGGCTACGGTGCACAGCTGACGGGTTCAGCTCTCTCGCACGTGACCAATGCAAGCTCAGGTACGTGGGGCGATCAGCCCGCATGTCCTTTTGTTTGGCGTGGCAAAGAAAATGCCTGGGGTAACGTGACGTCAATGATCTGTGACGTGCTCTTCAACAACGATCATCCTACGGGTATGGCGATATGTCATCTTGAGGACATATCGTATTATGATGGTACGCTGAATGAGCATTACGTTCAGTATGAGTATGGCAAGCCTTATATGGAGCTCTACAAATATCAAAGCTACGTGGTTAGCTTTGGAGCTTACGGTAAGCCGTATTTGCTGGTGCCTTCCGAGCTGCAAAGCACGTATCCCGAGTATTATTGGGCTACTTACACGCGTCATTTACCGATCACTCATAAGGGCGTGGCCCATTTGTGTGTGGGTGGCGATATCACCGGCACAAACGGTATCAATCACGGCACCTATGAAATTATACAATCGCCTACGACAACCAGCTTTGGTGGGCGTTTAATATTAGAGGAGGGCTCCTGATGAAACGGTATCGTATTGAAAACGGCGTGCCGATCTTACCGCCTCGCGGCGCCGTTACGGTTGACGGGCGTGTGGTATCAAATTTTGCGGGGCGCATTGAACGCGATGCAAGCTTTGCTGCTGCACACGGCTATTATCCTATTAAGGAGCAAACAGCTTTTTCCAATACCGAAGGTGAATTGCTTGAGGGTGGAGAAGAGGCTGTTGAGATCACCGTGACGTATGCGCTGATCAACGGTGCTTGGGTACGCACCGTAGCATAAAAAAGGGCGCTACGGCATTTGCCGTAGCGCCTGATATATGTAGTTAAAACTCGTTTTTAATGCTGCGCTCAAAAAGTGAGAACAGCGCGTCACGTACGGGTGCGCCGTGATAGAGTACAGCTTCGACCGTGTGGCAGATCGGCAATTCAACGTTGTATTTTTGTGCCAGGGTATTCAGTGCGCGTACGGTATAATAGCCCTCAGCCAAGTCGTTGAAGTCTTGTCCTTTGGCAAATGCCTCGCCAAATGCGCGGTTGTGGCTGTGGTGAGAGAAAACCGTGGCCTCGTAATCACCGAGATGGCAAAGCCCCCACGCCGATTGCTCATTTCCGCCAAGAGCCGCAATCAGTCTTGCGATCTCACGTGTGCCGCGCGACATCAGAGCCCCTTTCAGAGGGGAAAGGCCCATGCCGTCAAGCAGCCCCGCAGCAATTCCAATGACATTTTTTGCTGCAGCACCTATCTCGTTGCCGATCATATCCTGCCCGTAATAAAAGCGAATGAGCTTGCCTGAAAAGGCTTCTGCCAATAAGCGCTTCGTGTTCTCGTGCGCGCTGTCGATCACCATGCAGTTTGGAATTCCGCGGCAAAAATCCTGTACGTGCCCGGGGCCCAGCCATACGGCCGTCTTGACCTCATCACCAAGCTCCTCGTTCACAATGGTTGAAAGACGCTTGCCCGTGCTGATTTCGAGGCCTTTCATGCAGAGCACTGCCGTCCCGCGAGTGAAGCCTGCCGCACGAAGCTCACTGCAAAGCGCGCGCAGCTGCTGTGAGGCGATCGATATGATCAGTACATCACAGTTGGCTAACGATGACTTAAGGTCCGTGCTTAACTGTAGGAGATCCGGTAAGCGCATGAATGCGTTTTGACGTGTGATCAGCAATTCATGCATATTTTTTGAGCTTTCGCGTCCGTAAAGCGTAACAACAAAGCCGGTATTTGTTAAATGCGATGCGATAAAGGTTCCCCATCGTCCACATCCGATTACTGTAATATTTTTGATATTTTGCATGCTATTTTTCTCCTTTGTTTACAAACATTATAGCACAAAAATGTGATAAAATAAAGGTAAAATTGAAAATTATGTGTGGTACGCGCTTGTTTTGATACAGGCAAAAAATAATTTGATTTATTTTTAAAAAAGGTATTGACAACGGGGGGCAAACGTGATATAATCTATCCGTTCCGATTTCGCTGGTGTGGCTCAATGGCAGAGCAGCTGATTTGTAATCAGCAGGTTGTTGGTTCGACTCCGATCACCAGCTCCAGTGATTTTCGGCGGCGGCCTCGCCGCCGAAACTACAATTTTATATGGGAGCGTTCCCGAGTGGCCAAAGGGGACAGACTGTAAATCTGCTGGCAATGCCTTCGGTGGTCCGAATCCACCCGCTCCCACCAAACACAAAAGCCCGACCTTGTGTCGGGCTTTTGTGT
>SVTG01000021.1 GCA_015063895.1 Oscillospiraceae bacterium | reverse complement strand
GCACCAGCAGAGAGGGCAAGGCCATCCCCCTGCCCGTGATGGCGGGCGGCAACGCTTCACCCGCCCCGGACGTACCGCCACCCGATATGGTAAAGACCGTTGGCGGTACGACCTTTGATATTTATTTTCATTTCAGCCAGACCAGCCGGGAAACCTTTACCGACAAGGTACTGCGCCTTATTCAATCCGATGTTGTAACCTCATAAAAATAATTTACAGGCAGTTTTGGAGAATGGACAGCGTACTTGGAGAACGGCAGACGATTTCCTTTCCGGTAACGTCCGTGAAAAGCTCGCCTACTATCAGAAAGCCTCTGTTAGCTTTTTTAAAAAAATTTGCAAAAGCTCTTGACAGCTCCCTATACTTCGTGATATGATGTATTACACGAGAGGAGGTATAACGATGGATATTCAGTTAAAGCGCGGCATGCTTGACGTGTGCGTGCTGGCGGCCATACGCGGCGAGCCCTCGTACGGATATAAGATCATCAAGGATATGAAGCCCTACGTAGAGCTGTCGGAATCAACGCTGTATACGATCTTAAAACGCCTCGAGCAGGGTGGCCTTATGACTGTGGAAAGTCGCGAGCACGACGGCAGATTGCGCAAATATTATTTTATTACCGATAAGGGTAGGGACCGCGTGGCGGCATTCGTTGCGGAATGGCAGGAAATGATACGCATTTACCGCTTTGTGGCAGGAGAGGAGGACTTTTGTGAAAAAGCATGAATTTTTGGCAGCGCTTGAAAAAGCGCTTTCGGGCTTGCCCTCGGCGGAAATTGCTGCACGTGTGGCGTTTTTTGATGAAATGATCGACGACCGCATAGAGGAGGGGCTCCTTGAGGAGGAGGCTGTGGCCGCGTTGGGTACCCCCGAGGAGGTTGCGGCACAGATCGTAAAGGAAATGCCGCTGGGCACGCTTATTAAGGAAAAAATAAAGCCGCGCCGCCGTCTTGAAGCCTGGGAGATCGTGCTGCTGGTGGTGGGTGCGCCCTTGTGGATCTCGCTGCTGGTATCTCTGATCTCGGGCATTGTTTCGCTGTATGCCTCACTTTGGTCGGGTATTGCCTCGCTGTGGTGTGCGTTTGGTGCGACTATCGCCTCGGCGGTGGGCGGGGTGCTGACGTCGTTGCCGCTTTTCTTTGAAGGATATCCCGCAAAGGGGCTGCTTTTGCTTGGCACAGGGCTTGCGGCGGCAGGATTTTCGGTTTTGCTGTACCATGCCGCGCTTTTTCTCACAAAGGGACTGGTTTGGCTGACAAAAGCGTGTGCCTTGAAACTCAAATACGCTTGCATGGGAAGGAGTGATGACTGATGAAAAAATCGGTTTGGCTTGCAATACTGCTGATCGTTTTGGGGTGCGGCACCGTGGTGCTGGCGCTTGCCATGAAGGATTTTGATTTCACCGCGCTTGAGGGCAAGACGTATGAAACCAGAAGCTATGAGATCACCGACGCCTTTGCGGGTGTTGTGATTGAGGCGAATACCGCTGACGTGCGCGTAGTGCCGACTGATGCCGCCGTGGCTACCGTGACCTGCCGCGAGGAGAAAAATTTAAAACATACGGTAACGGTATCGGAAAATAAGCTATTGATACAGCTTGATGATACAAGAAAATGGTATGAGCATATTGTGTTCTTTTCGTTTGGCGGGCCCGAGGTCACGGTGGCGCTGCCGCGCGTTGCGTTTGAAGCGCTGCTGATTGAAAACGATACGGGCGATATTGAAATATTGCGTGACCTTAGCTTCAAGGAGCTGTATATCAGCACCTCTACGGGTGACGTTGCCTGTCATGCCGCTGTGACGGATACGGCGCGCATAGAGACCGATACGGGTGATATTGAAATGAAGAATACTACCCTCGGTGCGCTTTGGGTGACGGGCAACACGGGTGAGATCACACTCGAGGACGTGAGCGTTGTCGGGCGCGCGGAGATCACGGTCGATACGGGCGACGTACAGCTTTCCTCGCTGACGTGTCATACGCTTGTTGTGAAGAGCGATACGGGCGACGTTGAGCTTGACCGTGTCCTTGCCGCCGATACGCTTTCCCTTGAAAGTGATACGGGTGACGTTGAATTGAAGCGCTGCGATGCGGCGGTGATCGTGATCAAGACCGATACGGGTGACGTGGAGGGCACGGTATGCACCGATAAGCATTTCGTGGCAAGCAGCAACACGGGCGACGTGCGTGTGCCGCAGTATACCACGGGCGGCCCCTGCACCATCACCACAGATACGGGTGATATTGAGCTTAGCGTAGTGAAAAATTAAGCACCGTTTGCAGACTTTTTTCAAAAATCGCTTGCGCACGCGTGCGACGTGTGCTATAATGAAGCAAATCACAAAAGGAGCAAATATATGATGATCGATACGGCGTATCTTCTTGATACGATGAAAAAGCTGATCGCTACGCCCAGCCCCGTCGGCTATTATAAAGAGATGAAGCCCGTGCTGGAGGCATTGGCGACGGATCTCGGGCAGACGGTTACCTATGACAATCGCGGCACCGCTTATATCACGGTAGCGGGTGAGGATACGGGCAAGACCGTGTGCGTCAGCGCCCACGCCGATACGCTCGGTCTGATGGTGCGCGGCGTGAACGGTGACGGCACCCTGCGTGTGCGCGCGCTCGGCGGCGTGCACTTTATCAGCTGCGAGGGGGAGAGCGTGGCGGTGCATACCCGCAGCGGCAAAACGATCTCGGGTAGTCTTGTGTGCGTGCATCATTCCTCGCACGCCTTCAGCGATGCCAAAACGATGGAGCGCAACGAGGATACCATGTGCGTTTTGCTTGACGAGCCCGTAAAAAATGCGGGTGACGTGGCGGCCCTCGGCATCATGAACGGCGATTATATCTCGATCGATGCGCGTATGACGGTGACCGACAACGGATACGTCAAATCGCGTTTTATTGACAATAAGGGCGCCATGGCGTGCGTATTTGCTGCGCTGAAGGCGCTTTCCGAGAAAGGGCAAAAGCCGAAATATAACACCGTGTTTGCGTTTCCGTTTTATGAGGAGATCGGGTTTGGCGGCATTTACGTGCCCCGTGAGGTTTCCGAATATGTGGCGGTGGATATTGCGATCCTCGGTCCCGATGCCGCAGGCTCGGAGCAGGGTGTGACGATCTGCGCCAAGGATGCCGCTATGCCCTATGATTACGACCTTACAGGCGCCCTGATCGGCAAGGCCGAGCGTGCGGGCTGTCGCTATGCGGTCGATTTGTTTTACCGCTACGGGTCTGACGCGAGCCAGGCGATCAAGGGCGGCAACAACGTGCGCATTGCCATGTTTGGTATGGGTGTGTATTGCAGTCACGGCGTGGAGCGCACGCACGTGGACGGATTAAACGCCACGGCAAAGCTCTTGCTTGCTTACGTGCTGGATCGGTAATTTTAAAATCGCCCCGCGGCAGCTGCCGCGGGGCGATCCTTTTTTATGCTGTATGATTGACCTCGCTGATCATGAAGATCGCGCCGCTGACGGGCATGACCCATTCGTTTTCAACGCTCAGCTCGCGCAGGCCCTCAAACACCTTGGTATCCTTGGCGGTGACCGCACGGGAAAGGAAGGGGATCTTGGTGAGAAGCACGGATCCTTGCCCCCTTTGTGTCGATCTTGTCACTCTTGCAAAGTCGTAAAGGGCAGGGGGACGTTGCAGATGATGCGGTCGATCTCCTCCAGCGTGCAAAGGCGGTGGGTCTTGCATACGCCAAGCTTTGAGTCGTCGCAAAGAAAAATTTTGCGCGCGGCGTTTTGCAGCATTTCGCGCCGAAGATCGGTTTCCTCCTCGGATACGTCAAAAACGCCCTCCTCGGTGAGGCCTTGGCTGGAGAATAAGAAAAGATCGGCACGGAATTCACGCACGGCGCGGCGTGCGCCCTCACCCAGCAGCACGTGATTGCGTGCGTCGTAGCGCCCACCCGTGGCATAAAAGGTGAGATTTTTTTGCTGTCCGTAGTCCTCAAGCAGGCGTAAATTGTTGGTAATGACCGTGACGCCTTCTGCCTCTACGTATTTAAAGACGCGTCGCACGGTAGAGGAGCCGTCGGCAAAGACCACGGCACCGTGCGGAATCTCGGCGGCGGCAAGACGCGCCACGCGCTCCTTTTGTGCGGAGAAGGAGTCCTCGCGCAACCGCACGGGCACGGCCTCATTTTTGTATTCCGCCAGCATGACACCCCCGTACATACGGCAGATATACCCCTTTTGCTCCAGGGCGATCACGTCGCGTCTGGCGGTCGCGGGGCTGACGAAAATTTTTTTGGCGATCTCTTCAACGGTTGCCGAGGATTGCGATCTTAGTATATTTAAAATTTCATTTTGGCGCTCGTGCTGCAGCATTTGTAGGCTCCTCCCTGCAAAAGAATGAAAATGTTGCAAAAGTTTTGCCAACTCTTGCAAAACGCGGCGGTTTTGTGTATAATCATTATACTGCATTTTTCAAACTTTTTCAAGAATTTTTAGTTTTTTTCAAAGGAGTATGCAAAAAATGGCAAAGGTTGTAATCATTGGCGCCGGTATGATGGGCTCGGCGCTGGCTTTCCCCGCAAGAGAGAACGGCAATGAGGTCGCATTGGTTGGCACCCCCCTTGACCGTGAGATCATTGAGACCTCCCGTAAAACGGGTCGTCACCCCAAATTTGAAAAGGATTTTCCTGCAGGCGTTACCTACTACCAGATCGAGGAGGTAGATCGGGCTCTTGTCGGTGCCGATCTGATCATCGGTGGCGTTTCGAGCTTTGGTGTTGAGTGGTTTGGCGACGTCGTGCTGCCCATTCTCCCCGAAAACGTGCCCGTTCTGACGGTTACCAAGGGCCTCATGGACACGCCCGACGGTAAGCTGCTGACCTACCCCGCCCTGTGGCAGGCAAAGCTTGACAAGCTTGGCAAAAAGGTTCCCCTTACGGCTGTTGGCGGTCCCTGCACCAGCTACGAGCTGGTGGCACACGATCAGACGCACGTGACCTTCTGCGGCAACGACATGGAGATCCTGCGTACCCTGCGCGGCATTATGGCCACCGATTATTATCATATCAGCCTCTCGACCGACGTTGTGGGTGTAGAGAGCGCCGTAGCACTGAAGAACGGCTATGCACTTGGCATTGCGCTGACGATCGGCATCAATCAGAAGGACTTCGGTCTTGACAGCCCCCTGCACTTTAACTCTCAGGCAGGTGTGTTTGGTCAGGGCATGAAGGAGATGTACCGTCTGCTTCAGTTCCAGGAGGCGCTGACGCTGGATACGCTGGGCGTTGGCATCGGCGACCTTTACGTGACCGTCTATGGCGGCAGAACCCGTCTTGTGGGTATTCTGCTTGGCCGAGGTCTTAATATCGACGAGGCAAAGGCTGAGCTCAACGGCGTTACGCTTGAGTCCCTGGTCGTTGCAGAGCGCGTAACGCGTGCCGTTAAGAAGAG
This sequence comes from Oscillospiraceae bacterium, assembly GCA_015063895.1. GTDB lineage: Bacteria > Bacillota > Clostridia > Oscillospirales > CAG-272 > Firm-07. The sequence continues at coordinate 25,210 of SVTG01000021.1, read as the reverse complement.
CGCTGAGCGCGGCGTGCTTGATCTGAAGGATTTCCCGCTTCTTTGCCACATTGACGAGATCATCAGCGAGAAGAAGCCCGTGAATATGCCCTGGGAGGCATTCACCTACGAGCAGTTTTAACTGCGCGTGATCTTCTTGAAAATACCGCCATTCACGGTGCGTGAGTGGCGGTATTTTTTTTATTTTTTCTTGACAGGGGCGTGGGGTGGGGGGTATAATGGGGGTGTTGAGGAGCGCCATGTGCCCCGAGAGAGGAGAACGATATGTTACTTTCAATGAATCTGGAAACGCTTTTAAGAAAGCACGGCCTTGAGTTTGCGCTGGATACGTACCGCAAGGCGGGCTTTGATGCCGTTGATTACGAGCTTTGCTGTATGGTGAAGGACAACGATCGCTTCAACGGTGACGGGTACCGCGTCATTGCCGAGGAGATCCGCCGTGCGGCCGATAGTAGGGGGCTGATCATCAATCAGACGCACGCGCCCTTTTCCTTTAGTAAGGATCTTGTGGCCGACCCCGTGGCCTATGAGGAGATCGTTCTTCCGCGCCTTGTCCGATCGCTGGAGATCTCGGGTATTTTTGGGGCAAAGATCTGCGTGATACACCCGCTGCAGCATCTGCCTTATCAAGGCAACGAGCAAGTGTTGTTTGAAATGAATATGAAGCATTACCGCTATTTGCTGCCCTATGCGAAGGAATACGGTGTGAAGATCGGTGTCGAAAATATGTGGCAGCGCGACCCGCGCCGCAAGTGCATTACGGCATCTGTTTGCGCTTTTTCCGAGGAATTTGTGCGCTATATCGACACGCTTGACGATCCCTATGCCGTGGCCTGCCTTGATGTGGGGCACGTGGGCCTGCCCGCAAATGCGACCGAGGAGCCCTGTGATCTGGTGCGCGCCTTGGGGCATGACCGCTTGCAGGCCCTGCATATTCACGATAACGATTATTGCGGCGATCAGCATTGGTTACCCTTCATGGGCAAGCTCAACTGGACCGAGACAATGCGTGCCTTGGGCGAGATCGATTATACGGGTGACTTCACCTTTGAAACGTCAACGGCCCTGATCTCGGGCTTTGACGTAGCGTGCGTGCCGATCGTGGCGCGATACCTTTCCGATATAGGCAGATATCTGATGGGTGAAATTGAAAAAAGCCGTCAGGCATAACCAAAAGGCCGCGTTGCTGTCGGGTTTGACAGCAACGCGGCCTTATTTTAAGATAATTTATCGTATAGGTTCAGAAGTGCGACGCCCTGCTTTAAGGCATAGGAGCAGGTGTAAAGCGTGCCGCCGCGGTTTTCGGTAAGATACGCGATGCACAGGTCGCTTCCGTCAACCAGTGCGCGGTTGCGTGCGTGCATACAGCCCTTTTCATAGGTGGGGAAGAGATAATGCACCTCGTCGGCCTGCTTTAAAATGTTTTCAAAAATAACGTGATCGCCAAGCGGCCAATCCTTGGTCTGATCGCGGCAGGGCAGATACAGGCAAAGCCGCACGTGGGGGTGCTTTTGGCGCAAGGCCAGCACCGAGAGGGCCGCCAGCGTATCAAAGCCGCGGGCACCGCCCGTGCGGAATTCCGTAAAGCCGTCGGCAATTAAGTCCTCGAGCGTTTTGTTCAGCAAAGCCACCAGATACGTGCGCGTGGTGGGCGCAATGGTGCGGTGACCCGTAAAGCAGCAGATCTTCACGCCCGGCACCTCCTTTTTTGATATGATCCCAGTATAGCACAAAAAAGGCGTCTTTGAAAGCGGTTTTTAAAAAATATTCACCCGTCGGTGATAAATTGTGCGCAAATTTTGCGAATTTTTGTCCCGTTTGGGGGCTTTCTTTCTTTTTTGGCTAAGAGCTGACAAGAGCTTTCAGATTTCGTCGGCGCATTTTGACAGAGTTTTTTTCGCATATCGCTTACAATAGAGAAAAATGCGCTCTGTTGTAGCGAAAGTGAGGAAAAGGATATGCAAAAGGAAGGAAAAAAAGAACGGGGCGGGTGGCTTGCCGCAGGCATGGACGGTGTCATGGCGCAAAGGATCGGCAGATATTTGCTGTTGGCATTACTTGGTGCGCTGCTCACCTCGGCGCCCCTGCTGTTTGGGGTGCACCCCTTTGGCATCGCGCTGATCGCCGCAGCGGGTCAGGCTGCGCCCGCCTGTGCATTGGGGGCGGTGGCCTACAGCCTGCTGACAAAGGAATATATGACGTTGATCGCGGTGCTTGCGGTTATTTTGGTGCGTGTGGGCGTCGCGTTTTTTGGCAGCGCCCCCTCATCGCGCACCACGGCGCTTTTTGAGGAGTCAAGCGTGTGGCGCGTGGGCGCCTCGGCCTTTGCCTGTCTTGCGGTGGGTGCTTTTCAGTGGGCGCGCGGCGGCTTTCGGTTTTTTGACCTGTTTGCGGTGCTGCTTGCCGTGGCGGCAGCGCCCTTGGCAACGGCGCTGTATTTCGGACTTTTTGCGCGTGAGCGCAGTGGGGTGCCGCATCATTTTGAAATTGCAGTGGGCGCGGTGACGCTGACGGGGATCTACGCGCTGCGTACAGTCAGCGTATTTGGCATCTACCCCGCTGTGGTGGCCGCCGCTATGGCGGGATTTTTACTGGTATCGCACCGCGGCATTGGCGCGGGGACTCTTGGAGGGCTGCTGGCGGGGCTTTGCGTGTCGCCTGCGATGGCACCTGCGTTCTTGCTCTCGTCGCTGCTGTTTGCGCTGCTTGAAAAAAGCAGCCGCGGCGGCGGTGTGATTGCCGGCTCGGTGGCCGCAGGGGGCTACGCTTTTCTTTTATCCCGTATGACGGGTGTTGCTTTTTTGCTCCCCTCGCTGTTGGTGGCAGGGGCGCTTTTCCTGGCGTTTGATTCAGCGGGGCTCGTAACGGGTGCGCCCGTTCGGCATCTGATGATGGCGCGGCGGCGTGCCGCGCTGCATTCGGCAGGCACGCAGGCCTGGGACGCGGGCACCGCACAGCTTGAAGAAATGTCGGGGGCGCTTCTTGATCTTTCGGGCACCTTTTATGAGATCAGCAGCCGTATGCGCCGCCCCGGGCTTGCCAGCCTGCGGCGCCTTTGCGATAAGACCTTTGACAGCGTTTGCCCCGGGTGCCGCCACCGCGACGTGTGCTGGGGGAGCGAATATGAGCAGACCGTGGCGACCATGGGGGAGATCAGCCGTCGGCTTTACCGCCACGGTACGGTGCAAAAGGGGCACGTGCAGGGGAATTTACCCTTAAGATGCGATGAGCTTACGCGCATTCTGAACGTGCTCAACAATGGCGCCACCGCCCTTGTTGAGGAGGCGCTGCACGGAGATAAGACCTCGGTGGTGGCCATGGATTATGCGGCAATGGGGCGGATCATCAATGAGATCATTGCCGCAAATAAGGAGGATTTTGTAGCTGACGTTTCGGTGGGCGAGCGTATTTTTACCAGACTTTTGCGTATGGGCTACAGCCTTGAATCGGTGGCGGTGTGCGGCAAAACCCGCCGTCGCGTGATTTTGCGCGGTGTGCGCGCGAGCGGTCGTACGATTCGTGTGCGTGAGCTGCGGAGCGTGATTGAAAAGCACGTGCATTTTGCACTTGGTACCCCCGATATGACCGAGCACGAGGGTGCTTACGACATTGTGTTCGGTGAGCGCGAGACGCTCACCACCACGTGTGTAAAATTCACGCGCCCGAAGGGCACGGGGGAGGGAAAACGGTGCGGTGACAGCGTGGCTGTGCTGCACGGCGCAAGGGGCCTTGATTACGCCGTTATTTGTGACGGCATGGGGAGTGGCACGGCGGCGGCGCTGACCTCAACGCTTGCCTCGGTCTTTTTAACAAGGCTCCTGCAGGCAGGCGGGCGTGCCGAAAGCACGCTGCGTATGCTCAACGGGTTTCTCGCCGCGCGCAGCGCGCGCGATGCCGAAAGCAGCACCACGGTTGATCTTTTGGAGATCGATCTCGTGCACGGCGAGGCGGCGCTTTTTAAGTGCGGTGCCGCCCCCACGTATCTTTTGCGCCGCGGCGAGGTGACGCGCTTCTTTTCGCGCACTGCCCCCGTGGGGATCCTGGAGGCGCTTGATGCGGAGCGCCTTGGCTTTGCGGTGGAGGCAGGGGACGTTTTGGTGCAGATCAGCGACGGCTTCAGCGGTGGCGAGGAGGATTGCCCCTGGCTCGCCGAGATGCTTTCCGAGCGCTATGACGGCGATGCTGAGGCATTTGCCCGTATGGCACTCAATCACGCGACAAGCGTGGTCAATGACGACCTGTCGATCGTGGTCACCGAGATCAAGCCGGCCCCCGTCGCCGAGGGCGCTTGCCCCGTTGGTAAAAGCGCGTAATAAAAAAACCACCCGCATAGCGCGTGGCTTTCGGGCTACAATACAAAAGGAACAGACCGTTAGCGTAGTGCCCTTAAGGACACTACGCGTCGATATAGATCCGCTTGCGCGGATCTTCGATATACGCTGACGCGTTCGATATGTGCTGACGCACTCGATATGCTCACTGCGTGAGCGCGGATCTATATCATATCGTGCTTGAGCGTAGCGAAAGCATATCGAATTTGCCGCAAGGCAAATATATCGAGCCGAGCGAAGCGACGGCATATCGACAAAATCAAAATAGCTTCTGTGGACACAGAAGCAGCGCTTCGTATGCCTTAATTAAAGACTACAAAACGAGTGACAAAAGTAACGCAAAGGCACTCATGGCAAGTGATTTCCATAAGTGCTTTTTGCTACCTTTCGAGAAGTGCTCCTCCCCTCGTGTCATCCTGAGCGGAGGAAGGCGTATACGCCGCCCGCAGTCGAACCCGTAGGGCGATGCGCAGCATCGGGATCTACGAGGGGAAAGGATGATATTCCCGCCCGAGATCCTGCTCGGCTTTGCCTCGCACTGCTTCGCAGTTCGGCTTCGCTCAGGATGACACGGGCGGGATTTCGCTTTGCGGGAGAATATGTCTTTAATTAAGTCAGTACTTGCAAAGAAAAGAGGACAGAGAGTGTAAAAACATTCTCTGTCCTCTTCCTGTCGGTAGGTACTATATCTATTGAATCTAAAACTGTCCTTAAGAGTACGGCCCCTTGGTCTGTTCCTTTTTGCTTGAGGGTCACTGACAAAGATCGCCGATCACAGCCGAGGCGATCACAAGACCCGCGGCGGCGGGCACAAAGGAGATGCTGGCAGGGGCGTGCCTTGCGTGATCGGTAAAGATCGCGCCCTTCGGCTCCTCGGGGGAAAAGACGACCTTGAGGTGCTTGATGCCCTCGCGACGGCAAAGCCCGCGTACGGTGCGCGCCAGGGGGCACCCCTCGGTCTTGTAGATATCGCTGATGCGAAAGGCGGTGGGGTCCAGCTTGTTGCCCGTGCCCATGGAGGAAATGATCGGCACGCCTGCGGCATTGGCGCGGCGCACCAGCTCCATTTTGGCGCTGACGGTATCAACGGCATCTACCACGTAGCTGTATTGCGAAAAGTCAAACGTATCGGCATTTTCGGGCAAAAAGAAGGTGTTGTGCGTGGTGATCCTCACGGCGGGATTGATGTCAAGCGCGCGCGCCTTCGCTGCCGCGGTCTTATATTGACCTACGGTGCTGTGCAGGGCGATGATCTGGCGGTTGATATTGCTTTCGCTGACGGTGTCGGCATCAATGAGATCAAGCGCGCCTACGCCCGCGCGCACCAGTGCCTCAACCACGTGACCGCCAACGCCCCCGATGCCGAACACGGCCACGTGCGCGTTTTGTAATTTTTGAAGGGCGGCTTCGCCAAGCAGTGCGGCGGTACGGATAAACTGATCGTGCATATTTTCACCTATGGCAAGACTTTTCAAGCCCTGCGGCTAAGCGAGCGCGGCAGATGCCGCGCTCGTTTTGTTTTTTATTTCTGATATTTGAGAATGCCCTTTTCGGCAAGCAGCTTCATGAACAAGCCGCCCTGTACGGTGCGGTTACGGAAGCTCTTCACGATGGGCTGAAGGTGCTTGACGTTGTACGTGCGGCTCTCGTAGGTCTTGTGCAGACCCGTGTCGGCCCAGTACCAGTCGGACATCGGTACGCGACCGGGGGTGGTGTGGAAGGCAAGCCACATGGGTGCCACAAATGCCTCAAACTCGGCGCGCGTATCAAACAGCGTCCCCGTCCAGATCAGCCAGTCACTCTTGGTGTAGGTGGCGCGGTTGTCAAGGGGCATGCCGAAGGGCAGCAGGCGCTTCCAGTAGGAGCCGATCTCGGCGGCCAGCACGGATCTCGGCATGATATCGGTGCCGAACAGCTTATCCCAAACGATATTATACTTCATCGAGAAGGTGCCCTCGCAGTCGAAGGCAAGACGGTAGCTGCCGTCGGCATTTTGTGCACGAACGGCCCAGTCTGCGGCCATTTCGCGTGCCATTGCAAGGTATTTTTCTTCCTCTTTGGCGTTTCCGAGCATGCCGTTCAGGATGCCGAAGGAGGCAAGACCCATAATGGCCTTGAGGGAAAGATTGCAGTTGTGGGCAAGGTGACCTGCAAAGTCGTCGGTGCAGAGCTGATTTTCGGGATCGCGGCCGTTTTTGATGAGGTATTTCACCCAATCGCAAAGAATGCTCCAGTGTGCCTTTGCAAAGGAGGTATCCTTCGTGGCAAGGGCAACGGTCGCTTCCATGATCAGCATATTGCCGCACTCCTCAACGGGCATCTGCTTTTCGTAAAGCAGCTTGCCGTCCTTGTAGCCGTACATCTGGCCGTTGAGAAGGGGATAGCGGCCTGCATCGTGGGGGGCGAAGTCATACTCCCATGCATCGCTCTCGGCCACGCGATAAACGGGACGCATCATACCCTTAACAAGCTCGGGGTTATAGAGCAGAAAAAGGGGAACGGAGGGATAGGTCACGTCAACCGTAGCGGCACAGCCGTTCGAGTAGCATTCCTTGGAGATCCAAAGGATCTCACCGTTCTCGTCAAGCACCAGCTTGTGTGCGGCAAGGGTCTGGCGGTAGGCAAGCTCCAGGAGCTCTGCGTACTTCTCACCGCCCGCGCGGCACCCGTCAAGGAACATACGGTCGGCAAAGGCGGTTGCTTTTGCGAAGGTCGTCTCGTAATCGCCGAAGGCATCGGCGATCGCGTCCTCGATCTTGGCGCCGTCCTTGTTCCACCAGGAGCGCAGATTGCGGTGGAAATACTGAATAGAGTAGTGATCGTCATAGGAGAAGGTGAAAAGCGCTTTTTCGCATACGGGCGCGGTGATGCTGATAAAGGTGAGCTCGGCATCCACGTTTTCGTCTGCAAAGCCGTCGTAGGTGTTGACGGTACGCTTGTCGGTTGCGGCAACGGCACCCTCTGCTTTGGCAGAGAGGTAGAGATAGCCCCAGCTGATGCGGTGGGAGTCGCCCTCACGGTCAAGCATGACCTGGTTTTTGGAGCCCATCTTGGCGCTGGTGATGCCTCTGTGGGTCAGCGTATCGGTCACGACCTCGTCGTCACCGGCCGCATCAAGGCAAAGCTGCTCACTGGCCTCAAGCGTAATGCTGACCTCGTGGCATTTGCCGTCAATATTTTCGCGCTTGATCTCAAGATAGCTGACCGGGCGCGTGAGAAGCGTGTAGTCGTCAAGCAGCAGGGGAGAGGTGAACAGGCAGGAAAGGCGCACACCTGCGGCCTCAAAAACGTAGGTGGTGGTGACGGCATTCATGTCGCGCTTGACCTGCGTCATAGCGGGTACGGCGGCATCGTAGCCCATAAAGCGGTAGGGTTTACCGTCAATGGTGGCCTTGCCGTTGACGATATTGGCAAAGCCCGTCCAGTGTACGGTCTCCTTGTCGGTCAGATTGTCGGTCTCGGACCAGACGCTGAAGAACGGGTCAACTGTGATCAGTGGGAATGCGGGTGCACGAAGCTGCATAATCAAATCTCCTTTGTGATTTTATGGATAAATCCATAAATAATATAACACGGCGGCTGACGTTTGTCAACCGCCGTGTGTGATTTTAGATGCTTTTGCCGGGAAAAATCAAGCCTGAGCTTTTTTATCGATGAGGCGGTGCACGAGCTTGACGGTCTCAACCAGAGGAATGATGAGGAACCCAAGGCCAAGTGCGATGCCGTATTCCATCAGCGACAGATGTGCCAGCTCAAATACGTTGGCAAGGAAGGGTACCTCGATGACCACGGTCGTCAGGAGCAGGGAAAGAATGCCTGCGCCCCAGAGCCAGAGGTTCTGACCCTTCATCGCGAAGATCGAGCCCTTGAGAGAGCGCATGTTGAAGGAGTGGAAGATCTCACACATAGAAAGCGTCAGGAACGCCATGGTGGTGCCGAGCATCTCTGCCGAATAGGTGCCTGCCGCGATCGCCGTTGCATGATGCATATCGGCAAGCACGAAGCGACCGATGAGGTAGGAGACGATGGTGATCACCGTGACCAGCACGCCCTGGTAGGCAACGGCAAGACCAAGACCGCCTGCAAAAATGCCTTCCTTCGAGTCGCGCGGTGCGCGCTTCATCACGTTGGCCTCGGGCTTTTCCATACCGAGGGCAAGCGCGGGGAAGCAGTCGGTGATCAGGTTGATCCACAAAAGGTGCACGGGCTTAAAGATGGTAAAGCCGATGAGGGTGGCGAAGAAGATCGAGAGCACCTCCGAGAGATTGGAGGCCAGCAGGAACTGAATGGCCTTGCGGATATTGTCGTAAATGCGGCGTCCCTCACCTGCGGCGGAAACGATGGTGGCAAAGTTGTCGTCGGCAAGGATCATATCCGCTACGTTTTTCGTCACGTCCGTGCCCGTAATGCCCATACCGACGCCAATGTCGGCGTTCTTGATGGAGGGGGCGTCGTTGACGCCGTCACCCGTCATGGCCGTTACCTTGCCCTTTTTGCGCCAGGCGTTGACGATACGGGTCTTGTGCTCGGGCTGCACGCGTGCGTATACCGAATATTTTTCAACCTCGGTCTCAAACTCCTCGTCGGAGATCTTGTCAAGGTCGGCGCCCGTAATAGCGGCGCTTGCGTCTTCAATAATGCCGAGCTGCAGGGCGATCGCCACGGCGGTATCCTTGTGGTCACCCGTGATCATGATGGGGCGAATACCTGCCGAGCGGCACTCGTCAATGGCGGGCTTTACCTCGGGGCGAACGGGGTCGATCATGCCGACAAGGCCCACGTAGCAAAGCTCTTTTTCAAGTGCCTCGGGCTCATAGACCTCGGGCAGGGCGGTGAGGTCCTTTTTGGCGGCGGCCAGCACGCGCAGTGCCCGGTCGGCCATCTTTTTGTTGGCGGCAAGGATCTCGGCGCGCAGTGCGTCGGTCATCGGTACCGCCTCGCCACCGACAAGGGCGGCGGTGCAGCGCTTCAGGATCTCGTCGGGTGCACCCTTGGTGAATTGTACCAGCGCCCCGTCCTGCGTTTTGTGAACGGTCGACATCATCTTGCGCCCCGAGTCAAAGGGCACCTCGCCGACGCGTACGTAGTCGTTCTTCTGGTCGTTTTTATCATAGCCGAGCTTTGCGGCGTAGTTGACAAGCGCGCACTCGGTGGGTTCACCGACGGCGGTATTGGCCTCGCGGTCAAACTCAGCGTCAGAGCACATCGACATGGCGGTGGCCAGCAGCACCTCGTCCTCGCCCACGTGATCTACCACGGTCATCTTGTTTTGCGTGAGCGTACCGGTCTTGTCCGAGCAGATGATCTGCGTGCAGCCAAGGGTTTCTACGGCGGTCAGCTTACGGATAATGGCCGAGCGGCGCGACATATTGGTCACACCGATCGAGAGCACGATGGTCACAACCGTGGCAAGGCCCTCGGGGATCGCGGCCACGGCCAGCGAGATCGCGATCATAAAGAAGTCAAGCACGCTGTGGAAGGTGAAATCGGCGCCCGTTGCGAGCGAACGGATGATATTGATGCCGAATACCAGCACACAGATGCCGATAACGAGATAGGTGAGGATTTTCGAAAGACCGGCGAGCTTGATCTGAAGGGGGGTCTTGCCCTCCTCGGCGTTAGCCAGCGCATCGGCGATCTTGCCCATTTCGGTATCCATGCCCGTGGCAACCACCACGGCCTTACCGCGGCCGTAAACCACGGTGGAGCCCATAAATACCATGTTTTTACGGTCACCGAGTGACACGTCACCGTTCTCGCCTGCCGTGAGCGCCTCGGCCTGCTTGGTGACGGGCACCGATTCGCCCGTGAGGGCTGCTTCCTCAATTTTCATAGAGGCACATTCGATCACGCGTGCGTCGGCGGGCACAGCGTCGCCTGCCTCCAGCACGATCACGTCACCGACCACCAGGTCCTCGCTGTGTACGGTCAGCTGCTTGCCGCCGCGAATGACCTTGCAGGTCGCTGCGGCAATTTCCTGTAGCGCCTCAATGGCCTTTTCAGCCTTGCTCTCCTGGAATACACCAAGCACGGCGTTGATGATCACCACCGCCATGATGATGATGACGTCGGAGGGGAACTCCTTTTCTACGATGGCAAGCGCACCCGAAATGGCGGCAGCCACCAGAAGAATGATCGTCATTGGCTCGGCCAGCTGCTTTAAGAAGCGGTGCAAAAGGCTTTCCTTTTTGCCCTCGGCCAGCTTGTTTTTGCCGTTTTTCTCAAGACGTGTCGCGGCCTCCTGCTCCGAGATGCCCTCGGCGCCGGAGCCGACTGCCTCAAATACGGCTTCGGTCCCTTCAAGATAATGTTTCATAATGCTCCTTTCTTCCGCAAAAAGAAAAAGACTCACGGGGCAAGCAGAAAACGCGCCCCGTAAGTCTTGTCGATCAAGATAGGCCAGACCTTGCGGCCCGTGTTGTTGACCTATCACACAATACTGTGTCAACTACTCCCCTACGGAAATACAGTAGGATTATAGCACACCTTTGAGGGCTTGTCAAGAGTTTTGCCGTTTTTTGCCTTTTTCGGTCCTGCGGTGCTTGACATTTTTTATGCTCGATGGTAAACTTGATAAGAATAGGGGGTGGATCTATGACGTTTCGTAAAATCAAGGCTGAGGATAAAAAGCTGTATCTTGCTATGGCGCGGGATTTTTATCATTCGCCCGCGGTCCTGCATGCCGTACCCGACAGCTATATCGAAAACACCTTTGATCTGGTGCTGAAGGGCACCCCGTTTGCCGATATTTACGTTTTTGAGGACGGCGACGGCGTGCAGGGCTATGCCGTGCTGGCCTTTACGCATTCGCAGGAGGCGGGGGGACTCGTTTGCTGGATCGAGGAGCTGTATCTTTGCCCCACAGCGCGCGGCAAGGGCGTGGGCGGCGCCTTCCTTGACTATCTTTGTGAGCAGCTGCCCGCGGTGCGCTTTCGTCTTGAGGTCGAGCCTGAAAATCTGCGCGTGAAGTCCCTTTATGCGCGTCACGGCTTTTTGCCGATGGGGTATGAGAGCTACGTGCTTGAAAAAAATTGATTTTTTTGTAAAAAAATGCCGACACGAGATTGATTTTTTGCTTTTTTGGTGTTACAATGGAAGTAGCGACACTATTACTTTAACATAAAGGAGAAAAATTATGCTTTGGTTTGGCAAGAAAAAGAAAAAACGTGAGGAAGAGGCGCGCCGCGCCGCTGAAGAAGCACGTCTGGCCGAGGAGGCCAAGAAGGCTGAAGAGGCTAAGAAGGCCGAAGAGGCTAAGAAGGCCGAAGAGGCTAAGAAGGTTGAGGAGGCTAAGAAAGCCGAAGAGGCCAAGAAAGCTGAAGAGGCTAAGAAAGCTGAAGAGGCTAAGAAGGCCGAAGAAGCCAAGAAGGCCGAAGAAGCCAAGAAGGCCGAAGAAGCCAAGAAGGCCGAGGAGGCTGTAAGTGAGGAAACGGCCGAGGAGGCTGCAAGGGTCAAGGGTAAATTTGAGATCAAGCGCACCAGTGACGGCAGATACATGTTTAACGTGCGCGCAGGCAATACGCAGATCATTGCCAGCTCTCAGATCTATAGCTCAATGGCAGCTTGTAAAAACGGCATTGCCAGCGTGGGCGCCAACGCTCCCGTAGCGGCGATCGAGGATCAGACGCTGCAAACCATCAATGAGGAAAAATGCCCCAAATTCCAGATCTATTTTGATAAGGCGGGGCAGTATCGCTTTAATCTCATTGCTTCAAACGGTCAGAACATTCTATCCTGCACGCAGGGCTACCGTCAGAAGCCCAGCTGCAAGAACGGTATCAAGAGCGTTGTGACCAACGCCCACGCCGAGACCGAGGTCCTGAAGGAAGAGAACTGATAAAAGTAAAAAAACGCGTGCACGGCACGCGTTTTTTTCATTTAAAGCTCCTTGACGGCGGCTTTGTATTCGTCGGGGGTGGCGATGATCTTCAATGCCGCGAGAAGCGCATTCGGCGTCATATCGGCGGGCAGGCCAAAGTGGGCGGCGAGCTTGTTGCGCCTTGCCACACATCCCTCGCATCCCGTTAGTCCGTCCTCGTAAAAATCAAGCTTTGATAATGGGTTTTCGCAAAGGGGCGCGTGTGGCGCGGCAAGAGGGGAAAGTAAACGGTATAGCAGAGCCTCGTCCTGTCCCTCCACGCCGAGAAATCCCTCGGCAGAGGGCGTGGGCTTTCGCTTTTCCTTGCCCCTTGTTTGCGGTACGTATAGGGGTATAATGCGATCCTTGGGGACTGCCGAGCCGATATGCGCGCGGATCAGCTTCCCGGCGCCATCGGGGTCGGTCAGCACAACGATCGGGGTCTTCTCGGCAAGGCGTTTCAACAGCGCCAGCCTTTCCTTTTTATTGAAAATACCAAAGCCGTCGGTGGTCAGGATCTGCCCCTCCATCACGGAAAGCAGCCGCAGACGGTCGTATTTACCCTCTACCACGACGGGATAAGGGATCTTTAATTTTTCCAAGATCTCACAACCTTTACTAAAAAATCAGGGTAACAAGCACGGCGGCGCCGAGTAAGATACGGTAGATGCCAAAGGCGGCAAAGCTGTGGCGACGCACAAAGCTCATCAGAAAGTCAACGACCAGCAGCGATACCGCAAATGAAACCGCGCACCCGATGGCGAGTGTCAGCCATTCGGCGGCGGTCAGGAGCGTGCCGCTTTTCCAAAAACCGAGCACGCGCAGGGCACTTGCCCCCAGCATGGTGGGTATGCCGAGAAAAAAGGAAAACAGCGCTGCCGTTTCGCGGTTGAGCCCGACAAAAAGACCGCCTAAGATGGTGGCGCCCGATCGCGAGGTGCCGGGCAGCAGCGCCAGCACTTGAAAAAGGCCGACGGCAAGCGCGTGCTTGACGGTGATGCCCGCCAGATCCTTACCCTGCTTGCCGTGCTTGCTTGGGTGACGGAACAGGCATAAAAAGAGCACGCCGTAGCCGATCAGGGCTGCTGCAATGACGGCGGGGCTTGAAAGCTGCGTTTCTATGGCTTCACCGAAAAGAAGCCCGACAACGGCGGCGGGGAGTGCCGCGATCAGCACACGTCCCCAAAGCCGATAGATGCCGCGCCGCTCGTCGGCGCTTTTTTTGTGCGAAAAGGGCCATAGCATCGGGAAAAAGCGCCATAAAACGGCACATAGGGCAAAAAGCTGAATGACGACCTCAAAGAGCGAGAAAAATTTCTCACGGTAGGTGACAGGCAAAAAATGCCGCAGCAAAATAAGGTGCCCCGTTGACGAGATGGGCAGCCACTCCGTTATCCCCTCAAGGATGCCGAAAAGCACGGCAAGCAATACGGTATAGATCAAGAACGTATCCTCCTCTTTTGTGATGATTTAAACGTCCTTGACTTTTAAAAAAATTCTCGCACAAGTGCTTGATATAAGGGAAAAATGCTTAAAATTTAAATTTGAACAAACCGAGATCAGTCCTTTTTCTTACCGCCGTCGCGGCGAATGAGCGCGGCGTAGGCTGCCGCCGCCTGCTCGGTTTTATTGTCGCCGTAAACGTAGTATTTTTTGCCCTGCAGGTCGGTAGGCAGATATTGCTGCTTTACGTAATGGCAAGTGTAATCGTGCGGGTAGAGATAGCCCTCAAACAGGGGTGAGCGCAAATGCTTCGGCAGATTGACGCCAAGGCCGCGGTCAATATCCTCTGTGGCGGCGGCTATCGCCATATAGGCCGAGTTGGATTTCGGGGCGGTGGCCAGTAAAAGTGCCGCATTGGCAAGGGGAATACGTGCCTCGGGGAGCCCCAATTCCATGGCGCTTTCGCAGCAGGCACGCACGATGGCGGCCGCCTGCGGATAGGCAAGACCTACGTCCTCACTGGCGATGACCTGTAAGCGGCGGCAAAGTGAAATAAGATCGCCGGCCGCCACCAGCTTTGCTACGTAAAAGGCCGTGGCATCGGGGTCGGAGCCGCGGATCGATTTTTGTAGGCACGAGAGCAGGTCATAGTGCGTATCGTCGTTGAAGCTGCCCACCTTCACGTGAAAGCTTTCAATATTTTCGCGTGAAATCGTTCCCGTGGTGGGACTTGCTTCCTCGTTTTTCTCGTTTTTTGCGGCAAAATAGGCGTTTTCCAGCAGCCCTATGCCGCGGCGCACATCGCCGCGCACGGCGTGTGCAATATAGGAAAGCGCATCGTCATCGGCCGTAACGGCGGTGTTGTTTGCGGTGTTCAGGTGTGCCAGGGCGCGCGAGAGCGCGGGCACCATTTCGGCGGGTGCCACGGGCTTAAATTCAAACAGCGACGAGCGCGAGATGATGGCGTTGTAAATGTAAAAATGCGGATTTTCGGTGGTGGACGCAATGAGGGTGACGCGTCCGTCCTCCATATATTCCAGCAGCGCCTGCTGCTGCTTGCGGTTGAAATATTGGATCTCGTCAAGATAGAGCAAAATGCCGCCCGTGCCAAAGACATTATTGGTCTCGGCTAAGGCCTCCTTGACCTCGGAAAGGGTCGCCGAGGTGCAGTTGAAGCGGCGAAACAGCATGCCTGACCGCGCGGCGATGATGGCGGCGGCGGTGGTCTTGCCCGTGCCGGGAGGACCGAAGAAGATCATATTGGTGATGCGTCCGCTGTCGATCATACGGCGAATGACGCCCCGTGGGCCGAACAGATGCGTTTGCCCGACGATGGTGTCAAAGCTGTCGGGGCGCAGTATATCGGCTAACTGTTCGTTTTTCATGGTCTCTCCTTTCAATCGCTGTCGCCTGCACGCAGGATATCGCCCTCGGTAGCGGGGAAGGGCAGGCGTGTGTAAAAGATCATCAGGGGGTGGGGGGCGCTTTCGATCGGGGTGCCTGCCTCGTCGTACAGCTCGGTGATGCGGCAGGGGATCCCTGTGCGCGAGGGGGTCAGCAGCTCGGCGGTGTCACCGAGGGAAAGCTTGTTGCGCTGGCGGAAGCGGCAAAGCACGCCGTTTTCGGTTTGGCGCACCAGCCCGTCGGGCAGGGGCGTTTGCTCGGTAGCGGCCGCAAAATAGGCTTTTTCGCGGATATAACCGAGCTCACAGGTGAGCTGGGGCTCGGTTCTCGGATCGTCAAACCAGTAGCCCGTGCAATACTCGCGATGCGACACGCTCTCTACCTCGCGGTACAGCGCCTCGTCAAACACGTAACCGTCGGGGTCCTTCAGATAAGCGTCGATCGCCATGCGGTAGGCGTTGGTGATGACGGCGGTGTAATACGCGCTTTTCATACGTCCCTCGATCTTGAAGGAGCGCACCCCCGCCTTGATCAGCTCGGGGATATGGCGGAGCATACACATGTCCTTTGAGGACATGATAAAGGTGCCGTTTTCGTTTTCGATCACGGGCAAGCGCTCGTCGGGGCGCTTTTCCTCAACGATCGTGTAATTCCAGCGGCAGGGCTGGGTGCAGGCGCCGCGGTTGGCGTCGCGCCCCGTAAAATGATTGGAGAGCATACAGCGACCGCTATATGAAACGCACATAGAGCCGTGCACAAAGGCCTCAAGCTCCACGTCGTCGTCAAGCGCCTCCCTGATGGCACGCACCTCGTCAAGCGTTAATTCACGCGCCAGCACCAGGCGCTTGGCGCCAAGTGCGGCCCAGGCGCGGGCGGCGGCAGGGCTGACGATGCTGGATTGGGTGGAAACGTGGATCTCCATATCGGGTAGCAGCTCGCGCACGGTGGCAAGCACGCCGAGGTCGGTGACGATCATGGCATCAAAGCCAAGAGTGCCCACGTGCGTGAGGTAGGCACGCAACGCCTCGTATTCGCCCCCGTGGGGCATGGTATTGACGGTCAGATATATTTTTTTGCCGTGGGCGTGTGCGAGGGCCACCGCTTCGGCCAGCTCCTCGTTTGTAAAATTATCGGCGGCGGAGCGCATGCCAAAGCCCTTTCCGGCAAGATATACGGCGTCAGCGCCAAAGCGCAGTGCGGCGCGCAGCTTTTCCATGTTACCGGCCGGCGAAAGCAATTCGGTCATAGTAAACCTCTCTTAAATATGTATATTCCATAATATTATAAAATATTTTTCGTTTTATGTCAAGGCGTGGCGGTGTATGAAACTTGACTTTCTTGCCAAAACTGTGCTATAATCAACTGTGTTGAAAGCGGCTTCTGTCAAGGGGAGGAAAGGGTGTGCGTCCCTTAAGGCTTCGTTTTAAAAAAGGCAGCATACGGTGCGTAAAAAACGCACTTTTTCGTCGCATGCGCGAAAAGACCCCCGCGTGGTATTTTTCGCTGTTTGTGTTTGGTGCGCTCGGCTTGCTTCTCGTGCGGTGCCTTGCGGTGGGAGAGCGGGGGCTTACCGAGATCTTTCATCTTGGCACAGCCGACCTCTTCGGGGATTTTTTTGCCGCTGTCTGCGACGCGGCAAGGGGCGCCGCCGCTTACAGCGAGCGCGGCGTGATCTACCCACCCCTGGCCAATCTTTTGCTCATGCTCTTTTCAAGGCTTTTGCCGCGCGCCTATTTGGCAGAAGGCGATGCTGCCGCGTGGCGACAGTATAACGGTGCGGTGCTTTTTTACCTGCTGTTTGCTGTGGTAACGGTGCTGCTGCTTTACGCGTGCGCACGGTGCTTCTTAAAAAACGGGGTGCTTGCCCTGGCGCTTTGCCTCTCTTTTCCCGTTTGCTTTTTGTTGGAGCGCGGCAACGTGCTGATCCCCGCCCTCCTGTCGCTTTTGTGCTTTGCGCGTTATTTTGAAAGCGAGCGTCCCCTGTTGCGCGAATTGGCGCTGGTGGCACTGGGCTTTTCCGCTGCCCTGAAGCTGTATCCGTTGCTGTTTTCGCTTGTGCTGCTATCAGCACGCCGCTGGCGTGATTTTTTTCGCGTGCTCGGCTACACGACCCTTTTTTGTGTGCTGCCTTCGTTTTTCTTCGGTGGGCCGCAGGCGCTGTGGTTCATGGTAAAAAACGCGCTCACCTTTACCGCTACGGGGCAAAACGCCACGCATTTTATGGCGGTGCTGGGCGTGAATGCCGCCACGGGCACGCTTCTTTTGTGCTTGCTGTATCTTCTGGCGCTGTGCGCGGTGCTTCTTGCGGTGCTTCGGCGGCTGCCCTCCTGGCAATTTTTTTCGCTTTGCGCGACGGTTCTTTTGTGCTTTTCCTCTGTTTTTTCGGTCTATAACTGGTTGCTGTTTTTGCCCTCGTTGTTTGCTCTTTTTGAGAAAAAGCAATTAAACGGTATTGAATTTTTTTATTTTTGGCTCATGTCGGCCCCGTTTTTTCTCTATTTGCCGAAGCCCCGACAGGATAAGCCCCTGATCGCCTTGCTGGCACTTTTATGGGCACTTTGCCTGTTCTCGCTTCTGAAAAAACGCCGATACGATGAAAAGGAGTGACGGTATGCGTTATCAAAAATGGTATCAAAAAAACACAGCACCCCAGGCAGGGCGCGTGGCTGTGGTGACGGGCGCAAATAGCGGTATCGGCTTTTTTGCGGCACGGGGGCTCGCGTATCTTGGCGCTGAGGTGGTGCTTGCCT
Source organism: Oscillospiraceae bacterium (assembly GCA_015063895.1). Classification (GTDB taxonomy): domain Bacteria; phylum Bacillota; class Clostridia; order Oscillospirales; family CAG-272; genus Firm-07. The sequence continues at coordinate 7,424 of SVTG01000021.1, read as the reverse complement.
GCCGCAACGAGGCGCGTGCCGCGGCCGCATGTGAGCGGATCAGGGCGGAGCTTCCGACGGCACAGATCTCGTATATGCTCGTTGACCTTGCCTCGTTTGCCTCCATCGATGCTTTTGCTTCGGCGCTGGCGGCACGTTACACGAAAATCGATCTGTTTTTGCATTGCGCGGGCGTGTATTATCCGCGTATTGCGCAAACAGCCGACGGACTCCCGATGACGGAGGGTGTGAATTACGTGGGGACGGTGCGCCTTGCCGAGGCGGTGATGTCCCTCCTTGATGCGACGGGACGTATGGTGTTCACGACCAGCCTCACGGATAGATTCGGCAAGGATCGGCGTGCGGAAAACGAGCCCCAGGGGTACGCCGCATACGCGCGCAGTAAGCATCTGCTTTCAGCCTACGTGGTGCAAAAAGCCCGCAAACGGGGTGAAGATCAGCCCTTGTTTGCTGCCACGCACCCCGGCATTACCGCAACCGATCTTTTATCCCCCGACAAGACCTCACATAAGCCGTTGTTCTCGCGTCTGGGGCACGCATTTTTGTACGTATTTACCCATTCTCCCGAAAAGGCGGCACTGACGGCTCTCTTGGCATTGACGGGTAACGTAGAAAACGGCACCTGCATTGGCCCCCGCGGGCTTTTCGGCATCAGCGGATTTCCTCATAAGACCCGCTTTTGCAAGCAGGTTTTGCGGCGTGCCGCGCGTCTGCTGCCGAAGGTCGAATGAAAATCGGGCACGGGCGGAAAAAATCGAATAAAAATCGAATTTAATCTAAAAAGGTCTTGTGCGCGCGCGCGAAGTATGTTATACTGTTATTATGTTGTTTGATCGCGGCAAGCGTGTGCTTGCCCGAAGGAGGATGGTTATGTTTCGCATCGGGTTTGACAATAATGAGTATATCCGTCGGCAGTCCGCCCATATTCGTGAGCGCATTGCCCAGTTTGGCGGCAAGCTGTATCTTGAGTTTGGCGGCAAGCTGTTTGACGACCATCACGCCTCGCGTGTGCTGCCCGGCTTTGCCCCCGACAGTAAGATCCGTATGCTGGTGGAGCTGGCGCAGGAAGCGGAGATCGTGATCGTTCTGAGTGCCGCCGATATTGAAAAAAACAAGGTGCGCGGCGACCTTGGCATTACCTATGACCAGGATACGCTCCGCCTGATCGACGCATTCCGTGATTTTGGGCTTTACGTGGGCAGTGTGGTGCTGACGCGCTATACGGGGCAGCCGGCCGCCATGGCGTTTGGCAAGCGACTGGAGACGCTTGGCGTCAAGGTCTATCACCATTACTCGATCCCCGGCTACCCCTCCGACGTGGAAAGGATCGTCAGCGACGAGGGCTACGGCATTAACGAATATATTGAGACCACCCGCTCGCTGGTGGTGGTGACCGCCCCCGGCCCCGGGTCGGGTAAGATGGCGACCTGTCTTTCTCAGCTTTATCACGACAACAAGCGCGGCGTGCGCTCGGGCTATGCCAAGTTTGAGACCTTCCCCGTGTGGAACCTCGGCTTAAAGCACCCCGTGAACCTCGCTTACGAGGCGGCGACTGCCGACCTCAACGACGTGAATATGATCGACCCGTTCCACCTCGAGGCCTATGGCGAAACAGCGGTGAATTATAACCGTGACGTGGAGATCTTTCCTGTGGTCAAGGCTATGTTTGAGCATATTTACGGTGTTTGTCCCTATAAATCTCCCACGGATATGGGTGTCAATATGGCGGGGTACTGTATTGTGGATAACGATGCTGTGGCCGAGGCTGCCTGTGATGAGATCCTGCGCCGCTACTATCGCGCGCTCTGTGCCGAGCGCCGCGGCGAGGGCGACGGTACCGATGCCGCCAAGATCAAAATGATCATGCGCTCGATCGGCCTGGATGCGCCCCACCGCCCTGTGATCGCTGCGGCTTTGGCACGTGCCGAGCAGGCGAATGCCCCTGCTGTGGCATTGCAGCTTCCCGACGGACGTATGGTGACGGGCAAGGCATCTAAGCTGCTTGGCGCCCCCTCCGCGATGCTTTTGAACGCTTTGAAGACTCTGGCGGATATCCCGAAGGAGGTTGACCTGATCTCCCCCGAGATTTTAACCCCCGTATCGGCACTAAAGGTCGAGCAGCTGGGGGAACAAAGCCCCCGCTTGCACGTGGACGAGGTGCTGATCGCCCTTTCCGTTTGTGCCGTGCACGAGGAAACGGCGCGTCGCGCCTTCTCTTGCCTTGGGCAGCTGCGGTGGTGCGATGCACATTCTACGGTGATCCTGCCGCAGATCGACGAGGACGTTCTTAAAAAGCTCGGCGTGCAAATCTCCTGCGAGCCCGCCTATCAGACCAACAAGCTTTACCATCGCTGAGGTGCTTGTGATGGCAAAAAAGAATACGCGTAATACCAAAAGTCGCATTGTAGACGCCGCGTGGAAGCTGTTTTACGAGCAGGGGTATGAGGATACCACCGTTGAGGATATCATTGCCGTGTCGGGTACCTCAAAGGGCTCGTTTTATCACTATTTCGGCAGCAAGGACGATCTGCTCGGCTCGCTTGCCTATCTGTTTGATGAAAAATATGAGGAGCTGTCAAGTGCTCCCGCGCTTGCGGGCGATGCCGTATCGGCGTTGCTGTATCTCAATCGCGAGCTCTTTTTGATGATTGAAAACCGCATTGATATCTCGCTTTTGTCGCGCCTGCTTTCCACACAGCTGACTGTGCAGGGTGAGCGACAGCTGCTTGACTATAACCGCGTGTACTTCAAGCTGCTGCGCCGCATCATCGGCGACGGGCAGGCAAAAGGGGAGCTCAGTGCCACGATGACCGTGAGTGAAACCGTGCGCCTTTATGCGATGACCGAGCGCGCTCTGCTCTATGATTGGTGCCTGCGCGGCGGCGATTATGCACTTGCTGATTACAGCGCCAAGATCCTGCCGCTTTTCCTCAACTCCTTGAAAAAATAAAAAGTTTTATTTTCGTCTCGCCTTTGGTTTTTACAATCGTCTACTTTAAAATCCTTATATATCAACGAGTTTGGTATAGTTTATGAGAACGCCGTATAGAATTTAGTCTATACGGCGTTCTCTATTGCATTTTGAAAAGATTTGTGTTATAATGGCGAAGTATCATTTAATAGGAAGGTTTTTCTTATGGCACAATTTTCTGCATTTATTCTGTATTTTGCGCTGATGCTTGGCATTGGCATCTACTTCTTCCTGCGCGACCGCAGTAAGAGCGACGCCGATTATTTCCTTGGCGGCCGTCAGATGGGTCCGTGGGTCACCGCGATGAGCGCACAGGCCTCGGATATGTCCGGTTGGCTTCTGATGGGCTTTCCCGGCAGCATTCTTGCCTTCGGTATGGGCAAGGTGTGGATCGGCATCGGTCTTGCTATCGGTACGGCAGCGAACTGGCTGATCGTGGCAAAGCGTCTGCGTAAGTTCTCGCAGGCTGCGAACGACTCGATCACCCTGCCGCAGTATCTTACCAACCGCTTTGCAACCGCGAACCCCGTGTTGAAGGTGACCTGTGCTGTGATTTTCCTCATCAGCTTTACCGTGTACGTAGCCTCTGCTTTCAACGCAGGCACCAAGGTGTTCGTGGCGGTACTCCCGAACGTCTTTGGCGGTCGCGAGCTGCTGGCAATGGCGTTTTTTGCTACGATCGTGCTGATCTACACGTTCTTTGGCGGCTATAAGGCCGTTTGCTGGACTGACTTTTTCCAGGGTCTGCTGATGCTGGTGGCGTTGCTCACCGTGCCGATCGCGATGGCAATGGGTACGCATGAGCCTCTGTTCAGGGAGGCGTTCTTGCCCGGCATTACCGCCTTTAATCCCAACCCCTTCACGGCCTCCTGGCAGGACGTGATCTCGGGCCTGGGCTGGGGTCTTGGTTATTTTGGTATGCCTCATATTCTGGTACGCTTTATGTCGATCAAGAAGGCGTCGATGATCAAAAAGTCCTCTACCGTTGCCATCGCCTGGTTGGTGGTGACGCTTACGGCGGCTATTATGATCGCCTTCCTTGGCAGAACCTACGTATTTGAGGGCGGCAGCTCTCTTGCCTTTACGCTCCTGTCTGCGGGCAATCAGCAAAATATCTTTATTGAGATCGTACAAAAGCTCTTCCCCGGTTTTATCGCGGGCCTGCTGCTGGCGGCTATCATCGCTGCCTCCATGTCAACGGCGGACAGCCAGCTGCTGGTTGCCTCCTCCTCCTTTGCCTCCGACCTCTATAAGCCCCTGATCCGCAAGGGCAAGGCCAGCGACAACGAGGTCACCTGGGCCAGCCGTATCGTGGTGCTGGTCGTTTCGGTGGTGGCGTTTATCATTGCCGCCTCGGGTCTTGGTGATAACAGCGCGTGGGCCAGCAATATCATGGCGATGGTTGAAAACGCGTGGGGCCTGTTCGGTGCCGCCTTCGGTCCCGTTGTGATCCTGTCGCTCTTCTGGCGCCGCCTGAATTACAAGGGCGCCGTTGCCGGCATTATCGGCGGTGCTGCTGTGGATATTTTGTGGCTGGTGCTCTTTACCAATACCATTGTGAAGAATCCCATTGCGGCAACCGGCGTTTACGAGATCGTGCCCGGCTTTATTGCAGGCGCTGTTATTACGGTCGCTGTGTCGCTGCTGACCGCAGCCCCCGCAAAAGAGGTTACCGATATCTTTGATGCTGCCCTCACACCTGAGGTTGACGAGGCTTGATCCTTTTAAAAGCACGGGCGTGAAAATCACGCCCGTGCTTTTCTGATACTTGCGCTTTTCCGGGTAGCGTGATATAATGAATGGAATCATATAAGGAGGGTTACCTATGAAAAATCCCGTTGTCAAGGGTTGGTATGCCGACCCCGAATCGCGCGTGTACGGCGATACGGTCTACATGTACGTCACAAACTCGCTCCCCTTTGAGGAGCAGCTGAATCTTGATCTCGTGACCACCGATGACTTGGTGCATTTCAAGGTCTATCACGATATTCTCGATATGCCGACCTACCGCGGCGCATATAAGGCGATCTGGGCACCGACCGTGATCGATAAGGATGGCAAATACTATCTCATTTTTGCTGCCAATGATATCCATAGCGAAGAGGAGCTCGGCGGGCTGTATATCGGCGTTTGCGATCAGCCGACGGGCCCGTTTAAAAACGTGTTTGCCGACGGCAGACCTCTGATCAACAGGATCTATAACAATGCCCAACCGATCGACGCGCATCTTTTCAAGGACGTTGGTGGGGATATCTACCTTTATTACGGTGGCTGGAAGCATATGATGGTTTGTAAAATGAACGATACCATGGACGGTTTTTTGCCGTTGGCAGACGCCGAATATGACGGCTGCTTCAAGGAGATCACGCCTGCGGATTACGTGGAGGCGCCTTACGTTATGATGATCGACGGCAAATATCACCTCATGTACTCAACGGGCAAGTGGCGTGACGGCAGCTATTGCGTAAAGGCCGGTGTTGCCGATACCCCGACCGGGGGCTTTGTTTACTACGGCGATATCCTCAAGGCCGCAGAAATTGCCGATGGCCCCGGACACAACAGCGCGTTTTATTTTAAGGGGAAGCATTACGTGGCTTACCATCGCCGCCGCGTGGGTGATACGTACAGTCACAACCGTGAGCTCTGTATTGACGAGCTGCCGATTAAGGGTGGAAGGTTACAGCCTGTCGTCATGACCTGACCGTTCACAAAAAAGCTTTGCGCTACGGCGTTGCTCCTTACTGACGAACTCGGCGTACGTAAGTACACCATCGTCCGTCACTTGCGGTGCGCCCGGTATCGCATTTTGTATCAACATGTAAAAGATTTTGTAATAAAGAATACGGCGCGAACATATGGCAACGGGGCTTTTAGAAAGCTGTAATTAAAAATTTTCTCCACTCAAATCATTTGTAAAGGTTTTGGGGAGAGGGAGTGATGTTTTTGCCATAGGCAAAAACAAAGAGGGAGAGGGACTTTTTCAAAAGTCCCTCTCCCTCTTTTGTCATTTGTTTTTTGTCATTTATCTTTTGTCATCTTAATAAAACGTGGCAACGGGCTGCCTCGGCTCACTGGTCAGAGCAAGGTCAGTGGCGTAAAGCACGGGGCCCGCACCGCCGTAAAGCTTGTGTGCTTCAATTCTGATCTCTGCGGTCACCATAGCCCACGTGCCCGTGGTGAGGCTCACATCCTGCTTGAAGTTGCATACAACGCCCTGATAGGCAATGTCGTCCTCACAGCAGGTCATCACGTGGCGACCGATGACAAGCGCTTTCTTGCCAAGTGCTTTGTCGCGCGCGATCATACCCTTGAATTTCACGGTCTTACCGTTGTAATTTTCCATTTCCTCGGCAAGGTCGCGGTAGAAAATGGCGTAATCCTCGTCAGCCACCGTGATAATATCCGCCTCCATATCAAAGGGCAGCGGGTCCTCGATCGTGTCGTATTCAAGCTCCTCGGCGGAGGTCTCAAAGGCGATGCGCGTGCGGCGGCTGATGCCGCGCACCAGCTTATGCAGCGCCTCGCGGTCGGCATTGTCGGCACGGTTAAAGATCACCAGCTCGGCATTTTGCAGCTTATCCACCATCAGCTGGCGCATATTGGCGTTGTAGGCAAGGGCGGTCGTCGCATCGGCAAAAAGTAATTGTTGGAAAATATACCAGTTACGGGGCAGGGCAGCGTAAAGGGTGTCAAGCTGCCACATGCCGTTGTATTCGATCATCACACGGTCGTAGCGATGCTCGCGCGTAAGACGCTCCAGCAAAGAGGGTGTGAGATCCTTTTCGTTTTCTACGATCACCTGGCGTACGTTTTGCCCGAAGAAGCGCGTAGGATCGTATTCCTCTACGCCCTCCTCACAGACCAGCAGCAAAATCTTGCAGCCGTCGTTAAAGCCCTCGTCCTCCAGCGTTTCCTGGATCATTTTGGTTTTACCTGCCTCAAGGAAGCCTGTAAACAGGTATACGGGTAATTGATTTGCCATAGCTACCTCTTATTTCAATGTGACGTTGAAAAGTGCTTGCAGCGCTTCCTTGTTGAGATTGGCGCCGATGATGCAAAGACGTCCGATAATGGCGGCGGCACCCTCACGCACGTCGGGCTCGCCCGGTACGTAATCAAAATGGAGCCAGCGGCCGCAGGTGCAGGCAACGATACCCTTGGCACGCAGCACGGTGCCGTAGGTTTGCTCGTCGGTAAGGGCGGCAAGCGCCTTTTCGAGCGCCTGCTTGTCAAAGCGGTTGGCGGTTTCCGCACCGTAGCTGACAAAGACCTCGTCGGCATGGTGATGGTGATGGTCGTGGCCGTGATGCCCGTGGCAGCAGCACTCGCCCTCGTGGTGATGCTCGTGATGCTCGTGGTCGTGGTGGCAGCACTCGCCCTCGTGGTGGTGCTCGTGATGCTCGTGGTCGTGGTGGCAGCACTCGTCCTCGTGGTGGTGCTCGTGGTCGTGGTG
>SVTG01000004.1 GCA_015063895.1 Oscillospiraceae bacterium | reverse complement strand
GCAGGTACTGCCGCTGCTATGACAGATGACTTTTCTATGCTTGACGTAGCGGTGTTGCAAAGCAAATTAAAACAAAACGGTGTAGTTTTACACGAGAAAGATCTTCTTTAAGGGCATAAAGCAATAAGAAATATACCTTTTGGCTTTACCCCCCGTTTTTGGCATACTAGATCCCGATGCTTTGCATCGCCCTACGGGTTCGACTACGGGCTACGCCCTTCGCTCAGGATGACACATAAACATAGCCTCGCCCGTGTCATCCTGAGTGGAGCGAAGCGAAATCGAACTTTTTCGTCCGAGATCCCAAACGCCGCTACGCACCGTTTGATCCTCGCTATGCTCGGATTTCGACTACGCTCAGGATGACACGGACGAAAAAGCGCCAAGCAACGCGAAGGCGGGATCTCGGGCGAAAAGGAGAACAAATGTATTACGTTTACATACTCACTAACAAAACCGATGCGGTAATGTATATCGGTGTGACCAACGATTTGCGAAGACGATTATACGAACACAAAAACGAGCAAATTGAAGGATTTACAAAGAAATATCACGTTCACAAGCTTGTTTACTTTGAGGAGTATTCTGAAATTAACGACGCAATATCACGAGAAAAGCAACTAAAGCGTTGGGTACGCTCCAAAAAGAATTGGCTTGTGGAAACCAAAAATCCCAATTGGGATGATTGGAGCGAAGGATTTATTTAACTCAAAATATACCTTTTGGCTTTACACCCCCCGTTTTTGGCACAAAAATATACCTTTTGGTCTTATGACCCACGTTGAAACTATTGTTTGCCTTTGCAAACAATAGTTTCAACAACTAAGTTCGCCTATGGCGAGTGAATGTTGCATGCACAACACAGTTGTGCCGCAGTGAAGTTTCGGCTACCGCCGAAGTGAAGTTTGCGCCACGAGTGGCGCAAGTGAGAAGTAGCTTTGGGGCGAACTTAACTTCACTTTTGCGAAGCAAAAACTTCACCAAAAGTCAGGGACAAATGTTACTTTCGAGCAAAACTCGAAACTTCAATTTACAGCAGCTTAGTATAACATATCGAAGGGAGATATATTGTAAAATGCATGATAAAACCTTACTTTATCAAATTACGGAAACAAGCAAATTTATGATGAGCTTTGTTTTGGTTACAAAGTCTGACAACGTAATCGTCATTGACGGAGGGCGTCGGGAAGACATGCCTCTTTTGAAGGAATACGTAGGTAACAGACATATTGCAGCATGGATCCTGACGCATCCGCATGGTGATCACATCAGTGGATTTATTTCGGAATTCAATCGAAATCGTTTAGCCGACTTTGATATTGAAAAGCTTTACTATAACTTCCCTCCATACAATGAGCTGAAAGGCAGGACGGATGTTCCGGATGCAAAATATTTTGATCGGGAGTTAGAAGATACACTTCCGGAATTTCTTAAAATAGAATCAGAGCTTTCGGATATGGCGCACATTGTTACACAGGGGGAAAGCGTGGAGATCGACGAGTGTCGCATCGATTTTATTTATGCGTATCACGACGGTTTGTTTTCCAATTTGATGAATGATGCTTCGCTGGTTTTCAGCATTACCACACCGAATAAAAAGGTGCTATTTCTCGGTGACCTTGGTCCTGAGGGAGGGGATGTGCTTTATGAGGAATCACGGCATCTGCTTAAAGCTGACATCGTGCAAATGGCACACCACGGACATATGAATGTCGGAATGGAGGTTTACGCCGCCATTATGCCGGAAGCTTGCATGTGGTGTTGTGCGGATTGGCTGTACAACGAGCCCGAGATACCGTCGTATCTCGAAAACCGCAAAAAATTGCGTGATATGCAGCGTGAGCGTATGTACGGCACAACCGTAACGCGAAAATGGATGGATATTTTAGGAGTGAAAACGCATTACGTAACCAAGGACGGAACAAACGTCATTGAACTTTAACAGATACCTTTTGTCGTTATAATTTTTAACACAAGGAGAAAAATTTATGAAACTGAAATGCGGTGCTGCCGAGCGCATCGTGACGCCTGCGCCGGGGCTGAATATTCCTCAATGTATGTCGTTTAACCCCGCCACGGGTGTGAAGGATGAGCTTTATACGCACGCCATTGCACTGGAGCAAAACGGTAAAACCGTGATCTTGATCTCCATTGATACCAGCGGTCTTGGTGCCGCTTTTACGCGCCGCGTGCGCGAGGCATTGCAGCGTGAGATCGGTGTTGATCCCCGTGCGGTGATGGTCAGCGCCATTCATATTCACACGGGTGGCCCACAGCTGCTGGAGGTGTTCTGGGGGCAAAAGGAGGACAAAGAGGTTACCGATTTCTTTTTGCGTGAAACGGTGGCTACTGCCGTGGAGGCCTATCGCAATCGCGTGCCGGCCACGGCGCGCTTTGCCGTGGGGTGCGAGGATCGCATCAGCTTTTGCCGCAACTATCAGATGAGTGACGGCAGAATACTCACAAATCCCGGGCGTAAGCGTGCAGCACAGATCGTATGCCCCGCCTCGGAGATCGATTGCACGCTTTCCACCATGCGATTTGATGATGAAAGCGGCAAGCCGATTTGTGAGATCGTCAATTTTGCCTGTCACCCCGATACTGTCGGTGGGCAGAAATACTGTGCCGATTTCCCCGGCGAAATGCGCAGAAGGCTGAAGACCGTATACGGAGAATCGCACACGGTGCTCTTTTTGAACGGTTGCAGTGGCAACGTCAATCATATTGATGCGATTCGTTATCTTGACCCCGAGTTTCATTATGGCGCAGATCACTACAAGTACATGGGCGGTATTCTTGCCGAGGACGTGCTGGCGCTGCACGGTGAGCTGGAGGCGGTGGAGGGTGATGCGATCGGATTTGCGGGAAAGCGTTTCCGCGCCCCTCGCAGACAGCCTACCCCCGAGGATATGGCCTGGGCAAACGAAGCCCTGAACGACCCTTCCCGCAACGCAGTAGATAGGCGATCGGCAGAGGAGCTTTCCCGTCTGCACAAGCACCCCAAGCGTTATGAGCTGGTGGAAATGCAGGTTTTACGTATTGGCGATATTTTTGTGGTTGGCTTCCCCGGGGAGCCCTTTGCGGATATTGGTATTCGTCTGCGTCAGCGTGTGATCCCGCATCAGCTGATCATCTCCGAGCTTGCTAACAATGCGCTTGGGTATTTTGCCACAGAGCCTGCCTTCAGCGCAAACTTATACGAGGCGCGCTTGCCGAGTGACCCCTTTGAGCTTGACGTGATCGACCGTATGATCGATACCGCCGAGGAACTGATCAAGCAGTGTAAAGCATGAAAGGTCGAAGACAATATGGAAAAAATCATACAGGATATGAAGATCAGATACCTGCTCCCCGAGGATCGGGATCGCGTTTATGCGTTCTTTCGCGCGTTGGGGGAGGAGGGCACCGCCTTCTTTAATATGAACGGCGGAAACGAGCGGCATACGTATGAGTTTTTAAACGGTGAACGTCAGGATCATATGTATTGGGTGGCAGTGGCCGACACGCCCGAGGGCGAGGAGATCGCAGGACTTGTATTTCTTTTCCGCATCAACACAAGGGTGCCGTGGCTCGGTGTTGCGATCGCGGAGCAATGGAAGGGCAGGCATCTTGGCAGACGTCTGCTGACCACGGCCAGAGAATGGGCCGAGGCGACGGGCGCGGGTGGCATTTTGCTGACGACCGCTCGTGAAAATGTGCGTGCTCAACGGCTGTATGAGAATATGGGCTATAAAAATATCGGCCACTACTGTAACGGTGAAATTTTGTATTTGCTTGCCTTCCCCGGGGAGGGGTAAAGGTGGTCATGGCAATGTCCAACCTATACAAAAGGTGCGACAGATTTTTTGTAATAGCATTGCCGGTTGCGTTGGCGGCAGTGTTGCCGGTGCCGGGTGGGCTTAACGTAGCCAAATACGGCATTTGCAGCGACTGTTATGGGGCAAGCTCAAAAAACCGAGGCTGTCCGACAAAAATGGATAAGGGGCATTTTTATGGATAAGGCGCATATCTTTTCGCGTGCAAAATGGATCTATGCCGATTGCACCGTATGTGATGATCAATACACTGAATATCTTGATTTTTTGCCCCGTATGGCAGGAAAAACCCTTTTATATCTCTCGGCTGACAGCAATTATGCCGTGAAGATCAACGGCTGTGCGGTGGCCTCGGGACAGTACGGGGATTTTGAGCATTATAAAATTTACGACGTGCTGGACGTGAGCGATTACCTGAGTGAGGCACAAAACCGCGTAGAGATCCTGCTGTATTATTGCGGTGCTGACACGCAACGCTATCGGCGCGGTGTCGCGGGACTGCTGTATGAATTTTGCAACGGGGGGCAGGTGCTGGCGTATAGCGGCACGCATATTCTCTCGCGCCTCTCGCCGACCTACCAAAGCGGTGCGTGTAGGTGCCTCACGCCTCAGCTTGGCTTTACCTTTTCCTATGATGCCACCACCGATGGTGACGGCGGCTACAAGCATGCGGTTGCGGTTGACAAAAGCGTTACGCTCTTTGCGCGTCCCATCAAAAAGCAACGGGTGCTTGCCCGTGTTGATGCGGTGTCGATCAAGCGGCTTTCGCCGACGCTGTGGCAGGTGGATCTTGGGCGCGAGACGGTGGGATTTCCTTCGTTTTGCTTGACCTCTCCCGTGCCGCAAGCACTGACGGTCAGCTGGGGGGAGAGTCTGACAAACGGGCGTGTGCGTGCCGTCATCGGGCGGCGGCATTTCTCCTTCGATTATAGGGCACGGGAGGGTAAAAACCTTTTCGCTGAATATATGCTGCGTATTTCCTGCCGTTACCTTGAAATTACGAGTGAGGTGCCGATCGACCTTGCTTATTTGTCGGTTTTGCCCGAGATCTACGAGGTGGCTGATCTGCCTTATGCGATGGATCTGCCGCTTGACGGTGCTATTTATAAAATTTGCTTGAATACGCTCCACCTTTGTATGATGGAGCACTACGTAGATACTCCGTGGCGCGAGCAATGCCTTTATAGCTTTGATTCGCGTAACCAAATGCTTTGCGGCTATTTTGCCTTAGAGGAGGGCAATGCGGCTTACGCGCGCGCCAATTTGCAGCTGATGAGTGAGGATCGTCGCGACGATGGGCTTTTGTCGATCTGCGCCCCATCGGGCACGACGCTGGCCATTCCCTCGTTTTCGCTTTACTATATTCTCGCTATGCATGAGTATGCTGTGCATACGGGCGATTGGTCGCTGGCGCGAACGTATGCCTTTCAGATGGAGGCGATCTTAGATGCCTTTCTCTCCCGTGCCGATGCCGACGGCCTGATCCAAAGCTTTGCGGGCAAAACGTATTGGAATTTTTACGATTGGTCGCCGTACCTTGTGGGTAAGCTTTTTCAAGATGACGTGGCAAGGCCCGATCTTGTGATCAACTGTTTGTTTGTGCTGGCACTGGATAGCTTTCATGCTATTTGTAACGGTGCGGGGCTGCCCTTTCGGTATGAGGGGATCGTCAAGAATATGCGTGCACAGATCAGGCACACGTTTTGGTCGGCGCAAGGGGCACTCACCCTTTATGGGGGAGGAGAGGAATATACCGTTCTTGGCAATGCGTTGGCCATTTGCGGTGGCGTCTTGCAGGGCGAGGAGGCGGTGGCGGTTGCCGAGCTGATCGTTTCGGGCAGCTTAACACCCGCATCGCTCAGCATGAATATTTTTAAGTACGAGGCGCTTTTGCAGGTGGATGCGAAAAAATACCGTGCGTATATTTTAGAGGAGATCAGACGCAACTATCAGACGATGCTGGATGCAGGCGCCACTACAGTTTGGGAAACGCTACAGGGCGCTGATGATTTTGACGGTGCGGGCAGCCTTTGCCACGGCTGGAGCGCCGTGCCGATCTATATTTATCATCGGTTGGGTATGGTGTCGGATAAGGCGCCGTCAACGAATAGGGGAGGACAACAATGAAGGAAGTACATTTGATCTGTAACGCACATATCGATCCCATCTGGCAATGGGATTGGCAGGAGGGTGTGAGTGCCACGCTTTCTACGTTTCAGTCGGCGGTCAATCTTGCCGAAAAATTCGATTATATTTTTTGTCACAACGAGGTGACGGTGTATAAGTATATTGAAGAATATGCCCCCGCGCTCTTTGAAAAGATCAAGGCGCTGGTCAAGGCCGGCAAGTGGCATATCATGGGTGGGTGGTATCTGCAGCCCGACTGTAATATGCCCTCGGGTGAGAGCTTTGTGCGTCAGATCCTGGAGGGTAGACGATACTTTGTTGAAAAATTCGGCAAGGTGCCCACTACGGCCGTGAACTTTGATCCGTTTGGCCATTCGGTGGGACTGGTGCAGATCATCAGAAAATGCGGGCAGGATAGCTATATGTTTATGCGTCCGTATGATAGCGAGCTGAAGCTGCCCGCTGAGCAGTTTATCTGGCGCGGGCTTGATGGCAGCGAGATCAAGGCGGTACGCACGGGCAGCTATAATACCGCGCTTGGTGAGGGCGCGGCACAGATCAAGCGCCGTGCGGCGCGCAAGCCGGAGCAGATCTGTATGGTCACGTGGGGCGTCGGCAATCACGGTGGCGGCCCGTCCGCGAAGGATCTGGCAGATATTAAGGCGATGATGGAGGAGGAGCCCGATACGTATTTCCACTCTACCCCCGAGCGCTTTTTTGCACGCATTGCGCCGAAGGCTGTATTTGACGAGTCGCTGCGCATTTCTATGCCCGGGTGCTACACCTCATCGTATGCAGTCAAGCGTCGTCACGCAATGCTTGAAAGCGAGCTTTACGTAGCGGAAAAAATGCTGAGTACGGCGTGGGCGCGCGGACTGTTGAGGGAGTACCCAGAGGCAGAATTGCGTACCGTTACCGAGGATCTTCTCAATGCAGAGTTCCATGACGTATTGCCGGGCACGTCGGTGCAATGCGGCGAGGAAAACGGCGTAAGGCTGCTTGATCACGGTCTGCTTGGTGCCGAGCGCTTGAAGACGCGCGCGTATTTTGCGCTGGCCTCCACCTGCCCCATGGCAAAGGAAGGCGAGTTCCCGTTTATTGTCTTCAATCCGCACGCGCACGAGGTCTGCGAAAACGTAACGTGTGAGTTCAGCCTTGCCGATCAGAACTGGGATGACACCAAGGAATCCGCGATCGTGCTTTACGATGAGCAGGGACATGAGATCCCTTATCAGATGGTAAAGGAGGAAAGCAACCTCACGCTGGATTGGCGCAAGCGTGTGATCTTTGAGGCAAAGCTCTCCCCCTTATCGCTTCACCGTTACAGTGCATATGTGACCTTTAAGCCCGCGGCAAAGAAGGATACTGCCAAAACCTACGTGTTTGACAACGGCAGAAAGGTGGTAAGGATCGATCCCGAAAGCGGATTACTTTCCTATCAGCTTGACGGCGTGACGTATATTGAAAACGGCTTTTGCCCCGTGATGCTGCAGGATAATGCCGATCCGTGGGCGATGGGTGCTTTTCAACTCAAGCGTGTGGGAGAGGGCGAGGTGCCCTTTACACTTTCCAAGACTCCCACGGGCGTGTTTGCCGGGATGCAGAGCGTGCAGGTGATCGAAAACGGTGACGTGTATCTTGGCGTTGAGGCCTTCTTTGAGTGCGAGAATACCCGTGCGCGTGTGGAATATAAGATCTATAAAAATAACGATTACGTTGACGTTGACGTCGATCTGTTTATGGGTAACGTCAATAAGATCGTCAAGTTAAAGCTTCCCACACCTGCCGGCGGCAAGCTGATGGGACAATGCTCCTTTGGCACCGAGCCGCTTTTTACGGATGCGCGCGAGAACGTGGCGCACCGCTTCGTGATGCTGGAAAATGACGAAAAGGCTTTGGTGCTGATGAATAACGGCGTATACGGCAGCCACTATGAAAACGGCGCGTTGTATATGTCCTTGGTGCGCGGTGTCACGTACTGTGCACATCCGATCGGTGAGCGCCCCTTGATGCCGCTTGATCGCTATACGAAGAAAATGGATCAGGGGCTTTCACGCTTCTCGTTCCGTCTTGGTGTGATGGAAAAACACTTGGTAGAGCGCGAAACGGCGGTGTTTGTGCAAAAGCCGTACGGCCTGAACATCTTTCCTGTGGCAAGTGGACCCGTGTGCGAAAAAGCCTTTGACGTATCGCTGCTTGACGACACGGTATCGCTTTCTGCTATGAAAAAAGCGGATGGCAGAGAGGCGGTGCTTTTCCGCTTGCTCAATAATACGGCCAACGCGGTCACGACCGCCCTTGCCGTAAACGAGAGCACCTTGCCGCTAACGTTCGGCGCTTATGAGGTCAAGACCGTTCTCTTTGAAAACGGTTGCCTTACGGAGCAGAGCGAGTTGATGATCTGAGATTGTTATTTTTTGAAACATACAGAAAAAAGAAGGAAAAACGATGAAACGAATCGGAACGATGTTTGTGGTGCTGCTGCTGGCCGTTTTATCGGTGGTGCTGCTTGCACTCGGTGGACTTAACGTAGCTAAATTCGGTATTTACAGCGATTATTACGGCGCGAGGAGCGCGCTTTGCAAAAACCCCGGGCTGTCCGACGGATTTGTTTGCCAGGGCGTGACCGTGGCCGAGGCCGAGGGCGTGGTGCTGGTGTCGGGCTATATGAAGGATAAGAGTGCCTCGCGCATCTACATAGTGGATCTTAATACGGACAAGTCCTATTATGTGTCGCTTTCGCGCGAGGGCAAGGTCTACACGGGCCACGCGGGCGGCATTGCCACCACGGGTAAAAGCGTGTATCTTGCCAATGCGGGCAAGATCTATACCTTTGCGCTGATCGACCTGCTGATGGCAAAGGAGGGGGCCGTGGTAGAGATCGGCAAGGGCACGAAGGTGAATACCAACGCCTCGTTCGTGTATACTGACGAGCAATATCTGTACGTGGGTGAATTTCACGACGGTGGCGCTTACGTGGTCGAGGGGCACGAGTCAATGACGGCAGACGGTAAATATTATGCCTATTGCACCAAGTATGCCTTGGGTGATCTTGGTACACCCTTGGCTGTATACGCCATTCGCAATAAGGTGCAGGGTATTTGCTTCACGCCCAATGGCAAGGTAGTGCTTTCCACCTCCTACGGCCTTACCGATACGGTATATTACATTTACAATGTGGCCGATGCCACCGATGCGGGCACTACCGTTGACGGTGCACCGCTGTATTATCTTGACAAGCTTGAAAAAGAGGTGAAGGGCCCCGCGATGGGTGAGGATCTTGACTATTACGACGGTAAGATCGTCACGCTGACCGAAAGCGCCTCGGATAAGTATATTTTCGGTAAGCTCTTTGGCGCCGATAAGATAGTTTTGCTGGATTTTGATCAATAAGAGGAGTAACGGTATGAAAAAAATATTATTTATCTCCAACAGCTACGGCGAGGATGCCACGCGTTATCTTTACGGTGTGGCGCGCGCAAAGAGAGAAAAGATCAAGGTGATGACGCTGTATATCGGCGGGTGCAGCCTGCAGCATCATTACAGAAATATGATGGGCGATACCGCTGCCTACGCGTGCTTTGTCAACGGTATGGCAACGGGGCTGCACGTTTCGATCAAGCAGGCGCTGCTCTCGGACGAATGGAGCGACGTGGTGCTGCAGCAATGCAGCCCGCTGTCGGGGCAATACGAAACCTATCAGCCGTATCTCACGGCGCTTTCCGATTACGTGCACAAGCTGGTGCCGCACGCCACGCAGCACCTGCAAATGACATGGAGCTTTGCCGAGGGCTGCCCGCGCTTTGCGCGCACGCCCTTTGCGGGGCGTGCCGAGATGATCCCTGCCGTGCGCGATGCGTATGCCCGCGCGGCCGCCGACATCGGCGTGCGCACCGTTCCCGCCCTTGACGCTATGTGTAAAATGTACGATGTGATCGGCCCCGACACCTACCGTGACGGTTATCATTGTAATCTTGGTTCGGCGCGCTATATGCTGGCTTGCTTGTGGTTTATGGTGCTTTACGGCAGGGACGTGGCGGAAAACGGCTTTTGCGATTTTGATACGGACGTGTCTGCGCAGGACAAATTGCTTGCCGAGCGCTGTGCGCGCGAGTCGCTGACCGAAAACGGCTACGCCGTGGATCGCGAGGGTTAAGCCGGTATGCTGATCGATATGCATGCACACACCAAAGGGATCAGTCGCTGCTGCCGTATTGATGCGCCCGAGATGCTGCAGGCTGCAAGGGAAGCGGGTCTTGACGGCGTGGTGCTCACCAATCATTATCAGAAAAATTATGTGGGCGATGGCGATCCAAAGGAATTTGCCGCCGCTTATGTGGCCGAATATCAGCACGCGGCACAAATGGGCGCCGATATGGGGCTTTTGGTCTTTTGGGGCATTGAGGTCACCATGGCAAAGCATCATAATGCCCACGTGCTGATCTATGGCGTTAGGGAGGATTTTGTGCTTCGCTACCCCACGGTATACGATCTTGCGCTCGGCGAGCTCAAGGATCTGGTAGACAGGGAGGGTGGCGTGCTCATACAGGCGCATCCCCTTCGTTATGATAAAAACGATCTGCTTGATACCCGGTATCTTACGGGTGTTGAGATCAGCTGCCACCCTCTTTATGACGCGACGTATCTGGATGAGTTGAGTGCCGTTGCGCGGCAAACGGGGCTTGTTTTAACCTGTGGCGGCGATTATCACGCCGATACGCGTCGCCCCCGTTGCGGCATGTATTTGCCCGATGACGTCAAGGATAGCGCCGCGATCGGTGCCTATTTGAGAAGCGCTACCGAGGTGCGGCTTTTGGTGGACGAGATCAACGATGAGCCCCCCTTTGAGGTGGTATATACACGCTGAATACTATTGTAAGAGAACGAAGCCTAAGGAGGTTTTATATGAGATACACGTTTGACCATGATTATCACATTCATACCGAGCTCTCAAGCTGCTCGCGTGACCCCGAGCAGACGCCCGCCCGTATTTTACAGTACGCGCAGGACTATGGTCTGAAAACCGTCTGCGTGACCGATCACTATTGGGATAGCGCGGTGCCCGGCGCCTCACGCTGGTATCAGCCGCAGAATTTTGAGCACATTTCTAAGGCAAAGCCCCTGCCTCAGGCCGAGGGCATTCGCTTTTTGTTTGGGTGCGAGACCGACCTTGACCGTCATGGCACCGTGGGCGTGCCTGCTGCGCGCTTTGACGAATTTGATTTTATGATCATTCCGACGACGCATCTGCACATGAAGGGCTTTACGATCACCGAGGAGGACATCGTATCGGTTGAACGGAAGGCCGCACTGTGGGTGACGCGCATGGAGGCTCTGCTTTCGCAGGATCTGCCTTTTTATAAGATCGGCCTTGCACACCCTGCTTGCTGCCTCCTGCACAAAACACCGCGCGAGGAGTATCTGCGCTTGCTGGATCTCATTCCCGAGGCCGATATGGTGCGCGTTTTCACGCGTGCGGCAGAGGTGGGCGTTGGCATTGAGCTCAACCGTGACGATATGAAGTTCAGCGATGCCGAGGCCGATACGGTCCTGCGTATGTTCCGCATTGCCAAGCGCTGCGGCTGTAAATTCTACTGTGGGTCTGATGCACACCAGCCTGTGGGGCTTGAGGAGGCAAAGGCGTTGTTTGAGCGCGCCATTGATTATCTTGAGCTGACCGAGGAAGACAAATTCCATATCAAGAGCCGATGAAACGAACACTGATCCAGCCAAGGCTTGACGATTTTCCCGATACGTATCACGCCTTATTGCAGCGGGGCTCCGTGTGGGACAGCAGCTGCTCTCCTGAGGCACGTGTGTGGTATTTAGAGGCGGACGGTGGCTGCTTTTTAAAGTCGGCACCTGTTGGCACACTGGCAAACGAGGCAAAAATGGCGGGCTTTTTTGCAGCAAAGGGCCTTGGCGCCGCCGTGCTCGATTTCCGCTGTGAGAATGGGCGTGATTGGTTGCTCACCTCGCGCGTGGTGGGCGAGGATTGTACGCACTATCTGCATGATCCGCGCCGCCTTTGCGATCTGATCGCGACGCGTCTGCGTGCCCTGCACGAGCTCTGTTTTACCGATTGCCCTATCCAAAACCGCACGGCCACGTTTTTGCAGAGCGCGGAGCAGGGGTATCGGATCGGGCGCTGTGACCTTGATTTTTACGCGTTTCCCCAAAAGCCCTTTGCAAGCGCTGACGGGGCATACCGCTTTTTACAGGAGAACAAGCATCTGCTTGCGTGTGATACGCTTTTGCACGGCGATTATTGCTTGCCGAATATTTTGCTTGACGACTGGCGCTTCAGCGGCTTTATCGATCTTGGCAACGGCGGCGTAGGGGACCGTCATATTGATCTTTTTTGGGGCGCGTGGACACTGGCCTTCAACCTGAAGACCGAAGCGTATCGCGAGCGGTTTTTTGACGCCTACGGCAGAGATAAGATCGAGATGCATCGGCTCTCACTGGTGGCAGCGGCCGAGGTTTTCGGTTGATGCTTGACACGGGCGCTGTAGTCGGATATAATAATGAGTGATATTAAAAAAGAGAGGTAACTTATGTATCGTATCGGTATCGACCTTGGCGGCACCAACATTGCCGCAGGTCTTGTCAATGAAAACTATGAGATCGTTTGCAAGGACAGCACCCCGACCGAGGCGCATACGCGCACGGGCGAGGAGATCGCCGTTGCCATCGCTGAGCTTTGTAAAAAGATATGCGCTGCCAAGGGCGTGCCGCTTTCTGACGTAGAGGCAATTGGCGTTGCCAGCCCCGGCATTGTGGATCATACCAACGGTGTGGTGGAATATTCGAATAACCTGCCCTTCCGTCATTTTATGATCGCCGAGCTGCTTCGCAAGCACACGGGTGTGCAGAACGTGCACGCGGAGAATGATGCAAACGCCGCCGCTTGGGGTGAGGCCGTGGCAGGCGCCGCACGCGGCACTACAAATTCGGTGATGATCACGCTCGGCACGGGTGTCGGGGGCGGTGTGATCATTGATAACAAGGTCATGTCCGGCTTTAACTATGCCGGCGGCGAGCTTGGTCATATCGTCATTGAAAAGGACGGCGCGCCCTGCTCGTGCGGCCGTAAGGGCTGCTGGGAGGCATACAGCTCTGCCACGGCTCTGATCCGTATGACGAAGGAAAAGCTGGAGGAATGCCGTGCCACAGGTCGTAAGACCGTCATGGAGGAAATGGTTGCCGCAAAGGGTAAGGTCTCGGGCCGCACGGCGTTTGATGCGATGCGCGCAGGCGATGAGGCGGGTCGCGAGGTGGTGGATCGGTATATTTCTTATCTTGCCACGGGCCTGACGGATATCGTGAATATCTTCCAGCCTGAGGTGCTTTCTATCGGTGGAGGTCTGTCGGGCGAGCGCGATACGCTCCTTGCCCCGTTGGTGCCTCTGGTCAACAAGGAAAAATACGGCAGCGGAACCGTGCCGGATACTAAGATCTGCATTGCAGAGCTTGGCAACGATGCGGGCATTATCGGTGCCGCCTTCCTCGGGATCTGATTTTACAAAAGAAAGCCGCGGCACCCAATGGGTGCCGCGGCTTTTATGTTTAGCGTTTGTCGATCGGAATATATTCCTTTGCGGGTGTGATGCATTTGTAAGCAGGGCGGATAATACGCTTGGCGGTGAGATATTCCTCCATGCGGTGGGCGCACCAGCCTGCCACACGTGCAATGGCAAACAAGGGCGTGTAAAGGCTTTCGGGAATGCCCAGCATACGGTAAATGAGACCCGAATACAGGTCAACGTTCGCGCACATTTGCTTGTTGATGCCCTTGTGCTGACGGAAGAGCTCGGGCGTCAGGCGCTCGATCGATTCCAGCAGCGCAAAGTCGTTGCCAAAGCCGCGCTTTTCTGCCAGGTCACGCGCCTGACGCTTGAGCATTAAGGCACGGGGGTCGGATTTGGTATAAATGGCGTGCCCCATACCGTAAATAAGCCCACTGCCGTCGCCTGCCTTGCCCTCCATAATTTTGAGAAGATAAGCGGCCAGCTCCTCTTCGTCAAGCGGATTCTTGACGTTTGCCTTGATGTTATCAAACATTTCCTGCACCTTGATGTTAGCGCCGCCGTGACGCGGACCCTTGAGGGATCCAATGGCGGCACCGATGGCAGAATAGGTATCTGTGCCGGAGGAGGAAAGCACACGGCAGGCAAACGAGGAGTTGTTACCGCCGCCGTGCTCGGCGTGTACGACAAGGCACAGGTCAAGAAGCTTGGCTTCCTCGTCGGTGTAGGACTTGTCGGGGCGGAGCATACGCAAAAAGTTTTCTGCGGTAGAAAGCTCGGGACGGGGGTTATTGAGGTTTAAGCTGTGACCGCCGAATACGTTGCGGTTCACGGCATAGGCGTGTGCGGCAATGATCGGCACGCGTGCGATCAGCGACATGCTCTGGCGCAGCATATTGGCAAGAGACGTGTCGTCGGGATTTTCGTCGTAGGCGTAAAGAGAAAGCACACCCGTGGCCATCTTGTTCATGATCGAGGGGGAGGGTGCCTTCATCAAAATATCCTCGTCAAAGCGAGGGGGCAAATGCTCATAGCTGCTGATCAGGCGCGAGAATTTTTCAAGCTGCTCCTTGGTCGGCAGCTGGCCGAAGAAGAGCAAATAGCAGCACTCGGCAAAGCCAAAGCGGTTTTCACGCACAAAATTTTCACAAAGGGTCGACATACGGTGACCGCGGTAATAAAGCTCGCCCTCAACGGGTGTGCGATCACCCTCGTTGATGATATAGCCGTGTGCGTTACAAACGCGCGTGACACCTGCCATAACGCCGGAGCCGTCGGGCTCACGCAGACCGCGCTTTACGTGATAGTTGTCAAAGGCGGCAGCGGGGATCTGATATTCGCCAACGGATTGCTCTACCAATTCGTGTAACAATTCAGCCTGCTCGGCTTCTTTTGCAATGTTTCTTTCTTCAAATTGCATCGAATAGAGCCTCACTTTCAAAATAATAATACCAATTATAGCATAGAACACGTCAATTTGCAAGATATCTTCCAAAAAAATTCAAAAATATGCGAATTTTACATAAATTTGCGTTTTTTGAAAAAGGCGATCAGTAAAATTGCTACCGTCAGGCAGAGCGTTGCCACAAACAAATAGCCGTAGCGCCAGCTAAGCTCGGGCATGTTTTTGAAATTCATGCCATACCAGCCGGTAATGAGGGTAAGGGGTAAAAAGAGGGCAGAGAGGACGGTGAAAATCTTCATCACGCTGTCAAGACGGATATCAAGCATGGACTGATAGGCCTCGCGCAGCTGGATCAGCTGCTCGTAAAGCGCGCGCACGCCGCGCTCTAGGCGCTCAGCCTTGTCGGTAAAGATCTTGAAATAGCGCAGATCGCTGCGGGGAAAGAGCGCGTTTTCATTTTCCCCCAAGGTCTTGCCAATGTCGATCATTTGCTCGTAATAGTTGCGCCAAAGCAGCAAGCGCCGTCGCTCAGCCAGTAAAAACGCAATAAAGCTGTCGTCGGCCTTGTTGCACAGGATCTGCTCCTCACCCTCAGATAGGGCAAATTCCTTATCCTCAAGGATCTTGCCGTCCCCCTCGATCATGGCATCGAGAAAGGCAAAGATCAGCTTTCCCGCACTCAGCGCCTTCGGTGAAAAGCGTGCAAGCGCCACCTCAAAGGCTGCGCGGGTGCTACCGTCGCTGTCACGGATATCCACCACCAAAAACAGCCCCTTTTTGATGTAGAGCGCAATGCAGTCGTCGCCGTTTTCGTCCCCCGTGGTGCGTTTAATTGTGCCAAAGCTATACGTATCGTACACCTCTACGCTGTTGCGGAAATAGCGCACCTCCTCGCGGCATTGTCGCACCGTGGAGGGGGAAAAGCCCAGCGTAGGTGCTAAATTTTGAAGCGTTTCCACGTTGATATAGCCGACGGTAAGTGCATCGCTTTCCTGCAGGATCGGTTGATCGATCAGGCCGTTTGGCGTCAGTTGGTAAAAGATAAGATCACCCCCCTTTTTTTATAGTATGCCCTTAAAAAGCAAGCCTCCCTCATCGCATCGCGAAGAGGGAGGCTTGCTTTTATTTTTTGCCGTGCGGTTTTTTCTTTTTTGCGGAAAAGCCAAAGGTGCCGATCCGCTTGCCAAGTGCAAAGTATTCGCCGTGGGCGTAAGCGCAAAGTCCGGCCTTGGCCATGTGGAGCTTGCCCTTGTCGTCAAGCAGCGTATCGTCTGCGTAGACCGCTACGATATCTGCCATGAACATATCGTGTGAGCCAAGCGATACCACGTCGGTCACACGGCAGCAAAGCGAGAGCGGTGCCTCGCCGATCAGCGGTGCCGATACCTCCTCAACCGCTACCTTGGTGAGGCTGCACTTTTTGAATTTGTCTACCTTGGCGCCCGTATAGGTGCCGCAGTAATCGGCAGCGCGCACCAGCGCGGCAGGGGTGAGGTTCAGCACGAATTCGCCCAGCTCCTTGATGATGGCGTGGGAGTGGCGCGAGGGACGCACCGAAATATAGGTTTTGGGGGGAATGGTATTTAAAATACCGCACCAGGCAACTGTAATGATGTTTGCCTGCTCCATCGTGCCACAGCTGACCATAACGGGGGGCGTGGGTGCCAGCATGGCACCGCCGCGAAATTTGATTTTTGCCATAAAAGCCTGCCTTTTAAAATTTAATGCGTTGCACCGACGTGCATTTGCCGACGATGGGATCAATTTCAAACAGCGCGCCCTGCGCTGCGATCTCACCTGCTGCTACCGTAAAGCGTCTTGGCATATGCGTGCGCATTTTTTCGATCACGTCCGCGGGGGTAACGCCCAAAATGCTGTGAATGGGTCCTGTCATACCAACGTCGGTGATATAGCCCGTGCCGTTTGGTAAAATTTGCTCATCGGCGGTCGGTACGTGTGTATGCGTGCCGAAAATAGCGGCAAAGCGCCCGTCAAAATAGCGCGCGAGCGCCAGCTTTTCGGAGGTGGCCTCCGCGTGGATATCCAGCACCGCCACGTCGTAGGTGCGCCGTGCGCGCTCCAGCTCGCTTTCAACGGCACGGAACGGATCGCCAAGAGCCTCCATGAACACCGATCCCGATACGTTTATCACCAGCATGCGCCACCCGTCTGCGGCGGTGATGACGCGCGAGCCCTCCCCGGGGCAGGAGGCGGGATAGTTGCAGGGGCGAATGACGGAGTGTGTGTCGTTTAAAAAGCCTTGTGCATCGCGGCGATCGAATACGTGGTTACCCGTGGTGATGAAATCTACGCCTGCGGCAAACAGCGCCTCGGCGGCCTTGGGGGAAATGCCGTGAATATCACAAACGTTTTCACCGTTGGCAATGACAAGATCCGCCCCCAGTGCGCGGCGCTGCTCCCAAAGGCGGTTACGCAAAAAGGGGAGGGTGCATTCCCCCACCACGTCGCCTAAAACCAAAATCTTCATAAGTCCTCTTTTCTATACATTCTGAGAATGCGCAACCAGTATAACATATTATCGCGAAAAAAGCAAGAGGGTGCTGCATTGACAAATGCAAAGGAAAATGATATAATTTATACGCTTTTACCTGATAAAGGAGTTAAAAATGAAACGTATTTTGTGTTTGATCATGGCATGCTGCTTGCTGGTGCCCTTGCTGGTGGCTTGCCGTCGCGAGGCAGAGCTGACGATCATAGAGGACGGCGCATGTGTGATCGTCTATGACGTTGATACTGTGGATAAGGCGCTGGCCGAGGCGGTTGCAAACGATATTGAAAAGGCTTTTGATGCTGAGGTGACGTTGCAGGCGTCCTCCTCGTTTTTGCTCGACGTGACTGCCGATAAAAACACGATATTGCTCGGCTTTGTGGATTTTGAGCCCTGCCGCGAGGTGCTCCTGCCCCTGCGAAACAAGGATTTCGTGGTGGGTGTGTATGGCGATTATTATATCGTGGGGGGCAAAAATACCGAAACGACCTCGCGTGCCGTGCGCTATTTCCGTGAGGAGGTGCTGGGTGCCGCCGAGGGCGGCGATCAGCTTAAGGTCAGCGCCGCAGATAACCACCTCTACCAAGCCAAATATTCGGTTGAAAGCATGACGGTCGGTGGCGTGCCGCTGTACGAGTGTGAGATCGTGCTGCCGAAAAACGAGCAGGTTTTTGAATACCGTCTTGCGATGAAGATCCAAAATATACTGCTGCTGAAAACCGGCTATGACGTGCCCGTGATCGGTGCCGATAAGGCAAGCGCCAAGGGGCAGATCCGCATCGGGCAAGCGGTTTGCACGGGGCTTACCGTGAGTGCGACGCACGGCTACGCGATGCGCGTGACGGGCACGGCCCTGGAAATTGCCGCTACGTCGCTTTACGGCTATGAGGAGGCCTACGAGGCCTTTTTGAGCCGCGTGATCAACGTCGGCAAGGAGCAGCATGCCCTTAGTGACAAGCTGTCCGTCAGTGGCAGCGGTGCGTATCTGGTCACAGCCGCGCAGGCGTGCGATGCCGACGTGCGCGTGCTCTTCAATAATATCTGGAACGGATCTGACGATGCCGAAACCGCACAGCGCGCACAAATGCAGGTGGCGCTGTATCTTCAATACGCCCCCGACGTGCTGGGGCTTCAGGAATGCTCACCCACGATGCGCAATCGCGGCATTGACGGCTTGCTTGATGCGGGATATCGCGAGGTGCCGTCGGCGCGCGCCACTGCCTATTACCGCAACGAGACTGTAACGCGCACGCCTTTGTTTTACAATACCAACACCGTGGAATTGCTGGAATACGGCCATCTTTCGTTGCATACGCTTGATTTTTCCGACAGTCGGTATGCCCATCTGCTTTACGGCGGCATCACCTCTGCCGATATGCGTGCGCTGATGGATCAGGATAAATACGGCCCCGACGAGGACGGCTCCAAGGGCGTTACGTGGGCGATCTTCCGCGTCAAAAAAACGGGGCACGTCTTTATGGTCGGCTCCACGCACCTGTGGTGGCAGGGGCGCGATAACCGCGACGATGCGGCGCGCGTGATCCAGATGGAGATCATGAAATCCACGATGCTGGCAAAAAGTCGGTCCTTTGCCACAAGCAACGGGCTTGACGGCACCGTGCCGCTTTTCATCGGCGGTGACTACAATACACGCATCACCCGTTACAGCTATACCAGTATGTCGACCAATACGGCATACGACGACCTCAACAGCCTGTTGCCGGCCGATCAGCGTATGCAGGATGCTACGGTGCACGCTTACCCCACCTTTGATGAGGAGCTGGGCATCTGGAACGGCAAGGGCGCGCCGCGTGGCGATTATCCCCAGTCGCTTGACTATGTTTTTGCGCCGCGTGCCGTGCGCAGCGCCTATGAGGTCGTGCGCGCGCAAATGCTCTATGAGGATTACGCCTTCCTGACCTCCGACCACAGTCCGATCTTCGTTGATCTCAATTTCACGGCTACAACGCCCGTGATGAGCGGCTCTTGACAAAAAGGGCGTTTTTACCCTGCATACTTTTTTGCGTTTTTCACAAAATGCAGAAAAATTTGTCAAAAATAAAAAAAACTCTTGACAATTTGAGAAAGTGCGTATATAATAAATAAGTCACTGTAAAAAGCGTTCCGGCAACGATAGGTGTTATCCGCCCCGAAACACGCTTCCGAATTTGAATTTAAGGAGGTGCTCACAATGCTCAGAACTTACCAACCCAAAAAACGTCAAAGAAAAAAGGAGCACGGCTTCAGAAAGAGAATGAGAACTGCTGACGGCAGAAACGTTCTGAAGAAAAGACGCGCAAAAGGCAGAAAGAGACTGACCTACTAAGTCCCGCGCCACATAGAAAACGACCGATGTCTCTGGCAACTGTCACGGGCATCGGTGTTTTCGTTTTACTTGAATTTTTAAATCTACCGTTTTTAATCGTTTTTGTAACGGAAGTGAAAAAGGGGCAGTGCACACATGAAGAATTACGCCATTAAAGAACATCATCTGTACAATAAGGCATTTCGCGGCGGCTCGCGTTTCGTTTGTAAAACGGTTGCCGTTTACGTGCTGCGCGATTATGCGGCCAAGCGCCTGATGCTGGCAAACCCCGAGAAGAAATACTTCAATCGCGTGGGTCTGTCGGTCGGGAAAAAGCTGGGCGGCGCCGTGGTGCGTAACCGCGCCAAGCGCCTGCTGCGTGAGGCTTACCGCACAGTCAAGCTTGATCACGGGCTGAAGACAGGATACCTTGTGGTGCTGGCCGCGCGTGATGAGATCCGCGGCAAAAAGACCGCTGACGTGACGGCGGATATGCTGCGTGCCTTCCGCGCGCTTGACATGCTGGAAAAGAAAAGATGAAGCATATTTGTATCTGGCTTGTTCGCTTTTACAGAAAATTTTTATCCCCGTTAAAGGGAAGGCCCTGCTGTCGCTTTACACCCAGCTGCTCGGCATACGCGATCGAGGCGTTTGAAAAGCGAGGCTTTTTCGTGGGATTGATCTTAACCGTTTGGCGGATTTTGCGCTGTAATCCGTATTGCGAGGGGGGCTATGACCCCGTGCCCGAAAAGGGACTTCGCTATAAGGGGCCGCGTACGATCCCCCTACCCGATGAGTGCTGTGAGGATGGCAGCGGACGTCACGGGCAAGAAGACGTCAATGAGAACGCATCCGCTTGTGAAGTGAGGTCGTGTGACGAAACGAACACTTCCGTCCAAGGAAAGGAAAAAAATCTATGAAAAAGAAAACAATGGTAAGAGCCCTCGCGGTGGCACTCAGTCTTGTGCTGATTGCCGTGATGCTGGTCGCTCTTACGGGCTGTGGCGGCAAAAAGGACGCAGGCATCGATAGCGCCTGGACCGCCAATGATGAAAACGGTGTCATTTACTTTTCGCGCATTTTGCCGCTGAGTGCTGAGGCGCGCGAAATGTTTGTGGCTGCCTCCCGTGGCTATAACATGGCCGCAGAGGGCTTTGATAAGAATGCCGATGCCCCTGATCTTGGCACGGTGAATCTTGACGGTGCCAAGGCCGCGCTTGACAAGGTCAAGCCGACCGACGATGCCTCTGTTGTAAAATTTGAGGAGTTCAAGGCCGCCCTCACTGCTGAGCAGGTCGATGAGATCGTTGTGCGCATGCAGGAGGAGGTATCTCTTGAGGTCGACAACGGCCCCATCGATACGATCCTTGTATGGATCGGTAAGTTTTTGCAGATCCTGACCAAGATCACGGGTGGTAAATACGTGTTCGGTCTTTTGATCTTTGCCATTGTCGTGGAGCTTTTGATGCTGCCCTTCGGCATTAAGCAGCAAAAGAATTCCTTGAAGCAGGCAAAGCTTCGCCCGAAGGAAATGGCGATCCGCAACAAGTATAAGGGCCGCACCGACCAGGCTACCCAGCAGAAGATGGCACAGGAAATTCAGAAGATGTATCAGGATGAGGGCTACAACCCCATGGGCGGTTGCTTGCCGCTGCTGATCCAGCTTCCCGTGATCCTTGCCCTTTACCAGATCGTGATCGATCCGCTGCGCTACGTGCTTGGCAAGGCGGCTTCGCTCTCAACCGCTCTGACGACCTACTGCACCACCGCAAAGGCGGCGGGCGGTCTTGGCCTTGAGCTTGGCGCAGGTAAGGGTACGATCGAATTGCTGTCGCAGGCAGGCAGCAAGATCGACGGGTTGCAAGGCTTTGCTTATTTTAAAAATGCGGGTGAGTGCTACAATGCCCTCACGGCTAATATCACGATTCCCGATTTCACCCTGTTTGGCCTGAATATGGGTCAGATCCCCACCTTCAAGAGCATTCTTGTGCTGGTACCGATCCTCACGTTCGTGTTCTATTTTGCCAGCATGAAGCTCAACCGCAAGTTCATGCCCCAGCCTGCTATGCAGGACGCACAAATGGGCTGCTCTAACAACATGATGGATATCATGATGCCCCTGATGAGCGTGTATATCGCGTTTATCGTGCCTGCCGCTGTTGGCATTTACTGGATCTTCAAGAGCATTCTCTCCACCCTCAAGCAGTTTGTGATGAGCAAGGTCATGCCTATGCCCGTTTTCACCGAGGAGGATTATAAGGCTGCCGAAAAGGCACTGAAGGGCAAGGGCGGCAAGCCCGCGCAGCAAGCACCCCGTGCAGGCACCGCACCCGCAGGCAAGGTAAGATCGCTTCATTATATTGATGAGGACGACGAGCCCCTGCCTCCCCCCGTGTGCGATGCCGTAGAGGAGCCCGTGGCAAAGCCCGTTGAGGAAAAGCCCACGGAGGAAAAGCCCTCGGCTGTACCGCATCTTAAAGAGGACCGCAAAAATAACGCCAACGACAATAAGAAATAAGTGAGGATATCATGATGATAAAGGAAATTACCGTAACGGCCAAGAGCATTGAAGAGGCCGTTTTAAAGGCTGCGGCAGAGCTGGGTGCACCCAATGCCGAGGCCATTGTATATACCGTGGTAGAGGAGCCGAAGAAGGGCTTCCTTGGTATCGGTGCCGTGCCTGCTAAGATCACGGCTACCTACCGCGCTAAGGGCGCGGCTGCCGCTGCTCAGCTCATTCGTGCGCTGGTTGACGGCATGGGCATTGACGCTACCGTTACGCTCGTTGAGAGTGATGAAAAGGACGAGAATAAGCTGATCCGCGTAGAGGGTGAGGGCGCAGGTGCGCTGATCGGTCACCACGGTGACACGCTTGACTCCCTGCAGTATCTTGCCAACCTTGCCGCCAATAAGAAGGTGGCAGGCGAGAAGCGTGATTTCTGCCGCGTGACCGTTGACGTTGAGAATTATCGCGCCAAGCGCGAGGAGACTCTGCGCGCCCTGGCACGCAGAAAGGCAGAGCAGGTGCTGCGCTATAAAAAGAGCGTGATGCTGGAGCCGATGAATCCCTACGAGCGCCGCATCATTCACTCCGAGGTGCAGAAGATCGAGGGCGTTTCCACCAACTCGATCGGCAGCGAAAACAATCGCAAGGTCGTTATGTATCTTGATACGGAGGCAAGTGCCACCGCGGCACCTCGCGCCGACTTTGACGAGTTTGCCGAATTTTAATCTTTAATCAGTAAAAAGGGCACGGTGCGGCGCACTGCCGCAGGGCAGGCGACGCACCGTGTTGTGGTTTTTATGAAAGTAATAGATACGATCGCCGCTGTTTCCACGCCGCGCGGAAAGGGTGGCATTGCTGTCATACGTATATCGGGTGCCGATGCGATCCCCTTGCTGCGCCGCGTGTTCTTGCCTGTGGGCACCGCCCCGTGGGAAGCGCCGCGCCGCGCCTGCTTCGGTAAGATCGCCGATGCAGAGGGCAACGTTCTTGATGAGGGGCTTGCTACGTATTTTGCGGCACCGGCCTCGTTTACAGGTGAGGACGTGGTGGAGATTTCCTGCCACGGAGGCGTGCTTTTGACAAGCACCGTGCTTGGCGCCGTTCTGGCGGCAGGGGCGCGCACAGCCGAGGCGGGTGAGTTTACCGCACGTGCCGTGCTGCACGGCAAAATGGCACTGCCCGAGGCTGAGGCGCTGGGTGCGTTGCTCGATGCCGACACCAAGGGGCGTCTTGCTCTTGCGCGCGGCGGTATGGAGGGAAGGCTTTCGCGCGAGATCGGGGCGATCTACGAGAGACTCTCGCTGCTCTTGTCGGATATTTACGCCAGAGTTGATTTTCCCGAGGAGGACCTTGCTGGCATGAGCGTGAGTGAATTGCACGATGCACTGGTGCAGGTCCGTGCACAGGTGACTCGCTTGCTTGCCACCTGGCAGACGGGCAGGGCAGTGAGCGAAGGCATTGAAACCGTTATTTGCGGTCCTGTCAACGCGGGAAAATCAACGCTGTATAACGCCATTGTCGGGCACGATGCGGCGATCGTTACGGACGTGGCGGGCACCACACGCGATATTTTAAGTGAAACCGTGTCGCTTGGCAACGTGACGCTGCGCCTGTCGGATACGGCGGGGCTGCGTGAGACCGATGATGCCGTTGAGCGGATCGGTGTGGCGCGTGCTGACGCCGCGATTGATCGCGCCGAGCTGGTGCTGGCCGTTTTTGACGGTAGTGCCGCTCCTGATGATGGGGTGCTGGCGCTTCTTTCTCGCTTGCGCCGTGTAGAGGGCACCGTCGTGGTGGTACTGAATAAGCAGGATAAAAGCGCGGTGTTTCCGCGTGACCTGCTGAAGGATTTTTCACACGTGGTGGAGTTAAGTGCCGCTACGGGAGAGATCTTTGCCTTACAGCAGAAGGTGGAGATGCTGTTTGAGTTGTCCTTGGTGGATCTGCGTCACGACGCGATCGTAGCCAATGCCAGGCAGTATGCGGCACTCTCCAAGGCTGATGAGGGGTTGCTGCGTGCGATCGCCGCGCTGGAGGCCGACATACCGCTTGATGCCTCTTGTGTGGAGGTTGAGCTGGCGATGGGTGCTGTCGGTGAGGTTGACGGCAGAGCAGTCGGCGAGGATATTGTGGCTGACATTTTTTCTCATTTTTGTGTAGGAAAATAAGGAGGGCTTATGAAAAAAGGTGAAATTGTTGTTTTTGTGATCGCGATGATCCTGGCAGCAGGTGCGATCGTTGTAGGCGCCTTTTCGGTGTACTTCGGTGTTGCAGTGCAGATCGAGGAGGTGGCACACGGTGCCGATCCCAATATGGGCTCTGCCATCGGTCTTGGCTTTTTGCTGGTATTTTTGGTGATCGCCTTTATGATATCGGTGCCCTGCACGGTGATCTCGCTTGTGCTGTTGCTGCTGGCGCCCGTCAAGGCGGCGCTCACGTCCGTGCGCCGCGCCTCCCGTGTGCTGGTCGTGGTGCTGGCGGTGCTGCTGGTGCTGCAGGTCGTGCTGTTTTTGATGGCATTGCTATAAGAAATACGGTATAAACCCACAAAGCCGCGCTTAGATAAGCGCGGCTTTGTTTATTTGTTTTTGTTCCTTTGTTTATTTGTTTTTGTTCCTTTGTTTATTTGTTTTTGTTCTTTTCTTGTAAAAGGACGGGCAATGGGTAGTCGTTCAGCGCCCTTCGCCTCTCCTTGCAGTCGGGCATCACGTTGGCAAGTGCTTGCCAGAAGGCGGTGCTGTGATTGGCGTGATGGAAATGCGCCAGCTCGTGGCAGATCACGTAATCTACCAGGTGAACGGGTAAAAAGATCAGCTTGCGGTTGAGCGTCACCCTTCCCACCGTCGGGCGGCAAACGCCCCAGCGGCTGGTCATCGTGCGGAATACCAGTGTGGGTGGTGCGGGGGGCTTAGGGGCAAATAAGGGGGTAAGGGTTGCGGTGCGCGCAGTGAGCATCACGGCGGCTTCGCGATCTGTAAATTCCAAAAAGGCGCGATAACGCTCTGCGGCATCCTCGGGATCCCCCACCGACAGCACCAGCGTGCCGCATTTGACGGTGGCTGTGCGCTTTGCAGCTTTTTGTACGGCAATGGTATGAGAAATGCCCCAAAGAGAGATCGTTTCGCCCGTCACCAGCGAAAGCGGCTTCGGGCGTGCGGCTTCGCGCGCAGCAAATTTTTCACGTGCGCGATCAATGGCGTCGGTGTGCTTGCTGACAAAGGCATCAATGGCAGAAAGCGGCATGCGTGGGGGGGCTGACACGCGAATAGCGTCGGGGTCAATATGCATAATGGCGTTTTTGACGTGCTTGCGCGTCAGAATATAGGTATAGGATCTTCCGTTTGCCACAACGGTGCGGTTATTTTCACTCATCTTTTTAACCGATCCAGGGCGTTTTGCAAAATGATCTCGGCGGAAAGCGTATCGATGACGCCGCGGCGCTTGGTGCCGCGCGTATTGGTTTCGTTTAAAAAGCGCGAGGCGGCCATGGTGGTCATACGCTCGTCCATCAAGGCCAGCGGTACGTGGGGCAAGCGCTCCTCCAGCATGGCGGCCAGCTGACGAATGCGCGCGGCGCGCGGCCCCTCCGTGCCGTTCATATTCACGGGCAGACCTAACACGATGGCACTGATATGCTCGGCGTTTACCACCTCGGCGATAACCGTCACTGATTTTTCAAGTCCGCCCCCCTTGATATTACCAATGCCCGAGGCCAGTAAGCGCGAGGCGTCGGATACGGCAAGGCCTGTCCTCGCCTCACCGAAATCAATGCCGAGTATGCGTCCCTTGGTTTGTTTGATCGCATCAAAGCTCATTGTTCTGCTCCTTGTCGGTGATCGGCATCGGGATCCTTGCTAAGAAATCGATCAGGTCGCCAAACACCTCGTCCTTGTTCGTTTCGTTGTGCATTTCGTGACGCCCGTTTTCGTAAAGCTTCAGGGTGCTGTTGCAGCCCGCCGCCAAAAGGCGCTCGTGTATTTCAATAACGCCCTTGCCGTAGCTGCCAACGGGGTCCATATCACCCGCAAACAGTAAAATGGGCAGCTCCTTCGGCACGCTGTCGGCCCAGGCCTTTTTGCCTACGGCATTCAGCAAAGAGAACAGGGTGTCGTACCCTGCGGTGGTGAATACAAAGTGGCAAAAGGGGTCCTTTTCATAACGGTCGCGTACCGTCTTGTCACGTGTGAGCCAGGAATGTAGGTCGTTTTCCTTTTGAAAGCGCTTGTTGTAGGCGCCAAAGGCAAGCGAGGTGATAAAAGCGCTGCGGTGGCGTACGCCCCTCAGACGCGCGATCGCGTGCGTCAGCTTCAGCGCAAGTCCCGTGGGGGCGCCGCTGCCTGCGGTGCCGCTGATGAGCGCACCCGATAACAGCTGCCCGTATTTGCTAAGGTACAGTCTTGCCGCAAACGAGCCCATGCTGTGTCCGTATAAAAATAAAGGAAGGTCGGGGTATCTTTCGCGCATGATCAGGCTCATCTGATGCAGATCCTCAACCAGCAGCTCAGCGCCGCCGCGCGGTGCCGTGTAGCCAAGGTTGCTTTTATCGCCTGCGGTGCGTCCGTGCCCGAGGTGATCGTTGCCGCAGAAAATGATACCTGCCTCGGCAAAGCGGCGCGCCCATTCGTCATAGCGCTCCACGTATTCGCACATGCCGTGTGAGAGCTGTATGATGGCGCGGGGGGCCTTGGGTGTCCAGATATAGGCGTGCACCGTGGTGGTGCCGTCTGCGGACAGATAGGTTAATTCTTCAAAGGAAATCTCACTCATAACCAATTCTCCTTTTTGACGATCGTGGTGGCAAGACTCAGTAAAGTGTCGCGCTTGTTATCGTTGGGCTCCTGCCATACGCGGTCTTGCAGGGCGGTCAGCAGGGCAGCGGTCTTTTCGGGGCGCACACCTGCACGCTCCTGCAATTCCTTGCCGTTGACGGCAAGGCGGCGGATCTCAACAGCGGTGCCGTCGCGCAGCACGCGGCGGCATAGCGCCACGCTGGCGGCGGTATCCGTGGCGAGAAGCAAACCCTTTAGCACCAGTCCGCTTTCCGCGTGGGGAAAATGGTGGCAGACAAAGCGCCTTGCCTCGTAGGGGGTCTTAGGTATGTCCTCGCGAATGATATTAAGGTAGGCGCACACGCCTGCGGCAAAATCCTTGGAGGTGCGCAAGGCAGCAAGCGTAGCCCGTACCGTGTCGGTGGAGTTATGAGAAAGCAGGGCTGCCAAGCGCTGTGCCGCGTCGGGCGGCAGGCTTGCAAGCAACGGCAAGGCATGCGTGTGGGGGGTGGCGTTGAAAAATACGTAAGGGGCACATCCTGCCGCCAGTAGCCCCGCGAGGCCCTTTTCTGCAGCAGGGGAGATCAGCATGCGCGAAAGCTCGGCAAAGATGCGCTCAGCGGCAATGTCGCGCAGACGTGCAGCCTGTTTTTTTGCAGCACGTGCGGTGTCCTCGTCTACGGTAAAGTCAAGCTGCGCTGCAAAGCGGTAGCAGCGCAAAATGCGCAGCGCGTCCTCTGAAAAACGCCGTTCGGGGTCACCCACGGCGCGCAAAATGCCGTTTTGCAGATCCACCATGCCGTCGAACAGATCAACAAGGCCGCTCTCCTCGCTCCAGGCCATCGCGTTTACGGTGAAATCGCGGCGTGCCAGGTCATCACCAAGGCGCGTCGTGAAGCTCACGCTGTCGGGGTGGCGGCTGTCGGTATAAGTGCCGTCGGTGCGGTGCGTCGTGATCTCAACGGGGTGATCCTCCGACAGGACGGTTACAGTCCCGTGCTTGAGGCCCGTTGGAATGATACGCCAATCGGCAAAGATCTGCAGCATCTCATCGGGGGTGGCATCGGTCGTCATATCAAAATCGTGCGGTGCTACGCCGCGCAGAATGTCGCGCAGACTGCCGCCGACAAGATAGCCGTGCTTGCCGTTTTCGCGCAGAACCTTAAAAATGCGCCCGATATATGCAGGCACAAATTGAGCGACGTTTATCAAGGATACCACCTCCTTTACCTCATTACATTTATAGTATAACACAAAATTTGAGTATTGTAAATAAATCGGCATTTTTTACCGTGATTAAATTTCGGGTATCTGTAAAAAATATAGGCGAGAGCAAGTGGATTGTTCTTGGAAGAGAGGTAAAAATGATGAACATCATTGACCGTATTGCACTGATCCTTGTCATTGTCGGTGCCTTGAACTGGGGTGGTGTCGGCTTGTTCCGCTTTGATACCGTGGCATGGCTCTTCGGTGGCGCAGATACGTTACTGGCCAGAATCATTTATACGCTGGTGGCGCTTGCCGGCGTGTGGTGCATTTCGCTTGTGTTTCGCACCGAGGACGCGATCGAGGAGGCCTAAAGGGCACCCCGATACAGCCCCGTGGCAGCACCTGCCCTTGCGGTGGGTGCTGCTTTTTTGCATAGAAAAAATATTCATCAAAATGAATAAAATCCACGCGGACATACAAAGACTCACATCGGGAGTGCGGTAAAACGGCAGAAAGCATTGTTCTATATTATCTTTTAATAACTTATAATAATAATGCGCGTGTGCTATGCGAAACACCGGCCGAAAACGCGGGTTTTGAGGGCATTCCGAGGGATTTTCAAAAAAAATTAAAAATAGTGAAAAAATATTCACAAAACCGCTTGACAAACGCAAAAAGAAGTGCTATGATAATGCCATATTCAAAACCGCTTCGGCGTTTATATAGGAGTTTATCATGGAAAAAAAGGAAATCAAAAAGGTCGTACTTGCGTATTCGGGTGGTCTTGACACCTCTATTATTATTCCGTGGTTGAAGGAAAATTACAACAACTGCGAAGTGATTGCCGTTTCTGCAAACGTCGGTCAGGCCGACGAGCTTGAGGGGCTTGAGGAGAAGGCACTCAAGACCGGTGCCTCCAAGCTGTACGTGCTTGACCTTACCGATGAGTTTGTAGAGGATTACATCGTGCCCTGCATGCAGGCAGGCGCTAAATATGAGGAATATCTGCTCGGTACCAGCCATGCCCGTCCCTGCATTGCCAAGGCACTCGCCGAGATCGCTATCAAGGAGGGTGCTGACGCCGTTTGTCACGGCTGCACGGGTAAGGGTAACGACCAGGTGCGCTTCGAGCTGGCGTTCAAGCACTTTATCCCTGATATGGAGATCATCGCTCCCTGGCGCTTGTGGGATATCAAGTCCCGTGAGGAGGAGATCGATTATGCGGAGGCACACGGTGTACCGCTGAAGATCAATCGCGAGACCAACTATTCTAAGGATAAAAACCTCTGGCACCTTTCGCACGAGGGCCTTGACCTTGAGGATACGGGCAACGAGCCGCAGTATGAGAAGCCCGGCTTCCTTGAAATGGGCGTTTCCCCCATGCTTGCACCCGATGAGCCCACCTATGTGGAGATTGAGTTTGAAAAGGGCGTGCCCGTTTCCGTTGACGGTAAGAAGATGACCCCCAAGGAGGTCGTGCTGACGCTCAACGACCTTGGTGGCAAGAACGGCATCGGTATCCTCGATATCGTAGAAAACCGTTTGGTTGGCATGAAGTGTCGCGGTGTGTATGAAACGCCCGGCGGAACCATTCTTTACAAAGCACACGAGGTGCTTGAGACCATCTGCCTTGATAAGATGACCATGCACGAAAAGCAGAAGCTTTCCGTGACCTTTGCCGAGCTGGTTTATAACGGTCAGTGGTTTACTCCCTTGCGTGAGGCTCTTTCCGCGTTTGTAACCAAAACGCAGGAAAACGTTACGGGTAAGGTAAGACTGAAGCTCTATAAGGGCAATATCATCAACGCAGGTGTTTGGAGCGATTACACGCTTTACAGTGAGGAGATCGCCACCTTCGGTGAGAGTGATTATAACCAAAAGGATGCCGACGGCTTTATCAATCTCTTCGGTCTGCCCGTGAAGGTGCAGGCAATGGCAACTGCCAGAAATAAGAAATAAGAACAAAAGACAGGGACTACTCTCTTTGAGGGTAGTCCCCGTAGCGCGTTATAAGCACAACGCGCACCAAATAGCACGAAGGAGTTTGCAAGATGGCAAAAATGTGGGCGGGCAGAACCGCAGGCAAAACCGAAAAATTAGCAGATGATTTTAATTCCTCCCTGCACTTTGACCGTAAAATGTATCGGCAGGATATCGAGGGGAGCATGGCACACGCCGCTATGCTTGCCAAGCAGGGCATCATTGAGCAGACTGAGGCCAATGCGCTGATCAACGGCTTGAAGGGGATCCTTGAGGACCTGCAAAAGGGTACGCTTGAGTTTGACGAGAGCTGTGAGGATATCCACATGTTTGTGGAGCAGGAGCTTACCACGCGCCTCGGCGCCGTCGGTAAAAAGCTGCACACGGCAAGAAGCCGTAACGACCAGGTGGCGCTTGATCTGCGTATGTATCTGCGCGATGAGATCAAGGCGATCGTCAAGCGCGTGGTAACGCTGATCGAGGTGCTGCTCACCAAGGCCGCCAAGTATGACCGTTGTATTTTGCCCGGCTATACGCATATGCAGCGTGCCCAACCCATTGTTTTCTCGCACCATCTGTTGGCTTATGCCATGATGCTGCTGCGTGACAAGTCGCGCTTTGAGGATGCCGCCAAGCGTATGAACGTGTCGCCGATCGGCTCCTGCGCACTGGCGGGCACGACCTACGATATCGACCGTCGCTTTGAGGCTGAGCAGCTTGGCTTTGACGATATTTCTTACAATAGCATTGACGGTGTTTCCGACCGCGATTTCTGCCTTGATTTTATGAGTGCCTGCTCGGTACTGATGATGCATCTGTCGCGCTTTTCCGAGGAGCTGATCCTGTGGTCAAGCTGGGAGTTCCGCTTCATTGAGCTTTCCGATGCCTACACCACGGGCTCGTCGATCATGCCGCAAAAGAAGAACCCCGATATGGCTGAGCTCATCAGAGGCAAAACGGGTCGCGTTTACGGCGATCTGATGGCGCTTTTGACAACGATGAAGGGTCTGCCGCTTGCATACAACAAGGATATGCAGGAGGATAAGGAAAGCGTGTTCGATGCCTCCGAGACCGTGGCCATGTGCCTTGACGTGATGACACCGATGATCGATACCATGACTGTGCGCTCCGACCGTATGAGAAAGGCGGCGGAGGAGGGCTTTATCAATGCCACCGACCTTGCGGACTATCTGGTGAAGAAGGGCATGCCCTTCCGTGATGCTTACCGTGTTTCGGGCAGCATCGTGGCTGAATGTATCAAAACGGGTGCCGTTTTGGAAACGCTGCCGCTTGAGACCTACCGCGGCTACAGCAGCTTGTTTACGGGCGATCTTTACGACGCCATTGATCTTTCTGCCTGCGTTGCCAAGCGCATTTCCGAGGGCGGCCCGTCGGTTGCCTCCGTGAAGGCGCAGATCGCGTGGGTGAGATCGCAGCTGAAAAAATAAAATACGCAAAAAGACGCACCGCCGATAGCGGGATACCCCCAACGGAGTATCACGCTATCGGCGGTGCGTTTTTCAGATCAACGGCAGGGGATACAGTGCCGCCTCATCGGAAATAAGGCAATGCGTGCGCCCCAGCGTGTCAAACAGATATTTGTTGCTCTCCAGGGCGTTGCCGATAAACGGATATTTCTGACCGATCACGCGCAGGTCAAAGGTGATCTTGTTTGTGGGCCAAAGGGAAAAGGAGGGCGCCACCTTTTGATAAAGCTCAACGGTGCCACCGCTGTAGCCGTGGTGATTGACCTGCATGACGTCGCTTTTCAGCCCCTTGTCGTAGAGGTCACACAGCAAGTCGGAGCTCACACGCTCACAGTCCGCCAAAAACAGAAGCGTTTGTCCGTTTAAGGTGAGGCGCGTGACGGTAGAGCTGTCGTTCATATAGGGCATGGTGCCCGGGAGATGCTGCTCGTACGTATATAAAATTTCAAGAGGCGTTTCGCCGAAATACAGCACTTGACCCGTGTGCGGACGGTAGTACTTGACTGCGCCGAAAAGGGCAAGATCGTTTTGCAGCTCCTCGGCGAAATACGGGTTATATCCTTTACCACGGGGCAACATTTCGGGCAAAATAGGGTTGAAAACAGCTGCTTGCAGCGTGACCTTGTCGGCGTATTCGGCGGCAAAGGCACGGAAGGCGCCGTAGTGGTCGGCGTGAGCATGCGTGAAGATCCACGCGGCGATCACCACGCGGCCGTCGGGGTGACGGGTATTTTCCTGCAGGAAGCTGTAAAGGGCAGGGGCATCTGCGCGATAGCCGCCGTCAAAAACAAGATAGCGTCCGTCGGGTAAAATGACGGTATAACTCATACCGTTGCCGTCTGTTATTTCGCGATGCGTATAATCAAGCGGGGCAAGCCCCAGCATAGGCTCGGTAACGCGCGCGGTGGCCTGCGGCTGCAAGGGCAGGGGGGTGAACAGGTCGCGCTGATCACAAATAACGCGCAGCACCTCACTGCGTGCCGCATAGATCAGGCAAATGCTCTGCTCCCGACTCAAAAAGGTGACGGTCTCATTGCGGTCTACTTGATGCTCTTGCAGGAGAGTCAGGTCTTTGCATGCCTTGAAGGCCCCGATCATTGCGTGAAATTCGCCTTCCGTGACGCGGTATCTTGTGTGCATGGTGGAGCCGAGGCCGAGATCGATGCCGCGGTCGGGCAGGGTGTGGAGCAGCTGTTCAGCGGTCATAAAAAGTCCCCCTTTGCGTGCTTTGTATGCCCTTATTATACTGCATTTTACAAAACCCGTCAAGGCTTTGTGACGGTCTGATGAATTATTGCATATTTAATTATATCTACTTGACAATATTTTTTATAGATGATAAAATAATAGCGTTATGAAAAAATGATTTATTACTAAACTATTTTTGAGGGGGGCAGTATGCTAAGAAAGCTGTTTCGCAGTGTGCGAGAGTTTAAAAAGCCGACGATCCTGACGCTCATTTTCATCGTGGGCGAAGCGATCATTGAAACGCTGATCCCGTTCATTACCGCGGATCTTGTGAATAAGATCAAGGTGGGTGAGCCCCTGCGCGTGGTGATCATTACGGGTGTATCATTGGCAGCCATGGCGTGCGTATCGCTTGTGTTTGGCGGCGTGGCGGGTGTTTGCTGCGCGCGTGCCTCGGCAGGCTTTGCCAAGAATCTGCGCCACGATCTGTACGATAAGATCGGTGCGTTTTCCTTTGAAAATGTAGATAAGTTTTCTACCTCATCGCTGGTAACACGCATGACCACCGACGTGCAAAACGTGCAGATGTCCTACATGATGATCATTCGTACGGCCATTCGCTCCCCCCTGATGCTGATCTTCTCGGTGGTGATGTCGTTTGTGATGGGCGGCCCTCTTGCGATGACCTTCGTGATCGTGATCCCCGTGCTTGCCTTCGGGCTCTTCACCATCGGTCGCAAGGCAATGCCTGCATTTCGTCGCGTATTCCGTAAGTATGACCGCCTGAATGAGTCGATCGAGGAAAACGTGCGCGGTATGCGTGTGGTAAAGGGCTTTTCGCGCGAGGAGCACGAAAAGGAAAAATTCGGTGCGGCAGCCGATAACATTCGCGCGGATTTCACCCATGCCGAGCGTATCGTGGCGTGGAACAGACCCGTCATGCAGGTCTGCATGTATTTTAATATGATCTTCGTGCTGCTGGTCGGCTCCCGTATGGCCATTGACGGGCTGTGGGGTGTTGACGTGGGGCAGATCTCCGCGATGCTGACGTACGGCATGCAGGTGCTGATGTCCTTGATGATGCTCTCCATGATCTACGTGATCTTAACGATCTCCACCGAATCGATGAAGCGTATTTGTGAGGTGCTTGACGAGGTGCCCACGCTTACAGCTCCCGAGGCACCTGTTACGGTGGTGAAAAACGGCGATATTGACTTCAACGGTGTCAGCTTTAAATATTCTGCCGCCGCCAAGCGAAACTCGCTTTCCGACGTGGAGCTGCATATCAGATCGGGCATGACGGTTGGCATTATCGGCGGTACGGGGTCGGGAAAAACGTCTTTGGTGCAGCTGATCCCACGTCTTTATGACGTGAGCGAGGGCAGCGTGTGCGTGGGTGGCATCGACGTGCGCCGCTACGACGTGCAGGTGCTGCGCGATGCCGTTGCGATGGTGCTGCAAAAGAATCTGCTTTTCTCGGGCACGATCAAGGAAAATCTTCGCTGGGGCAATCCCGCCGCCACCGACGAGGAAATGATCGCCGCCTGTCGCCTGGCACAGGCACACGATTTTGTGACAAGCTTCCCCGATGGGTACGATACTTATATTGAGCAGGGCGGCACGAACGTTTCGGGCGGACAGAAGCAGCGCCTTTGCATTGCGAGAGCGCTTCTCAAAAAGCCGAAGATCTTAATTCTTGACGACTCTACCAGCGCGGTCGACACCAAGACCGATGCCCTGATCCGCGCGGGATTTGGTGATTTCATTCCCGAAACCACCAAGATCATTATCGCACAGCGCGTAGCGTCGGTGGAGGGTGCAGACCTTATTCTGGTGATGGAAAACGGCGCAGTAGCGGCAGCAGGTACACACAGCGAGCTGCTGGAGAGCTGCCCGATCTATTGTGAGATCTACCGTCAGCAAACCAAGGGGGGTGAGGGTGATGAGTAAGAAAACCGAAATGCCGAAGCGCCCTGCGGTGAATCCCCGTGTGCTGGGGCGTGTTTTAAAAATGCTGTTTGGCTATTACCCCGTACTGGTTCCCGTGGCGATCGCCTGCATTCTTGTTTCGGCTGTGACGGCCGCCCTGCCCGCTGTTTTCATGCAGCAGGTCATCGCCGCCATTGAAGCGGCACAGCAAGCAGGACTTTCGTGGAGCGCGGCCGCCGATGAGATCGTGCCCAAGGTGATTTTGCTGGGAGTGTTTTACTTGATCTCACTTTGTGCCATTATTCTGCAAACGCAGCTGATGGCGGTGATCACACAGGGCTTTTTGTATAAGCTGCGTCGCACCATGTTTGACAAGATGCAAAATCTGCCTATCCGCTATTTTGACACGCACAAGCACGGTGATATCATGAGCCATTATACCAACGATATCGACGCGCTGCGCGAGCTGGTGTCGCAGGCAATGCCCGCACTTCTGAATTCCGTGGTGATCCTCGTGTCGGTCTTGTTCGTGATGCTGTATTACAGCCTTTGGATGACGCTGGTGCTGCTTGTCGGTGTGGTGGCGATGGTGCTGGTCTCCAAAAAGATCGGCGGTGGATCGGCCAAATATTTCATGCGTCAGCAGCGCACCGTAGGGCGCGCCGAGGGCTTTGTGCAGGAAATGATGAACGGCCAGAAGGTCATTAAGGTCTTTAATCACGAAAAGGCCTCTGCCGAGGATTTTGAAAAGATCAATCACGCGCTTTTTGAGGACAGCGCACGCGCACACGCGTACGCCAATACCTTAGGTCCGATCATCGGTAATATCGGCAATATCCTCTACGTGCTCATGGCCGTGGCAGGGGGCGTGTTCCTTTTATTAAAGCTCCCCAACCTCGGTCTTTCGATGCTCGCGTCGGGCGGTGGCTTTGCCGTCTTCAGCATCAGTATTATCGTGCCGTTCCTTGGCATGGCAAAGCAGTTTACCGCAAACGTCAACCAGGCATCGCAGCAGATCAATGCGGTGGTGATGGGTATGGCAGGCGGCTCGCGCTTGTTTGAGATGATGGACGAAGCCCCCGAGGCTGACGACGGGTACGTCACGCTTGTCAATGCCGTGGTAGATGAAAACGGCAACGTGACCGAGAGCGATACGCGTACGGGCAAGTGGGCATGGCGTCACCCCCACGCGGCTGATGGTACCGTGACCTATACGCTCCTGCAGGGCGACGTGCGCCTCACGGAGGTTGACTTTGCCTATGAGGAGGGTAAGCCCGTTTTGCATGACGTCAGCGTCTATGCAGAGCCCGGTCAAAAGGTGGCGTTTGTCGGTGCCACGGGTGCGGGCAAAACCACCATTACCAATCTTATCAACCGCTTTTACGATATCGCCGACGGCAAGATCCGCTATGACGGCATCAATATCAATAAGATCCGCAAATCCGATCTGCGCCGCTCGCTCGGTATCGTTTTGCAGGATACCAACCTCTTTACGGGCAGCGTGATGGATAATATCCGCTACGGCCGCCTTGACGCCACGGACGAGGAATGCCGTGAGGCGGCAAGACTGGTAGGCGCTGACGACTTTATTTCGCGCTTACCGCAGGGGTACGATACGGAGCTTGCGGGCAACGGTGCCAACCTCTCGCAGGGCCAGCGGCAGATGATCGCCATTGCGCGCGCCGCCGTGGCTGATCCGCCCGTCATGATCCTTGACGAGGCGACCTCCTCGATCGATACACGCACCGAGGCTATCGTGCAGCGCGGCATGGATAAGCTGATGGAGGGCAGAACGGTATTTGTGATCGCACACCGCCTGTCGACCGTTATGAACTCCGACGTCATTATGGTGCTTGACCACGGCCGCATCATCGAGCGCGGCAACCACGAGAGGCTGATCGCCGAAAAGGGTGTTTACTATCAGCTTTACACGGGCGCATTTGAGCTGGAATAATGGCGGCTATATGAAAATAAAAAGATCCCCGAGCGGCGTCTGCTCTGGGATCTTTTTCCTGTGGTGCTATTGTTTTAGTACATTGGCCCTACCACGCTTTTCTGCACTCTATATATAAACGGGAATTTGGGGCAAAATTGTTCAACTTTTTTAAAAAATATAAAAAATTATTTTAAAAAGCGCGCAAATGCGGCGAAAAACCGCATTTGCGCGCTGAATTTTTTGCTGATAGCCGCAAATGCAGAATGCATTGCCGTGGCTGATATGCTTCAAATGACACTATCAGTATAGCATATTTTTTCCTGCTTTGTCAAATTTATCCTCGGTGACAAGGTGGCAGGTGTGATGAAATTTCACACTTTCTCTTGCAATATGTCAAAATTATGCTATAATAATCTTAATAGGTTATAATATTATGTTATGACTGTCGATGGAAGGAATGGGAAAGACTATGAATAAGGACGT
The DNA here is from genome assembly GCA_015063895.1 of Oscillospiraceae bacterium. Classification (GTDB taxonomy): domain Bacteria; phylum Bacillota; class Clostridia; order Oscillospirales; family CAG-272; genus Firm-07. The sequence continues at coordinate 92,888 of SVTG01000004.1, read as the reverse complement.
ATTCGTCAGCTATACCACACCCGATCGCCGCGTGGCGGAGGATATTGTTGCGTTTCTTGAAAAGCAGGGCGTTGATTGCTTTATCGCGCCCCGTGACGTGGACCCCGGGCAGGCCTATGCCGCAAATCTGATGCAGGCGATCAACAACTGCCGCGTGATCATTCTTGTCGCTTCCGATGCGATGAATCGCTCCAGTCACGTGCTCAACGAGATCGAAGCGATCATCAACAAGCAAAAGCCGCTGGTGCCCTTCTTTATTGAGGATTTTCAGATGAACGACGAGTTTTGCTATTATCTGAGCAGGACCCAGCGTATCGTCGCATACCCCGATCCTGTTTCCTCGTATTATAACAAGCTTTTCAATGCCATTATGCCGATGCTGCCGCAAAAGCAGGCACCTGCCCCCGCACCGCAGCAAAAGGCAGAGGCACCCGTCAATCAAAGCACCACCACCGTGTTTGAATATATCCCCTCGCGCGGCATTATGATCAACCCCGAGGATCATCAGCGCAACGTCAGCTTCCGCACCGATACCTTTATCAATATGTTTGGTGGCATTTTTGATAACGTGGTGTCCTTGGCGGGGCTTGAGCGGGCACGCGGCATCTTCCACGAGTCGGGCTACCACTGTGGGCAGAATTTTGCCCAGCGCCTGAATTCCAGCTGGGAATTTGGTGGCGACGGCAACGCCACCATTGAGAGCAAGCTGAAAAAATGGTGCGAGTTTGATTCCCAGGTCGGTTGGGGCAAGTTTGACATTCACGTAGACGTGAATGAGGAAACGGGCGATTTTAACGGCGAATTGACGATCAACGAGTCCTTTATCGTTGACCGCAAGGAGCGCAAGCAGATCTGCGAGTTTGTACGCGGCTATTGCGAGGGCGTGATCGAAACGCTGCTTTGCGTCAAGGTGCATCTTGAATGCATCGAATGCCCCATGAAAAACCGCTTCAAGTCGGTTTGCAAGTTCCGCATTGAATTGGAGGATTGAAATTCGTGAAGGTCTTATTCCTGTTTACGGGCGGTACCATTGGCAGCACCGTGCAGGGGGATTTTATCGGCACCGACCGAAAAAAGCCCTATCTGCTGCTTGAAAGCTACCGTCGCGCCTTCGGTATTGATTTTGCATACGATACGGCTACCCCGTATACCAATTTGAGTGAAAATAACACGGGTGACACGCTCCGCGTGCTGATGGCGAGCGTTGCCGAGGCTGCAAAGGGTGATTATGACGGTATTATCGTCACGCACGGTACCGATACCATGCAGTATTCTGCTGCCGCACTTTCTTATGCGCTGGCCGACGTGAAGATCCCCGTCATGATCGTCAGCAGCAACCAGCCCATCGAGCACCCTGCTTCAAACGGACTTCCCAATCTGCGCGGCGCCCTGCGCTTTGTGGCCGAGGTCGGCGCCCCCGGTGTGTTTGTTGCCTATCAGAACGAGGGCGAGCCCGTCACGGTGCATCGCGGCACGCGCCTTTGCGAGAGCCTTGCTTATACCGATGCGGTTTACAGCATTTATAATAGCTTTTACGGCATCTTTGAGGAGGGAAAGCCCTTCGTGAAAAACCCCGCTTACCGTGAGCTTTCCAACGAGATGCCCGCGATCGGCGCGCAGCCGCTTGGCGCGGATTGCAAGGGGATCTTGCGTGTGAGCCCCTATCCCGGCAACCCTTATCGCCCCCTCACATCCGACGTGCGCTATATCCTGCACACCTCTTATCATTCGGGTACGGTGAATACCGAAAGTGAGCAGGTCAAGGCCTTTTTTGCCGCGGCAAAAAAGGCGGGTGTTACCACGTTTTTAACGGGTGTGGCACCGGGGGCTGCCTATGACAGCACACGTTTTTTTGAAGAAATGGGTATCCTGCCGCTTTACAATATCGCACCCATTGCCGCGTTTGTCAAGCTGTGGCTATTGACGGTGAGGGATCCCGAGGCTCCCGTGACGCACGAGATGATGCAACGCTCGCTTGGCGGCGACGTAGTGCCCGAGCCATAAAAACACGCCATCTGCTATTTGCAGATGGCGTGTTTTTTCTTAAAAGGGTATGAGCTCTACCAGAAATACCGTCAGGCACGCAAAAGCGGCTACGGTGGGCAGCTTGCAGCCGCGCAGACCCAATACGGTTGCAACTGCAAGGGCGGCAAGACCGGACCACACGATTCCCGTGGCCGAGAGGATCGCGGGAAAGGTCATCACCGTCAGGGTCACGTAGGGTACGTAGTGCAAAAACGAGCGCACGGTCTTGTTTTTGATCTCGCGGCGGATCAGCACCAGCGGAAGTACGCGAATGAGGTACGTGACGGCGGCCATCACGATAATGGCGAGTAAAATATTAGTTACCATCTGCCACGCCCTCGCTTTCTTTTGCTTCCTTTAGGGGGAACAGGAGTGCCGCCCCAAGCGAAATGACGACCGTGAGGGTGATAATGCGAAAGCCCTCGGTAAAGAAGCTGAGGGACAACGCCGTGCAGAGCCACGAGAGGGTGGCACTGGCTAACGCAGAAACAGCAACAAGACCTGCGATCACGCGACTTTTCCGCGCAGGCGGCAAAATGATGGCAAGGAACATGGCGTAAAGCGCGACGCCCAGGGCACTGACGGCGCGTGCGGGCAGTACGTTGCCCATCACGGCACCCAGCAGGGTGCCAAGCGTCCAGCCGGGCACTGCCACGGCAATGGCGCCGTAGCTGTAATAGGGGGAAAGATCCCCATCGGTCGCGGCACTGATGCCAAAGATCTCATCGGTCACGCCATAGCCAACGGCAAGGCGGTGTAACAGCCCCGTTGTGGGGGAAAGCTTTTGCGAGAGCGCGCAGGACATCAACAAATAGCGTATGTTAATGACAAGCTGCGTCAGTGCCAATTCTACGTAGGTGGTGCCGACGCCCAAAAGGGCAATGCCTGCGGCTTCGCCGGCAGACGTCACGTTTAAAAATGAAAGCAGGGCAGATTGCCAGGGCGTAAGCCCTGCTGCCGTTGCCTTGATCCCCAGGGCAAACGCCACGGCGAAGTAGCCGATGGCGATCGGCATGCCGTCACGCACACCGCGCCCAAACCATAATTTTCGTGTCATGGAAAGCGCCTTTCTTGATAGCCGCGCAGCGGCGACAAATAGAATAACCGCTGTTTATTGTACCGCTTTTTGTCATGTAAGTCAAGTCCTTTTGCAAAAAGAACCGCGCGGCGATAGCGTGATGTCCTTAACGGACAAATCACGCTAACTAAGTTTGCCCTTCGGGCAAGTGAAGTTATCTTCGATAGTGAAGTTCACTTCGTGAGTGAAGTTTCGCCTAACGGCGAAGTGATGGGCAAACTTAACTTCACTGCGAGCCTTGGCGAGCAACTTCACTGTGCCGGATGTCCTGCATCTGCACAACTTCACTTTTGCGAAAGCAAAAACTTCACCAGCAGAAAAAGAGCATACACATAAGGTTTACTCCTTGCGTGTGTGCTCTTTCTGCTTGTTATAAGGGTTTGGGCATAGCCCATTTGCGTTTGACTAGTCAAATGCGATGCTCGCATTTAGCGGTATTTGTCAAACTCTCCGCTAAGAACCGCACTCTATAGCCGCGCGGCCTTGGTGGGGTATTATTTGCCCGGGGTGATGAAATTGGAGTGGGGGAGGATCAGCCTGCCATTGTGGCAGATATATTTCGTGACCTTTGCCGTGATGCTACCGTTTTGCAGAGTGATGGTGCCAAGCAGCTCTTCGGTGATCGGCGTGCCGTCATTCAGGGTGATGACCAGCGCGGCACCGCCCCAGTAGTCAATGTCGGAAAGCGCTTGCCATATTTCCTCGGTCTCGTCATTCCATTTGTTGTTGTTGAATTCCACAGTGTGCTCGCTAAACCAAGCTTGGTAGGCGGGAGCCAGCTTTTTCTTGCCGGGTGTGTTTTTGTCGTAAAGGAGCAAAAGCGGCACCGTGGCAAGCTCACCGATGCGCTCTTGCTCGTCTGCCGTGTAAGGCGAGAACTTGTCGCCGGCAGCGTGCGGGTGTGTGTCGGTTTGCGTGTCGCTGAGGTCGTTTTTGGCGGCAAGTGCCAGCTCGTACAGTGAAAGCAGAGGCGGGTTGCTTGTGTGTGTTGCATAAATATAGTCGTAGCTGCCGTCAGGGTAGGTGATCTTCAGATAACCGACCGCGGTCAGCTTTTGCAGGCGGTCGTGCGGCTCGATATGGGTCAGTACCCCTTCAAAATAAAGCGTATCTGCCACTTCAAGGCACCAGCCCTGTGCGACGACGTCGGTAGGTGTACAGTCAGCCTCCAGCAGGGCAGCGTGCGTAAGGACGCCGTTGGTCTTTTCCATGTCCGCGGCGGTGGCAAACAGGGTGCCGCGGTCAAGGGTGACGATCTGTGGCGAGAGGGCTTGCCATTTGTCAGCGGCAATAGAGGTGATCACGTGAATGTGACCCGTTTGCGGGTTTAATACGAAATCGGTATTCGTAAACAGCGAGAGCGTGCTTTGCATGGGGGCAAAGCTGAGCAGGGAGGCGTTGGGCGCAAGATCCTTTTGGTAAGAGGCGTATTGATAGCGCGACGTACCGTCTGTATAAGTGATCTTGGTATAGCCTATGGCGGTATATTTGGTGGTAAGATGCTGCGTTTCAATGGAGGAGAGGGCACCGCTGAAGGCTGTGCCTTGGCTGTCAAAAACAGCGGCGACGTCAGTGGCTACCTTGCCGTTTGCGGCAAGTGCGTCATGGGTGAGCGTGCCGTTGAGATCTGCCGTGTCTGCGGAGGGGAAGATCAACGTGCCGCACGTAACGGTGCTGTCAAGCTCTTGCAGGGCAAGCCATTCGGCCTTTTGAAACGAGGTGGTAAAAACAATGCCGGTTGTTTCCGGGTCAACCTTGGCACTCGTTTGCGTGGTGAAGTGGAAATAAACAGGCGCAAAGGTCAGATCTTCTCCGGCATTGTAGGCATAGGTCGCGCCTATCGGCAAAAATACGGTGCCGTTTTCTGTGGCTGCTTGCCAGCCCACGCAAAAGGCGGCGTGCGTGCCTGCAGGGGCGGGTAACGTAACGCTACCGGCCTCCTTGGTGCTTTGGCGCAGCGTGGGTACGCCGTTTTCAGCAAAGGTAAGGTGCGGGCCGTCGTCGGTTTTTGCGCATGCAGCGGCGCCAATGCAAAGTAATAGCAATAGCAATAAAAGAGCAATGCGTTTCATAAAAATACTCCCTGTTTAAAAATGGGGACAATTACCTATTTTCATTATATCAAATATCAACGAAAAGTCAAGGCTTGTTAAAATGAAAAAACGCAACCGCGCACGCGCGGTTGCGTTTTTTGCAACGATGATTACTTGGCAGCCTTGATAGCAGCCTTGGTGCCGAAGTAAACCATAGAGCCGGAGCGAGTGGGCTCAACCCAGTCTTCCTTGGTTTCTTCCTTCTTCTCCTTGGCGTTTTCCTTTACCTTTTCAAGTGCCTTCTCAGCGTTGTCCTTGTCAGCAAAGTAGTAGATCACAACGATATCGGTTACCTTGTTGCCGTCCTTATCCTCGGAAACCTTGGTGCCGGTTACAACGTTTTTGAGGTCGTAGCCTGCAAGCTTGAAGACGGCGGGGGTAATTTTGTCGTCGTTGAGAACAACGTACTCAGCTTCCTTGAGAGCAGCCTCTGCGTCAGCAGGATCCTTAGCGGGTGCGCAAGCAACCAGTGCAGTGCACAGCATCAGAGCAACGAGCGCAAGAGACAAAGCGCGAGCGAACATTTTCATAGTGAAATCCTCCATAAGATAAGTATTGGCGCGGCCGCGCCGCGTACAAATCTATTATATCACGCACTGTTTTTAAAAACAAGTCTTTTTTGATTTTTATTTATTTTTTTGGGCATTTTCAGGAAAATGACACAAAAAGACCTCCGCTATGGCGGAGGTCTTTTTGTGTGGTTCGTCTGCCTTGATCAGTTTTCAAACCAGTTGTACTGGAAGTCGCCGATGATAAGAATGCCCTGCATATCATCGATCTCAATGGGCTCCTTGCGCTCTACAGCCGTGCCTGCTGCATCGGTGTAGTAGAACGTGATAAAGCCGTAACGCAGCATATTCTCCTCGTCAGCCTTCTGCTCCTCTTTATCTTCCTTTTCGATGATCTCAAGTGCGTAGGTGCCCGAATAGGAGGCTGCCTCGTCCTTCACGTAGCCAAGGTATTCGCCGTAAGCAAAGGTATCCTCTTCAAAAATGTAACCGTAGTAATAACCGTTGAGCGCCTTATCGCCACGGATATACTCACCGTCATCAATTCTTTCCTCGCCGCAGGCGGTCAGGCAAAGACAAAGCATAACTGCTACTAATGTAAGAGATAAGACACGTGCAAAGAGTTTCATATACGATGTCCTCCGTCATAGTTTTATGGATAATAGAATTATAACATAACCCTCAAAAAAAAGCAAGGCCTTTTTTTAGTTTTTGTGCAATGCTACAAAAAAAGATGGTGTAATATGGTAACTTCGCAAAGACAGAGTCAGGATTTTGCCCAGGTGGTGCCTGCGGCGGTGTCGGTCAGTATGATTCCCTTGGCCAGAAGCTCGGCACGAATGCGATCGGCTTCGGCATAATTCTTAGCCTTTTTGGCGGCGGTGCGGGCATCGATCGCCTCTTCAATGGCGCGGATCTCGGGATCGTCGGAATACACACGCACGGCGGCCTTGGCGGCCTCCTCCTCACGCTTCTTTGTAAGCTCGTCGGCCTTCTCCAGCAGGTCAAGAGCAAGAACGGTGTCAAAGTCGGCAATCGCGGCGCGCTTGGTGGCGGTATTGGTTGCGTATTTCAGCACGTCGTAAAGCGCGGTGATAGCAAGCGAGGTGTTCAGATCGTTGTCAAGCGCCTTCTTGAATTTGTCGCGCAGTGCCTCAAGCGCTACGGTGTCGATCTCCTCGCCCTCGGTCACCTTCAGCGCCGAGATGCGTGTTAAGAGCTTGTTGAAGGATACCACGGCGTTATCAAGATTTTCATAAGAAAATACCAGCGAGCGACGGTAGTGGGAGCCCAGGCAGAAGAAGCGGTAGGCAAGCGGGTCGTAGCCCTTGCTCTCAAGCAAAGAAACCGTCAGAAACTCACCCTTGGATTTGGACATTTTACCGTCGTCGGTATTCAGATGCAGCACGTGCATCCAGTAATTGCACCACTTGTGGCCGAGATATGCCTCGCTTTGGGCGATCTCGTTGGTGTGGTGGGGGAAGGCGTTGTCAATGCCGCCGCAATGGATATCAAGGCGCTCACCGAGGTGCTTCATGGCGATGCAGGAGCACTCAATGTGCCAGCCGGGATAGCCAAGGCCCCACGGGCTTTGCCATTTCAGCTCCTGGTCTTCAAATTTGGATTTGGTAAACCATAAAACGAAGTCGGCCTTGTTTCTTTTGTTACCGTCCTCCTCTACGCCTTCGCGCACGCCGACGGCCAGATCCTCCTCCTTAAAATCGTTGAAAATGTAGTATTCCTTCAATTTAGAGGTGTCAAAGTAGATATTGCCGCCCGCCTCGTAAGCGTAGCCCTTGTCGAGCAAAGAGGTGATGACCTCGATAAAGGAGTCGATGCAGGCAGTTGCAGGCTCCACCACGTCGGGGAGGCGGATATGGAGCTTTTGGCAGTCTTCAAAGAAGCGATCGGTATAATACTTGGCAATTTCCAGCACGGTCTTTTTTTCGCGCTTGGCGCCCTTCAGCATCTTATCCTCGCCCGTGTCGCCGTCGCTTGACAGGTGTCCGACGTCGGTAATGTTCATCACGCGCTTCACGTCGTAGCCCTGATAACGCATATAGCGGTCAAGGATATCCTCCATGATATAGGTGCGCAGATTGCCGATATGGGCAAAATGGTAAACCGTCGGGCCGCAGGTATAAATGCTCACCTTACCGGGCTCATTCGGTACAAATTCTTCTCTTTTTCTGGTGGCGGTATTATAAAGAATCATAGCTTGCTCCTTACTCTTCCTTTTTTGCGTTTTTTTCAAGCTTGAGAATGCGGCGGCGCAGCTTGTCGCTCTCGGCGCGCAGCGCGGCGATCTCCTCCTTGATGGGGTCGGGAATGTGGATCTGATCCAGATCGTTGGCAATGCGCACGCCGCCAACGCTTACCACGCGTGCGGGAATACCGACCGCGGTCGAGTCGCAGGGAATGTCGTGCAGTGCGACCGCGCCTGCGGCAATTTTGACGTTATCGCCGATCGTCAGCGGCCCCAGCACCTTGGCGCCGGCGCCGATCATGACGTTGTTGCCGAGCGTGGGGTGACGCTTGCCGACGTTTTTACCCGTGCCGCCCAGCGTGACGCCCTGATAGATCGTGCAGTTATCGCCGATCTCGGCGGTCTCGCCAATGACGACCCCTGTGCCGTGGTCGATCACCAGACCGCGGCCGATGGTGGCACCGGGGTGGATCTCAATGCCCGTGATGAATTTTGCACCCTGGCTGATCATACGGGCCGAAAAGGTATGCCCCTTTTTGTAAAGCTTGTGGGAAAGGCGATGCGCGGTGCGCGCGTGCAAGCCCGAGTACAGGAGTAAAATTTCCGCAGTGCCCGTGGCGGCGGGGTCGCGTTGGCGAAAGGCCTCCACGTCGTATTGAATCTCGCACAAAAGCTCGCGTGTGTCGCGACGTAGCTCCTTGGCCGTTTTTCGCAGGGCTTGCCCTACCATGACGGCACCGTCAATCAGTTTTTCGTAATCCATATACCTACCTCACAAATAAAAAACACCTCTGCACCCATCGGGCACAGAGGCGGCATGAACCGCGGTTCCACTCTGCTTTGGGGGACGCGCCCCCCTCACCGTCAAAAAACGGTTATCCTTAACGCGGAAAACGGCAGGGGCTAACGACAGCCTGCTTGGCCGAGGCTCACCGCTGCATCTCACGGGTGCACATCTCCTGCTTTTTGCGTGTGCGGCTCACAGCCAAGGCCGCATTCTCTGAACGCCGTCGCAGGTCTTTTCCCGTTCACAGATATTCTTACTATATTATACACAATGAAACGGCATTTGTAAACCCCTTTTGAAAAAAAGGTTCGCGAAGATGAAAAGCCGCCCCTTTTCGTTTGAGAAAAAGGGCGGCGCAGATCGGTTTGCTTGAATGGTTGACGGCACCAACGCTCAGATCCCGATGAATTCCTTCATGCAATCAATGAGCTTGCGTGCGTCCTGTGCTGTTGTGCTTTCGGCAAATACACGGAGCAGGGGCTCGGTGCCCGAGAAGCGGCAGATAACGAAGGAGTTGTCGGCAAAGGTCACCTTAAAGCCGTCCTGGTAGTCAAGCTTTGCGATCTCCTTGCCAAAATCAGGCACCTTCTTTTCTACCATCAGGAGGTGGTTGATACGTGCCTTTTCCGCAGGCGCAAAGCGGAGATTATCCTCTACCATTTCAAAGCTGCCGTATTTTTCGGTCAGCTCCTGCCAGAATTCGGTCGGAGATTTGTCAATGGCGGAGATCATTTCCACAAACAGCATCGCGGCGTATACAGAGTCCTTGCCGTAAATATGACCGCGGACCGTAAGACCGCCCGAGGATTCACCGCCGAGCACGGCATCGGTCTGGTCAAGCTTAGAGGAGATCCATTTAAAGCCGACGGGCACCTCATAGCACTCCTCCCCGAAATCCTTGGCCATCATATCAAGCATGTGCGTGGTGGCGAGATTTCGCACCACGGGTCCGTGCCAGCCGCGGTATTCGTGCAGGTAGTAATAGAGCATGGCAAGGATCTGGTTGGCGTTGATATACGAGCCGTCGCGGTCAATGATACCAAGGCGGTCACCGTCGCCGTCAACGGCGATACCGAGGTCGTAGCCTTCGGCCACTACGCGGTGCGCGAGATCGGCCAGCGTTTCCTTGGTGGGAGCAGGCAGGCTGCCACCGAAAAAGGCGTCCTTGTTGGCATTCATCAGATCCACCGTGCAGCGCGCGGTATACATCAGCACCATCAAGGGGTAAGTGCCCGAGCCGTGCATGGGGTTAAAGAGAATACGCGGACCCTTGGCACGAATGATACTCATATCAAGACGGGAAATGATAGAATCGATAAAGTCGTTGAACAAAAACTTAGGGAATTCGATCATGCCGCTTGCCACAGCATCGTCAAAGCCGAGCGTGACAACTTCCTCGTCAGAGGTGGCATTGATCAGCTCCTCAAGGCGCTCGGTCGTGGCAACGTCGGCATCGCGCCCGTCGTGAATGAAAATTTTAATGCCGTTGTATGCGGCAGGGTTATGAGAGGCTGTGATCTCCACGCCGTAATGCAGGGCGTTGTGCTTGCCCGTGAACATCACTAAGGGCGTGGGGCTTGAGCGCTTCATGAACCAGACCTTGATGCCGTTTGCGCAAAGCACCTCGGCCACCCATTTGGCGGCCTGCTCCGACAAAAAGCGGCGGTCGTAGCCGATACAGATGGGCTTATCGGTCTTGTTGTTTTCGCGTGCCAGCTTGGCAATACCCGTGGCGACCTTTACGATATTTGCGCGGATAAAATCGTCACCGATGATCGCACGCCACCCGCCTGTGCCAAATCGAATCATTTTAAAATTCCTTATCCTTCAGATTTTGAATGGGCTTACTCCAGAACGTCAGCAGTGCAGATAAGCGTAACGTTCGGGTGGAAGTTGAGCATGGTAGCGGGGAAGCTGGTGTCTACCGTGCGCTCAAGCATGGCGGAAACAGCCTTCTTCTTGTTGGCGCCGGTTGCCATGATAATGATGCTCTTTGCCTTGAAGATCGAGCCCATACCCATGGTAAGTGCCTGACGGGGTACGTCGTTTGCGCTGGCAAAGAAGCGGGAGTTTGCATCGATGGTGTCGGGGGTAAGGTCGGTCACGTGTGTGTCAAGCATCAGCTTCTGATCGGGCTCGTTAAAGCCGATGTGACCGTTGCGGCCAATGCCGAGGATCTGCAGATCAATGCCGCCGAGGTCGGTGATCTTCTGCTCATAGCGGTGTGCCTCGGCTACGGGGTCGGCAGCGGTGCCGTCGGGCACGTTGGTGTTCGCCTTGTCGATATCCAGATGATCAAAGAGGTGATAGTTCATGAAGTAGCGGTAGCTCTGGTCGTTGGTGGGGTTGATGGGGTAGTACTCGTCAAGGTTAACGGTGGTTACGTCCTTGAAGCTGAGCTCGCCGTTCTTGCACATCTCTACTAACTGTGCGTAAAGGCCCTCGGGCGTAGAGCCGGTCGCAAGACCGATCACGCTGCTGGGCTTGCTCTTGATCTGTGCTGCCACCATTTGTGCGGCGCGCTGGGACATTTCGTCGTAGCTTTTGCAAACAATAATATTCATGATATGTTCCTCCGTTTGTGATAATTGCGGCAATGCCGTATTCTCCTTCATTATAGCACACATTTTTTTTGAGTGCAATATATAAATAGGCATAATATTTATAAAATATGACACATGAAAATGCAAAAAGCGCCTGCGCGTGGCGCGCAGGCGCTTGAAATGCCCGTTACGGATCTGATATTTACTTGTTGCGCACCCAGTAGCAGTCGGTGTAATCCTCAACCAGATACGTGGCGTTTTTACCCTTCATAAGCAAGAAGAGCTTTTCTCCCTTGGTTTCGGTGCGCGAGGTGACCACGTTCCAGCCGGTCTTGCCTTCAAAGGTGACCTTTTCCAGTGCATCGCAGCTCTTGAAGGCGTGGTCGCCGATAAAGCGCAACGATTTAGGTAGGACGATCTCGGTCAGGCTCGTGCAGCCACGCAGGCTGGAGCTCTCCAGTATTTCCAGATTTTCAGGGAGCGTGAGATCGGTGAGCTTGGCGCAGTTTTCAAACGCGGAGCTCTTGATCTCGGTCACACCCGTGCCGAATTGTACGGTAGTGAGATTCTGGCAGTTTTTAAAGCAGTCGTCACCCAGGACCGTCACCGAGTCGGGAATCTTGACCTTGGTAATGTTTTGCACGTTCATAAAGGCGAAGGTGCTGATGGCGGTCACACCGTCGGGGATCTGCAGCTCGGCTATGCGTTTGTCGTTCACGTAAAGCGTTTGCGCGTAGGTGAAGGGCGAGGCTGAGGCGCCTGCTATCGTGACGTTGCACCAGGCCGAGAGGTCGTTGATATAAACCTCGGAGAGCTTTTTGGTAAAGAAGAAGGCGCCCTCGCCAATGTGCTTCAAAGAGGCGGGAAGCGTGATGCTTTCAATGTATTCACAGTCGCTGAAGGCGGCGTTGCCGATTGTGGTACCGCCCGTGACGATGACGGTGCGCAGTGCTGTGGGCACGCGCGAAACCTGCTGGCCTACGTTTTGTGCACCAAAAATAGAGCCAAACAGTGCATTGCCGCCGCCGTTGGGGGTGCAGCCTACGAAGGGAAGGGTGATCTTAGCCATGCTTGAGCAGCCTTTAAATGCGCCGTCGCCGATGTAGACCACGTTTTCGGGAATTACGATAGAGGGCAGGCGCTTGCAGGTGTGGAAGGCATCCTGCATAATGATCTCAAGCGATTTCGGCAGGGATACGTAGCTTAAGTTGTCGCAGTGGTAGAAGGCATCGTAGGCGATCAGGAAGACGCCCTCGGGAATAAGGATCTCCGTAATGAGATCGCAATTGTCAAAGGAGCTCTCGTAAATGATCTTGGTGTTGGCGTTGATGGTGTAGTTGTTGGTGCTGGATTTCTTCTCGGCACGAACGGCGATCAAATAGGGGTTTTGCGTGTTGCCGATGTAAGAAACGTTTTTATCGGTGGTGCACTTGAGCGCGTTTTCGCTGGGAAATACGTTTCTGCCAATTGACTTCAGCGTGCTGCCGATATTGATCTCAAAGGAATTTGAGGCGGTGGAGCAGCCCAAAAATGCGTAGTTGCCGATCTCCTCGATAAAGTTCATGCCTGTGACCCGCTTCAGGCTTCGGCAGCCGTAGAAGGCGCGCTCACCCACAACGCTCACCTTGTCGGGGATATGAACGGCGGTGAGCGCCGTGCACTCAAGAAATGCGTAAGCGGAAATGCCGGTTACGTCAGCATGCATGGAAATACTGGCTATGGAGGACCAGGCAAGCGCGTAGCTGTAAATGATGCGTGTGTCGGTGGGAATGGCGTATTCGGTCACACTCTTGTCGCCGAGCTCTACGAGCACCAGGCGGGGGTTTTGTGCGTTACCGAGGTACTTGTTGCCGTCAAGGCTGTTGTATTGAAGGCCGTGCGGTTTTTCAAGCGTTTCCTCCCCAATGATGGCAAAGGCCATGTTGCCAACGGTTTTCAGCGTATTCGGCAGAGAAAAGGAGGTGATGTTCACGCAGCCCCAGAAGGCTTGCGCGCCGATCTCAGTCACGCCCTCGGGAACCGTCACGCTCGTCAGGCTTGTGCAGCCCATAAAGGCGGCGTTGCCGATGCGTGTAACGCCTGCGGGAATATGGATCTCTTCAAGGTAAACGCAGCCGTTGAAGGTGTCATCACCGATCTCGGTAATGCCTTGAGGCAAGGTGATCTCCTTGAAATCGGCACAGCCGGTGAATGCACCGGCCCCGATGACCTGAATGCTTTCGGGGATCGTGATCTTTTCAAAGCCCGCACCGGAAAAGCCGTTTGCTGCGATCCTCGTGACGGGTTTACCGTTGTACGTGGCGGGAATGACGATCTCGCGAGCATAGCCGAGCCCGCCCTTGGATACACTGTAGGTGTCGTCTTCAAGCAGAATGAACCTGAGTGCGGGAGTGTCCTTATCCTCGGTGGAGGGTGTGCTACCTCCCTCGCCGTCACCGGGCTCCTTGTCAGGGCCGCAGGCGGTGAGCACCAGGCAGGGCACCAAAAGGCAGAGCATGAGTAAAAGGGATAACAGTCGCTTCATAATTTTTTTCCTCGTGTATATCCGTAATTTATTATCGCAATGTCAAGGTCTGATTTATTTTAACATATCACAATGTATTTGGCAATAGTGAAATTTGCCAAAAAATGTATGGGCGGTAGCACATATATCACAAAGCGTCTTTTGTGGCGAGAGGGTGGCAAGTCGGGAAAAAGTGTAAGCGAATATGAAAAACGGCAAGATTTTACTTGCCAACCGAACAAATATGTGCTACAATGAGATTAAATCTTTGACCAATGGAGGCAAACATGGAAAAGTTTATACCTGTTGTCGTTATTAAAGAGCTCGCGGAAACCGATAAAATTTTAACCGCGCTGAAAAGCAGCGGTATTATGTGTGCTGAGATCACCTTCCGTACGTCCTGCGCCGCTGAGGCGATCGCGTATGCTGTGAAAAATTACCCCGACATGGAGATCGGTGCGGGTACTGTGATCAATGCCGCGCAATGCCAGGCTGCTCTTGAGGCAGGGGCTACCTTTATCGTATCTCCCGGCCTTTCTCTTGGCGTTGCCGAGGTGTGCCGCAAGGCCGGTGTGCCCTATTACCCGGGGTGCGTGACGCCTACCGAGATCATGCAGGCGCTGGAGCTCGGCATTACCACGGTGAAATTTTTCCCTGCTAACATTTACGGCGGCCTGTCGGCACTCAAGGCGCTTTCCGCGCCCTTCCCGCAGGTAAGATTTATCCCGACCGGCGGTGTTGACCGCAGCAATATCGATGAGTTTTTGGCCTTTGACAAGGTGGCCGCCATCGGCGGTAGCTTTTTTGTCAAGGAAGCACTTGCAAAAATGGAGGAAAAGAAATGAAACGCGTTGTTACCTTTGGTGAATTGATGTTAAGATTGGCCCCGAACGGCTATTACCGCTTTTTCCAGAATGATCAGATGCAGGCCACCTTCGGCGGCGGCGAGGCCAACGTGGCCGTATCGCTTGCCAACTACGGGCTTGATAGCGTGTACGTGACCAAGCTTCCAAAGCACGCCATCGGCGAGGGGGCTGTCAATTCGCTGCGCTATTTCGGTGTGGATACCTCCAAGATCGTGCGCGGCGGTGACCGTGTGGGCATTTACTATCTTGAAAAGGGCGCTTCACAGCGTGGCTCGGTCTGCATTTACGACCGTGCGCATTCCGCCATTCAGGAGGCAAGCCCTGCCGACTTTAACTGGGACGAGATCTTTGCAGGGGCCGATTGGTTCCACTTTACGGGAATCACGCCCGCACTGGGCGCTAATTTGGTGGAGATCTGCAAGCAGGCCTGTATGGCTGCTAAGGCACGCGGCGTGAAGATCTCCTGCGATCTCAATTACCGCGGCAAGCTTTGGACACGTGCCGAGGCACGTGCCGCGATGACTGAGCTCTGCCAATACGTTGACGTTTGCATTTCCAACGAGGAGGACGCCAAGGACGTGTTCGGCATTGAGGCGGAGAACACCGATATTTACGGCGGTAAGCTGAATCACGAGGGCTATAAGTCGGTTGCCAAGCAGCTGGCCGATAAGTTTGGCTTTGAGAAGGTGGCCATTACCCTGCGCACCTCGATCTCTGCCAGCGACAACGACTGGGCGGGCATGCTCTTTGACGGTGAGGAGTATTACTTCTCCAAGAGCTATCATCTGCACATTGTTGACCGCGTGGGCGGCGGTGACAGCTTTGGCGGCGGTCTGATCTACGCGCTGCTGTCGGGCAAGTCCGCTAAGGAGGCTATCGAATTTGCAGTGGCAGCCTCTGCACTCAAGCACAGTGTGGAGGGCGACTATAACCGCGTGAGCGTGGCTGAGGTTGAAAAGCTGGCAGGCGGCGACGGCTCGGGCCGCGTGCAGAGATAATTTTTAAAAAAGGGCACCCCGCTGGCACTTAGTGTGCCAACGGGGTGCTTTTTTGATGCATTTTAGCTGTGTCAGCGCCCGCCGCGTCTGCCACCACCGCCACTACGGCCACCGCCACTGCGGCTGCCGTTGTTTCGTTGAATGCGTGTGCGTGTGACAAAGCTGCCGACAAAGCGGTCCTCGCGTGCGGTCAGCTGTAAGCGTGCATAGCGGTCTAAGGGATAGGTTTCGCCGTGGCGCTTTTTGCGATAGTACAGGAAGACACCGAGAGCACTGCCGCTGCCAACCACGGCAGCAGCGATCAGACCTGCGATCACGGCCACCAGCGGTGCGCGTGCTTTACGTGCGGCAAGCTTTTCGTAATGATCCTGCAGCACGTCGGCCGAAAGTGAGAAAAAGCTCCTCATGCCCGCCTCAAAACGGGCGCCCTTCAGGTTCTGGTATACGCTTGTGTCGTCCAAAACGCGGTCGACGTCGCTGTCGCGGAAAATATCGTCGGCATCGCCGTATAAATAGATATCGTAGTAGTACGTGCCTTCATATAAGCGCAACACTAAAATGACCGCGCTTTCGTGCTCGCTGAGCCCAAACCTGCTTGCTACCCGTGAGTCGGAGGGATAATCGTCGCGGTATAGGGAAACGGCTGTGAACACGCCAAAGCGGGTGCCCTTCAGCTTTTCCTCGGTCGCGGCGTCACGGTCGATCGCCATTGCCTCGAAATCAAGCAACCCGACCTCGTCCTTGATCTCTACCGTGAAGGCCGAGGCGGAAAGCGTCAGCAGGGCAAAAAGAGTGGCGATGAGAATAAAAAACAGTGCTTTTTTCATACCCGTCCCCCCTTTAACCAAACAAGAAAAGCTTGATGAGGGCCGCAGCTACGCCTGCAGCCAGGCCCGTGATGATACCTAAGAGTGAAAGGCGCTTGGGGCAAACGGGCAGGCGGCCAAAGACCTTGCCCGTATAGCCGTTGAGGGCGTAGGTGTAGGTCTTGCCGCGATGGTGATAGGTCAAAAGCCAGATCGGCATCAGGGTATAGTCCCAGTGTATCGCGCGTGTCAGCAGGCGCGGCGCCGAGGGCGTCACGGATGTGTAGGGACCAATGGTGTTTTGCAGGAGCGTTGCGGCGTATTGATGCATACGCGTGCGCACCGCTTCGCGCACACTCTCCTTTTCAATGTCGCGCTTTTTGGCAACAAATCCCGATAAATAAGGCATGGAAAAGGGCTGTAGCGAGTCGCTGGGATAGGGGAGGATCCCATCTAACATTTCGCGGTCCTCCTCGGTGATGGCGGGTGTCACAATATCCTCAAAATGGATCTCGCCTGCACGGTAAATGTGAAATTTGGAGGTCTCGGTATAGCGGTAATCACCCGAGTACCAGGTGCGCACACGTGTGGCGCGTGCGGACATGGAGGCGCCCGCGTCGGCATCGGTCACCCAGAAGGGATAGTAGATGCCCTGCATCTTGTCGATCTGCGCTTCTGAAATAAAGGAGCGCGGCACGAACCATTTTTTGCCCGCAAAGTCAAGAAAGCGCTTTTTCGCTTCCTCCTTGTCGATCGCAAAGGGGATCACCTTGTGCGGCTGCATTTGACCCGTAAGACGCCCTGTCAGTAAAACGGGATTGTGGCAGTAGGGGCAGACGGTGGCGGCGGTGCTGTCGTCAGCCATGATCTCGGCACCGCAGGCGTTGCAGGCATAGGTGTTCAGCTGTGCGCAAAACGCCTCGTTCGGCACCTCGCTCTCCTCGGCTGCTCGCTCGGCGGCGGCCGAGGCCGCGTCCTCCGCCTCCCGCTGACTTGCTGCCTGTGCCAATTCCTGGTCGGTGAATTCCGACAAGCAGTATTCACAGCAGAGCTTGCCCTTTTCGGGGTTGAAGGAAAGGCCCGCCGCACAGTTCGGGCAATGATATGTAAGGGCGGTATCGTTCATAGATCAGTCCTTCTTTTTGCCGCAGTTCTGGCAGAATTTGCCGCTGTTTTCGGTGCCGCAGTCGGGGCAGAACCATTTGTCGGAGGCAGGGGCACGCTCACCGCATTCAGAGCAGAATTTGCCGGCATTCGTTGCGCCGCACTTGGGGCATATCCAACCGCTGCTCGGCTGTTTTTCGCCGCATTCAGAGCAGAATTTGCCTGTATTTACCGCGCCGCACTTGGGGCAGGTCCAGCCCTCCTTCTTGGCGGTGGCGGCACGTGCTGCCGCATCGCGCTCCATGGCGGCACGGTTGGTCTCGGAAAAGGCACCGAAGCCGCCGGCTGCGCCCATGCCCATGCCCATGCCCATAAAGGCGGTGGCACCGCCTGCGGGATTGCTGCCTGCGTTTTCAAAGCCGCGGGCCATCGCGCCCTGCACGTAGCCCTCTCGCACGGCGGCGTCGCTCAGCATCGCGCCCTGGTTGCGCATGTTGATCAGCTTTTTGGATTCCTCGTCGTAGGAAACGCTGGCAAGACCGACAGAAAGCACCTCCATGCCGCGCAATGCGTGCCACTTGGCGTCAAGCTCGCGTGACATATAATCAGACAGCTCGCGGGATTTCGAGGCTACGTAGGAAATACGGATACCGTCAGCGGACATGGCATTGATGGCTGCGGTCAGCGCCTCTAAAAATTCGTCTAAGTACTGCTCGTTGATATCGCTGATGTCAACGTGCGTTGCATTGCGTGCAACAGCCTGTGCGTAAAATTTCAGCGGATCGGTGATCTTGATGGAATAGGTGCCGAAGGCGCGCAGAAAAAGCTCGGAATTATAGAAGCTGTCAAAGTAATTCACAGGGGTACGGGTACCGAATTTAATGCCCTTGATCTCCTGCAGATTGATAAAGTAGGCGCGCTGCGCCGAGGAGGGGGTGCCGCCGAACTTGATGCGGCTGAAGCTCTCTAAAATTGCCTTACCGAACTGCCCTGCAAATAAAGAGGGCATCGCGCTGTTATCCACCTTGTAGTAGCCGGGCTCGGCGGTAAAATCCACCACCTTTCCGCCGTCTACCAGCAGCATGAATTGATTGTCGTATACGTGAATGACAGAGCCGTTTGAGATGGTGTCCTCGGTGCCGCGCTTGTTGGCGCTGCGTTTGTCGTTTTTGCGTACCTTTACGCCCTTGGTAAAGACGGTGGTATCGCTCATTTCACCGGCCTCGATGACCTCAAGCCAGCTGTCTGCCAGGCCGCCGCCAATGGCGGAAAGTGTGGCCTTGATAATGCCCATGATATATGTTCTCCTATCTTTAGAATTTAAAAAAAGCAAAGCGGCGTCCTTGCCAGCGCAAGGCCGCCGCTGCGGCCCCTCGCGCCATGCGCGAAAGGAAAACCCGCCAAGCCGTGTAACCGATATCTAAGAACCCTGTTTTCACAAGGCGGTGCCCTGCCCACGGCATTACTGCTCCCAACGTCCGTTGTCCCGCCGAGACAAGTCAATCGGCTTGTGGGAAACGGGAGGTCTGCAAACCGCAGTGGGACGGTTTCGGGCTCCAATTCGTATGCGTCGGCTCCACCAATCGGCTATCACGCACAAGGCAGGCGTATCAACCGGAAAAGATTATTTGTCGTAGTCGATCTCGGTGGCAAATTTATCGTCAAAATAGTCTGCCACGTCGTCAAATTCGTCGTCGTCCTCAATGGTGACAAGGCATTCCTCGCCGTTTTCCATCACGGCCTTCAGAATGGTATATTCACACATATCGTCGTTCTTTTCGGCATCCTCAACTGCTACCATGGCGTAGTATTTTACGCCGTTTTTCTCACAGGTGTCAATGAGCTCAAACTCGTGCTCCACACCCTCCTCGTCCTGGAGAATGTAAATGTCGACCTCTTGCATATCCTTTTCGTTCATAAGTATTACCTCACTTTATATTTTTTATCCGACAGTCGGAAAAATGATCAACTTCAGCGTATCCCGCGTGCGATCTCGGGTGCAGTTGTGACAGACCTTGGTAAAACAAATCGGTAGCCTGCCTCGTGAATATCGCCGTCCTTGTCAAAAATATGATACGTGGTCTCGTTGGTAACGGGATCCGTGCGGACTGCCAGCACATAGCCGTCCGACATGAAATCACTCACGTGCAGGTAGGTGCTGTCAAGGCGAAGCACAACGGTGCCCTTTTTGTCAATAAAGACGTAGACGCCGTCCTTCTTGGCAGCTGCATAGCCGTTTGTAAAGGTGTGTGCCTCGTTGTATTGTGCGGCAATGACCACCTCGCCTTTTTTGTTGATATAGCCCCACAGATCGGCATTTGCGGCGATCTGTACGGCGGCAAGGCCGTTCTCGGCAAAGGATTTTGCTGCCGTATAGGTGGGGGTGATCACAGTCACACCGTTTTTGTTGATAAATCCGTATTTTCCGTCCTTTTTCACCAATGCCAGCCCCTCGCTGAAGGATTCGGCATATTCATAGGTGGGGGCGACAACGTACATGCCGTCGCGGTTGATAAAGCCGTACTTGCCTTCCTTCATGACCAAAGCGAGATCGTTGTCGGTAAAGGACTCAATGGCTTCGAATTGGGGATTGACGACCCAATCGCCGTGCTTGTCGATCATGCCCCAATGCGACAGGGCGAGCACGGCGGCGTAGCCGTTATCGTCAAAGGGACGGGCGGCGTCAAAGCGGGGCTCGATCACGTAAACGCCTTCGGTATTGATGTAGCCGTATTTGCCGCCGATGGAAACCAGCGCAAGACCGTTCCTGGCAAAGGGGTAAGCGCTGTCAAACTGCGGATTGATGACGATGCTGCCGCGGCGATTGATATAACCCCAGGAGCCGTTTTGCTTGATGCAGGCAAAGCCTTTCGCGGTAAAGGGCTCGGCCTCCTCAAACTGTACGGCGATCATAAAGTCGCCGTTTTTGTTAATGTAACCCCACAGGCCGTTTTGCTTGACGGGCGCAAGATCGTTTGCCGCAAATTCGCGGGCCATTTCAAATTTGGCAGCGATGACCATTTCGCCGTTTTTATCGGCGTAGCCCCACTTGACTGAGGTGCCGTGCTCGTCGGTGACGTTGGCAGCAACGGGAACCAGCTTTTTTTGAAAAAGCGGTGTGCGCTCGGGGAGGATAAAATCGCTGACCGATAATAAGATGATCAAAAGCGCCACCAGGGCAACGATCAGAATAACGGGAACAGCCGCTAACGGAAAGCGGCGATGCGAGTGCGGTGTGTCGGGTGGGCTTTGCTGGCTTGTGCAGGGGCAAGGGCTGCCGTCCTCGGGCAGGGCGCTGCCGCACGCTGAACAAAAGGCCATAAGTCGGACTCCTTTCCTCAGAATATTCTTGCGAGCACACGTGCGTGTGCCCATCAAAAATATGATATACATATAAAGTATAACATAAAAAAAGCGCGTTGTCAATTCACTGCACGCAATATCCTGCGGCGAAAATTCGGGTGTGATACAATATTGTTTGTCGGTGAAATTTAAAAACGGGCAAGGAGTTTTGCGTGATTCCTTACCCGTTTTCGATTGTTTTAGATCTTTATTGGAAAATTTTAGATGCAAATAAAATTAAAATTGGAAAATATATTTTAAAAATTGGAATTACTGGTGGTCAAAGTCTTCAAGCACCAGCGAGGGGTTGTTGTCAAGTGCCCATTTTATGCTCCACTGACCCGTGAAAAGCAGATAATTTTTCCCGCGCACGTCCGTGACCCGTCTGGTGTCGGAGGCGAGATTCAGGCGTGCAAGATCCCCTTCGTAGGCGGCGATGCGTTGGATAAACTGAAACGGCAATTCACGCTTGATATACTCTACGCCGTATTCGGATTTCATGCGGAATTGCAGTACGTCGTATTGCAGCGTGCCGATGACGCCGACAAACACGCGCTCGTAACCGGCATCGGGCTCAAAGAAAATGCGAATGGCACCCTCCTGTGCGATCTGGTTCATGCCCTTGGCAAATTGCTTGCGCTTCATGGAGTCGATCTGCTCGACCATGGCAAAGTGCTCGGGGGCAAAGGTGGGAATGCCCTCAAAGGTGATTTTGCGGTCCTTGGTACAAACGGTATCGCCGATCGAAAACACACCCGGATCGAATACGCCGATGATATCGCCCGCAAACGCTTTCTCAATACCTTCGCGTTCCTCTGCCATCATTTGCTGCGGCTGGGCGAGCTTAATGGGCTTGCCGGCCTGCATATGATAGTATTCCTTGCCGCGCTCAAACTTGCCCGAGCAGATGCGCATAAAGGCTATGCGGTCGCGGTGCGCCTTGTTCATGTTGGCCTGGATCTTGAAAACAAACGCAGAGAAGCGGTCGTCAAACGGATCCACGGTCTCGGTTTCGGTGGTGCGAGGCAGCGGAGTGGGGGTAAGCTGCAGGAAGTAACGCAGAAAATCCTCAACGCCAAAGTTGTTGAGGGCCGAGCCGAAAAATACGGGGGAAAGCTTGCCCTTGGCGATCGCGTCAAGATCAAAATCAAACGAGGCGCCGTCCAGCAGCTCCACCTGCTCCACCAATTCGGTGCGCAGATTTTCACCGATCAGCGCGTCAAGCTTTTCGGTGTCGGTGATATCACAGGCAATGGCATTCAGGCGACTTCTGCCGCGGTGTGCGTCGTCAAAGGCGTGAATGGCACGCTCACGGCGGTCGTATACGCCCTTAAAGGTTACGCCGCAGCTGATCGGCCAGTTCATCGGATACGTACCGATGCCAAATTCGCGCTCAAGCTCGTCAAGCAGGTCAAAGGGATCGCGTGCCTCGTGGTCGAGCTTGTTGATAAAGGTAAAGATCGGAATGCCGCGCTTGGCGCAAACGTGAAAGAGCTTGCGGGTCTGGGGCTCGATGCCCTTGGCTGCGTCAATAACCATTACGGCACTGTCGGCAGCCATCAGCGTGCGGTAAGTGTCCTCGGAGAAATCCTGGTGACCGGGGGTATCCAGAATGTTGATGCAAAAGCCGTCGTATTCAAACTGCAATACCGAGGAGGTAACCGAAATGCCGCGCTGCTTTTCAAGCTCCATCCAGTCGGAAACGGCGTGTCTGTCGCTTTGCTTACCCTTTACGGATCCCGCCGATTGAATGGCGCCGCCGTAAAGGAGCAGCTTTTCCGTCAGGGTCGTTTTACCCGCGTCGGGGTGTGAGATAATGGCAAACGTGCGTCTGCGCTGTATTTCTTTTTTTGTTCTTTCGTCCATGGCTGTAATCCTTTATTTTTTTACAATCGCTCTATATTTTACCGCATTTTACGTAAGAATGCAAGAGGGAAGTGAAAAATATATATAGCCACACCCGGCAAAACGCAGATCGGATCCCCCGAGGCTGCAAAGAAGGCTGTTTTCTACCTTTATATTATATGGGTGCGTGACGAAAAAAGCCGAAAGCTGACGAAGCATGAATCATTTCATGCCGTCAAGGCTGTTTTTTAACACCTTGTGGGCGCTTTTTTCACCTCTTGAAAAAAGATGACAAACACGACAAAAATAAGGTGCTATTTTTGTGTATTATTTTCTTAAAAAAACGCTTGCCTTTTTCGCTTGTTCATGGTATACTATTTCCTGCCTGACACAAGATATTGTGTTCTGATTTTAAAACGGTGTCTAAATATAGTGGGCGACCGCGTCGCCCGGAGGGAGAGGGAAAGATGAAGATCATTAAAAGAAACGGCTCTGAGGTGACCTTTGACCGCACGAAGATCGTACGCGCGATCGAGAAGGCAAACGAGAGCGGCGAGGGTAAGCCCGAGCTGACTGCGCGCCAAATTGACTATATTTCCTTTGTAATTGAGGATTACTGCAACGACGTAGGCCGTGCGCTTTCCGTGGAGGAGATCCAGGAGCTGGTAGAAACGCTGATCATTCAGCAAAATGCCCCCGAAACGGCAAAGCGCTATATCCGCTACCGCTTTACGCGTAATCTCGCCCGTCGCGCCAATACCACCGATGAAAATATCCTTTCCTTGATCGAATGCAACAACGAGGAGGTCAAGCAGGAAAACTCCAATAAGAACCCCACCGTCAACAGCGTACAGCGCGACTATATGGCAGGTGAGGTCTCTAAGGACCTGACGCGCCGTATTTTGCTTCCCGAGGATATCGTTGCTGCACACGAGGAGGGCATTATCCATTTCCACGACAGCGATTATTTTGCACAGCATATGCACAACTGTGACCTTGTCAACCTTGAGGATATGCTGCAAAACGGCACGGTGATCAGCGGCACGCTGATCGAAAAGCCCCATAGCTTTTCCACCGCCTGCAATATTGCAACGCAGATCATTGCACAGGTCGCCTCGAACCAATACGGCGGTCAAAGCATTTCTCTGACGCATCTGGCACCCTTCGTGCAGGTGTCGCGCGAGAAGATCGCCCGTCAGGTCAAGGCTGAGCTGGAAACGCTGGGTGTGGCACCCGGCGAAGACAAGGTGGCCGCGATCGTTGAGGCGCGTCTGCGCGATGAGATCCGCCGCGGCGTGCAGACCATTCAGTATCAGGTCGTGACCCTGCTTACCACCAACGGTCAGGCCCCCTTCATTACGGTATTTATGTATCTTGGTGAAGCCAAGGACGCGCAGACCAAGAAGGACCTCGCCATGATCATTGAGGAAATGCTTGAGCAGCGTATCACGGGTGTGAAAAACGAAACGGGCGTTTACGTGACCCCTGCCTTCCCCAAGCTCATTTACGTGCTGGAGGAGGATAATATCAGCGAGGATGCTCCCTACTGGAATCTCACCAAGCTCGCCGCAAAGTGCACCGCAAAGCGCATGGTGCCCGACTATATCTCCGAAAAGGTGATGAAGAAGCTCAAGGTCGACGATAACGGCGACGGCAACTGCTACACCTGCATGGGCTGCCGCTCGTTCCTCACGCCCTGGGTTGACGAAAACGGTAAGGCGAAGTATTACGGCCGCTTCAATCAGGGTGTAGTGACCATCAATCTGGTCGATGCTGCCTGCACCGCGACGCTTGAGGGCAGAGACGTGCAGAAATTCTGGCAGATCCTTGACGAGCGTCTTGAGCTTTGCCATCGCGCCCTGCAATGCCGTCACGAGCGTCTTGAGGGCACGCTTTCCGATGCGGCCCCCATTTTGTGGCAGTACGGTGCGCTTGCACGCCTTGAAAAGGGTGAGCCCATTACCAAGCTTTTGCACGGTGGTTACTCCACCATTTCGCTCGGCTACGCAGGCCTTTGGGAGTGCGTATATGCCATGACGGGTAAAAAATTGACCGACCCCGAGGGTGAAAAATTCGGTCTTGAGGTCATGCAGCATCTCAACGATGCCTGCAAGAAATGGAAAGAGGCAGAGGACATTCACTACTCGCTTTACGGCACGCCTCTTGAGTCCACCACCTATAAATTTGCCAAGTGTCTGCAAAAGCGCTTCGGCAAGATCCCGGGTGTGACCGATAAGAGCTATATCACCAATTCCTATCACGTGCACGTAACGCAGGAGATCGATGCCTTCGATAAGCTCGCCTTCGAGTCCAAGTTCCAGGAGCTCTCTCCCGGCGGTGCGATCAGCTACGTTGAGGTTCCCAATATGCAGGATAACCTTGATGCAGTGCTGGAGGTCATGAAGTTCATTTACAATAATATCATGTACGCCGAGCTCAATACCAAGAGCGATTATTGCCAGGTCTGCGGCTATGACGGTGAGATCCGGATCGTTGAGGACGACGGTAAGCTGGTGTGGGAGTGCCCGCATTGCCATAACCGTGACCAAAACAAGATGAACGTGGCGCGCCGTACCTGCGGCTATATCGGCACGCAATATTGGAACCAGGGCAGAACCAAGGAAATTCAAGAGCGCGTGCTGCACCTTTGATCCATGAATTACGGTGCAATTAAAGGGCGCGATATTGCCAACGGCCCCGGCGTGCGTGTGTCGCTTTTCGTGTCGGGCTGTACGCATCATTGCCCGGGGTGCTTTAACCCCGACACGTGGGATTTTGACTACGGTATGCCATTTACCCCCGAAACGGTGCAAGAAATCCTTGATCTGATGTCACCCGACTTTATCACGGGCTTCACGCTTCTCGGTGGCGAGCCGATGGAGCCGCAAAACCAGGTGGTTCTCCTGCCGCTTTTGCGCAAAATCAAGGCACAGTACCCCACTAAATCCATTTGGATCTATTCGGGCTACGTGCTTGAGGAGCTACTCTCGGATAGCCCCGCGCGGTGTGAGGCAACCGACGAGATCCTGGCGTTGACCGACGTGCTGGTTGACGGCGAGTTTGTGCTGGCGCAAAAGGATATCCGCCTGCGCTTCCGCGGCTCTGCCAATCAGCGTCTCATTGATATGCATAAAACGCGTGCCGCAGGCAGCGTTACGCTGTGGGATGACGGTAGCAGATAATAAGAGTGCCCCTTTCCAACGGATATTTCCCTGTGAATGTTCATCGGAGAGGGGCGTTTTTTTATTGCTGTATAAAATGCGCATTTACTCTTGACTTTGCGCGCGAGAAAGGTTATAATGTAATATGTATATTTTTGCGAATTTGCACGATTGCTGTCGAGAGGAGGGAATTTGATGAGCGAAAAGGAGCTCGCAGCACTGATCGCACTGGCAGTGGGAGACGCCGATCTTGCCGATACCGATATCCCTGCCATCGATCTGTACCTTGACCAGATCCTGAGCTTGGTGGCAGATAAAAACAGTGCGGCCTCGTTGCGTTACCGAGAGCGCGCACTGACTAAGACCATGATCAACAACTACTCAAAGGACGGTCTGATCAGCCCGATCGAGGGCAAAAAATATACCAAAGAGCATATCATAGAAATGCTGCTGGTGTATGCGCTGAAAAACACGCTTTCGATCAGCGAGATCAAGCGTGTGCTGACGGGGGCGCGCAACGATTGCGGCTTTACGGGTAAGGATCTGACGGCCTGCTATCACCGTTTCCTTGCCATCAAGGAGGGCAATCGCGCCCGCACGGCCGATACCGTTTTTTCGTTATTGAAGGAGGACGGTCTTGATATGTCGAACGATGCCGATTTTTTGGTGGCATTGCTTGATATCATATCGCTCTCCGCTTATCTGAAGACCGTGGCACAGGAGATGCTTGAGGCGCGCTATACCGATCCCGATAAGGCCGAGCGTGAGCGCCGCGAGCGCGAGAAGGCCGAAAAGCGCGAGCGCGAGGAGAGTGAAAAAGCCGAAAAGCGTGAGCGTGAAAAAGCCGAAAAGGCCGAAAAACGCGAGAAAAACGAGCGCGAACGGGAGGAAAAGCGCCGCGAAAAGGAAGGCAACGGTGCCGACCAAGGTTAAAATTTCCATTGACCCCGAAGTGTAAATACATTAAAATGTAACGTGAAGATCCTATTTCCGTTGATAAGGAGAGCTTGACCTTATGAAAAATATTTGTTGGGTAAAGGTGCGGAAAATAGCCCTGCTGCTGGTAGCCGACTGGCTTGCACTTTTGCTGTCGTTATTTATAGCGCGCATCTTATTGACAAGCCGTATACAATTCGGCCTTGAGCTGCTTCCCGCGGTGCTGGTAACAAGTGCCGTATCTCTTGTCGTGTTTGCTGTGCTCGGTTATTATAAAATGTCCTTGCAAAATGCAGGCTTTGAAGAGATGCTGCGCTTGTGCTTCGGTATTCTGCTTGCCGCACCGATCTGCATGATACTCAACAGGGCCTTGCTTGGCTTTGGTGTGCGTGAAGTGATCGTGGCCTTTTTGATCTTATTTAATCTTACCTGCCTTACCCGTTACGGTTATCGCTTTTCGCGCGCTTGGCGCTATCGCTTCAAGGGGCGCAGCAAGCGCACCCCCGTCATGGTGATCGGTGCGGGAGACGCGGGCACGATGATCGTGCGTGAGATCAAAACCTCCGATAAGATCGATCTTTTGCCGGTCTGTATTATCGATGACGACCCCAAAAAATTACATACCAATATTTGCGGCGTGCCCGTGGTCGGTGACCGTACCGTGATCGAGCAGATGGTAGAAAAGCACGCCATTGAGCAGATCTTTATTGCGATCCCCTCGGCGCGCACAGCAGATATCAGCGCCATTTGTGAGATCTGTGCACGCACACGCTGCCGTGTGCGGATCCTGCCGGGCATGTATCAGATGCTTTCGGGCACGGGCGTGACCAATTATATGCGTGATATCAGCATCAACGACCTGCTTGGACGCGAGCCCATCACGATCAATACCCGCGAGGTGTTTGCATATATCGAAGGCAAGCATATCCTTGTGACGGGCGGCGGTGGCTCGATCGGCAGTGAGCTCTGCCGTCAGATCGCGGCGCATAATCCCGCATCGCTGACTATTTTTGATATTTATGAAAATAACGCCTACGATATTGAAATGGAGCTCAGGCGTGCGTATCCGTATCTGACGCTGCGCGTGTTGATCGGTAGCGTGCGTGACGAGCGCCGTGTCAGTGACGTATTCGCTACCGTGTCGCCGCATATCGTATTTCACGCGGCGGCGCATAAGCACGTGCCGCTGATGGAAAACAGCCCTGCCGAGGCGATCAAAAACAACGTGTTCGGTACGTATAACGTGGCAAAGGCCGCCAATGATTTTGGTGTGGAGCGCTTTGTGATGATCTCCACCGACAAGGCCGTCAATCCCACCAACGTGATGGGCGCCACTAAGCGTATTTGCGAGATGATCGTGCAAAATTTTGCTGCGCAGTCCAAGAACACCGATTACGTGGCCGTGCGCTTTGGTAACGTTTTGGGCAGTAACGGCAGTGTGATACCGCTGTTTAAGCGTCAGATCAGTGAGGGCGGTCCCGTTACCGTTACACATAAGGATATTATCCGCTATTTTATGACGATCCCCGAGGCAGTCTCGCTTGTTTTGCAGGCTGGCGCTTACGCCACGGGCGGTGAGATCTTCGTGCTGGACATGGGCGAGCCCGTCAAGATCGTGACGCTTGCTGAAAATCTGATCCGGCTTTCGGGCTATACCCCCTATCAGGATATCGACATCACCTTTACGGGTTTACGCCCCGGCGAGAAGCTGTTTGAGGAGCTGCTGCTTGACGAGGAGGGTATGCGAAAGACCCCCAATAAAAAAATCTTTATCGGCAACCCCGTGCCCGTAGATCACGATACGCTGATGCAGGCGCTGGCCGATATGAAAACAGCTGCGGCGCAAAACGACGTTGCTGCTATTTTAGCAAAAATCAAAGACCTGGTCCCCACGTACCGTGCAGATAAGCGTACGGCCGCAGGGGCGCGAACCACAAAGGAGTAATCACAGCGATGAACGAACAAGAAAAGACCACAGAAATTACATTTGGCTTCCTGCTGGCGGTGCTGCGCCGCCGCCTGATCTGGCTGCTGCTGGCCCTGGTTATTGGTGCAGGCGGTGCCTTTGCCCTGACGAAATTGGTGATCGACCCCACCTATTCTTCCTCTGCTAAGTTTGCCGTGGAAAGCACGGTAGAGAGTGGTAATATGATGAGCAGCGGCTATCAGGTCGGTGCTGCACTGTATGCCGCCAACTATGCCGACGAGATCAAGGGCAACGTTTTCCTCAGTGAGGTGCTGCGCACCTATAACGGGCGCTTTGGCAAGGAGCTGACTCTGAAGCAGCTTTCCGAAAAGATCACGGCCACCGCTGACGGTGATCTTGCGAATTTTACGGTGAAGATCGCTTCTACCGATGCGCAGGAGGCCTATGATATTTTGTCCGTGGTGCAGGAGCTGGCACCAGAGATCCTGTTAAACGATAGCACGCGTACGTATATCAACATTAAAATGGTGGATTACGGGTCGCTCGATACCGTGGCGGATTCTCCTAACGTATTTCTGAATACGGCGCTCGGCGGCATACTGCTGGTGGCGCTGGTTTACGTGTATTTCTTCCTGCGTGCCTTCCTTGACAAGACCATTTACAACGAGGAAAATCTGAAGACGGTTTCGGGGAATATGCCGATCATCGGCCTGATCCCGCAATGGTTTACCAAAAAGCAGGAGGGCAGTAAGCGCTTTGTGCGTGAGAGCTTTGACAGTGACCGTGACCCTAATCATATTCAGCGCAATTACGAGGGCAGATTGCTCTCGGAGGATACGCCTTTCTCGGTTGTCGAATCCTTCAAAACGCTGCGCACCAATCTGACGTATGTGGCGCATAAGGATAATACCAGCCCCGTATTCGGTGTAACCTCGGGCTTTGCGGGTGCAGGCAAGAGCGTGGTGATCGCAAACGTAGCGATCAGCTTTGCTCAGCTTGGCAAGAAGGTGCTGCTGATCGACGGCGATATGCGTTGCCCCGTGCAGCACAAGATCTTTTCCCTTGAGGGTGAGCGTCACGGTCTTTCCGAGGTGCTGGCGGGTATTGAGCAAAAGCCCTTTGAAAATGCTGTTGTAAAAAATGCATACGAGGGCCTTGACGTGCTTGTGTGCGGTCATATTCCGCCTAACCCCTCCGAGCTGCTTTCTTCCGCGCGTATGCAGCAGCTTCTTGCCGAGGCCAAGGAGCAGTATGACTACGTATTTATTGATCTGCCCCCGATCCTTGAAACGGCCGACGCGGGCGTGGTGACCTCTATCGTATCGTCCTATATTTTGGTGGTACGTGCAGGATACTCCAAGCTGCCTGCGATCGCAGGTGTGGTGGAAACCATGCAGACGATGCACGCCAGCGTTGCAGGCTTTGTTCTCAACGATATCAATGCAAAGGGTGCGCTTGGCTACTATCATTACGGCTCTCGCTACGGATATCAGAGCCGATACAGCAAATATGCGTACCGTACTAAGGACGCCGACAACAACTAAATTCCGTCGGAGGATACGATATGAAAACCCTGCTTTTGAAATACGGTGAGGCGCTGTATCGCGCAGGTCTTAGCCTTGCGGTGTTTCTCGTGGCGGTTTTCACCGGGGGCGAGACCGCAAGGCTCGCCCCCTTTGCCGTAGCGCTCTTATTGCTGCTTTGCGTGGGGCTTTTTACACAAAAGAACGTCAAGCTGATCACCCTGCCTTTTTTACAGCTGACGCTTCTTTTGATCTTTTGTTACGATTCCTTCTCGGTCTTTATCGGGTATATCTGGCTCGCCCCGATCGTGGTTGCGGCGCTCGGCTTTTATTTGTGGCGCACAAAGCCACGTCTGACAAGGGGACCGAGTCTTTGGCCGCTTGTGGCGGTGAGCGCAGCGACGCTTTTCGGCGGCATCGGCATGATACCGGTAGGGGATTATTTCCGCCCCGCCTCCTTGATGTTCATGCTTGGCCTTGGCCCGGGTCTTGTGCTTTCCTATCTGATCATGAAGCACGAATACCGCGAAAAGGCTGTGCGCGAGGGCTTTGCGTGCGATCTTTTGTGGTGGGGGCTTACGGGTGCCGCGGTGACGGTTGCGTTTATGCTGCCGAGGTTTGCGGCGGCAGGGGCGATTTTTTTAACCGATACGGTGCAGTGGAGCAATAACATGGCCACGATACTGATGATCGCCATGCCGGCCGCCCTGATGCAGAAAAAACGCCACGTAGGGCATTATATGCTGGCAGGCACCATGTTTGCTGCGGGGCTGATGCTTGGCTCGCGCGGCGGTGCGCTGTTTATCGGTATTGAGCTGATCGTTTGCTGCCTCTTTGCCTGGCGACAGGAAACCGATTATGTTCTGCGTTTGTGGAATCGCTTTTATTTTGCAATGGTGCTGCTGGTGGCAGGGTATTGCTTCTGGTTTGTGCTGGCCAATGCCGATGCGCTTTCCCTGGTGCGTCCCGACGAGGCACGCGCACAGATGCTGCGCCGCGGCTTTGAAAACTTTTTGGAAAATCCGCTGTTTGGCAGCGGACTCGGTTACCGCGGCAATGCCGATCTCTATAGCGGTAAGCAGGGAACGATCAACTGGTATCATGTGTTTGTGGCGCAGGTCGTGGGCGGTCTTGGCGCGTGCGGCGTGCTTGCGTGGGGGTATCAGCTTTACGTGCGCTTTTGCCTCGCGTGGCGCGTGCGCCGCGACAGAGAATGCGGCTTCGCGCTGTGTTATCTGGGGCTCTTCCTTATGTCGATGGTAAATCCGGGTGAATTTTGTCCTGTGCCCTATGCCTTTTTGGCGGTGTGCTTTTTTGCCTTGCTTGAGCGGCATCTTGAGGATAGGAATGACACGTTACAAGCCGATTTTTATACCCCGTGGCGGGGCTTGCTTTCAAAAAAATAACAAAAAGGCCGCGTCCGCGTAAAACGGATGCGGCCTTTTCATCACGTCCTCAGGATTCCAGCTGTCGCCCAAGAAAGCCGGCTGCGGTCTGGATCAGCTTGCTTTCAGCCTCGCTGACCGAGGCAGTGCGCCCTTGCTTGTCGGGCACAGAGATGGAAATGACACACCCCACGATATCACCCTCGGCAAGGATCGGCATGGCGCAGTTGACCGTGTGGCCTTCCCCCTCTGCCAGGACAGGCAGGCGCTCGGTTCCCTCGCGCCAAACGTACAGCGTACGGCTTTCAATGATCTTTTCAAGGGCGGGGGAAAGCGTTTTTTCGTTATATTCCTTGCGCGGCACACCCGCAGCAGCGATCACGGCATCACGGTCGGAGATCACCACCGAGAGCGAGCAGGTCTTGTAGAGCGTTTCGGCGTATTCGTCAGCAAAGGAGGCAAGCTCACCGATGGGGGAGTATTTTTTTAAAATGATCTCGCCCTCTCGGTTTGTAAATATTTCAAGCGGGTCGCCCTCACGGATGCGCATGGTGCGGCGGATCTCCTTGGGCAATACCAAACGCCCCAGCTCGTCACAGCGTCTGGTCACGCCCGTAGAGCGTCTTGCAAATTCGGTTGATTTCATACTAACTCCTTATTCGGCCCCAAAGTGGGGTGTTTTTCGTATTTTGATATCATGTCAAAGATATTGTTTGTAACAATGTGGGAAAATATCCATAGAAAACAATGGAAAAAGCGATGGCAATATAAAAAGCTGTTTTGACATTTTGCACGAAAGGTGAGCACACGGCAAAGTTTTTTTGTGAGATAATTTTTCACCAGAGAACTTGACATTGACCTATAAAGAGTATATAATTAAATTTAATCTTTTTATTTTACGCCGATGTGTGTCGGCAATATTTTGGAGGTTCGGTATGAACAGAGTTTACAATTTTTCCGCAGGCCCCTCGATGCTGCCTCTGCCCGTGCTTGAAAAGGCCGCAGCAGAGCTGATTACTTACGGCAACTCAGGTATGTCCGTGATGGAAATGTCGCACCGATCTCCCGATTACGAAGCGATCATTGCCGATGCAGAAAAAATGCTGCGCGAGCTGATGGGGATCCCCGATAATTACAAGGTGCTGTTTTTGCAGGGCGGTGCTTCGCTTCAGTTTGCAGCCGTCCCCATGAATCTGATCGGTCGCACAGGTAAGGCCGATTACGTGGTTTCGGGTCAGTTTTCCGGCAAGGCATTCAAGGAAGCACAAAAAATGGGCTATGACGTTGTCTGCGCTGCTACCACCAAGGAGGATAATTTCGACCATATCCCCGCGCTCACGCGCGATATGTTCCGCCCCGATGCCTCTTACGTGCATATTTGCTACAACAATACGATCTACGGCACCAAATATGCCGATATTCCCGATACCGGTGATATCCCGCTGGTGGCCGATATGTCCTCTTGCATTTTGTCCGAGCCGGTTGACGTCAGCCGCTTCGGCGTGATCTATGCCGGGGCGCAGAAGAATATGGCACCTGCCGGTCTTACCGTGGTGATCGTGCGCGAGGATCTGCTTGAGTATGCCGATCCCAAGATGCCCACTATGATGGAGTGGAAGACGATGGCCGAAAACGGCTCCATGTACAACACGCCCCCCTGCTACACGATCTACGTGGCAAAGCTCGTATACGAGTGGCTGCTCTCGATCGGCGGTCTTGAGGCGATGAAAAAGCATAACGTAGCCAAGGCTACCGTTCTTTACGACTATCTTGACAGCCAGTCGTATTATCTTGCTCCCGTGAAAAAGGATAGCCGCTCGATGATGAACGTGACCTTCGTTACGGGCGATGCCGAGCTTGATAAGAAGTTTGCCAAGGAGGCGGCCGCCAACGGCTTGAAAAACCTCAAGGGCCATCGCTCGGTGGGCGGTATGCGCGCTTCTATTTATAATGCAATGCCTGCTGAGGGCGTGGCGGCCCTGGTGGCATTTATGAAGAAATTTGCCGCTGAAAATCCCAAGGCTTGAAAGGAAACGATATGAATAACATTCTTTTGATGAATAAAATTGCCAAGATCGGCACCGACCGCCTTGAGCGGGAGCTTTACACCTGCGGTGCAGACGTGGAAAGCCCCGTCGGCATCATGGTGCGCTCGGCAAAGCTGCACGACATGACCTTTAATCCCGAGCTGCTGGCGATCGCCCGTGCGGGTGCAGGTGTGAACAATATTCCCGTGGCACGCTGTGCGGAGGAGGGTATCGTGGTATTCAATACCCCCGGTGCCAATGCAAACGGTGTCAAGGAGCTCGCCATTTGTGCTATGCTGCTTGCCTCGCGCGATATCATCGGCGGCGTCAACTGGGCAAGATCTCTTGCAGGCACCGCAGACGTGGCCAAGCAGGTAGAAGCCGGCAAGGCAAAATTTGCAGGCAGTGAGCTGCGTGGCAAGACCCTTGGTGTCATTGGCCTCGGTGCCATTGGCGGTCTGGTGGCAAATGCAGCCGTGAAGCTTGGCATGACGGTCGTTGGGTGCGATCCGTACCTGTCGGTTGCAGGTGCGTGGAACCTTGACCATCATATTGTAAAGGCTGCCACGTATGAAGAGGTGTACGCCGCGGCCGATTATATTACGCTGCACGTGCCCGCCACGGAGAAGACTACGGGTATGATCAATGCCCAAACGATCGCCTCAATGAAAAAGGGCGTAAAGATCATCAATCTTGCGCGCGCCGAGCTGGTCAATGCCGCCGATCTTGCCGTAGCGCTGGAAAGCGGTGCCGTATCTGCGTATGTCACCGATTTCCCGACCGAGGAAACCGTGGCAATGCCGCAGGTCGTGGTCATTCCTCACCTGGGCGGCTCTACCGAGGAGGCGGAGGAAAACTGCGCCCTTATGGCTGCCGATGAGCTTGATGAATATATCCGCTACGGTAACATTCAAAACAGTGTGAATTATCCTGCGGCCACGCTGCCCGTATCTGCTGCCTCGCGTGTTTGCGTGCTGCATGCAAACGTGCCCGCTGTGCTTGCCAACATTTCTTCGGTGATGGCAAAGGACGGTATCAACATTGAAAATCTTCTGAACAAATCCAAGGGCGAAAATGCATATACCATTCTCGAGGTCAACGATCCTGTAACCGAGAAGGTAGAGCGCGATATCGCGGCCCTTGAGGGTGTGCGCCGCGTACGTACGATTCGATTCTCTTAAAGCCAAAAACCGCAAAACGGCTAGCCGTTTTGCGGTTTTTTACGATTTCAAAAGCCGATGGCGTTGCCATCGGCTTTTTGGTTATTTTTATAAATTGTAATGAAAGGATCAGTCAAGTGCGTCCTTGATGGAGAATTCCATGCGGTTCTTCTTCTGATCAAAGCCCATGTACTTCACCTTAACGGTATCGCCCATCTTCAAAACGTCCTCAACCTTGTCAATGCGGGTCTTGGCGATCTTGGAGATGTGCACCATGCACTCCTTGCCGGGCAGGTACTCAACAAAGCAGCCGAACTCCTTAATACCCGTTACCTTACCGGTGAATACGGCGCCGACCTCGGGGTCGTAAGCGATGGCGGCAATGGCAGCACGTGCCTTGTCGGCGCTCTCGCCGTTGATGGCGGCAATGCGAATGGTGCCGTCGTCCTCAATGTCGATCTTGGCTCCGGACTCGGCGGTGATCTTTTGAATCACAGCGCCACCCTTACCGATGACCTCGCGGATCTTGTCGGGGTCGATCTTCATGGTGGTCATCTTGGGTGCGTACTTGGAAACCTCGGTGCGAGGACCGGGAATTGCCTTGAGAAGCACCTCGTCAATGATATAGTCACGGCCCTTGTGGGTCATAGCAAGTGCAGCCTTGATGATCTCGGGCGTCAGACCGTCGACCTTCAGGTCCATCTGGATAGAGGTGATACCCTTGTGGGTGCCTGCTACCTTGAAGTCCATATCGCCGTAAAAGTCTTCAAGACCCTGAATGTCCATCATAACGTCCCAAGAGCCGTCCTCAGCGGTGATCAGGCCGCAGGAAATACCGGCAACGGGAGCCTTGATCGGCACGCCTGCGTCCATGAGTGCGAGCGTAGAGCCGCAAACAGAGCCCTGCGAGGTAGAGCCGTTGGAGGATACCACGTCGGATACAAGGCGAATGGCGTAGGGGAATTCCTCCTCGGAGGGAAGAACGGGCACCAAGGAGCGCTCAGCCAGTGCACCGTGACCGATCTCACGACGGCCGGGGCTACGGGTGGACTTTGCCTCACCGGTAGAGAAGCCGGGCATGTTATAGTGGTGCATATAGCGCTTGCTGGTCTCGCTGTCGATGCCGTCAAGCATCTGTGCCTCACCCAGGGTGCCGAGGGTAGCGGCGGTCATGACCTGCGTTTGGCCACGGGTGAAAAGGCCCGAGCCGTGTACGCGGGGCAGAAGCGAAACCTCAGCGGCAAGGGGACGGATCTCGTCCATACGGCGACCGTCAACACGCTTCTTGTCAACGAGGAGCCAACGGCGAACGATCTTCTTTTGCATCTTGTAAAGAAGCTCCTCCATCATGCCGGAAAGGCCCTCGTACTTCTCGGAGAACTTCTCGACGATGGCGTCGTAGATGGGGGCGATGCGCGCATCACGCACGGTCTTGTCGTCGGTGTCAAGAGCGACCATAAGGTCCTTCTCGCAGAAGGCAAAGATCTCATCGAACATGTCGTGATCAAGCTCGCAGGAGGGATATTCAAACTTAGGCTTGCCGATCTCGTCAACGATGGCGTTGATGAATACCAGCAGGTCCTTGATCTCACGGTGTGCCAGCATAATAGCATCGTACATCGTGTCGTCGTCAACCTGATTGGCGCCTGCCTCGATCATAACCACCTTCTTCATAGAAGCGGCAACGGTCAGCTGCATATCGCTTACCTTCTGCTGCTCCTCGGTGGGGTTGATGATCAGCTTGCCGTCAAGGAGACCTACGTGCACGCCGCCGATCGGGCCGTTCCACGGAATATCCGAGATCGAAAGGGCGATGGAAGCGCCGATCATAGCGGTTACCTCGGGTGCGCACTCGGGGTCAACCGACATCACGGTGAGGGTCAGAGCTACGTCGTTGCGCAGATCCTTGGGGAACAGGGGGCGAATGGGGCGGTCGATCACACGGGAGGTGAGAACGGCCTTTTCAGAGGGCTTACCCTCGCGCTTGAGGTAGCCACCGGGGATCTTGCCTGCGGCGTACATTCTCTCGTCATAGTCAACCGAGAGGGGCAGGAAATCGATGCCGTCACGAGGACGAACCGATGCGGTAGCACAGCAAAGGATAGCGGTTTCGCCGTAGCGAATAAGGCAAGAGCCGTTAGCGAGCCCTGCCATTTTGCCGGTCTCAACAACCAGCGGACGACCTGCCAGCGTGTAGCGGAAGGTTTTGTAGTTTTTGAACACCATAGGGGTGCTCACTGCATTTTCGGACATTTTGTTTTCCTCCGTTTTAATATTTTCACCTGCGCAGGTTTAACAATTAGCTGCACGTCCGAGCGCCCCTCGGGCGCATAGCTAACTGTTAAAACGTAACGCAGGAGAATGTTTTTTGTGTGGTGAAAAGCGCAAACGGGAGCGTGGAGTGAGGCAAGGGCCCCACTCCGCACTCCCGTAAAGATTACTTGCGCAGGTTCAGCTTCTCGATGATCGCGCGGTAACGCTCGATATCGTTCTTCTGCAGGTAGCCGAGAAGATTACGTCTGTGACCGATCATCTTCAGCATGCCGCGGCGGCTGTGGTGGTCTTTGTGGTTGGCCTTGAGGTGCTCGGTAAGAGCGTTGATGCGATGGGTAAGGATCGCGATCTGAACCTCGGGGGAACCGGTGTCACCCTCGTGGGTGGCGTACTGCGCAATAATGGCTTGCTTTTCGTCTTGCTTCAACATGGTATTTTTTCACCTTTCTTTTATTACAGCGCGATCCCAGCGGCAGGCTGGTGAATGCCGTTAACGGCGTTGTCCTGTGACCGAGAAAGCGTCATGCGGGAACTATTATACCACAATCTTTTTTGTTTGTAAAGGTTTTTTTGAAAATTTTTTTATTAAATTTATTATATTATAAGAAAACCGTGACCGATCATCAGCTGAAATGCGGGCTTGCTATCTTTGGCGAAACAGTCCGCTGCCGCCGATCAGGATCAGCGCCCAACCAAACAGCCGTCGCAGCAGCTCCTCGGGCAGCCATAGGGCCAGACGCACCCCGAGCAGACTGCCAAGGATCCCGGCGGGGAGCAGAAAAAGAATGCATTTCCATAATAACGGGGTGCGAAATACGTGTAACACAAGCGCGGCGCCCGCAGAAAAAATAAAGTAGATCAGGTTTACCCCCTGTGCCACCAGCTGGGGGGAATGACAGGCAACGGTCAGCCACGTTACAAGCAGCCCCGCGCTGCCAACCCCCATACCGGAGAGCACGGAGAGAAAAAATATTACGATCGCAGTCAGCATCTTTTTACACCGCCAGTAAAATGCCCGAGATCAGGATAAGCACCGCAAAAATACGGTGCAGGAGCGTTGGCTTCAGATAGGGCAGGAGCCACGCACCAAGCGCACCGCCCAGCACAGAGGGAAATACAACGACCTCGGGGGGAAGTGCCCCCAAGTGTCCGCCGCGCGCGTATTGCATGGCCGTGAGGATCGAAAGTGGCAGCATCACGGCTAAGGCTGTGGTGTAAAAACTGCGCCCGTTTGCCACCTTTTTTGTTAAAAACGCACGCAACCCCATCACGATCACGATGCCGCCTGCCGCGCCCAGTAAACCGTTGGTAAGACCTGCCAAAAAACCGATTAGCAGCAAAACGGGGTAGGTTTTTTTGCTGTTTTTCATATAACACCTCGTAAAATTCGCGTAAATATGTCCTAAAAATATTAAAATATGTTCTTGTATATAAGAATTAAAAGTGTTATACTATATAATGGAATTTTATCGGTGCCGTTTCCACTTCATAGTATGAATGAAGCGGTGCGGCATCATGCAAGACAGAAAATACGAGTTTTTGGAAAGGGAGCAGCTATGCGGGAGGACAAGCAAAAGCAAAAGCAAAGCACCGCGCGCGGGCGTGTTACGCGACGCAGCGGCACAAAATTATTTGGTGCCGCGCCTCGTGAGCAGCGTGCCGAGCGTATTCGTGCTTTTGATGAGGATAATCAGCAAAGCGAGCGTGACGATCCCCGTGACCGCCGTGATTACCGCGACGACCGCCGCGACTACCGCGACGAGCGCCGTGATTACCGCGATGAGCGCCGCGACTACCGCGACGAGCGCCGCGACTACCGCGACGACCGCCGCGACTACCGCGACGAGCGCCGCGACTACCGCGATGAGCGCCGCGACTACCGTGACGAGCGCCGCGACTACCGTGATGACCGCCGCGACTACCGTGATGACCGCCGCGATTATCGTGACGATCGCCGCGACTACCGCGACGAGCGCCGCGACTACCGTGATGACCGCCGTGACTACCGTGACGACCGAGAAGAAGCGCGGGATACACGCCGCGAGACGCGTGAGAGCAACAATGAAAGAGCGCGTGCTCCGCGCCGCGAGAAAAAAGCATCGACGCGTGTTGCTAAGCCGACGGATGGACAAACCGAGCTGTTTGCACATCAGGTGATCCCTTACGTCATGTTCTGGGTGGCGCTGTTTGCCGCTGTCAGCTTTATTTTGCGTGATCTTGCGGGCCTTTCCGCCTCGGCGGGGGCCTTCGGTAACTGGCTGGCGGATTTTCTTTGCCGCTTGCTTGGCATCGGTGCCTACGTGCTGCCGCTGTTTTTGTGCGTGCTGGCCCTGCGTTGGAAGCGCTTTGTGCGCGAAGGGATCCTTGGCAA
Source organism: Oscillospiraceae bacterium (assembly GCA_015063895.1). Classification (GTDB taxonomy): domain Bacteria; phylum Bacillota; class Clostridia; order Oscillospirales; family CAG-272; genus Firm-07. Next base: position 53,419 of record SVTG01000004.1, on the reverse strand, counting down.
AAAGATCTTTTTGTCAGCGGCATTTTTGTTGCTGCTCTCGGGTATTATCCACGTCTTTCAGGATCTTGACCGTGCGCGCTGCATGACCGAGCCTGCGGCATTGCTCTCCGCGGGGCAGGAGCTGGTGGGTGGCGGCTTGCTTGGCGGCTTTGTCGGCGAATGGCTTGGCTTTTGCCTGCGCTTGCCCGGCACCTGCTTGCTGGCTATTCCGCTTTTGGTGATCATCGGCATTTATCTTGTAGGGCTGACGCCGAGCGTCCTGTATCAGCGCATCAACGCCAAAATGCAGATGAGCCGCGCACGTCGCCGCGAGGAGCGTGGCGCCAACGGTGGAGGCCTTACCGCAGCGCCTGCAAGAGCCGCACTCGGTAAGGGTGGGGAAGGCGCAGAGCCGGTATGGAAAAAGCCGCAGCCGCTTTCTCACGGTGCCGTGTATGATTTCGGCGAAAAGGAAGATGACGAGATCATTGACGATGCCGAGCCCCTGTCCGAGCAGGAGAAGGTCGCAGCATCCGAGGATCCGTTGCCCACGTCGGAAAAGCAGCCAAAGCGTCGCAACGCCGACGTGCTGGAGATATTGGATATTCCCGATGACGAGCCCGAGATCGTAGAAACGAGCGCGCCGACGGCGCCCCCCGCTACGACACCTGAGGCACGTGCCGCTGCCAATCGCACCGTTGAGGCGCTGCTGCGCGATATGACGGGTGAAACGGGTACTGCCGCAGCAGCCCCCGCTGCACCGCAGACGTTACAGACTGCGGCAAAAGATACGGCAAGCTATTACGCCCCCTTCGCGCTTCCCGTGCGCCCCGAGCCCAAGCGTGCCCGCGCTGAAGCGCCCGATCACAGCCATATCGTGATCGCACCGCATGCGCAAAATACTTCGACCGCTGTCAGCGACACCTATGCCGCTGAAACGCCGGCAGCTCCCGCGGTGAGTGTGGCAACGCCGACACAGACGGTCGGTGAGGAAGAAACGCTTGGCAATATCCGACAGACCCCCTACGTGCCCACACCCGCAGCACCCTTTCCCTCTCGTCCTGCGGCCGCGACGGTGCCCTCGGCACAGTCGCCCTCTTACGTGACCGCAACACCTGCCCCCTCGCCCGTGAAGCCCGTAGCGGAGCCCGTAGCGCCCGTGATGCATACGAGCACGCGCGGCGATATCGGGAGCCTGGCCGATCTGTTTGAGGAGGAGCCCGCAGACGACGGTGCTGCCGATGCACAAAGCGTGTTGGACGAGCTTTTCGGCACGCCTACTCCTGCTGAGGATATTGCTACCGATATAGAGCATACCGTTACTGCTGCCGATGATATCGTGGCGCCCGTGTCGGCCGTTCACGAGCCGTATACCGCCACCGCACCGACGACCGCGCCTGCTGCCGATGATTTTGAGGACGATGGCATATCGCAATCGGTGCAGGACGCGGCACAGGACGATTATTTTGACTTTGGCACGGTGCGCGAGACGCCCGCGGCACCTGCGGCTCCCACCGTGGAGGTGCGCCGTGAGTCGGTCGCGCCTCAGCGCGTGCCTGCGGCACCGAGCTTCACACCTCCCGTGCAGCAAGCGGCGCCTGTCCGTGTGGCGCGCCCCGTTGTCCAGCAGGCGCCCGTAAAGGATACGCCGCCCCCCGCACCCGAGGTGCCGCCGCGTGAATATATGCGTCCCCCCATTTCCTTGCTCAATGAGGACAAAAACCTTCGCAACGACGATTTTTATGAGGAGATCGAGGAGACTAAGGATATTTTGCGCAATACGCTTGAAAGCTTTAATATTCATATTCAGGACGAAATTGCGTATTCGCACGGTCCCTCGATCACACGCTACGAGCTGCGCCCCGTGGCAGGTACCAGCGTGCGATCGGTGACAAACCGCCAGGACGATATTTCCCTGAATCTGGCCTCCTCCGTGCGTATTGAGGCACCGATCCCCGGCAAGCCCGCCATTGGCGTGGAGGTGCCCAACAAGGTGCGCGAGACCGTGTATATGCGCACGATGCTTGAATCGGCGGAATATAAAAATTCCACCGATCCTCTGGAGGTGCCGCTCGGCCTTGACGTTGGCGGCAGCGTGCGTATGTGCAATCTGGTCAAGATGCCGCACCTTCTGGTGGCAGGTACCACCGGCTCGGGTAAATCGGTATGCATCAACTCGATCCTCGTCAGCCTGATTTATAAGACCTCCCCGAAGGATCTGCGTCTGATTTTGATCGATCCCAAGCAGATCGAATTTGCCCCTTACGAGCACGTGCCGCATCTGTATATGCCGATCGTCACCGATATGCAGCGTGCAGCGGGTGCGCTTGCCTGTGCCGTGCAGGAGATGGAGCGCCGCTTCCAGCTGATCAAGGACGTGGGTGTGCGTAATATCGAATCCTATAATGCGGCAGTGGCAAACGATCCCGACCGCGAGCATCTGCCGTATATGATCATCGTCATCGATGAGTTTGCCGACCTTAAGATGAGCTGCTCAAATAACGACCCCGAGAACTTTACCTGTCGCCTCGCGCAAAAGGCACGTGCTGCGGGTATTCACCTGATCATCGGTACGCAGCGCCCCTCGGTCGACGTGATTACGGGTAAGCTCAAGACCAATATCCCCTCGCGTATCGCCTTTATGGTCAAGCAGCAGGTCGACTCGCGTACCATTCTTGACGTCAACGGTGCCGAGGCACTGACGGGTCGCGGCGATATGCTGTATATGGCAACCAACTCGCAGGATAAGGCTCCCGTGCGTATCCAGGGCGCGTTTGTGTCCGACGGGGAGCTTGACCGTGTGATCTCCTTTGTGCGTAAAAACAATGACCCCGTACAGTATAATCAGGCCTTTATGGATCAGATCGAGATCGAAATGGCTAAGGCGCAAAACAACGGCAAGAAGGCCGACTTTGATGACTTTGGCGATGATGATGACAGCGGTGAGGATCCCAAGTTTGTGGAGGCTGTCAAGCTGGCCATTGACACGCAAAAGGTTGCTACCTCGCTCCTGCAGCGCCGCCTTGGCGTAGGCTACGGCCGTGCCGCCAAGATCATTGACCGTATGGAGGAGCTGGGCCTTGTCAGCGCCTCTGAGGGCAACAAGCCGCGTCAGATCCTGCCTGCGGCACAAGGGTATCTGAATCACCTTGCCGCTGAGGACGAGGGGGATACCGACGATTTTAACGATTACAGCTAAAAAAATAACCGCAAGGCATCTGCCTTGCGGTTATAAAGGACTCCACCGATAAGCCGGGTTCTGTCGTGAACGGCCATCTATCTGCGATTTGCGTCACCGCAAACCTTCGGGATCACTCCCGTGCCACCAAGGGGACAACGTCGGGCCAACGTCCCCGTGCGGTGTTGCTTCGGATAGGGTTTACAGCAAACCTATGTTACCATAGGAGTGGGTGAGCTCTTACCTCGCCTTTCCATCCTTACCCCAAAGATGGGGCGGTTTATTTCTGTTGCACTTTCCCGGCAGTCGCCTGCGGCTGACGTTATCAGCTATCCTGCCCTATGAAGCCCGGACTTTCCTCACGGTAATACCTTTCGGCAACATACCGCGCGGCCGTTTGGTGAAGTCGCTCATCATTATAGCACGCGCTTGTTTGTTTGTCAAGCGGTACGAATTAACAAGCCCTGTAAAGGAGAAATATGACCTTTCTCGAATACTATTTACAAATTATTATATTTACCGCCGCCCTGCCGTTAGGGTTTGGCATTGCGGTATATTTTTGCAACCGCACCTTCTGCTCGTTGGTGGGCACGGGGCGTGGCAGACCTATTTTGTTTGGTCTGCATGTGATCCTCACACCCTTGCGCGAGTTCGCGCACCTGGTGGCATGTATGATCACCTTTCATCACGTGCAGGATTTCTGCTTGCTCAATCCTCACGATCCCGAAGGGGAGCTCGGCTTTGTCGAGCATGATTACGATCGCAAAAATCCCGTGGCGGTGTTCGGCAATTATTTGTTTGCCGTAATGCCCGCGGTGTTGGGGTTGTTTTTATGTATGCTGGTGATCCAGGTCTGCTTTTCGGGTGCCTTTGCCGAGCTTTCGGCAGCAACCGAGGTGCTGGTGGAAGGCGAGGCAGGCTTTGGTGAATATGCCAAATTGGCACTCGGCTTTTTCCCGTCGCTGTTCCGCGAGGGCGGCAGCGGTATTTTTGCCAAGGTCGCAGGGTGCCTGCTGCTGTTGGTGCTTTCGCTTGGCGTTTACGTGTCGCTTGATGACCTTTACAGTGCCTTTTCGGGTATGCTGCTGTATGCAGCCTTAGCGCTTGCATTTGCGGCTGTTACGGCGCTGTTTGATGCCCGTGCAAGGCGCTTGATACTCACGGGCTTCCGCACCTTTGCCACTGCCGTGACGGCACTGTATATCGTCGTGCTCATTTTTGCCGCGGCGGCATTGCTGTTCGGTGCCTTGGTGTACCTGGTGCGTATGTTCTTCGGTGAAGGCAGATCGCAGCTGCCCGTGCCGATCGAAAATGAAAATGAAAACGAAGAAGACGACTATGACTACGGGTACGATGGGTACCGTTGAAAGGAGATTTGTGATGCAAAAATTGATGAAAAACTGGATCTTTACGATGATCACCTGTATTTTGCTGGTTATGCTGGCCGTTTTAATGTTCCTGGGCGCCTTGGGCGTCAAGGGCGTGACGCTGGCACAGGATATTTTGCATTTGCTGGTGGCTATCGTGCTTGCCGTTTATATGGTGTTCACGCTTTTCCCGATGCTGACACGCCGTCGTGGCGTGGTGCAGATCTTCGTGGGCGTGGAGATCGCGCTCTTGATCCTCACCATTGTCGGTCTTGTTTGTGCACAGGTAAACGTGCCCTTTTTCTCCGCGCTGCAGGTCTGCTCGGTGGTGGGTCTTGCCGTGTGGCTGCGCGGCGCTGTGGAGATCATTCACGCCTACCGTCTGCAGGGGAGTGCGGCACAAAAAAAGGTGCCGCTTTGGGCGCTTTGCCTTTACATACTGGTGTGCGCCTTTGGTGTATGGCAGATGGCCAGCCCCTCGATCCCCGATAAATATTTCCTGTTTGTGATCGGCGCGATCTCCGCTGTGATGGCTGCTATTTTCGGCTACGCTACGGCACAAAATCGCCGCGCAGGTAGCGCTAAGCGCCAGGAAAAGAAGAAGAAAAAGAGTGCCAAGCAGTCCCCGCAGACAACGGCTGTTGTTCCCGCTAAGGAAGATGACAAAAAGTAAGAATACAGCGCCTAACGGGGGGCGTTTTACTGCTTTTGTGCGCCGCCTTTGCGACATTGTACTGTCGCTTGTGCTTTCTCTTTGCCTGTTACCGCTCTCGGTTTTGGTGGCGCTTGCTATCGTGCTGCGCGACGGCGGAAATCCTTTTTATTGGCACGTGCGCGTGGGGCAAAACGGTACACGTCTGGCGGTGCTGAAGTTCCGCACGATGAAAAAGGGTGCTGACGAGGTAGAAAATATGCTCACCCCCGATGAGCTTGCCGTGTATCGCCTTGAATATAAGCTTCCCGATGACCGCCGCCTGATCGGTTATAAAAAAGCGGGCGACGGACGGCGCTGCTTCGGCGCCGTCCTGCGCCGCACCTCGCTTGACGAGCTGCCGCAGCTGTGGTGGAACGTGCTCCTGCGCGGTAATATGTCGCTGGTGGGGCCGCGCCCCGTCCTTCAAGAGGAGCTGGAGCGGCATTATACCAAGGAGGAGCGGGCGCTGTTTTTGTCGGTCAAGCCGGGGCTCACGGGCTACTGGCAGGCCTTTGCCCGTAACCGTGCCTGCTACGAAAACGGCGCGCGCCAGAAAATGGAGCTTTACTACGCTCAAAACCAATCTCTCCTGCTTGATATTAAGATTCTTTTTCGCACAGTGGTCGCCGTCTTTACCAAAGCCGGCGCCAAATAAAAGTGGCGTTGCTCCGCAACGCCACTTTTACATTTTACCGCTATTACCCCAACTGATTGATATATCTTTTTTTAGCCGTTTTTGCTTTTTTTAGCCCTTTCTGCTACGCAAAAACGGCTTTTTCATACTCTCGTGCACTCTTGTCTCCGTGTACTCCGGTTCTGATTATGGTCAAAGATGTGGTCAAATCCGAGTACCGAATGATTGATATGTGGTCACCGTTTATCTATACCAAACTGCCCAAAATCATACCGATATGTGGTCAGGTTCAAAGAAGGAGATTCTTAGAAATAGAAATGTTCGTATTTTAGTTGATAGAATACCGTGTGAACCGTTTGAACACTGTGTGTGGGGAAGCAATAGATTCGTTGAGCGCAATGGAAAACCAATTCCTGCTCGCATGGATATAGATACAGTTGTAGGAGTTCAAAGACATTGCGGTAGCTGTAGAACTATTATACCGGAAGGGGTTTCTGAATGTCCTTCTTGCAAGTCCACAATGATCCGTTCTATAGAAGAAAGAATTCATGGATGGATAGGTATTCAAAGATTTGACCATGCTACAATGTTTGGTATTGATTTGATTAGAAATGGACGAGCAATCAGACCTAGCGAGAAAAGTGCATTCTTCACATATGTGGATGAATTTAAGAATGAAATCAAAGACTACCCGATTGATAGCCAATACGGAAGAATTGTAGGCGAAATACATTTGGATTTTGTTCCGGTTGATTTCTTAAAACAAGATTTCCAGCGAGCATAGTTATCCAGTATTCCTACAAACCCGTTCTTATTAAAGCTATTTGTGAATTGAGTTTGAAAAGTTCCGTCATAGATTTGGATGAGGTTTTGGATTATTTCGACGCGTTTTATAGAAAAATGTATTTGAAATATTCTGTTTGCGAGAAACTCCGATGTATAAATCGGTGTTCGGAAAAACACAAAAAGAGCTGATGCCTCGCCTCACAAAACTCAAAGAATACTACGCAGGCATGGACACGACCGAGGAAAGCCGAATGACTCTCGGCGAGTGGCTCACAAAATGGCTTGAAGAATATAAAGCCCCAATGATACGCGAAAGCACGGCCGCAAGATATCGGCACATGATCAACAACCACATCATACCGAACCTTGGCAGTAAGATCATCACGCAGGTGGCAACGCAAGACATCCAAAAGATGTATAACAAGCTCAAACGGTCGGGCAGAATGGAGAAGCACAAGGTGCACGGACACGAGCTGTCAAACTCTATGGTACGAGCGATTCACATGATGCTTCACGAAGCCTTGGACGGGGCGGTTCGGGAGGGATTGATTCCTGTAAACCCGACAGAAGGAACAACGATACCGAAGCTCGGCAGACAAGAAAAAACGGTACTGCTGCAGTCTCAGATCGAAACCTTCCTAACGCATATTGAAGGGGATGAGGTATGGTACGATTTCTTCTATACCGACCTCATGACAGGCATGCGCCGAGGTGAGATTTGCGGTCTGAAATGGACGGACTTCGATGCCAAGCACGGCAAGCTCCACGTGCAGAGAACTATACGTTACCAGCACGGACAGCCCGTTATCGGAGAAACCAAAACAAGCGAAGGAAACCGCGTGATCCTTCTCCCGAGAAGCGTGTGCAATCTTCTGTGCGAACGGCAGAAAACGGCACTTACAGAGTGGATCTTCCCGAAGCCGACCTATCCCGAACTGCCGCTTGATCCCGGCACGGCATACGCACAGCTCAAACGCCTGCTGAAGGAAGCAGGACTTCCCGATATCCGCTTCCATGACCTGCGCCACACCTTCGCAACGCACGCAGCCTCAAACGGAGTCGATCCCAAGACCTTGGCAGGTATTCTCGGCCACACCAAAGCGAGCTTCACGCTCGACACCTACACTCACGTGACAACCGACATGCAGAGAAATGCATCAGGCATTGTCGGAAACTATATCACAGATATCTTTGGAAAGGAGTTAAAACCATGGGGACGTTCGGAAGCGCCGCCAGTGGCGGATGAAGCGACCGAAAAGGAGTGGCAGCAACAAGGAGAATTTCGAAGCGAGAGCGAGAAAGGCGACTATGTTGCAACAGGAAAAACGACGAAAGGATAATCATTATGAAAAAGAAACGTAAAAGTGGATCAGGAACAGTAAGAGAACGCAAGGACGGCAGATGGGAAGGGCGAATCGTCATCGGATACGATGAACGCGGTCTGCCCAAGACCAAGAACGTGCTTGCAAAAACAAAAACAGAGTGCCTCGAAAAGCTCGAAGCACTCAAAGAAACCATCGGAGCAACCGAGATCACTCGATGCACACCCGAAATGCCATTCGGAGAGTGGATAGACTTCTGGTATCATAACTACTGCAAGCCCGCTCTCCGACCGTACACACAGACCACCTATGAACAGAGAATCTACAATCAGATTATCCCGAAAATCGGCAATGTTCCTCTTAATCAAGTAACGGCAGGAACACTCGAAAAGTTCTACGCACATCTCAAAAGCGACGGCAGGCTCGTCCGCCGAGAAATATACGGAGAAGGGCTTGCCAACTCGGTGATAAGGAGCATACACGCCCATTGCCGAGCCTCGCTTGAAAAGGCGAGAGTCGAAGGACTGATCCGTCAGAATCCGGCTGCGCATTGTAAGCTGCCGCCCAAGAAAAGTGCGGAAATCGAGGTGCTGACGGTCGAAGAAATGCAACGTCTGCTCATACAGGCGAAAGAGGAAGGATTCTATGAAATGTTCCTCCTCGACCTGTCCACGGGTTTACGCCGAGGGGAACTGCTGGCGCTCATGTGGGATGATATCAACCTTGAAACAGGCGAGCTGAAGGTTAATAAGCAGGTGCGGTACTTCAATAAGGAGTTGCACATCATGCCACCCAAAACAAAAGCAGCCTACCGCACAATCATCCTCCCGTTACCGCTGGTCGAAATATTGAAGGAGTACCGCAAAAAGGTACGGTCAAAGTGGTTGTTCCCATCGCCGTATAAAAGAGAACAAGACCTGCCTCGCGATCCGTGTGCGTGCAGAAAGAAGCTCTCGCAAATACTCGAACACGCAGGCTGTAAGCAGGTGCCGTTTCACGCGCTCCGCCATACCTTCGCAACGCAGGCTCTGAGGTATGGAATGGATGTCAAAACGCTCGCCTGCACGATAGGACACGAAAGCGTAGAAACCACACTGAATGTCTACTCCCACGCCACCGACGAAGGAATGCGAACCGCAGCCAAGACCATAGATAAAACGATAGGAACGCTTGCAGGCGCGTACGCCGAGTTTGACGGCGGTGAGAGCGAGGACGAGCAAGTACCGACCGAAGCACCAAAACCCACGCCAAGGACGAAATTTGAGCCTTATAAAGGCAAGTACAGACGGCAGGGAACAGGCTCGATTCATCAAGTCAGCAAGAACGTGTGGGAAGGACGGTACTCGCCAATCGTGAACGGCAAACGAATCACCCGAAACATCTACGCCGGCAGCATCGAAGAATGTGAGGAGAAGCTTGCCCAGATGATAGCGGAGATGAAAGAGGAATACGGGATAGCGTAGAGAGTCAAAAATTGATACGCAGTAAGCAAAGAAAAGCGGATTTGCACTTTCAATATTTTTTGAAGGTGCAAATTTTGCACTTTTTAACGAAAACTAACATCGTAATGTTAATTTGGTGTTGACAAACTAACATTGTAATGGTATAATAATAGCAAGGAAGGTGAATGCTATGAAAAACGAACTTATTATTTATCATGGATCGGAAAACATAATTGAGGTTCCCGAATATGGAAAAGGTAAACCATATAATGATTATGGACTTGGATTTTATTGCACAGAGTATGTAGAATTGGCGAAGGAATGGGCATGCGATGATAAGCATGGCGGTTTTGCAAATAAATATATCCTTGACACAACAGGATTACCGAAACACTTGACAAGTATGCTGACAAGGCTACTGAATGGGGCATCTCCGCAGGACACGTAAAGCTGGTTATGCGTGTTCTTGACGCTCATCCCGAGCTGACCGACACCGAGGTCCTGGAGCTTGGCGTGAAGGGCTGGATGAAATTGCTCAAGGGCAACAAGGGCGAGGAAAAGATCTCGGCTGGTTTGAAGGATAATTATCGCGCGGACATTGACATGCTCAAGAACGAATACGCAAGACTCTTCGAGCTTCGCACTGAAATTGAGGCACTTGAAGCACAGCTTGAAGGTGAACTGACTGACGAAGAAAAATCTGCAATCGAGGCACAGATTGCAGAAAAGGAGGCAGAGCTGAAGCCCCTTCAAGATGAATACAAGGCAAAAGCCGGTGAACTGAAGGATGCTTACAAGGAGTCCTCCAAGAAGGCACGCAAGGAGTACCGCGCAGAGGCTGAAAGACGTCAGAACGGGAACAAGGGTAAGTAGCCCAAGACAGAGGATGTTACCGAGTAACCCAAAATTCTAATAAAGGAGAATATCGGATAAGCCCGACGGGTATTAAAAATGGCAATTATCATCGAAAAGGAAAAATACAAAGTAGATGAATATTTGACTCAGATAAGGCAGGGCGATAGCTCTGCCTTAGACCCGTTGTACGAGGAAACGGCAAAACCGCTTTACTTTCTGTGTTATACATACATGCACAATCACCACGACAGCGAGGATGCGCTATCCGAAACCTATCTGACGGTGGTTCGCAATATAGAAAAATACCGAGGCGAAAACGGCTTTAATTGGCTTTATACCATAGCAAAGAACATTTGCCTTAATATGTTGCGAAAGAACGCTCGCATTGTTTCGATTGATTATGATGACGAGGAAACCGTTAACATCCTCGGTCTTGGCGAAGAAGATGCTCCGCACATATACGATGAAAGCGGTATCATCGTGCTATCGGAAAAGGTACTGAATGAAAATGAATTTCGTATCGTGATATTACACGCTGTAAACGACGTGAAATTCAAGGATATTGCCAAGATCGTGGGGGGGCTTGAAAGCACGGTGCGATGGCAATACAACAACGCAATCAAGAAAGTAAAAAACGCTTACGAAAGGAGGGGATCGAGTTGACGGATAAGGACTTTGAAAGGTTATTTAAAGAAAGTGAAGAAATCACACCTCGTGCCGATTTGAAAAACGAAATTCTTGCTAAGGCAAAGCAAGAGATGTCAACCACAGCTATACAAAAAGAAAAGAAATCTCTTCGTATATCCCCCTTTGCAAAAAGATTTATGCCGATTGCGGCATGCTTCGTGTTCGTATTTATACTGATTGGAGGTATGCTCGGTCTGGGTAACGAGAATTATCAGACCGTTTATATAGACGTTAACCCTTCGGTTGCTCTTAACGTGAACCGCTTTGGCAAGATAAGTAGCGTAGAATATCTTAACGAAGATGCCGAAAAAGCACTTAACGGCATCAAGCTCAAGGGATTATCCGCCGAGGATGCACTCGAAAAAATGATAGCCGCATATGATGAGAACGGCTATTTTGATAGTAATGCGGAAATATATATCAGCGCGGTATCCGAGAAAAACAAAAATGCCGACAAACTTCTTGCAAAGCTCTCCGAGCGTGCCGAGAAGATCAGAGGCAATAGAAATTACTCGGTAAATACGACCAAACTAACCACCGAGGATAGAGCCGAAGCCGATGAATACGGCATCTCCCCCGGTAAATACCGTATAATCTCCAAGATTATCGAGAAGCATCCGAGCTATACGATCGAGGATTTGAAGGATAAGTCCATGGCAGAACTGAAGGATATGCTGACAAACGGTATAGGTAAAGATAACGGAAAAGGAAGAAAATAACATACGAAGGGCTGACGAAAATCAATCGTCAGCCCTCAAAATTTACATCGCAATAAACAAAGAAAAAGCGGCTTGTGGCTTCGTGACTCGCATGTCCGAAAAGGATAGTCGAAAGTAATTGACAACCACTGAGAACCCGACATTGACCGAGTAATAAATCAGCTTCAGGAATTTTATCAAAAAGGCTATATTGATCAGCCGAGTTATGACTTCTCAGAAGCTTATGATGAAAATGGGAATCCTGTTTGGTATTGTGAATGCTCGGTTGGCAGAAAGACTTGGCAAGGATATCATTCCTCAAAGAAACAAGGAAAAAAATCAGTAGCATACTCAATGCTATGCGATATCCTAGGCTTGGAGGAAGAGGATGAGACTTAAAGAATTGCGAGCAGAAAAGGGTGCAACACAAAAGGAAGTGGCAGAAGTTATTTGTTGTTCTCCGCTGGTATATTCGCGCTATGAAAGGGAAGTGCGCGAGCCGGATATAGATGCACTTTGCAAATTAGCAGATTATTTCAATGTGACTGTAGACTACATTGTTTGTCGCACATAAGAAAGGAGGCTTTGCGTTCTTTTTTATTATAACGGGCTATTCCGCGCCGTACCGACTTAAAAATTCGCTGGGGGACATACCGCAAAGCTTTTTGAAGGTTTTGCTGAAATGGTATATGTCCAGAAAATTCAGCTCGCTGGCGATTTCGCCGATGGAGTAGGGCTCGTCGGAAAGCAAAAGGCTCTTGGCGCGCTCGATGCGGTGACGTTGACGGAACTGTATGGGACTCTCGCCGCTGTATTCCTTGAACAGTCGTCTGAAATAGCAGCCGCTGATGCCGCAGCGCCTGGCAATCTCCTCAATGTCTAATTCGCTGTTCTGCTCTAAAAGCTCAATGCCGTTTATAATACGTGCGTATCGCTTTTTTGTCGTCCTTCTTTTTTGGTTTTTACAAATATCCGCCAGGATTTTATATATCACCGAATTGATTTCGGGGACGCAGACGATGTTCTTGGTGAACTCCTTGGCAAGCATATCAATGGAGGCGGCGGTGGCGGCATCCAAGGACTTCATGCAAACGAAGGGGGTAAGAATAGGGGCAATGTCCTCCCCGTCCTTGTCCGTCATCTGAAAATGGATGACAACGGTGTCCTCCTTGCTTTTGCCCGTGTCCTGAAAGAGGATTTTATATTCAATGCCCTTGGCGGTGTAGATAAGCTGATTTTGTGCCGCGTGAAGGACGTTTCCCACCGAATCCGTGATGACGGCGCTGCAGTTTTTGAACCAGAGAAGCGTGTGCGAAATTTTGGGCTTTCCCAGGGCGTTGTATACGTTTCCGCGCCCTTGCCAGCATTGCGGCTTGACCAGGGATTCGCTGATCAAAAAATCGGTGGTGTAAAGCTTTTCAAAGGAAATCAGCTTCATCGTCGGACTCCTTTTCTATCGTTTTATCCCATCATACCACAAAAAAATGGATTTTTCAATCCAAAAGCGCAAAAATAAGTACCGTTTTTTACAAATACTTTCTTTGTTTACATTTACAACCCAAAAAGGAAGTGCTATAATTGTTTATGGATATAAAAAATTCATACAGGAGGATGAATATGCAGTACCAAATGAACAAATTTTTGTTTTCCATGATTCTCACCGAGCTTGAGGATGCGGTAGGAAAGGAAAATTGCTCCACCAGAGCCATCGACAAGGTCTCCCATAGCGTGGATTATTTCTGGCTGTCCAGAATGTGGGCTGACAGAGGCGAGCGTATGCCCGAGGCTGATATCGTGGTTTGTCCCGAAAACGCCACCGAGGTGTCCAAGGTTCTGAAAATCGCCAACTACTATAAAATCCCCGTTACCACCTGGGGTGCCGGCGGCGGTACCCAGGGCGGCGCCATTCCCGTGGCAGGCGGCATTCTGCTTGATACCAAGAGAATGAACAAGATTTACGAGGTCAATACCGACGCTATGTACATAGAGTGCGGCACGGGTGCCATCTATAAGCACATCGAGTGGGCGGCAAACGAGGTAGGCAAGGCAACCATGCACTATCCCTCCTCCCTCACCTGCTCCACGGTTGGCGGCTTCCTTGCCCACAGAGGCATCGGCGTTGTGTCCACCAAGTACGGCAAGATTGACGATATGGTGCTGCAGATGGAGGTCGTTCTTCCCAACGGCGACATCATCAACACCGCCTCCGCGCCCAAGCACGCGGCAGGGCCCGATCTGAACCAGATTTTCATCGGCTCCGAGGGAACGCTGGGCGTTATCACCAAGGCGCAGATTCGTATCTTCGACCAGCCCGAGGTGCGCCGCTTCAGAGGCTTCCTGTTCCAGGATATGCACGGTGCGTTCTTAGCAAGCCGCGAGCTTTTGCAAAAGTTCAAGCCCTCGGTTATGCGTCTGTACGATGAGGCGGAAACCTCCTCTCTCATTAAGAAAATCGTAGGCGTGGAGCGCAAGGGCGCCTTTATGAACATTGCCTACGAGGGCGTCAAGGAGTTAGTGGACGTGGAGGAGAAGATCCTGCTTGACACCTTCAAGAAATACGGTGCCGAGGACCTTGGCAGCGAGTACGGTGAGAAATGGTGGAAGGAAAAAATCACCTTCTTCTATCCCGGTCATATGATGGACATTCCCCAGATGTTCGGTACGATGGATACCATTGCGCCCTACGGCAAGATTGAGGAAATCTACTGGGCAATGAAGAATGCGATTGAAAGCAACTTCCCCCAGGCTAAGTTTATCGCCCACTTCTCTCATTGGTATGAATGGGGCTCGATGATTTACGACAGATTTATCGTGGAGGGCAAGGACGTTCCCACCGACCCTGTGGAGGCTCTGCGGCTCCATCAGCAGATTTGGACCTGCGGCGTCAGAACGGCATTAGAGCACGGCGGCGTTGTTAACGACCACCATGGCGTGGGCATTAAGCTTGGCAGACTGATGAAGGAGCAGTACGGCCCCGCTATGCAGGTGTTCGAGGGCCTGAAAAAGACCTTGGACCCCAACGGTATTATGAACCCCTTTAAGCTTGGAATATAAGGAGAGAACAGCTATGATCATGTCTGAAAAAAGCAAACAGCATATAGATTCCTGTCGCTTCTGCTGGATGTGTCATCACATCTGCCCCATCGGCAACGCCACGGGACAGGAGAGAAGCACTCCCAGAGCCAGAGCCCTGGGTCTGTCCTTGGTCAACCGTGAGGCTATCGACCTTTCTGAGGTAATGGACAACGTGTACGAATGTGCCACCTGCGGCGCCTGCGTTCACGAGTGTGTCACGGGCTGGGACCCCGTTATGTTCGCCAAGGAGGCAAGATTGCAGGCAGCCTTGGAGGATAAGCTCCCTCCCTACATCAATACTATGGTAGAGAATTGCCTCACCTTTGGTAACGCCTACGGCAAGAATGCTCTCTGCGAGAGCCTTACCGCCGCGATCAACGCCCATTCCGCTAAGACCGACACCCTGCTTTTCCTGGGTGTAGATGCCAGATATATGATGTGCGCCGAGGCGTGCAAGGCTGTGGCGGTTTTGGATAAGGCGGGGGTTGCCTTTACGCTTTTGGAAAACGAGGCTCCCTCGGGAGCGCAGTTGGAGTTCCTTATCGGCAAGGCGGATGAAACCGCCGAGATGATGGCTGCCTGCGCCAAGGCGCTGAATGGCTATAAAACCGTGGTTGTTTATGACCCCGAGGACGCCAAGACTATCAAGCAGCTGTACAAGGAGTACGGCATCGAGGTGAAGGCAACGGTTGTCACCTATACCGCCTTCCTTGCCTCTTTGCTGAAGGAAAACAAGCTGAAGGCGCAAAAGAGCGATACGCGCGTGGTGTACCAGGACCCCTATCAGCTGGCACGCGATTTAGAGGAAACCGAGGAGGCAAGAGAGGTCATCGGCGCCTTTGCCGAGCTTTCCGAAATGCATCTGAACCGCAAGGGAACTATCTTTGCGGGCAACATTCTGATGGCGCAGTATATGCCGAAGGTTATCGAAGAGGTTGCCAAGAGAAGAATTTTCAATGCCAAGAGCATTGGCGCTACCGCCATCGTTACCGCCTCCGTGTCCGAATACGCCGCCCTGAAGGCAGCAGCGGAGGAGGGCTTTGCCATCTATTCCTTAGAAGACCTCATACTGCAATAAAGGAGAAAAGCGATGCTGGTCAATCTTCAAACGATTATCGGAATGGCGGAAAAGGGCGGCTTTTGCGTCCCCGCCTTCAACGTCTATAATATGGAAAGCGTGATTGGCGTGCTGCACGCCGCCGAGGAGGCGCGCGCCCCCGTCATTATGCAGGTGTACCCCCGCTTGATGAAGGAGGAAACGGGTTATTTCCTTTCCCCCGTTATTCTGGCGGCGGCAGCCCGCGCCACCGTTCCCGTCTGCTTCCACCTGGACCACGGCCCCTCGGAGCTGGAAACCACCCGTTCTCTTTGCTACGGCGCCACGGGTATTATGCTGGACGGCTCCACCCTCCCCTTTGAGGAGAATATTGCCTTAACCAAAAGAGTAGCGGATACCTGCCGCTATCTTGACGTGCAGGTGGAGGGCGAGCTTGGGCACGTAGGCACCACCAAGGACGATACGATGGACGAGTTTACCACCCCCGAGGACGCCAAGCGCTTCGTGGAGGAAACGGGCGTCTGCTGTCTGGCGGTTGCCGTTGGCACGGCGCACGGCAGATATAAAAAGCCGCCCAAGCTGGACATTGAGCGCATCAAGGCGATTCGCGCGGCAACGGGCGGTGCGGCATTGGTTCTGCACGGCGGCTCGGGTGTTCCCGACGAGGAAATTAAAAAGGCTGTTGCGGAGGGCATTCGCAAAATGAATTTCGCCACCGACCTTTGCTATTCCTTCCTTGATACCTGCAAGGAGGTCGTAAACGATCCCCAAAGACCCGTTGCTATCGATACCTTTATGAAAAAGCCCATTGAGGCTGTCAAGAGCTTCTGCATTTCTAAAATCAAGCTGGTGGGCGCTGACGGAAGGGCTGACTGATATGGCAAAGATAGTCGGAATAGGCGCTTGCGTGTTTGATACGCTTTATAACGTCCCCACCTATCCCAAGGAAGATACCAAAATGCGCGCCACCTCCTGTAAGCCCGCAGGCGGCGGCCCCACCGCAACGGGGCTGGTTGCCGCGCAAAAGCTCGGAGAATCAGCGGCGTATATCGGCGTTTTGTCCGATGATAACGGCGGCGCCTTCTTAAAGAAGGATTTTGAAGCATACGGCGTTGCCACCGACCTTGTGGAAATCAAGAGCGGCTACCGCTCCTTTACCTCGGTGCTTTGGCTGTCTGCCGATTCCACCGCGCGCACCTGCGTTTTCGACAAGGGCAACCTGCCTCCCCTCTCTCTTTCCGAGGCGCAAAGGCAGGCTGTCAGGGAAGCGGCGCTTCTGATGGTGGACGGCAACGAGTTAGAGGCGGCGGTAGAGGCTGCCATTATTGCGAAAGAAGCAGGCACCAAGGTGCTATACGATTGCGGCGGTCTTTACGAGGGCGTCGCGGCGCTCCTGGCGCAGACCGACATTATGATTCCCTCCGAGGAGTTTGCCATCGGGCACACAGGCGCCACCACCGCCGAGGAGGCGGCAAGGAAGCTCTATGACCTCTATTCTCCCGAAATCGTGGTTGTTACCCAGGGAAAAAGAGGCGGCTTGATTTATGACGGCGAAAGCCTTTCCTATTATCCCATATATCCTGCCGAGGTGAAGGATTCCAACGGCTCGGGTGACGTCTTTCACGGTGCCTTTGCCGCAGGCGTGGTCAAGGGCTACGGATACGAAAAGTGCTGTCACTTTGCCAGTGCCGTGTCCGCTATGAAGTGTATGGGTGTGGGGGCGCGCGAAAGCGTGCCGCGCTTTGAAGCTGTCAAAGCATATATGAAGGAGAACGGTTATGAATTATAAAAAGACTTATCTGCCCCAAAAGGGCTATACCCCCATGTGTAAGATCGGTGAATGCTCCCTTAAGCGGCTGGAGTTCGGTATTATTGCGCTTGGTGCGGGAGAAAGCCTCCGTTACAGCACCGAGGATAAGGAAACTGCCTTTATTCTGCTCGAGGGGCATTGTGACGTGACGTTTGACAATGAAAAATGGGAGAATGTCGGCAATCGCAGCTCCGTTTTTGAGAACAAGCGGGCTGAAAGCTTTTTTATGCCCCGCGATATGAGCCTCGACATTACGGCACGGGACAACCTGAAAATTGCCGTTTGCGCCACCCCCGTGGCAGAGAAGGGTGAGCCCCAGCTTTTGCGCGCGGAGAGAGTGCCCGTGAAGCTTCTGGGCAGAGTCCCCTTCCAAAGAGAAACCACCTTCCTCATTGACGGCACCACCAACGCCAAAATACTGACCGTTGGCGAGGCATACGTTGCCGAGGGCAACTGGGCGGGCTTCCCTCCCCATAAGCACGATGAGGACAATATGCCCACCGAGTGCGTCGCCGAGGAAATTTATTATTTCCTCTTTGAGCCCAAGCAGGGCTTCGCCGTGCAATGCCTGTATACGGGTG
This sequence comes from Oscillospiraceae bacterium, assembly GCA_015063895.1. GTDB lineage: Bacteria > Bacillota > Clostridia > Oscillospirales > CAG-272 > Firm-07. The sequence goes on along the minus strand of SVTG01000004.1, from coordinate 35,254 downwards.
ACGGCGAAATTGAGGAGGCGTACCGTGTGAAGAACGATGAGCTGGTGGAGTTTCCCCGTGGCTTCCATACCACCGTGGCTACCCCTGGCTACAAAACCTATTTTTTGTGGCTGATGGCGGGCGATTACCAGGGCTTCAACCGCTCTAACGACCCCGAGCACGACTGGATTAAATAATTTCCTCTTGCCCCGATAAGGGTGATTATCCCCTTGCGGCAGAGCGAAAAAAGGAAGGCTTGTATATGACATATTTATTAGGCATTGACTTTGGCGGCGGCGCCTCCAAGGCAACGCTGCTAGACGGGACGGGGAAAATCGTTGCACAAAGCACCGTAGAATACCCCACCCTCTATACCGAGGACGGCGGCTGTGAGCAGTCCCCCTCGGATTGGGAGGCGGCGCTCCTTTGTAATACGAGAGAGATCCTGCAAAAAAGCGGCGTCAACCCTCGGGATATCGTAGGCGTTGCGCTAGACTCCGCCACCCATACCTTTTTGCTGGCAGACGAGAGCTTTCGGCCCCTTTCCCGTGCCATTCATTGGACGGACACCAGAAGCCGTGCCGAGGCAGATGCCTTGCAAAGGGAAAAGGGGGAGGAGATCTTTTCCAAAACCTTCCATAAGCCCGACACCATATGGACGCTGCCCCAGCTGCTATGGCTGCGGCGCAATCAGTCGGAGCTGTTTCGGCGCGGGCGTTACGTTTTCTTCGAAAAGGACTACCTGCGCTATCTCTTGACGGACGTGTACGCCACCGACTACATCGAGGCAGAGGGCAGTATGCTCTTCAACTGCAACGAAATGCAATGGGACGGGGAGCTTTGCGCCCTGGCGGGCATTACCCCCGCTATGCTCCCCCCTGTTAAAAATCCCACCGACATCGTGGGAAGCATCACCCCCAAGGCGGCCAAAATGACGGGACTTGCCGAGGGAACTGCCGTGATATGCGGTACCACGGATACCGCCCTTGAGGTGTTGGCGTCAGGTGCCATTGCCAAGGGCGATACAACCGTGAAGCTGGCAACAGCGGGCAGAATTTGCGTGATGACCGAAGAAGCCCGACCCGATAGACACCTTGTAAACTATTCTCACGTTGTCAAGGGTCTTTGGTACCCCGGGACGGCAACCAAGGCGGCAGCCTCCAGCTATCGCTGGTACCGAGATACCTTCGGCGGTGATTACGCCGAAATGGATCAGGCGGCGGCAGAGGTTCCTATTGGTGCGGAAGGGCTCTTCTATCATCCCTATCTGAAGGGAGAGCTGACGCCCTATGCCGACCCCACCCTTTGCGCCAGCTTTACGGGAATGCGGGCAACCCATACTAAGGCGCATTTTTCCAGAGCCGTTTTAGAGGGTGTCGCCCTGTCGCTTCTGGATTCCAAGGCGTATTTGGAATCCATCGGCATTCGAACGGGCAAAACGGCAACGCTCATTGGCGGCGGCGCCAAATCGCCCCTTTGGAGTCAGATAGTGGCAGACGCCTTGGGGATGGAGCTGCGCATTACCCAAAGCAGCGACTCCTCCTTGGGTGCCGCTATGCTGGCAGGTGTGGCGCTGGGTGTTTTCAAAAGCTTTGACGAGGCAATAAAGCTGGCAATCAAGACGGAAAGAACCGTCACGCCCATTCGTGAGAACACCGAAAAATATCAGAAACTGTTTGCAAAATACAAAAAAATACAAAAAGCCCTGGCAGAAATTTACCGGGAAAATCAGTAAAGGAGAAAGAAAATGAGTATGAACATCAATTTAATTCCCCCCGAAAAGCTTGCAGAAGGAAGCAAGGTAAAGCTCAGCGTATGTGAGCACGAGGTCGATATGTACTGGAGGGTGGCTATCGAGGTTCTGGAGGTAATCGCCGAGAATAATAGAAAGGGCGAGCCCACCGTTATGGTAGTGCCCTACGGCCCCCTTGGCCCCTACGCCCGCATTGCGGAGCTTGTGAACAAGTACCGTATTTCCTTGAAAAAGTGCGTCTTTATCAATATGGACGAGTATCTCAACGAGGACGGCACCTATATTGATTACAACCATCCCCTTTCCTTCAGAGGCGGTATGGACAGAACCTTCTATTCCAAGGTGGACGAGGAGCTGAACGTTCTTCCCGAAAACCGCATTTTCCCCGAGCCCGGCAACGAGGGCAGAGTCATGGAGATTATAGAGAGCTACGGTAAGCTCGATATGGTCTTTGGCGGCGTTGGCATCAACGGCCACTACGCCTTCAACGAGCCTCCGGAGCCCGGTGAGGTTGTTACGCCCGAGGAGTTCGCCGCCCGTCCCACCAGAACCCTGAAAATCACCAGAGAAACCAGAACCATCAACGCCTTTATGAACTGCGGCGCCAATATTGAAGCCATTCCCGAAAACTGCATCACCGTCGGTATGAAGGAAATGCTGCTGGCGAAGAAGGTTCGTATGTGTATGCCCCGTGACTGGAACGCCGCCGCTCTCCGTAAGATTCTGCACGGTGAGAAGACTGCCTCCGTACCCTGCACCCTCTTCCAGGGACACCCCGACGCGATGGTGTACGCCGCAGCCGTAGCAACGGCGTGCCCTGTTTCCCAAATCAGAGTTTACAACAAGTAATATGAAGCGTGTTTTGATACAAAACGGCGCCCTCGTCACCCCCGACGGCATTCTGGATGGCAAGATCCTCTCGCTTTGCGGCGGCAAAATAGAGACCCTCGCCTATACGGGCGCCGCCTGCGAGTGCGAGGTGATGGATGCGGAGGGCGGCTACGTCCTTCCCGGTTTTGTGGATATTCACGTCCACGGGGGCGGCGGACACGATTTTATGGACGCTACGGTGGATGCCTTTGAGGGCGCTATCAAGGCGCACCTTGCCCACGGCACCACCACCCTCTATCCCACCGCTGTGGCGGCGAGCTTTGAGGATTTGTCCGCCTTTCTTGCCGCCTTTCACGCCTTCAAGGAAGGAAGCGCCTACGCATCCTTAGCGCCCGGCGTTCATCTGGAGGGACCCTATTTCTATGGCGGTGAGAAATTAAGTCGCGGCGCGCAAAAGGGCGACGTTCTCCGTTCTCCCACCGTGGAGGAAACCGAGGCGCTGCTGGCGCTTGCCGGGGGCGCTATTCACAGATGGGACGCCGCCCCCGAGCTTGACGGTATCGCCACATTCGGCAACCGTATGCGGGAGCTTGGCATTGTGGCTGCCGTGGCGCACACAGACGCCACCGCCGCCCAAGCGGAGGCAGCCTACCGGAACGGATTTTCCCACGTTACCCATTTTTATAACGCCACAAGCTCTCACAGAAAACGGGGGCAAACGGTGTATGCGGGTGTCAACGAGGCAACCTATCTCAACGATCACGTTACCGTGGAGCTGATCGGGGACGGCTGTCATATCCCGAAGGAGGATATCCTCTTAGCTATGAAGATAAAGGGCAGAGAAGGGGTATCCGTCATTACCGACGGTATGCGCCTGTCGGCATCCTCCTTGCAAAGCGGCAAGCTGGGAAGCCTGCACGCGGGCACCGAGGTTATTGTAGACAATGGCGTTGCGAAGCTGTTGGATATGAGCTCCTTTGCGGGAAGCATCGCCACGATGGATAGATGCCTTCGTGTGCTTTGCCAAAGCTATGGCATATCTCTTTCCGATGCCTGTGTTATGCTTTCTCTGGCGCCTGCCCTCCGTATGGGTATTTCCGCGCGCAAGGGCTCCATTGCGGCAGGAAAGGATGCCGACCTTTTGATTTTTGACCGAGAGCTAACCTTGAAAAGGGTCATTCTTGGCGGAAAAACGGTAGAAAAAACATGAAAATAGTGGTTTGTGTTCGCCAGGGGTTCGACGGGGAAATTAACCCCTTTGACGCCTCGGCGTACGAGGAGGCTCTCCGTATTGCGGGCGCCGAGGTCATTCTTTTGAGTATGGGACCCTTGCGCGCGCGGGATATGCTGGTTTCCTTGACCCGTCTTGGCGCCAAGGAGGCTGTGCTTTTAAGTGATAGCGCCTTTGCGGGCGCCGATACGCTGGCAACTGCCTATACCCTGGAAAGGGCTATCAGGCTTCTTTCTCCCGACCTTGTATTCTGCGGTCGGCAAACCTTAGTTGGCGATACCGCCCAAACGGGGGCGATGCTTGCCACCAAGCTGGGCTATTCTCTTATCACCAACGTGATGCAGATTCAAAGCGTCACCGAGAATAGTATAGCCTGTAAAACCAGATGGCAGGAGGAATCTGTGTCCCTTCCCGCTGTGCTGACAGTAGAGCGCATCAATACGCTCAGACGCCCAAGGCTTCGCTCCGTTACGGGCGAATGCCGTGTTCTTTCCTGCGCCGATATCGGCGCCGATGCTGAAAAATGCGGCTTGAAGGGCTCGCCAACAAGGGTTATCTCCACCAAGGAGAACCAAACGGGCAAAAGAAAATGCCGCTTCATTGACGCCGCCTCTCTTTTGGAAACGGTGGCGGATGCCTTGCAAAAGGGAAAAGAGCGCATAAGCCCCGAAAGAGCCAAAGAGGCATTGCTCCCCTCGGTGCTTTGCGTAGGGGAGGCGCCCGTAGACTTTGCTCGCGGTGTGAGCGAGAATATACGGGTCATTCCGCTGTCGGACACCGCAAGTGTGGCGGCGTGTATTCAAAAGGAGCGCCCCGATGCGGTTTTGTGGGGAAGCGATTTTCCCTCCAAGCGGATGGCGGCGGAGGTGGCGGCCCTGTTGGATGTGGGGCTTTGCGCCGATTGCACCGCCCTTCATACCGACGGCAAGGAGCTTTTTATGATACGGCCCGCTCTTTCGGGTAGCGTGATAGCGGAAATCCGCAGTCTGATCCGTCCTGCTATGGCCACCGTCAGAACCGTCAAGGGCGATACCTCCGACGTTGTGGTGGGTATAGGCTACGGTGCCAAGGATTCTCTTGCCGCCGCTGAAGCGCTTGCCGCCCGTCTTGGTGCGGAGGTGGCTGCCTCTCGCAAAATGGTGGACAACGATTTTCTGCCTTACGAAAAGCAGGTTGGCTTGACGGGAAAGGTGCTGTCGCCCGTCCTCTATATCGCCGTCGGCATATCGGGTGCTGTGCATCATATCGCGGGTATGTCGGGGGCAGGCACGGTAATTGCCATCAATCCCGACAGGGAAGCCCCCATATTTGACTACGCCGATTACGGTATCCTGGAAAAAATTGAAAATATCAAGCTATAAAAATAAAAGCCGCAAGGACGGGCAATGCCCGATGCTCTTGCGGCTTTTTGATGAGTGGGAAAGCGTAATACGGAAGGGGGGAGGCAATATAGCCCTCGGCGTTGTACAGATTGTGGTGGGGTGCGTTGCAAAAGCTGAGGGAGAAGGAAAGCTCCGTTTCTCCGTCCGCCTCGTACCGGATATGCCGCAGGTATACTGTTTCCTCAAAAAGTGCCCATAACCGCTTGGCAAAATAATTCCACTTTTTTTATCGCATTATGGAGTGCTGTACGGGCGAGCGCACGGAGGAAATACAGAGCATAAAGGAAATGATAGACGGTAGCTTCACGTTGTCCACCTTCAGCATTGAGGGGGTATGCAAGGATGCGGGCATCAGTCACGCGCACCTGCTACGTCAATTTAAAAAGGCTTACGGAGTGACGATCATCGAATACGTGGTGCAAAAGCGCATAGAGCTTGCCCGCGAGCTGCTGGCAACTACCGCGCTGCCCGTTCACGCAGTGGCATTTTCCTGTGGGTTTGCCGATGAGATCCATTTTATGAAGACCTTTAAAAGAAAAACGGGACTTTGTGCCACCGCTTATCGCAAACTCTATCACGCGTGACGCAAGACCGCCTGCTTTGCGTGCTTGCGCGCTGAATTAAATGCCGTAAGCCCCCGTCAAGGGGTCTTGAAAAATACCGAGCTTCGGGGCAAAGAAGGTGAAGAGCATAAATAAAGCGGCGAGAGAGCAGAACGCAGCCACGGCGAGCTTTGGGTGTTTACAGGCGGTCTTATCCTCCCGAAACCAACGCGCTTCCCCCAGATAGGCAATGGCAGCGCACACAAAGAAAATCGCAATATTGAGCCAATCCGGCGACTTGCCAACCACACCGTTATAGGTGTAAAAGAGAGTGGGGATCAGCGCAAGACCAAGCAAAACAGCCTTGAGCTTCACGCACCAAAAATCCGCACGGTCCTTAAAAAACAGGCTCTGTACAAGCGCAAAGATAAACATTGGCCAAAACAGCAGCTTCATGTGCTCCCAGGTGGATTCGTTCACACCCGAAAACGGTGCGATCCACGCGGCTTTCCCCAGCCATTCGTATAGAAAATGCAAGATCGTGCCGCCAAGCGACGTCACGGCAAAGCCCATCAACTGCCAAAGTCCTGATTGTTTCATAAGATCTCCTATCAAACGATACTTTAAAAAAGTATATGCAAGGGCGGCGAGAGCTATGCCGCAGGCCGTTTTCCCTTTGGAAAATTTTGGGGCAAGGGGTCGAAATATTTTGCTTTATTTATTGACTTTTTCAGGGGGGCGTGGTATCCTTATGACAAGCCGCAGGGGAGTCGGGTTTGCGATCCTCTCCTTTTAACCATTGATCAAAAGAAAAATAACACCGATCGAAAGGCATTGCAAAAGCTTATGAACCGTTTGAAGGAAAATCGCGCGACAAGCTTCGCTTTCGTGGCGTTTGTCTACATTTTAGCCACCTTAGTAGGTGTCTTGGTCTACCGTGCCAATCATTTTGATTGGTGGCTTTCGCTGCTTGTGGCTGACGTGGCGGCGACCGTGGTAACCTTTATATTCAGTCTGTTATGCAAAAACGCGTCGGTCTACGATCCGTATTGGAGCGTACAGCCGCCCGTGATCCTGGTGGCTTTTGCCGCAGGAGAAAAGCTGAGCGTCTTTGGCGTTCTTTTGATCACGGTGGTCTCCTTTTGGGCGATCCGCCTGACAGCAAACTGGGCGTACACCTTTGGTAATCTGATGCATCAGGATTGGCGGTATACGATGCTCAGGGAAAAGACGGGGGCATTTTATCCCGTGATCAATTTTGTGGGCATACATATGGTGCCGACGCTGGTGGTATACGGCTGTATTTTGCCCGGCGTTTATGCGATACGTGTGGGGCTTTCTGCAAACGTTGGTAGCGTGCTGCTGCTTTGCCTGTCCTTGGGGGCGGCCCTGATGCAGGGGGTGGCGGATATTCAGATGCATCAGTTCCGCCGTAAGCGCGACACCGCCTTTATTCGTCGCGGGCTTTGGAGGTATTCCCGTCACCCCAATTATCTTGGCGAGATCCTGATGTGGTGGGGTGTAGGACTTTCCGTGGTCGTGGCGGCGCCGCACGCGTGGTATCTGGCGGCAGGGGCACTTGCCAATACGGTGCTTTTTTTGGCTGTCAGCATTCCAATGGCGGAAAAAAGGCAGTCACGCAAGGTGGGGTTTGATGCATACAAAAAGCAAACGCGTATGCTGCTGCCTATCAAAAAATAAACGAGCGACAAAAAGGGCTCCGATGAGGATCTTCTCATCGGAGCCCTTTTATTGAGAATTGTGATTAAAATCAGTCCTTCAGTGCGGCCTGTGCTGCGGCAAGGCGAGCGATCGGCACGCGGAAGGGAGAGCAGGAAACGTACGTGAGGCCGATCTTGTGGCAGAACTCAACGGAGGAGGGGTCGCCACCGTGCTCACCGCAGATACCGAGCTTGATGTCGGGGCGGGTTGCGCGGCCGAGCTTCGCGGACATTTCCACAAGCTTACCAACGCCGGTCTGGTCGAGCTTAGCAAAGGGATCGTTCTCGTAGATCTTGGTGTCGTAGTAGGCATCAAGGAACTTGCCTGCGTCATCGCGGGAGAAGCCGAAGGTCATCTGCGTGAGGTCGTTGGTACCGAAGGAGAAGAACTCAGCCTCCTTCGCGATCTCGTCAGCGGTCAGAGCTGCACGGGGGATCTCGATCATCGTACCGACCTTGTACTTCAGGTCAGCGCCTGCAGCGGCGATCTCAGCGTCAGCGGTGGTTACAACGTGCTTCTTGACAAACGCAAGCTCCTTCACCTCGCCAACCAGGGGAATCATGATCTCAGGCACGATATCCCAGTCGGGGTGAGCCTTCTTGACGTTCAGAGCGGCGCGGATCACAGCCTTGGTCTGCATCACGGCGATCTCGGGGTAGGTAACAGCCAGACGGCAGCCACGGTGACCCATCATGGGGTTGAACTCGTGCAGGCCTGCGATAATGGCCTTGACCTGCGCTACGGTCTTGCCGGTGTTCTTGGCAAGCAGAGCGATGTCAGCCTCATCGGTGGGAACGAACTCGTGAAGAGGCGGGTCAAGGAAACGAATGGTTACGGGGTTGCCCTCAAGAGCCTCGTAAAGAGCCTCAAAGTCACCCTGCTGCATGGGCAGGATCTTGGCAAGAGCCTTCTCGCGGCCCTCAACGGTGTCGGAGCAGATCATCTCGCGGATAGCGGCGATGCGGCTTGCCTCGAAGAACATATGCTCGGTGCGGCAAAGGCCGATACCCTCAGCGCCAAGCTCGCGTGCCTTCTTTGCGTCGGTAGGCGTGTCGGCGTTGGTGCGTACCTGCAGCTTGCGGTACTTGTCAGCCCAACTCATGATGGTGCCGAAGTTGCCGGAGATCTCAGCATCAACGGTGGGAATGATACCGTCGTAGATCTTACCGGTGGAACCGTCAATGGAGATGTAGTCGCCCTCGTGGTAGGTCTTGCCTGCCAGGGTGAACTGCTTGTTCTCCTCGTCCATAGCGATCTCGCCACAGCCCGAAACGCAGCACTTACCCATGCCGCGCGCAACAACTGCTGCGTGGGAGGTCATACCGCCGCGAACGGTGAGAATGCCCTGAGAAGCCTTCATGCCCGTGATATCCTCGGGAGAGGTCTCAAGACGGACAAGGATCACCTTCTTGCCTGCCTGGTTCCACTTGTCAGCGTCGTCAGCGGAGAATACCACCTGACCGCAAGCAGCACCGGGAGAAGCGCCAAGGCCCTTGCCGATGGGGTTGGCAGCCTTGAGAGCCTTCACGTCAAACTGGGGGTGAAGGAGGGTGTCAAGGTTGCGGGGGTCGATCATGAGAACAGCCTCCTGCTCGGTCTTGTGACCTTCAGCTACGAGGTCAACAGCGATCTGAAGTGCAGCCTGAGCGGTGCGCTTGCCGTTACGGGTCTGAAGCATGTAGAGCTTACCGTGCTCAACGGTGAACTCCATATCCTGCATGTCGTGGTAGTGGTTCTCAAGGATACCGCATACCTTTACGAACTGTGCGTAGGCCTCGGGGAATTTCTCAGCCATCTGAGCGATGGGCATGGGCGTACGGACGCCTGCTACAACGTCCTCACCCTGTGCGTTGGTCAGGAACTCACCCATCATCTTCTTTTCGCCCGTAGCGGGGTCGCGGGTGAAGGCAACACCGGTGCCGCAGTCGTCACCCATGTTACCGAATGCCATAGCCTGTACGTTTACAGCGGTGCCCCAGGAGTAGGGGATATCGTTGTCGCGGCGGTAAACGTTTGCACGGGGGTTGTCCCAAGAACGGAATACTGCCTTGATAGCGCCCATCAACTGAACCTTGGGGTCGGTGGGGAAATCCTCACCGATTTTCGCCTTGTACTCAGCCTTGAACTGCTCAGCAAGCTCCTGGAGGTCAGCGGCGGTCAGGTCAACGTCCTGAGAAACGCCCTTCTCCTCCTTCATCTTGTCGATCAGCTCCTCAAAGTACTTCTTGCCGACCTCCATAACGACGTCGGAGTACATTTGGATAAAGCGGCGGTAGCAGTCCCAAGCCCAACGAGCGTTGCCGGACTTCTCTGCCATAACGTTTACAACCTCTTCGTTCAGACCGAGGTTGAGGATCGTGTCCATCATGCCGGGCATGGAAGCGCGAGCGCCCGAACGAACCGAAACGAGAAGGGGATTTTCAAGGTCGCCGAACTTCTTGCCGGTGATCTCTTCCATCTTTACGATGTATTCGTTAATCTCGGCCTGGATACCGTCGTTGATCTGACGGCCGTCCTCGTAATACTGGGTGCAGGCCTCCGTGGAAATGGTGAAGCCCTGGGGAACGGGAAGACCGATGTTGGTCATCTCAGCAAGGTTTGCGCCTTTGCCGCCGAGCAGCTCACGCATGTTAGCGTTACCCTCGGTAAAAAGGTAGCAATACTTCTTTGCCATTTAAATTACCTCCAAATATATAATATTTTTTTATTGTTAACATAAAATTATGCGGGCGTCCGCATAACGGCGATTATTATAACATACTATTGTAGAAAACTCAAGAGGCAAATATAACAATTTTTAAAAATAAAGTTAACTTTTCTTGAATACTGATAAATATTTATCAATCTTGAAAAAAACAGTTTGACAGCGGCGAAAAAGTAGTGTATAATGGTATGCGATCATGAATGACGTCGGCGCGAGCTCTCGCGGCGGCGTTTGTGTGCTTGCAAGGCGATGCGGGGGTTACCTGTGTGCCAAACGGCAGGAGAGGGTAGGATATGGCAAATATTTTCGATTTGTTCAAGAAAATTGAAACGGCTTCAGCACCTGCGACCGGTGCCCCTGCGTATCTTGTGGTGGGGCTCGGAAACCCGGGGGCGGAGTACGCACGCACGCGGCACAACGCAGGCTTTCTTGCCGTTGATGCGCTGGCAAAGGGAATGGGGATATCGCTTGACCGCGCACGCTTCAAGGCCTTGGTCGGGGAGGGTGTGCTGGCAGGGCAGCGCGTGCTGCTGATGAAGCCGCAGACCTATATGAATTTGTCGGGCGATGCCGTTGGTGAGGCGGCGGCGTTTTATCACGTGGAGCCCGATCACGTGATCGTTATTTACGACGACGTTACCTTGGACGTTGGCAGACTCCGTGTGCGCGGCAAGGGAAGCGACGGCGGCCATAACGGTATGAAAAGTATTATCGCACAGCTTGGCAGCAATGAGTTTGCCCGTGTGCGCATCGGCATCGGCAAAAAGCCGCACCCGTCTTACGATCTTGCCGACTGGGTGCTTTCCGCATTTTCGACCGAGGAGCTTGCAACGCTGAACGGATTGAATGAAGCGATCGAAAAGGGTGTTTCGCTCTTACTGAAGGGCGACCTTGCCGCCGCGATGCAGGTCTGTAACGGGGTGGGTGGCTCATGCTGATCCCACAGCTTTTCCGTGCTGAGCCCGAATATCGCGACCTCGTTGCCGATCTGTCGCACGCGCTCGGCCGTCGCTCGTTGCCCTTTGCCGTAACGGGCCTGACCGACGGTGCGGCAGATGCGCTTCTCTTAGCGCTCGTCCCCGACCTGAAGGATAAAAATAAGGGTGCCGTGCTCTTCCTGCTCCCCGAGGAGAAGGAGTGTGTGCGCCTCGCGACATTGCTTTCGGGCTACGGCGTGCGTGCCGCCTTTTATACGGCACGCGACCTCACCTTCTATAGCATCACCGCCTCTCATGAGTACGAGCATGAGAGGCTTTCGGTGCTTTGGCGCTTGCTTGAGGGTGAGCTCGATATCGTACTCACCACGCCCGACGCGGCATTGGGGCTTACGGTGTCGCGCGAGCGTCTGCGTGCCGCTACCACTGTGCTGGATACCGCCACCTGTCTTGAGCCGTCTGAGCTTGCGCAAAAGCTGCTTGCCGCAGGCTATGCGCGCGTTGAGCTTTGTGAGGGGGCGGGGCAGTTTGCCGTACGCGGCGGCATTGTGGATATCTATGCGCCGAATTTGCGCGCTCTCACACCCGATGGGCAGGTTTTGGTGAAATCAGCCCCCATACGTGTTGAGTTTTTTGGCGACGAGATCGACCGTATGGGTGTGTTTGACGTTGAAACGCAACGCATTCATACCATGATACAAAGCTGTGAGCTCCCCCCTGCGCGCGAGGTGCTGCTCACTGCCGAAACGCGTGAGGCGATGCGCGATGCCGTTTCAGGTCAGCTGAAAAAATGCAAAAGCGACCGTGGGCGAGAGGAGCTTGAAAAGGAGCTCGCCGCTCTTACGGGTGACGGGGAAATTCCTTTTGCCGACAAGTATCTTACGTTAGTGGATACGGCAAGGGAGTGCCTGCTCTCCTACCTTGATGCACACACGCTGGTGCTGCTGCGCGGCACCAATGCCGTGAACGACCGCACCAAAGCCGCCCTCTGGCATACCGAGGAGACCGTTAAGGATCTGCTGGAAAACGGCACCATTTCTCCGGCTCTTGCCGTATATACCCATACCGCCGCCGTGCTGGAGGCTTTTCTTGGTGAGGCACTTACCGTGCATATCGACTCGATCGCACAAGGGCTCGTAGGGCGGCGCCTGGGCGGTCTTTATACCTTTAAAACCAAGCATACGGCCGCATACGGGGATAATTTTACGCTTTTATCAGAGGATATTGAGGATTATCTTGCCGCACACCGTGCGGTACTGCTGCTGGCTGAAAGCAGAACAGCGGCAGAGCAGCTGCAACGGGAGCTCTCTCCCAAATTTCTTGCCGTGCGTGTGGCAGATGCCGAAGCGGCCGAGCCGCCCCGTCCCGATGAGGTCGTCATTGCGATCGGCGAGAGCGGAACGGGCTTTGAGCTTGGCATTTCGGGTGTCGCCGTCCTTTCGCTGAACGGTGAGGGTAGACACGGTGGGTTATCCCCTGCGGGTAAGCTGAGGCGCGCTAAGAAAAGGCGCTCTGCGCGCGGGGCGATCTTGTCCTACGCCGATCTCTGCGTCGGTGACCTCGTCGTACACGAGGCGCATGGCATTGGCCGCTATACGGGGCTTGAAACCCTGACCATTGATGGGGTAACGCGCGATTACGTCAGCATTCAGTACGCAGGCAGCGACAAGCTCTTTTTGCCCTGTGACCGTCTGGATGCCGTTTCCAAATATATCGGCGCTCACGCCGACGACGGGCTTGTCAAGCTCTCGCGCTTTGGCGGTGCCGAATGGAAAAAGGCCAAGTCACGTGCCAAGGCGGCCGTGAAGGATATGGCAAAGGATCTTATCCGCTTGTATGCCGAGCGTGAGCGCCGTTTGGGATTTGCCTTCCCGCCCGATGACAGATACCAGCATGAGTTTGAGGCAGCCTTCCAGTATGAGGAGACCGAGGGGCAGATCAGCGCCGCCGATGAGATCAAGGAGGATATGATGCGCGCGGCCCCCATGGACCGACTTTTGTGCGGTGACGTGGGATTTGGCAAGACCGAGGTCGCATTGCGTGCCGCATATAAGGCGGTTTTGGCAGGCAAGCAGGTGGCCATTCTGGTGCCCACCACGATCCTTGCCTTACAGCATTATCAAACCATCAGCGCACGTATGCGCGCTTTCGCGGTGAGCGTGGATATGCTTTCGCGCTTCCGCACACCAAAGGAGCAGGAAAAAACACTGCTGCGTTTGGCGCGCGGCGACCTTGATATTATCGTCGGTACACACCGCCTGATCTCAAAGGACGTGCGCTTCAAGGACCTGGGGCTTTTGATCGTTGACGAGGAGCAGCGCTTTGGCGTTGCGCAAAAGGAAAAGCTCAAGCAGCTCTGCGGCAACGTTGACGTGCTGACCCTGACCGCCACCCCTATACCGCGCACACTCAATATGGCGATGAGCGGTATTCGCGATATTTCCGTTCTTGACGAGGCACCGGGTGACCGTCTGCCCGTGCAAACCTACGTGCTTGAGCACGATGCGCTCATTCTTGAGGAGGCGGTGCGCCGCGAGCTGCGGCGCGGTGGGCAGGTCTTTTATCTGCACAATACGGTCGACGATATCAATGCCGTAGCCGCCACGCTTTCGGCGGCGATCCCCGAGGCAAGGATCACCGTGGCACACGGCAAGATGGATAAGGATACGCTTGAAAGGATCTGGGGCGATATGATCACGGGCGAGATCGATATTCTGGTCAGCACCACGATCATTGAAACAGGCATCGACGTGCCCAACGCCAATACGCTTATCGTGGATAACGCACACCGTATGGGGCTTTCCCAGCTGCATCAGCTGCGTGGGCGCGTGGGGCGCTCACCCCGTCGTGCCTATGCGTACTTCACTTATCCCCGTGGACGTACGCTTGACGATATCCAGCGTAAACGCCTGGAGGCGATCCGCGAATATGCCGAGTTTGGTGCGGGCTTCCGCATTGCCCTGCGCGATCTTGAATTGCGTGGTGCCGGCAATCTCCTGGGCGCCGAGCAGCACGGGCACCTCGATGCCGTCGGCTACGAGCTTTACGTCAAGCTCTTAAACGAGGCCGTGCTGGAGGAAAAGGGCGAGCTGCCGCCGCAGAGCGTCGAATGTGTGGTGTCGCTTTCTCTGGATGCCTGCCTGCCGGAGCGTTACGTTTCCTCTGCTTCGCAGCGTATGGCGCTGTATAAGCGTATTTCGCTCATTGCCGAGCCGCAGGACGTGGAGGATATGACAGACGAGCTCCTTGACCGCTACGGTGAATTGCCGCGTGCTGCCTCCAATCTCCTGCAAATTGCACTGATCCGCTCGTTGGCCGCACAGTGCGGCATCACGCAGATCAGGCAGGACGGTGCCGATATCGCCATTTGCGGTGAAGCGCTTGACGTCGATCATTGGCTTGAGCTTTCCACCGCGTTCCCGGGCAAATTGCGTATGATGGTGTCGGCATCGCCCTATATCCGCTACCGCGGTGCCAAGGGTGCCGCCATGCTCGGTGAGCTCTCTGACCTCTTTTTGGCTCTTCGCCGCCTGCGCGATGCGCACGGTGAGGGGCAGACGTAAAAAAGGGGTAGACAAAATCCGAATTATATTGTATAATGGTTAGGTGTTTACAGCTTGGATAATCGAAATATAAAGGGAATGATACAGATGAAGAAAAAACTACTGGCGGCGCTGGCCGCACTGCTTTGCTGTGTGATGCTTCTCACGGCTTGTGCTTCACACGGTAAAACGCTGATCAAGGCAGGCGGAGAAAAAATCTCCGTCAACGTCTTTCAGCTTTATCTCTCGCGCATGAAGGGGTCGCTTGCGCAGTCGGGCGCCAATGTGACCAGCGACAGCTACTGGAACGGCTATATCTCAACCGATCACACCACCGTCGCACAGTTTTATACCGCCCAGGTGCTGGAGGGCTTGAAGCATATTGCCGCCGCCATGATCCTGTTTGAGGAATATGACTTGGAGCTTCCCAAAAGCACGGTAGAGGAGATCGATGCGTGGATCGAAGAGGTGATCGCCACCGACGGTGAGGGATCAAAAACCACCCTGAACTCTATTTTGGCCGCCTACGGTGCAAACGTGACGGTCTTGCGTGACGCCGCTATTCTGGAGGCAAAGCTCGCACTTCTCAAGGAGCATCTTTACGGGGCCGGGGGCAAGCTGATCCAGGATACTGCCATTGAGGAGTATTATAAGGCGACCTATTATCGCGGCTATCAGATGCAGCTGGCCAATTATTATTACGACCATGAAAAGGATGCTGACGGCATTGCCGTTCGGTACACAGACGATGATTTCAAGCACGTGGCCTATGTGTCTGCCGCAACGCTGGAGGGGCTGCCTGAAAGCGAGCGCGCCAAGTACGTAACGGTGGCACGTGAGGGCGAGTATGCCACTAAGTACGGTAGTAAGTACGGTGATAACCTTGTGCTTTATCGCGATGGCAACGATGAGGTCGTGGCCTACGATAAGGATAACGGTGTGATCAATTACCGCTACGACAGCAGGGGAGAACGGATCGTTAAAAATTACACCGAAGAGGAAATGCAGGCAAGAAAGCAACGCGCCGATCAGATCGCCGCGCTTTGCGTTGACGATGAGGCGAAGTTCCTCGAATACGCCAAGGAGCTTTCCGATAACAGTGATTTCAACAATACCTATGCCCCCAACGGTATGTATTTTGCGCTTGGCACGTACAGCAGTGATACCGCGTTTGGCACCTTCTCAAGTGAGCTTGCCAAATTGGAGGTGGGTGGCACCTGCGTGCTGGAATCGGATTCGGGGTATTACGTTTTGATGCGCGTTGAGCTGGATACCGCCGCCTGGAAAAACGAGCAAAATTCGCGTTGGTTCACTACTCTGCGCGGCCTGACGCTTGAATACATGCTGCAGCAGAAGACCACGCTGTATCTTGATCGCATTGAGGTTGACGAGGCGCTGCTGAGCGAGGTCGACATCACACAGGTCGCCTCTAACGTGCGTTACTGAAAAATTTTTCATTTCGTATTGACAAGTCGCGACTTTTGTGTTATATTGTTGCTAAACCGCATAGAAATCGGGGGCGCTGCCAAGTGGGGCGGCTGAGACAAACAGTAGTTTGAACCCTTTAACCTGATACGGATAATGCCGGCGTAGGGAGATACATAGGGGAGCGCTACCCTTATATTTACCGCACGGAGATTTCCGTGCGGTAATTTTATTAAGGGAGGTTTCATGTATTTTATGAAAACCAAAGAAAAAACAAGGCGCCTCGTTGAGAGCGCGCTGCTTTTAGCCGTGGCTACGGTATTGAGTGAGCTGGCATTGGTCAAGCTGCCCTACGGCGGCTCGGTTACCGTGGCATCTATGCTGCCCGTGCTGTTGATCGCCTATCGGCACGGCACCCCTTGGGGGCTGCTTTGCGGTGTTGTCTATGGCATCATTCAGCAGCTGCTGGGGCTTTCCACGCTCTCCTACTTCACCACGTGGCAGTCGATCGTTGCCATTATCGTGCTTGACTACGTGGTGGCCTTTGCCGTCATTGGTCTTGGCGGCCTTTTCAGGCATCTGAGGTGCCGCCAGCCCGTTCAGCTGCTGTGCGGTGCGTTTACGGTATCGGTGCTGCGCTACGTCTGTCACGTGATATCGGGTGCCACGGTCTGGGCGGGGCTTTCGATCCCTACCGAGGCGGCATTGGCTTATTCCTTTATTTATAACGCCACTTATATGCTGCCCGAGGCGATCGTGCTGTGCGCTGTTTGCTATTATCTTGGCTCGGTGCTCTTTTTCGGGGCAGGGGATATCAGACGTATGCCCGCGGTGGCAACGCCCGATCGCGCCGCCAACGTCATGGCCGCCATCATCGGCTTTTTGGCGATGGGTGCATGTATTTTTGATACCGTTATGGTGTTTTCTCGCTTGCAGGACGCCGAAACGGGTGAGTTTACCCTGCAAAATCTGCCCGCCTTTTCGCTTCAAAGCGGCTTTTGGCTGGCGATCGTGATCGTGAGTGCCGCGGTCGCCGTTGCTTGCGGTGTGCTGCTGGTATATCGCTCACGCCTGCTGAAGCGCCAATGAAATAATAAATATCCCCCCGCATAGCGGGGGGTTTTTCAGTTTCGGGCATAGCCCTCATATTACTGGCGGCGCACAAGTGCGCTTTTTGTTGGCCTGCCAGCCATGCATCTGTTACGTATACCCCGCTTTGAGCGGGACTAAATCCAAGCCTCCCTTGTGTAAAGGGAGGTGGCGCGGCGCAAGCCGTGACGGAGGGATTGTAAAAGCATAAATCACGCAAGCCCAATCCCTCAGTCAGCTTCGCTGACAGCTCCCTTTACACAAGGGAGCCTTTTACACAAGAACACTCTGCGCTTATTCTTTGTGTGCTTTCTGCTCATCGGCAAAGCCTTTATGGAACCACGCGACTATCGCGTGGTTTTCTGTTACAAAAAACCCGTTTTGCTGCGGCAAAACGGGTTTTTTCTTATTTGAGAAATTTCCGCAAAAGCTTAAAGTAACGCTTTTGGTAAGGCTGATAGCGCATCGGCAGATCAAGCCTTGTGCTCTTTTTCACCATGCTTTTGAGGTGCGAAAAGCTATCAAATCCGCACTTGCCGTGATAAGCGCCCATACCGCTTTCCCCAACACCGCCAAAGCCCATTTCTGTGGTGGCAAGATGGATCACTACGTCGTTGATGCAGCCACCGCCAAACGAAAGGCGTGCGGTGATCTCGGTGGCTGTGCGCCGATCCTCGGTAAAGATATAAAGCGCCAGGGGCTTGCCGCCCGACTCTACCGCAGTGTAGACTTCTTCTAATGCATCAAAGGTCAAAACGGGCAGAATGGGGCCGAAGATCTCCTCGCCCATCACGGCGTCGTCCTGTGTGACACCGTCCATGACCGTGGGGGCGATCTGCAGACTTTCTTTTGAATAATTTCCCCCGTGTACCACCTTTTCTTGGTTTATCAGCCCCAAAAGACGCTCAAAATGCTTTTCGTTGATGATTTTTCCGTAGTCGGGATTTTCAAGAGGGCTTTGGCCGAGCTGTCGGGTGATCTCTTTCTTTACGGCCGCTAAAAAGGCCGCCTTTACGCTATGGTGGCACAGCACGTAGTCGGGGGCAACGCAGGTCTGGCCGCAGTTCAGGAATTTGCCAAACACCACGCGGCGGGCTGCCAGCGCGATATCGGCCGTTTTGTCGATGATGCAGGGGCTCTTGCCGCCAAGCTCAAGAATAGTGGGCGTGAGATGCGCGGCGGTGTGGCGCAGCACCTCGCGCCCTACGCGTTCACTACCTGTGAAAAATACCAGATCAAATTTTTGCAGCAGGAGCGCCGCGTTTTCGTTTCGCCCACCCGTGACCACAGCAACGTAGCTCTTGTCAAAGACCCCGTCAAGCAGCGCTTCCAGCACTTTTGAGGTGGCAGGGGCATAGGCGCTGGGCTTGACGATGGCGGTGTTGCCGGCGGCAAGCGCATCAACAAGTGGGCCAACGGTCAGTAAAAAGGGGTAGTTCCACGGGCTCATGATGAGGGTGTTTCCCAGCGGGCAGGGCAGCTGATAGCTTTTGGAAGGGAACTGCGCGAGGGGTGTTTTAACGCGGCGCGGCTTCGCGAGGCGTCCAAGGTTCTTTTTCATATACGTGATCTCGCTCAAAACAAGACCGATCTCACACATAAAGCCTTCAAAATGGGATTTACCGAGATCGGCGTAAAGAGCCTTGGCGATCTCGCCCTCCTTGTCAACGATGGCACGGTATAGCCGATCAAGTGCTGCACGGCGCGCCGCGAGTGGGCGCGTTGCACCGCTCTTGAAAAAATCGCGCTGTGCCGCTACCAGCACGGAAATATCCAAAGGTTGCATAAAACACTCCTTTTATTGCTGAAATGATAGGAAAATACTTGTTTTTAAGAGTATAGCATATTCCATTTTTCTTGTCAATATGGTATACTTTTAGCAAAGCGCGGTGCGCGACAAGGGAGGAATGCATATGGGAAATCCAAGTATTGTTTTTACCGAGATCAATAAAGCGGAGCTGATCGATACCGATCTGCCTGCGGTCAGCGGCGATCTGGTGAAGATCAAAACCGCTTTTACCACGCTCTCTCCCGGTACCGAGCGTGCCAATATCGTAGGCAACGACACCGTCAACGGTACAAAGGCCCCGAACGTGACCTTTCCGCGCAGCGCGGGGTACAGCGCCTCGGGCGTGGTAGTGGAGGTCGGTGAAGCGGTAACGGGGCTGCAGGTGGGTGACCGCGTCATTGGCTTTTGGACCAAGCACAAGGCTTATAACGTGATCCCTGCAGAGCGCGTGGTAAAGATCCCCGATGCATTGCCGCTTCCTCTTGCCGCCCAGATCTTTGTGGCCACCTTCCCGATGGCCGCTATTCGCAAATGCCGCACCGAGGCAGGGGAGGCAGCTCTTGTGATGGGCCTCGGGCTTCTTGGTCAGTATGCCGTGCGCCTGCTGCACGCGGTGGGTGCTGCCCCTGTGGTGGCGGTGGATCCCGTGGCATCACGCCGTGCCGAGGCGCTGGCAGGGGGTGCCGATTATGCCCTTTCGCCGACCGAGCCGGATTTTGCCGCCAAGGTGAAGGCGCTCACGGGTGGCGGTGCCGCCGTCGCCATTGAGGTGACGGGTGTAGGTGCAGGACTTGACGGAGCACTTGACTGTATGAAAAAATTCGGACGTATCGCGTTGCTCGGCTGCACGCGCGACAAGCATTTTTATATTGACTATTACCGCAAGGTGCATTGCCCGGGCATTACCCTGATCGGCGCCCATACCAACGCGAGACCCGAGGCTGAATCGCACCCGGGATATTTTACGCATCGCGACGATATCGGGGCGATCATCAGACTTTTAACCTATAAACGTGTCGCGTTTGACGGCCTTTCGGGTGAGGTGCACTCGCCTGCCGAATGCCCCGAGGTCTATGACAGACTGATTCGCGAAAAGGATTTTCCGACTGTGGTGCTTTTTGATTGGTCAAGGCTGGGGGAATAGGGAAAATGAAGAACAACGGTATGAGAAAAATCAGAATTGCACACATCGGCTGCAACAAAAACAGCCACGCCCCCCAGATCTTCACCTCCCTCAAGGAGCAAAGCGAGCTTTTCGAGATCGTCGGCTATACGCTCCCCGAGGACGAGGGCGTGACGGGCGGCGCCGGGCGTCTTGCAAAATTTCAGGGCTACCGTGAAATGACGCTGGATGAGATCTTAAACGATCAAAGCATCGAGGCCGTGACGGTAGAGACCGAGGAGCTGCGCTTGACAAAATACGCCACCCTCGCGATCGAGCACGGCAAGCACGTTCATATGGAAAAGCCGGGCGGTATTGATCCCGTGGCCTTTGAAAACCTGATCGCCGCTGCCAAAAAGCAGGGAACGGTGCTTCATCTTGGCTATATGTATCGCTATAATCCTGCCGTTGTGGCGCTGCTGCGCGCCGTGCGGGCGGGCGAGCTTGGCGAGATACTGAGCGTTGAGGCGCAAATGAACTGCCATCACCACAAGGAGCGGCGCGATTGGCTGGGGCTCCATCCGGGCGGCATGATGTTTTATCTTGGCTGTCACCTGGTTGACCTTATTCTGCAGATCCGTGGGCGTCCCGACGCCATTTTGCCAATGAACCGCCAAACGGGCGCGGAGGGTGCCACGGGCGAGGATTTTGGTATGGCGGTCTTTCAGTACGCAAACGGCATCTCCTTTGCCAAGACCTCTGCTTTTGAGTACGGCGGATATCTGCGCCGTCAGCTGGTGGTCACGGGTACGCGTGCCACGGTAGAGATCAAGCCCTTTGAATACGGAACGGAGCACCAAATGTATACCGACGTGCGCACGTACCGTGAGCACGCCTGGGGCGATTCGGGTCAAACGCAGACGTTCGGCCCCTTCAATCGCTACGATGCGATGATGGCCGCCTTTGCCGCTATGGTGCGCGGTGAGTGCGAGAATCCCTATACACCCGATTATGAGCTTGAGCTTTATCGTACCCTGATGCGGTGCTGCGGCGTATCTGACGTATAAGGCTTTCCTGAAAAGCAGGTTTTTGCTATGCAAAAGCCTGCTTTTTGTTGACACGGACATAAATTTGTGCTATGATAAAGGGAGTAAAGAAAGGGCTGGTACTATGAAGGTAGGATTTGTTTCCCTCGGTTGCTCCAAAAATCAGCTGGATACCGAGGTTATGCTGCACGAGCTGCTTTCGGCGGGCTATGAGGTGACACCCGACGAAACCGAGGCAGACGTGGTGATCATCAACACCTGTGCGTTTATTGAAAGCGCCAAAAAAGAGGCCATTGACAATATCCTTGATATTGCGTGGCTGAAAAAGCATCGCAAGCTGAAGGGCATTGTGGTGACGGGGTGCCTGTCCGAGCGCTACCGTGACGAGATCTTTGCCGAGCTGCCCGAGGTAGACGCTCTGCTTGGCGTCGGCAGTATACACCGCATTGTGGAGGCTGTGGACAGCGTCCTTGCCCGTGCCAAGAATAAAAAGCTTGCCAAATTCGCCTCGTTTGAGGATAAAAATACGGTGCGCCTTGGCGGTGACCGCGTACTGACCACCCCCGAATTTTATTCGTATCTGAAGATCTCGGAGGGGTGTGATAACCATTGCACCTACTGTGCCATTCCCTCGATCCGCGGGCGATTCCGTTCGCGCCCGATGGAGGAGCTGATCGCCGAGGCCAAGCAGCTGGAGGCGCTTGGCGTCAAGGAGCTCAATATCATCGCACAGGATACCACACGCTACGGCATTGACCTGTATGGGGAATATAGTCTTGCTAAGCTCCTGCAGCGCTTGACGGCACAAACCTCGATCCCGTGGTTCAGGCTCTTATATTGCTATCCCGACAAGATGACCGATGAGCTGATCGCCGAGATCCGCGATAACGATCGCATCGTCAAATATATCGACCTGCCCTTGCAGCACGTTTCCTCGGCGGTCCTGAAGCGTATGAACCGCCACGGCGACGGCGAAACCGTACGGGGGGTCGTGAAAAAGCTGCGCGAGGAGATCAAGGATCTTACGCTCCGCACCACCTTTATCGTCGGCTTCCCCGGCGAGACCGAGGCGGATTTCAGTGAGCTTTCCGCGTTCGTGGAGGAGGCAAAATTTGACCGTATGGGCGTGTTTACCTATTCCGCCGAGGAGGGGACGCCTGCCGCAAAGCTCCCCGATCAGATCGACGAGCAGACAAAGCAGGACCGTATGGATATTCTGATGAAGCAGCAAATGAGCATCAGCGCCGCCCTGAACGAAGAAAAGGTCGGCACCACGGTGCGCGTGCTGGTAGAGGATTTTGACCCCGTCAGTGAGGCCCACTTCGGGCGTTCGGTGGCAGATGCCCCCGATATTGACGGAAAGGTATATTTCAAGGCCGAGCGTCGCATTGCCCCCGGCAGCATGATCGACGTGAAGGTGCGAGAGGTATTGGATTACGATTTGTACGGCCGTGCCGTAATGCCTAAGAAGTAAAGGAGAACGATCATGAGTAAAATGAATTTGCCCAATAAGCTGACGATGCTGCGCCTTTGTCTGGTGCCCGTTATTATGGTTTTGCTGCTGCTGCCCGCCAAGGTACTGCGCTGGGAGATCGCGTATGGCGTTGGCGTGGTGATCTTTGCTGTAACGGCCCTGACGGACATGCTTGACGGTAAGATCGCGCGCAAGCATAATCTCATTACCAATTTCGGTAAGTTTATGGATCCCGTGGCCGATAAATTTATGGTGATCGGTACCTTGATGGCCATGCTGTTCCGCATGCTGCGCCCCGACATTTACGGCCTTGCCTATCAAAACGTATTCACTATTGTCTTTTTTGTCGCCGTTGTGGCGATCATCTTCCGTGAATTGGCTATTACCTCGCTGCGTCTGGTGCTTGTCAACACCACGGGCACGGTGGTGGCCGCCAAGATGCTCGGTAAGATCAAGACCGTGTCGCAGATCTTTTGCATCTGTGCCTTGATGGTGGAGCCGCTGATCGATAAGCTGATCACGCACCTTGCAGGTGATTGGTTTGCCGCAGGTGTGTACCCGCTTTCCTTTGCGCTGGTTGGCGTGATGCTGGTGTTTACGCTGTGGTCGGGCGCCGATTATATCAAGGGTGCCTGGGGGTCGATCGCCACGGATTGGTGATCCATGATATAAACCAAAACAGACAGAAAAAGAGCAGACACATAAGGTTTACGCCTTGTGTGTCTGCTCTTTGTGCTTGTTATAAGGGCTTGGGCTTAGCCCATAATGCGTTTGACCGCTCGGGTGCGATGCTCGCACGTAACGGTGTTTTTCAAATGCTTCGCCAACGGCATCACGCTATGTTTGTTTATTTACAGTGTCGGCAGAGCCTCGGTGAGCCCCAACTCCTCCATCAAAAGGGAGAACATGATCTCATAACCGCGGTCGTTGGGGTGCAGGGTATCGTCAAGCAGGGAATTCAGGTCCGTGCCCGTGTATTGGCAATAGTTTCGGAATTTGGTATACAGGCAGATGAGGGGAAAATCGTTTTCAAGAGAGGCCTTGATCCAAAGATCCTGAATGTCGTTCATGTGTAACAAGCGGCGGTATTCCGTGCCGTCGCGCTCGCTGGGAAGGCCTGCGGGAATGTTGGCAACAAACACCACGTCCTTGCCCTTTTGTGCGAACTTTTGGTACAGCGCCACCATGCGCTCGTAGGTCAGGCGCATGTGCGCTTCTCTTGTGGGACACTCGCCCCATTCGTAGCGATGGTGGCGGTTGTTGGTGCCGATGGTGCAGAGCACCAGGTCGTCCTCATCGTCCACCAGCTCGTCAAAATGCTCGGTGATAAACTCCACACGCGTGCCCGTGCAGCCGTTGTTGACCACCGTGCAGTTGTAGTGACCTTCAAGATAGTCCTTGAAAAGCTTTGCCCAGCAAAAGGAATCGGGGCTGCGGTAAAATTCGCCCACGATATGCTCACCGTTTTGCTTCCAACCCGTACCGCCCACACCGTGGGTGATCGAATCACCGAGAAGCTTGATGCGTAACGGCTTATCGCTTAAGATCAAGCGGCTGAAAAGCTTTGCTGCGTCCCTGTTCATGATCAATACCTCACTTATCTTACCTGTACGAAGCCAAGCTTTTTTTGTACCTTGGCAAGCGTTTTGCGTGCATAGTAGGCTGCCTCCTCGGCGCCCTTTTTCATTTGTGCCTCAAGCCCCGCCTTATCGGCCAGCAGCTCCTTGTAGCGCGCCTGTACGGGTGCCAGCGCATCGGCACAGACCTCGCCGACGGCCAGCTTGAAATCGCCATACCCCTTGCCTGTAAATTCGCGCTCGATCTCCTCCATGGTTTTGTCGGTAAAGCAGGAATAGATCGTCATGAGGTTGTTGATGCCGTCCTTGCCCTCGGCAAAGCGCACGACGGTATCGGAGTCGGTCACGGCGCGGCGGAATTTGCGAATGATGGTGTCGCGGTCGTCAAGAATATATACGATGGCATTTTGATTTTCGTCGGATTTGCTCATCTTTTTGGTGGGGTCGGCCAATGACATGATCTTTTTGCCGTTTTGGGGGATCATGGGCTCGGGGACGGTAAAGGTGTCGGGGAAGAGCTGATTAAAGCGCTCGGCTATGTTGCGCGCCAGCTCCACGTGCTGCTTCTGGTCAATGCCCACGGGCACGACGTCGGTCTGATAGAGCAGAATGTCTGCCGCCATTAACACGGGGTAGGTGAAAAGGCCTGCGTTTACGTTGTCGGCGTGCTTGGTGCTCTTATCCTTGAACTGCGTCATGCGCGACAGCTCGCCAAACATGGTATAGCAATTCAAGATCCAACCGAGCTCTGCGTGTGCGGGCACGTGCGACTGCACGTAGAGTGTGTTTTTCTCAGGGTCAAGACCGCAGGCCATGTAGAGGGCCAGCGTTTCGTAGGTGCGGCGGCGCAGGTCGGCGGGCACCTGACGTACGGTGATGGCGTGCTCGTCTACCACGCAGTAAAAGCACTGATACGCGTCACTGAAGGTAGCAAAATTGCGAATGGCACCAAGATAGTTGCCAATGGTTAAGTTGCCGCTGGGCTGTACGCCCGAAAAACAGATTTTTTGTTCGCCTAACATAGTATTCAATCCTTACTGTAAGTGTTATTTTAAAAATTCGCGTGCCGCCTCACCAAGACGCGCCACACCCGCCACGATCTGCTCGTCGGTGGGGGTGGAGTAGTTCAGGCGGAAGGAAAGGGAAGGTGCCTCGGTGTCGCAGTTGAAGGTGCTGCCCGGCACAACGGCGACCTTCTTTTGCAGCGCACTCTTGACAAACGCATTCATATCGGTGCCTGCGGGCAGCGTGCACCAGATGAAAAGACCGCCCTCGGGACGTGTGAAGGAAACCTCCTTTGGAAGATGCTTTTCAAGCTCTGTGAGCATCAGATCGCACTTGCGACGGTACAGGGCCCGAATGCTCCTGATATGGGCATCCAGGTCGCATTCGGTGACAAAGCGGTGGCACAGCATCTGGAAAAACAGGTTGGTGTGCACGTCCTCGCTTTGCTTGGCAACCACCATCTTCGTCACGATCTCCTCGGGGCCAATGACAAAGCCTACGCGCATACCGGCTGAGAGGATCTTGGAAAACGAGGAGCAGTAAATGACCAGCCCTTCGGTATCCATGCTCTTGATGGTGGGCACCTCACAGCCCTTGAAGCGCAGCTCACCGTAGGGGTTATCCTCCAGGATCGGCAGGCTGTATTTTTTGGCGATCTCATAAATGCGGCGGCGCTTTTCAAGCGTGGTCGTGATGCCTGTCGGGTTTTGGAAGGTGGGAATGAGATAAAGGAGCTTTGCGTTAGGGTTGGCCTTGATCGCCTCCTCCAGAGCATCGGGATCGATACCGTCCGCCTCCATTTCAACGCCAACGGTTTTGGCACCGCACGAGCGGAAGGCATTCAGCGCGCCGATAAAGCTGGGGTTTTCGCAAAGCACAACGTCTCCCTCGTTGCAAAGGGCCTTGCAGGCAAGCTCAATGCCCTGCTGGCCGCCCGAGACCACGATCGTGCTGTCGTTATAAGCGTCGCCGTTTGCCACGGCACAGCCGATGCCAAAAACCTCGCGCTGGCGCTTGGCAATGGCCTCGCGCAGGGGAATATAGCCCTCGGTCATGCCATATTGCAGGGCCGTGGCGGCGCTGCTTGCAAAAATATCGGCCGAGAGGGCGGCCAGCTCCTTTATCGGAAAGGATTCCGCCGCAGGATTGCCCGCCGCAAAGGAAATGATGGTGGGATCGGAAAGGCTTTTAAAGATCTCGCGAATGGCCGAGGGCTTTAAGGCCGCCAGCTTGTCAGAAAAGGTATATTGCATCTTTTTCACCTCATCAACGGTAAAATATAAATAGATATATTATTTTAACATAAAATCTCACGCATTGCAAGGGCTTGCCAAAAAATGTTTAAAAAGAGAGGGCAGAGCGTAAAAATTTGCAAGTAAATTTGTCGTACCTCTACACAATTCATGCAAAATATGGTATGATAGAGGGTGAAAATATTGGCAACGGAGGATTACTGCTGATGGGTGAGTCTACCTTTGGCAAAGAGCGCTGGTGCATTTTGCTGCTTTTCGGGCTTGTGGGACAGATCGCATGGGCCGTCGAGAATATGTATTTTAACCTGTTCGTTTTTGAAACGATCGCCCCAGATCTTGGAACCGTTACGCTGATGGTGCAGCTCTCGGGCGTGGCCGCGACCGTCACCACCCTGGTGGCGGGCACGCTTTCCGATAAGCTTGGCAACCGTCGCAGCTTCATCTCGTGGGGATATATCATCTGGGGTGTGACGGTGGCACTGTTCGGTATGCTGAATACCGATCTGGTAGCCGCGCTCACACATACCAATACTGCCAAGGCACTTGGCATCACGCTGGTGCTTGTCGTGGTTGCCGACTGCGTGATGACTGTTTTTGGCTCCACTGCCAACGATGCCGCCTTCAATGCCTGGGTCACCGATAATACGGCTGAGGCCTATCGCGGCCGCACCGAGGGCGTGCTCTCTATTTTACCTCTTGGCGCGATGCTGATCGTGGCGGGAGGCTTTGGCATGCTCGCCCAGCTGGTCGGCTACCGTGCGCTTTTTCTCGGGCTCGGCGTTCTGATCAGCCTTTGCGGTGTGCTGGGTTTATTTATGCTCCGCGACAGCCAAGGGCTTGTCAAAAACGGCTCGCTTGCCGATATCTTTTACGGATTTAGGCCCCGTGTGGTGCGTGAAAATCCTGCCTTATATCTCACGTTTCTCATTATGTGTATCTATGGCATCGCGTGTCAGACCTTTATGCCGTATCTGATCATTTATATGAAGACCTACCTTGGCTTTACCACAATGGAGTACAGTGTCGTATTCGGTCTTGCCATTGTGGTGGGCGCCGTGATCAATTTGAGGCTCAGTGCCGTGGCTGACCGCAAAAGCAAGGCAAAGCTTTTGTACGTGGCGGCGGGTGTGATGGCTGTCGGGCTGTTTGGTATGTGGCTGTCGCACCGCGGCGGCAAAGCGGTGCTGCTGCTTACCTTTGGCCTTGCGGGGCTTGTGATGATCACGGGCTATATCTTTGTGTCGGCGCTTTGCGGTGCGCTTTCCCGTGACCATACCCCCGTGGCTGATGCGGGCAAGCTGCAGGGCGTGCGCATGATCTTCGGCGTACTGATCCCGATGCTGGCAGGGCCCGCTATCGGCAACGCCATCAACCGCGCCGTGGGTGCCACGCTCCCCGACCTTGGCAGTGCCGATACGATGACAACACAGTATATTCCAGCCCCCGGGATCTTTCTCGCGGGTGCGTTGGTGGCACTGCTGGTGCTGGCGCTGATCCCTTTGCTTTGTAAATACTGTAAAAAGGAGAAAACCGTATGAATCCTAGACTGAGAACCGCCTTTGAGGTGGGGGAGCTCCCGCATGCCGAGCACCCGATGCCGCAGGCCGTGCGCGAGCATTGGCTGTCCTTGAACGGCTTGTGGGATTTTTGTAAGATAGATGCCGCCGCTAACGTGTCGCACGAGGGCAAGATCTTAGTGCCCTTTTCGCCCGAAGCACTGCATAGCGGTGTGGCGGAGGATTTTGTGCTGGAGCGCGGTGCCAAAATGCGGTATTTCTGCACCGTTACCTTAGATAAATCGCTTCTGCAGGGCACCACGCTCCTGCATTTCGGGGCGGTGGACAGCGAATGTGAGGTTTTGGTAAACGGCATAGCTGTCGGTACGCATCGCGGTGGCTTTACCCCCTTCACCCTTGACGTCAGCGACTGTGTGAAAAAGGGCGAAAATACGCTTGAGGTCATCGTGCGTGACGAGGCAACGCGAAACGGCGGTGCACGCGGTAAGCAGAGCGATCACCGTGGCGGTATCTGGTATACGCCGCAAAGCGGCATCTGGCAGACCGTGTGGCTTGAAAGTGCACCCAAAAAGTATATTGAAAGCTTTAAGATCACCCCCGACGCCTTCAAAAAAACCGTAAAGGTGGCAGTGAAAAGTGCGGCGCCCAAGTGTGAGATCAGGGTGTTTGACGAGGGGCGTGAGATCCTTTGTGAAAAATTCACGGGCGAGGTCACGCTTTCCTACGATTTTGCACTCTGGTCGCCCGAATCCCCCAAGCTTTATGACTTTGTGCTCACCAATGCCGCGGGGGATAGCGTGCGCTCGTATTTTGGTGTGCGCTCGTTTGGGCGCGTCATTGACAAAGCAGGCAAGGTGCGCCTTGCCTTAAACGGCAAGCCCTATTTCTTTAACGGTGTGCTCGACCAGGGCTACTGGTCTGACGGACTGCTGACCTATCCCTCGGATCAGGCGGCTGTTGATGAGCTGCAAATGCTCAAGGATATGGGCTTTAATACGGTGCGCAAGCATATCAAGCTGGAGCCGATGCGCTGGTATTATCACTGTGACCGCATAGGGCTTACCGTATGGCAGGATTTCCCCAATGGGGGCGGTGAGTATAAATTTACGCACGTGGCGGCATTGCCGTTCCTCGGGATACAGCATAAGGATAGCGATTACCGCTACTTTGCGCGCGAGGATGGGGCGGCACGTGCCGAGTTTGATACTATGGTCGACGAGATCTTAAACGCCCTGTATAACGTGCCCTGTATTTCGGTGTGGGTGCCCTTTAACGAGGGGTGGGGGCAGTTTGATTCAGCCAAATATACCGACTACGTGCTGCAAAAGGACCCCACACGTATCGTGGATTCCGTGAGCGGCTGGCACGATCAGGGCGTGGGTAAGACCGCGTTGCGCAGCCTGCACATCTACTATACGCCCCTGCGTGTGCCGCGCGATCCGCGCCCCGTGGTTCTGAGTGAATTCGGCGGCTATTCCATGCAGACCGAGGGGCACGTGTTTGACCCCCTGCACGAGTTCGGCTATAAGAAATTCAAGACCGAGCAGGAGCTGTGCGACGCGCTGCGCGTGCTGTATGTAAAAAAATTAAAGCCCCTCATTTCAAAGGGGCTTTGCGGTGCCATCTATACGCAGGTCTCGGACGTAGAGGAGGAGATCAACGGTCTTGTCACCTATGACCGCGCCGTGCAAAAGGTGCCCACGGCCGTAATGCGCGCCATCAACGATGAAATTGCCGCAGCTGCGGCTGAGATTCAGTGAGGAAAGCTAACATGAACTATTACCAATACTCCTATGATCGCGGTGAGCAATTTGAGCAGATACGCCCCTTCCTGATGGAGGGAGAGCAGGTGCTCTGGCTTGGAAAGCCCTATACCTCGGTGCGCTATCGTCCATCGCTGCCGGGCTTGCTGTTTTCACTGTTTTTCTTTTCCTTTTCTGTTTTTTGGATCAGTGGTGCCGCGCGGGCAAGCGGCTTCTTTGCACTCTTTGGCTTGCCCTTCCTTGCTTTCGGGGCAGGTATGCTGTATACTACCCTCTTTGCTACAGGCCGGCGCCTGAAAAACACGGTCTACGCTGTCACGGACCGTCGCACGCTCATCACCGTAAAAACGCGTCGTGGCACGCAATGCACCGCCCATTTTTTCAGCACACTCGGATACGTGTCCCTTTGTGACGTGCGAGGGGATAGCGGCACGCTCCTGTTCCGCGTGCCGGGTGAATCGTTTGCTGTAAACGGCACGGCAACGAGAAGCATCACGTTCAGTGCGCCCTTTGCGCCGAATCTGCACAGTGGCTTTCTGATGATAGACGGCGTGCAGCACGTGCAGCAGATGATCGTACAGCAAATACCGCACCCTTAAACAAAAAATTCCTCTGCCATAGCGTGTTATCCTTAATGGAGAACACGCAACGATATAAATCCCTTGCGGGATTTGCGATATTCCCTTCGGGAGCGATATTTGCCTACGGCAAGCGATATGCTCTGCGGGGCGTGAGGGGATTTATATCATATCGCGCCGAGCATAGCGAGGCATATCGCAACCGAGTGAAGCGAGGTTATATCGCATTCGCATAGCGAATATATCGCCTAACAGAAAAGAGAGAACATTTCGGCTACAAAACCGATTTGTTCTCTCTTTCTGTTTGTAATAAGGGTTTGGGCTTAGCCCATATTTGCGTTTGACCAGACAAATGCGATGCTCGCACTTTTATGAAAATGAAAATTCTCCGCTAAGAGCATCACCCTATGGTAGAGGAATTTTTTTATTTGCTTTTCAGGCGGTGTATGATCACCGTCACGCCGATGAGCACAGGGCAGATAATGGCCACGTACATCAGGTAAAAAAGTCCTGCAAGCCACAGCACGATACACAATACACACAGCAAAAGAAGTGCAAAAACGGTAACGGCAAAGCCCGTTTCGCGTTTTTTGCTTTCGGCGGGCATTTGTGCTGCTTTGATGACAAGCAAGCGCCGCAGGAACAAAAACGAGCCAATCAACAGCAAAACCCCCGGTAACGTGCCAAGCATAAAGATCAGCCCCCATAAGGGCGAGGCCAGCATGCTGTCGTCAAAGGCAGAGATCAGCGTTACCGCAACACACGCAATAAGCCATACGATCACGAATGCTATGACTGCAATTTTGCATATACGGTAGAGCCGTGCGGCTTTTTTTGAGGGGAGATCCGGCATTACGTTGCCTCCTTTTATATATTGGTAACGGTAGCCTTTTTCCGCCTGCGACGACGGATGATCAGGCGCGTGACAAGCACCGCGATGGCGATCAGCACGACCACAAGGGCGATGAAGCCATAGGTAAAGGCGTTGGCGTTACGCAGCAGATCAGTGGGCTTAAGGCTCTTGTAAACCACCTTACGTCCGTCTGTCTTGGCGTATTTTACCGACATATCGCCGTTCATCGTGCACAGATAATCGGCAATGGCGTCCCACTCCTTCATCGGCTTGCCGTTTTCATCCTTTAATACGTAGTTTACCAGCTGGTCAGAAGACAGGGGATTGCCGTTTTCATCGCGTGGCGTGATCGAGATAAGACCCATTGAGGTTTCCTCTACCGACCCGAGCATTTGTCCCATATACATACCTGCCACGATATAGTAAAGCTTGTCCTTGTCGATGGCCTCAAGCGTGCCGTCGTCGCGGCGGAGCATGGCATAATCCACCTTGTTGAAGATCATACGGTTGGTGTTAAAGGAGTATTCCGCCCCCGACATAAAGAGCTGCGCGGAGGACATCAGCGGCTGAATGGAGGCGTCCAGCTCCATGGCGGCCAGCAGGTCCTTGCCCGTGAGATAAATGCCAATGAGCTCACCCTCCGTGCCAACGCCAAGGGAGGCGGCATTAAACACGTCGGAAACCGTGACCTGCCCCTTGGGCAGAGTGCCGCGAATGACGCCTGCGGCGGTGATGGCCACGTCTACCCGCTTGCCCGTTGCGCGCTCCACCGCCCATTTGTAGGCGTCTGAGAAGACGTTGCATAGCACAGACTCGTGCTGGGTGGCGTAAACCTCGCTAACGGTATCGAATTTATAAGGATTGTTGACCAGCACCTGGTCAAAGGTGTAGCCGTAATTTTGCAGATAGTCGGTTTCTACCAGTTCCTTGAAGCTCTCTACCAGCGCAGCAATTTCAGCGTCGTCCTCAATCTTTTCGTTAATGGAAATGAGTTGGTAATCAATCAGTGTCACACCGTTGCCGTCAAATTTCAACTTCAAAACTCCCAAACGGCGCCCGTATTCTGCGGCGGAAACGATCAGCGTGCCGTTCACCGAGATCGGCTCCTTCAGCGTGGTGTGCGTATGACCCGAAACAATGACGTCAATGCCGTCCACCTGGCGCGCCAGCTCGTAATCCTCGCCCTTGCCGTCCTCGGTGCCGCTGTGAGAAAGGCATATGACAACGGGGTGTGCACCGTAGGTCTGTTCACATTCACTCACCGCCGCGGCAACGATGCGCTTGGCGGCGTCCGCGGGCTCCTCGTACACCATACCGGAATTGGGTGCGCAGGCATCGGCGTCCTCACCGAAAATGCCGAAAATGGCGTAATATATGCCCCCGCGCTCCATGATCACGTAATCCTTTACGCTGTAATTGTTGTAGGCGGCCCACAGCTCGGCGTCATAGCCGCTCTCGCCCTCACGCGGCGGAAGATAGTTGCCGCATACGATAGAAGGGAGCTTGTCACCGCTGGCGACGGCCGCCTGCAGCATGGATTTCAGACCCGATTGCAGGTAATCGTATTCGTGGTTGCCGAAGGTCGTTACGTCATAGCCCATTGCACCCATCATGCGCAATTCAATCGCTGAGGTCGGGTATGCGGTCTGAAACAGCGACCCCATCGAAAAGTCGCCCGCGTCCACGAGGAGCGCGTCGGGCGCCAACTGACGCTGCGCTTTGATCGCTGTCATCAGGCGGGCGTAGCCGCCGTACTCACCCTCACCCGATTCGTTTGCCGATGGCAGCAGATGAGAGTGCAGGTCGTGCGTGAAAAGCAACGTGATCTCGGGTAAGAGATCATTCGTGGCCGACACGGCGGTGATCAGCAGCGTGGCACACGTAAGCAGTGCCAGCAAAAATGCAACGATACGCTTGGTCATAACAGTACGTCCTTTCAGCGAGTGATGGGTTTAGGCGCAGTATTCGTTTCACTTGAATATGACGGCTTCGCCATCTGCTTTTTCTTTTCGTATAGCATAAGCCGGGCGCCGTGATCCAATCTTTTTAATGTGCACGGTGTTGCAGTGGCGCTTTTTGTATTCAGCGCGATACCGCGTTCTTGCAGGATACGAAAATGTCCGCGAGGTGTGAAACTGTTTTGTGGGCATAGCGAATGAAATCGGGGGCAAGCTCGTCGGGCAGAGCACCGTGATTCAATTCAAGCGTGAGGTCACCCGTATACCCTTGCGCGGCAAGCGCCTGCATGGCGCGATACCAGTCAACGGAGCCCTGGAAGGGGAGATTGTGATTGTCACGCTTAAAGGTGTTGTCATGAATGTGCGTGGCGATAATGGGGTATTTTAGGCGCTTCATGGCCTCAAATTGATCTTCCTTATAAACGATCCCCGCGTGACCGAAATCCCAACAAACGCCCACCGTATCGCAGTTAAATTTGCCAACAATGTCGTTCAGCTCCTCTACAAACGCGCAAAGGCGCACGCGATGATAGACGTTACCGAGCCATTCGTGCAGTGTTTCCATGGCAATTTTGACGCCCAGTCGCGTTGCCAGCTCCACGGCGGGGGCATATACCTCATACACCGCTGCAAGAACCGCCTCGTAATTCCATTGATTATAGCTTTTTTCATACCAGGTATCGGCATGAACGACCATGCATTCAGCGCCGAGTGCGGCGGTGTCCCTTACGCATTGCAGCAACCGCTCGCGGTAGCCCTCGGGCATCGGGCACCCCTCGTAAAATGGGGCGTGCGTCTGATTGATCTGAAGGCCGAGCTTGTCGCAATACGCCCTTTTTCCGTGTATCCACGCGTCGTGATCGTCGCCCTCGTCGTAGTGGCGATCCAGCTGGAACAAGCCGAAATCTATCGTATCAAAGCCGCATTCCTTGATCAGCTTCAGGGTGTCGGCATGCTTGCGGCGCTCCTGCGGGTGATACGTGATGTAGTTTTCGTTGATCGATAATCGCATACTATATACTCCTACTTTGTGATGTGAGATGTCATACGCCCAAACAGGGTAGATCGTGTGTGGCTAGCCGCAAGCGTTCAGGGTGGCTTCCCGATACAGTTTGACAATACGCACGGCAAGCGTCGGGCGCGCTCCGTCGGCGTTGTATCTTTGGCAGATCGTTTCGTCGTCCGCGTCGGGATCCTCCTCGATCAATTGTCGGAGCAATGCAAACGGAGCTAGACACGCGTCCAGTGCCGCCATGATCTGTGCTTTGCCCAGATACGATCTGCCGCAGGGGTGATAATCGTGTGCGGTATAGATCGCATCAATATCCATGTCGCGCAGCTTTTGGATATCCTGCTGATGCTGCGTAAAAAACGGGATGTTCGCACCCCATAGCCCCGAGCCGAAAATGCCCCAGAGCTGCAGGCAGTCACCGCTGAGTAGCGTTTTCGTTCTGCGGTCGTACAAGGTCATGCTGTCTGCGGTGTGCCCGATCACGTAAACGACGCTGAGATCATCCAGCAGCACCTCGCCTTCCTCGGGGGAGAGGAACGTGTATCCGGCAAATTTTTCACGCAGCTTTTCATTTTTGGAAACGACGCATACGTTGGGGTAGGAGGCAAGTAATCGTTTCAGGCCGCCCGCGTGATCGGTGTGGTTGTGGGAAATAAATACGTATTTGAGATCGCTTTCGCGAACGCCCAGCGCATCCAGTGCGGGAATGACGGCATCCTCAATGTCGTGATCGTAGCTTGCCGCATCAAAAAGCAGCACGCCGCGTGCGGCCTTTACCAAGTATACCGTCGTAAAAATATCCTGGTAGGGGATGCGAAGCGCGTAAATGTGGTCGGTGATCCTTTCTAAACGGTTGGTTGGCATAGCTTCTTCCATGATTTTTACTGCCCTTTCTGATGAAATTTTTCTACTTCGTATGCTACGGAGAGATTGCGGGACGCTGTTTACGTAGATCTCACTTTATATATGCGGAATACGGGCGGTTTGTCCGCACTCGGAACAGGCATCTTATAAGACAAGTAAAGAAATTCACCGTCAAAATGTATTCGGTAGGTTAACATTCGGCCATCGGGATCCTCCAAGGCTCGTCCGATATACGCCAGCTTGCCGTCATTCTCGATTTTTGCAACACCGAGTCCTTGCTTATCAAGGTTAAAAAGCAGATAATCGCCCGCTGTACACAAAAAGGACG
>SVTG01000020.1 GCA_015063895.1 Oscillospiraceae bacterium | reverse complement strand
TTCGACATTCGGGAGAGCCGAAAAAGTCAGTGTTTTCAAGGGTTTTCGGCTCTTCTCGAAAATTCTACGCCGAGCGTGGTGATTGAGTCCCGAACGTAGCGCTCTACCAAGCTGAGCCACACCTCGATTTTGATTTTAAGACAACAAATAGTATAACATTCTCATAGGTAATTGTCAAGTGCTTTTGAAAAAAAGATTGAGTAAAAAGATCAGAGAGGGCAAGTTGCCTTGACAGAATAAGAGAGAATGTGATATACTTTTGTATATGTCTTGTAACAATCTCATGTGTGTCGGTGACTTTTGGGATGGCTCGCGGCTTGGCATGAAAATATCCGTTGCTTGGATAAAATTGTGAAAACAGGCTAAAATATGGGTAGCCGCACGGCTTGTGGGTTCGACTCCCGTGCGGCTACCCCATATTAAAAAGGAGTTGCCCGATGAAGGTTGTTATTCTGGCAGGCGGATTTGGCACGCGCATCAGCGAGGAATCGCACCTGCGCCCGAAGCCGATGGTGGAAATCGGCGGTATGCCGCTTTTGTGGCACATTATGAAATATTACGCGACGTTCGGCTACTGCGATTTTATTATTTGTGCGGGCTACAAGCAGGACGTTATCAAGGATTTTTTTGCCAATTATTATCTTAATCACAGTGACGTGAGTTTTGATTTTTCCGAAAATCGCAGTATGACGGTGCATAACACTGCGAGTGATCCGTGGCGCGTAACCGTGGTGGATACGGGGCGCGATACGATGACGGGCGGACGCCTTAAGCGTGTGCGGCAATACCTTGATGCAGGGCCCTTTTTTCTCACCTACGGTGATGGACTTTGCGATGTTGATCTGCGCGCGGAGGTCGCCTTTCACCGTGCACACGGATGCCTTGCCACGTTGCTTGCCGTACGGCCTGACTCACGTTTTGGCGTATTGCAGCTTGACGGTGACGCAGTACGTGCCTTTCGCGAGAAGAGCGCGAGTGACGCAGGGCTCATCAATGGGGGATTCATGGTGCTTGATCCGCGGGTGCTTGATTATATTGAGGGAGATGCGACAGTTTTTGAGCGTGCACCCTTAGAGCGGCTTTGCGCAGCGGGGCAGCTGATGGCATTTCGCCACGAGGGATTTTGGCAATGCATGGATACGCTGCGGGACAAGGAGCACCTTGAGCATTTGTGGCAGCAAGGAAGGGCGCCTTGGCAAAGGTGGCGCTCATGATGCTGCGCGAGTTTTATCGCGGAAAGCGCGTGCTGGTGACGGGGCATACGGGCTTCAAGGGCACGTGGCTTTGCCGTTTGCTGATGCAAATGGGTGCGGAGGTGATCGGCTATGCACTGGAGCCTCCCACTGCGCCGTCGCTGTTTGAATTAACGGGAACAGGACGGCAAATTCACCACGTGTGCGGTGATATTCGTGATCAAGCGCATCTTTTGGCAGTGCTTGATAAGACTGCTCCTGACGTTGTATTTCATTTGGCTGCACAGGCTCTGGTGCACGAGGGATATGCTGCGCCGCACGCGACCTATGCCACCAACGTTATGGGTACGGTTCACTTGTTGGAGGCTGTGCGTCAAACGCCGTCGGTGCGCTCCGTGATTATCGTTACTACCGATAAGGTGTATGAAAATAAAGAATGGCTGTGGGGATATCGCGAAAATGAGCCGCTGGGCGGCTTTGATCCATACAGTACCAGCAAGGCTTGTGCAGAATTGGTGACGCTGGCTTATCGGCGCTCGTTTTTGGCGGCAAGCGGCGTTGCTGTTTCCACTGCCCGTGCGGGCAACGTGATCGGTGGCGGTGATTTTGCCGCAAATCGCATCGTGCCCGATCTTGTGCGCGCGGCTCTCGGGAAAAGACCTGCAACGGTGCGAAATCCGCATTCTGTGCGCCCTTATCAGCACGTGCTTGAGCCCCTTTGTGCGTATTTGCTGCTGGCCAAGGCACAAGCTGAAAACGGAGCGCTGGCAGACAGCTATAATATCGGCC
The DNA here is from genome assembly GCA_015063895.1 of Oscillospiraceae bacterium. Classification (GTDB taxonomy): domain Bacteria; phylum Bacillota; class Clostridia; order Oscillospirales; family CAG-272; genus Firm-07. Next base: position 32,997 of record SVTG01000020.1, on the reverse strand, counting down.
CCGATGAGGGAGATTGCTGCACCACGGGTGCCGTGGCTGATCTGTTCGCCGGCCTATGGGGCGAGGGCTTTTCCTGGCATACGGGTGGCGGAAACGGGCCGCACGAGGCAGGGCTGTTAAGGCTGGACTCCGCAAAATTCAAGGCCTTGCTCGGCTGGCGTCCCACGTGGCATATTTATCAGGCACTTTCGCGCGTGGTCGAATTTACAAGAGCGATGGCGACGGGTGTAGATCTTGCCGCTGTCATAGATCAGCAGATCTATGAATATTTGAATGAAAGTCAATACAATCAACAGGAGTGATACGATGCATATTTCGGGAAAAGGTGCCGCCGAGGCACGTCAAAAAATTTTAAGGCTGGTGGGTGAGTATTGTGACACCTACCATAGGGGTGTCGATGAAGAGGGCGGTAAGATTCCGTATGCGGCACGTGTATACGACCGCGCGGAAATGGTCAACCTTGTTGATAGTGCTCTTGAGTTCTGGCTCACGGGTGGGCGGTATACCGAGCAGTTTGAAAAGGGGCTTGCCGCTTATATCGGCGTGCCCTACTGTACGCTTGTCAACTCGGGCAGCTCGGCCAATCTGCTGGCTTTTATGACCCTGACCTCGCCGCTGCTCGGCGAGCGCCGTATCCTACCGGGCGATGAGGTGATCACCGTAGCGGCGGGCTTTCCTACCACGGTGTCACCCATTGTACAGTACGGGGCCGTTCCCGTTTTTGTTGACGTGACGTTGCCCCAGTATAATATTGACGTAGCCGCGCTGGAGGCGGCGCTGTCGGTCAAGACAAAGGCGGTCATGGTGGCACACACGATGGGCAATCCCTTTGATCTGAAGGCTGTGCGTAATTTCTGCAATGCATACGATTTATGGCTGATCGAGGATAACTGTGACGCACTCGGTGCCGAATACGACTTTGATGGCACTGTTTACAAAACCGGCGCGGTCGGTGATATTTCCACGTCAAGCTTTTATCCTCCCCACCATATCACGATGGGTGAGGGCGGTGCCGTGCTCACGCGTGACACGATGCTGCACCGCATTATTTGTTCCATGCGCGACTGGGGCCGTGATTGCATCTGCCCACCCGGTAAGGATAACGTCTGTGGGCATCGCTTTGACCGTCAATACGGCGAGCTGCCCCTAGGGTATGATCATAAATATGTGTATGCGCATTTTGGTTATAATTTAAAGGCCACCGATATGCAGGCTGCGGTGGGGGTGGCACAGCTTGAAAAGCTACCGTCGTTTGTGGCACGCCGTCGCGCCAATTTTGAGCGACTTTACCGCGCCTTGCAGCCCGTGTCCGACAAATTGATCTTGCCTGAGGCGTGTGCACACAGCACGCCTTCGCCCTTTGGCTTTTTGCTTACCTGCCGTGAGGGGGTTTCACGCGACCGTGTAGTGAATTATCTGGAATCACACGGTGTGCAAACGCGCATGCTGTTTGCGGGCAACCTCATCAAGCATCCCTGCTTTGATGAAATGCGTCGTCGCGGCGGCGGATACCGCACCGTGGGGGATCTGCCCGTGACCGACCGTATTATGCGCGATACGTTCTTGGTTGGCGTATATCCCGGCTTGACCGACGAAATGATCGATCATATCGCAAAGACGGTCATAGGGGCGCTGCAATGCTGAGTGCACTTCTCAAAAAATATCAGCGCCTGCTGGGGGATTCTGCGTGGAGCATTTTAGGGCTCGTGCTGATGAATGCCGTAGCGCAGATCGTGGTATTTCCGCTCTATGCCCGCCGCTTTGGCGACGTTGGCTACGGTGAGCTGCAATACCTGATGGCATACGTAAACATTTTTACGGTGTCGGTGGGGTGCGCGGCTAATTATGCCCGTATGACCGCCCCGGCTGCTGTGCGTGCGGAAAACGGGGGAGATTACAATCTGTTTTTGCTGCTGATCTCACTTCTTGGGCTGCCCCTTACGTTGGCTGTGCGCTATTTTGGGGGCGTGTCTATGGATACCCCCACCTACGTATGCTATTATCTGCTTTTTGTGGCGATGGCTTTTCGCTATTATGCGGACGTGGCGTATAAGATCACGCTGAATTATCGCCGCTATTTCGGGTATTATCTGACGATTGCGATCGGCTACGCCATCGGTGCCGTTTTGGTCTGGCAGACCGGTATCTGGCCCTTGGGGCTTTTGGTGGGCGAGGCGCTCGGTGTGGTGATGGCTTACGTTACCTGTCCGCAGCTGGGCAAACGCCCGCTCACTCCCTCGCCTGCGTGGCGACGCAGCTTTTCCTTGATTGCCACTCTTTTCCTGGCCGAGGGCGCCGCAAACCTCATTTTGAACGTTGACCGTATCTTACTTAAGCTTTTGCTTGGTGCTTCGGCGGTGACGGTCTATTATCTTGCTACGCTGCTTGGCAAGACGATGTCGCTGGTGGCAGTGCCTCTCAACGGGGTGCTGATCGGGCATCTTGTGCGTTACGACGGTAAGCTTACGCGACGCGCCATGCGAAGCATAGCGTGGGGCAGCGCCGCCCTGGTGCTGATCGGCACCGCGGTGTGTGCCCTTGGCGGTTATTTGATGCTTTTCCTTCTCTATCCCGCTGAATTTGACATGACGCACCGTTTTTTGTGGCTGGGAAGCCTTGCGCAGGTCTTTTATTTCACCACGAGTATGATCATGGTGGTACTGATCCGCTTTGCTCAAAAAACCTATCAGATCTATATCAACGCCGTTTTCGGTGTGGCTTTTCTTGGCCTTGGCATTCCGGCGACGCTGCTTTTCGGGCTTTGGGGCTTTGCTGTGGCCATGGTGATCGCCGCATTGCTGCGATGGTGCATGGCGCTTTATTTTGGATTTTACCATGTGCGAAAAAGCACCTGTGACCCCGACGGTATTATGACGGCTTAACACGGGGAATGATTTATGAGCTCTCCCAAATGCATCAGCATCATGGTGCCTACCTACAACGAGGAGGCTAACGTGGTGCCGCTTTGTGAGCGTATCATGGCGGTTATGCAGGACAAGCTGCCGCAGTATGATTTTGACATTTTGTTTATCGATAACGCATCCACCGATGGCACGCGTAAGCATCTGCGAGCGCTTTGTGCGCGCTATGGGAACGTGCGTGCTATTTTCAACGCGCGTAATTTTGGGCAATTTCACTCGCCCTATTACGGTATTTGTCAAACAACAGGGGATTGCACGATCCCGCTTTGTGCCGATTTTCAGGATCCCGTTGAGCTGATTCCCGAGCTTGTCAGCGCTTGGGAGCGCGGCTTTGCAGTGGTGTGTGCTGTGAAGACGGCAAGCCGTGAAAATAAGCTTTTGAGGCTTTTGCGCTCTGTATACTATAAAGTAATGCGCCGTTGGTCAAGCGTGGCACAGATCCCTCATTTTACGGGCTTTGGACTCTATGACAAGCGATTTGTGGAGGTCATGCGTCAGCTAGACGATCCCAGCCCCTTTTTGCGCGGTGTGGTGGCGGAGCTTGGCTTTTCGATGACCAGTGTTTCTTACGTACAGGCGCGCCGCCGCGCGGGGCGATCTCACAATGGCTTTTTGACACTTTACGATGCCGCCATGCAGAGCTTTACTACCTACACCAAGGCACCGATCAGGCTGGTGACGCTGCTGGGGGTGCTTTTGCTGACGTCGGGGCTTTTTGTTTCACTTGCGTGGTTGTTCTCGCCGCCGCGCGCGGCACTGCTGTGGCTGTTGCCCGTTATGCTTGCGCTGTCAGGCCTGGAGCTCGGTGCACTTGGCTTGCTTGGTGAGTACATGCTCACGCTGCGTGCAAAGGTGATGCGCCGACCCTTGGTGGTGGAGGAATGTCGCTTGAATTTTGAAAAGGCGGGGGAGCCCGGCGATGCGTGAGCACCTTTCGGCATTTTTTGCCCCGTCTGTGGGGGAAAACGCGGCAGGGCTTTTCAGCTTCGGGCACGCTATGTGGCTTTTTTTCACGCTTTTTACCATATTTGCGGTCTTGCTTGCCTCGCGCCATTTGTCGCCGCGCGGCATCAGGCGTGTAACGCTTTACGCTACGGTCCTGCTTTATGCAATGGAGCTTGCTAAAATGATCTTTTCCGTGGCATGCCTGCAAACCGAAAATCCGAATGATCTGCTGCCCCTTTATTATTGCAGTCTTATTTTATATCTTGGCCCCTTTGCTGTACGCGGTGCACGTGTGGGTAAGGTGTTCCTTTGTGTCGGGGCCCTGGTGGGGGGCGCTACGTTTTTGCTTTTTCCCACCACCTCACTTTTGCGCTATCCCGCCTTCCATTTTATTGCCTTTCACAGCTTTTTGTGGCACGGCACGATGGTGTATCTTGCGCTGCTTTGGTGGTGGCGCGGCGGCTATCGCCCCCGAGGGGGTGATGCTGTGCTCTCGGCCTTGCCGCCGTTTCTGATGTGCGCTGTGGCACTGGTTTTTAATACCGTTTATAACTCTTTTCAATCTCCCGTGGCAAATCTTGCGTTTCTTTCAAAGGATTTTCCGGGCACACCACTCTCCCTTTTATATCGCCTGTGCGGCAGAGCGTTTACGCCCGTTATGTGGTTGGCGCAGGCATTTTTACCCTACCTTGTGATACTTTTGGGTGTGCGTTTGGTACGACGCTTTCAGCAACCAAAAAGCCGATAACAAGAAAGGGTAGGGGCCTATGAGGCGTTTTTTCGGTACCGTTCAGCACTTTTTTCACCGTTTATTACTGCCCTCGTGGATGGCGCCCGAGTGGATGAGCATGCCCGAAAAGGTAGGCTTTTATATTACCACTTGGCTGGGCATTTTATTTATGCTCTTTTATACGTATCAGTTTTTTTACGTGCTGGTGGCGCTGATTGTGCCGCCGCGCCGCTATGCACCCGCACCGCAGAACAAGCGCTATGCTGTGGTGATCGCTGCACGAAACGAATCGGCGGTGTTACCGCAGCTGTTAAAAAGCATTGCCGCGCAAAGCTATCCCGGGGCGCTGCTCACTGTATTCGTGGTGGCCGATAACTGCACCGATAACACTGCTGAAATCGCATACCAATATGGGGCTAACGTCTTTGTGCGACACAGCACTACCCACGTTGGCAAGGGCTATGCGCTGGCATTTTTATTTGATAAGATCAAGGAAAATTACGGCTTTGAGGCCTTTGACGGGTATTTTGTGTTTGATGCCGATAACGTGCTGCGCCCCGACTTTGTTGCACAAATGCATAGGGCACACGCCGCGGGCTATGCTGTGCTGACCTCCTATCGCAATTCCAAAAATTACGGTAAAAGCTGGATCAGCGCAGGATATGCACTGTGGTTTATGCGCGAATCGCGCTATTTGCAAAACCCAAGGGCCTTGCTTGGTGCCAGCGCCGTGATCTCGGGCACGGGCTTTTTGATCGATAGCCGTATCGTGATCCAAAACGGTGGCTGGAAGCACTTTTTGTTGACCGAGGATATTGAATTTACTGCTGACTGCATTTTGCGGGGCGAGCGCGTCGGCTATTGCCACGAAGCGGAGCTCTTTGACGAGCAGCCTGAAACCTTCGCCGCCTCCTGGCGCCAGCGCAAGCGTTGGGCGAAGGGTATGTTTGGGGTGATGCGCTATTACGGTGCGGCTCTTTTCAAAGGGGCTCTGCGCGCCAGCTGGCCCTGTTACGACATGGCGGTAAACGTAATGCCTGCCTTTTTGATCTCGCTTTTTCAGCTGGGTGCCACAGGGTTCCTCTTTTTGCTGAATTGGGTGTTAACCGGGTCGGTTTCTTTGGTTTTGCTTCATTTTCTGCTTGATTTTTTCACGTTTGGGTACGGCATATTTTTGTTGCTTGGTGCCGTCGCGCTTTTGAGCGAATGGCGGCATATCCATTGCCCAAAATGGCGCGCGATATTGCTGCTTTTTACCTTTCCCGTGTTTATGCTCACGTATATTCCTATTTCCCTCGCGGCACTTTTTTGGCGCCACGCGACCTGGCAACCGATCGCTCATACACGCGCCCTTGACGTAAAGGATATTGAAAACGGAGCTGTGCTTCGCAAACCCGATAAATAATGGAGGATTGCTATGAAATTCTTTTTTGCTTCCGATCTGCACGGTGACCTTGCTGCTGTCAAGGCGATGGCCGCGGCCTTTGTAAAGGAGCGCGCCGAGCGTCTGTTTTTGCTCGGAGATCTCTTATATCACGGGCCGCGCAACGATATTCCAAGCGGATACGACCCCCGCGGTGTGATCGCGGTGCTGAGTGAATTGAAGGCACATATTTCTGCGGTGCGCGGTAACTGTGATGCTGAGGTCGATCAGATGGTATTGCCTTTTCCGATCATGGCTGATTATGCCGTGCTGCCGCTTGGTGAGCACGTCGCGTACCTGACACACGGGCATTTGTTTGACGGTGCCGTGCCCGCTGAGATTTTACCGGGTGATATTCTGATCGAGGGACATACGCACGTGGCCGGTATCAGTACCGTCAAGGGTGATATCACGTGCCTGAATCCGGGGTCGGTTTCCATGCCTAAGGGTGGCACACCTGCTTGCTACATGGTTTATGACAGTGAAACGGCGACCTTTACCGTGTGCCGCCTTGCCGACGGCAGTACGTTTTGTACATACACGGTGTAAGAAAACGCAAAAAAGCACCCCATCGGGGTGCTTTTTTGTATTGACGATCATTCGCGGTTGCCGAAGGTCTGCTCGTAGCTTTCAATGGCCTCGGCGATGATCTGTTCCGCCTTCTCGCGGTCAAAGAGCGTTTTTACTGCCGTCTGCTTGTTTTCAAGCTGCTTGTAAACTGAGAAGAAATGCATGATTTCGTCAAAAATATGTGCGGGCATTTCGTCGATCGAACGGATCGAGTTGTAGGTCGGGTCGGAGAAGGGAATGGCGATGATCTTGTCGTCGGTATGACCGTCGTCAAGCATGCGCATGACACCGATGGGGTATACCTGCACCAACGTTAAGGGCTGAATGGGGCGCGCGCAGAGCACCAGTACGTCAAGAGGGTCACCGTCGTCGGCGTAGGTGCGCGGAATGAAGCCGTAGTTGGCAGGGTAGTGCGTTGCCGTATAGAGCACGCGGTCAAGACGCAAAAGGCCCGTATGCTTGTCAAGCTCGTATTTGCATTGACTGTCCTTGGAGATCTCAATAACGGCATTGAAGTCAGTGGGTGTGATGGCCTCGGGGTTCATATCGTGCCAAATATTCATAGTACGGCTCCTTTACTTAATAAATTCAAATTCAAAATCGTAAATGTTGACGGTGTGTCCGTCCACACACCCTTTTTCCTCAAGAAGCTGAATGACGCCGTTTTTCTGCAGGGCGCGTTGAAAATAGGAGAGTGATTCATAGTTGTTGAAATTGGTGCGGCCCATGAGGTCAACAAGCCATTTGCCTTCTACAAAGAAGGTGTTGTTCTCGCGGCGCACGGTGGTCTCCATCGGGTCGCCGGCAAGAATATCCTCCTCGGTGATCTCGCTTTCAAATACCGTTAGGGGGGGTAAATCGCGCAAGCGTGCGGCAACGGTGGTGACCAGCACGTCAAGATTTTGCCCTGTCGCTGCGGAAACATAAAGCAGCTCCCATCCGTTTTCCTTGACAAAGGCCTCAAATGCAGGCAGATCGGTCAGCTCCTCGTCAAGGCTGTCTGCCTTGTTGGCAACGATCATCTGGGGGCGAGATGCCAGCTGCTCGCTGTAGCGCGCCAGCTCCTGATTGATCGCCTTGATATCCTCAATGGGATCGCGCCCCTCGGTGCGTGCAATATCCACCACGTGCAGCAGTAATCGGCAGCGCTCAACGTGGCGCAGAAATGCGTGCCCGAGGCCTGCGCCGTCAGCAGCACCCTCAATAAGCCCCGGGATATCGGCTGCCACAAAGCCGCTCTCACCCCCCGTTTTGACCACGCCGAGATTGGGGGAAAGGGTTGTAAAATGATATGCGGCAATTTTCGGGCGCGCTGAGCTAATGCGCGACAAAATGGAGGATTTGCCCACACTCGGCATGCCGATCAGACCCACGTCTGCCAGCATTTTAAGCTCAAGCACAAGCTCCTTTTCTTCACCCTTTGTGCCGTTTTTGGCAAACATGGGTACCTGTCTTGTGGGGGTGGCAAAGTGTTGATTGCCCCAGCCGCCACGTCCGCCCCGACAGCACACAAAGGGCTCGTCGTCGGACATATCCTTAATGATCTTGCCCGTGGCGGCATCGCGGATCAGTGTGCCCTGCGGCACTAAGATCGTCACGTCGGGGGCGGTGGCGCCGTGAAACTTCTCGCCCGTGCCGTTGCCGCCGTTTTTGGCGATGAATTTGCGGTGATCGCGGAAATAAAGCAGGGTGGTAGCACCCTTATCAACCTTAAAAACGATATTGCCGCCGTGTCCGCCGTCGCCGCCCGAGGGGCCGCCGTGCGACACGTATTTTTCGCGGTGAAATGCGACGGCACCGTTGCCGCCATCACCCGCTTTTACAAAAATTTTGGTTTTATCAATAATTCTTTCGGCGTCACGCATCGGGTGCCTCCTCGCCCTTTTGGCGAATGATCAGCTTGATCGGCGTGCCGCGGAAGCCAAAGGTCTCACGCAGGCAGTTTTCGATAAAGCGTTGGTAGGAAAAGTGAAAAAGCTCTGCATTGTTGCAGAAGATCACAAAGGTCGGGGGTGCCACGCGGATCTGGGTCATATAGTAGATCTTCAGGCGCTTGCCCTTGTCGGAGGGGGGCTGCACGCGGTTGGTGGCGTCGTTCAATACGTCGTTGAGCATACCCGTGGAAACGCGCAGATTGGTTTGATTGAACACATAAAGTATATGCTCGAAAATGTTGGGAATACGCTGCCCTGTTTTGGCGGAAACAAACACCAGCGGGGCATATTGCATATAGCCGAGTGCCTCGTAGACCTGCTTGGTGTAGCTGTTCGTGGTGTGATTGTCCTTTTCAATGGTATCCCATTTGTTGACAACGATGATACAAGCCTTGCCGGCCTCGTGCGCGATGCCCGCAATGCGCTCGTCCTGCTCGGTTACGCCCTCGTTTGCGTCGATCATGATCAGGCATACGTCTGCACGTTCTACTGCCATATGGGCGCGCAGAACGCTGTATTTTTCAACGCTGTCGTTGATCTTTGACTGACGGCGAATGCCTGCCGTGTCAATGAAGGTGAATTTGCCGTATTCGTTTTCCACCAGTGTGTCAACGGCATCGCGCGTCGTGCCCGCAATACTTGAAACGATCATACGCTCACTGCCGACAAAGCGGTTAATGATAGAGGATTTGCCTGCATTCGGCTTGCCGATCACGGCCACCTTGATGCTGTCGTCCTCCTCCTCGGCTTCACCCTCGGGGGGGAGCGCCGCGAGGACTGCGTCGAGCACGTCGCCCGTGCCCGTACCGTGAATAGAGGAAACCGCTACGGGGTCGGTGTCAAGACCCAGCTCGTAAAACTCGTAAAATTCAAAGGGGAGTGCTCCGATGCGGTCGCATTTGTTGATGGCGGCGATGACGGGCTTGCCGCTTTTTTTCAGCATAACGGCAATGTCGCGGTCGGCGGCCGTCAGGCCCGTGCGCACGTCACAAAGTAAGATGATCACGTCGGCGCTTTCAATGGCGAGCTCGGCCTGGAATTTCATTTTGGCAAGAATAACGTCGTCGGTTTTTGGCTCAATGCCGCCCGTATCAATCAGCGTAAGCTTGCGTCCGCACCATTCGGTTTCTCCGTAAATACGGTCGCGCGTGACACCCGGGGTGTCCTCCACGATAGAACGGCGTTCGCCGATCAGCTTGTTAAAAAAGGTGCTTTTGCCTACGTTCGGGCGCCCAACGATGGCTACAATCGGTTTTGCCATGCTTTCTACCTCCTTGACTGTATCGCTTTGTGCGGGGGCGCACGCCACACCGCACGAATGTTCTTTTTTATGGCGTATGGGGGTTAAATGTTTGCTTTGTGTTGGTTTTTGCGATATGTTTACACGGAATAATGGGACGTCGAGGGCGCCGTCCCCTACAAGGAAACGCGTGTTTTTTTAAAGCTGCGCACTTTTTGCATCAAACCCGTAGGGGATAGGCGCTCTCGACTGTCCGAGATGTGTTCGCACCCTCAAAAATTCCACGCATAACGTAGCGCTAACTTGTAGGGGCGGACTTTGGCTGCCCGCAAACTGTTCGCACCGCTTCGCGGCGATCACGGCGTTTCAGTATCCCCCTCGCCGAAAAAGCAATCCTCACGCCAAAGCAGGGGATTATTTTCAATATAAGCCGCAATTTTTCGGTAATCGTGCCTGTCGCGCACCACGTGGTCGTGAAAGGAGCGTTGGAACAGCGATTGCCCCGCCTCCTTGTTTGCAAAACGCTTAAAGGTGGAAACAAAACGTGGAATAAGGGCATTGGTATAAAAATTATCGCTTGTAGGGGACGGCGCCCTCGACGTCCCGTTTTCATTTATATACAACAACAGATGTATGTGGTTGGGCATAATGACGTAACGGTCAATGGTAAGCCTCATTTTTTCTGCGGTGCGCAGAATGTGTGCGTTGACGACTTCACCGATTGATGTGAGGCACACTCGCGGGACGTCGAGGGCGCCGTCCCCTACGATGTGAGAAAGGGTGTGCTTTTTGTCCTTGGTGCAAATCGTGATAAAATACACACCCTCACGGCTGTAATCGATTTTGTGCGATCGAGTGGGCTTTCTTTTTGGCAATTCGTTGGTGGGCATATCTGCGGTGTAATTCATTACGCCTGCCGTCCGATCAGGGCCGCGAGCAGGGCAGCGCCCTCGTTTTTGACGGGCGTTACGGGTACGCCAAGCGCGTCTGACAGCTCTTTGGGCGTCATACCGTCAAGGAACAGGTCGCCCTCGGCGCGCAAGGTCACCGCCGGGATCAGCAATTCGTCGCCCAGCGCCTTACCCCCAAGGCTCGCCGCCATGTCGGTGCCTGTCAGCAATCCTGCCACGGTGATCTCGGGACCGAAAAAGCTGTTTTCTATTTCCCATACCGAAATTTTAATACCGTCAAGGCGCTTTTCAAGCAGGTCGGCCAACAAACGCATCGTGGGAGCGGCGGCTTTGCCTGTGGCAAGTGATACGTGGCGGGGAGAGATCCCGGTGTTGCCGCCCGTGTGATCGGTCAGATAATCCAGCTCATCGGCAAATTCGGTCATCAGCGAGCGCAGAAGCCCCACACCGTTTTCGATTTGCTCGTAGTCGCCGTAATAGGCCTCCTCGGGCAGGGGCAGCCCCGCCTTTAAATAAAATTCATCGGCCACGCAAAAAATGCGGCTGCCGTGTTTGCGCTCACATTCGTCGCCAAAGGCGTTTACCTGCTCGATCACCGCGGCAGATTCGTCGGCGGTAAAGGGCGTGAGGGGATAAAGCCCCTCGCGATAGCGCGTGAGGCCCGCAGGCACCACCGAAACGCTTGACATTTGTGGAGCAAGATCGGCAAGATCGCGCATCGTGCGCGAAAGCTCTTCGCCGTCGTTGACGCCGCGGCAAAGCACGATCTGCCCGCAAAGGCGAATGCCTGCGTCGGCCAACCGCTTGAGGTAGCCAAGCACCTCGCCCGCGCGGCGGTTTTTCATCATATCACACCGCAGCTGTGGGTTGGTGGTATGCACCGATACGTTAATAGGAGAAATATGCATCTTGATGATGCGCTCAATATCGCGGTCGTGCAGGTTGGTCAGCGTTACGTAATTGCCGTGCAGAAAGGATAGGCGTGCGTCGTCGTCCTTGAAATACAATGGCGCGCGCAGCCCCTTTGGCAGCTGATCGATAAAGCAAAAAATACAACGGTTGGCGCAGGTGCGCTTTTTGTCCATCAGCGGTGTTTCAAATAAAAGCCCGATGTCGTCGTACAGCGCCTTACGCACCGTGACCTCATAGGGGGCGCCGTCGCGCAGGAGCGAGAGAGAAAGCTGCTGCTCGGCCAGATAAAAGCGATAGTCAAGCACGTCAAAGATCTCGTTGCCGTTGATGGCCACCAGCACGTCGTTTGGCAAAATGCCCACCCGCGCAGCGCGTGAGTGCACCTCAATCTCGGTGATCCGAACCATAGCCTCCTCCTTTTCAAAGTGTTTTAATAGGTCCGCACAAGGGCATACCTCTGCAATTTTAATATTATAACATATTTTTTTGCGTTTGTCAAATTTTTGACGAAAATAGTTTGCGAAATAGTTTGCAAACGTTTCATATAAATATAAAAATAAATATAAAAGTGAGTGTGTTGCATAAAATCCGAGCTTCCTATGCCTTAATTGAAGACTACAACCAAATTTTCGTCTGTTTGAAAACGAACGAGTTAACACTAACCAAGGCTCCCTTGTGTAAAGGGAGCTCCGCCGCAGGCGGTGAGGGATTGTCTTGTGTGAAATCTTACTTTTACAACCCTTCCGTCAGCCTTCGGCTGCCACCTCCCCTTACACAGGGGAGGCTTTTTTCTACCTTCCGGAAGGTAAGCAAAAGCTCTTTTGATATGCTAATGTCAAAAGTGCCTTTGCGTTACTTTTGACAAAATATTGTTGTCTTTAATTAAGTCAGTAGTTGCAAAGAATCTACGGTGTGTGAAAGCCCTGCGCACAATGTAACGCTCACTCGTAGGGGACGGCGCCTCGACGTCCCGTGAAATGTTTGCACCCAAAAAACGGAACGTCGAGGGCTCGCAACCGCCGCCGCGCGGCGCGTTGGCGTGCTCGCGCAGCGAGGACAACGTCCCCTACAGGGGTGTGCGTCTCCCGCAAACATTCGATTTTCAACAAAAAACGGGAGGCGAAACGCCTCCCCAACAGGGGTGTGCGCGCCGCCCGCAAATATCCGATTTTAAATGAAAAAACGGGAGGCGGAACGCCTCCCCAACAAGGGCACGTGGATAATAACTCCTGCAAATTTCCGTGTAAATGTTAAGAAATTGAAAACATTGTGAACTGAAAATGCCTGAAATGTGTTGAATTTGTGAACTTTGCTCACGCCTAATGTCCCGCGCGTGGCGGCGGGGTGCGGTGGGCGGCTGTGAGAGGGAAAAACGCCGCAAAGCCTTATGTGGCAAGGCTCTGCGCCATCTTTTCTGCCCGCCCTCGGCACGCTTTCTTCAAATATATACGCGTGATATGCGCGCGCGTATCGCGTGTGCGTGGGGCGGCGTGTTGTCACAATCCACAAAATTCCGCCGAAACCATTGACTTTTACCAAAACCTATCATATAATGACCTTGTAAATTTGTCTTGTTGCACAAGGGCACCGCCGAGCCTGCAGGCGCAAGATGCTTTGCAAAAAAAAAATTTTCAAAAGGAGAAAAACTTATGAAAAAGCAAGTCAAGGTTCTGCTTCTTATTGCGATGATCTGCGTTTTGGCGTTTGCCACTATGCTTGTATCCTCCGCAGCGCTTGATGCAGAACAGGGCGAAAACGCTTGGCAGGTCAAGACCGGCGAAACCAGTAAGGGTTACGCTGCAACGCTTGCCGACGCTATCGCTGAAGCAGCTGCAGGTGATACTATCTACCTGCTTAAAGACACTACCGAAAACGCAGTAACGGTTGACAAGGCCCTTACCATCAAGGGTAATGGCAACACCGTTACGTTCAACGCCACGGGTGACCTTAACGTCCCCAGCGTTGCCTTCGGTGCCAACCTCACCGTTGACGATCTGACGATCAACGCTTCGAGTGAGCATCTGTTTGCTAACACGGCTACGGGCGTGACCTTCGTTGCCAACGACGTCGTTGTTACGGCAGCTTCACGCTTCTTCCGCGCCATCGAGTTGAAGAGAACGGTGGACGTGGAGGGCACCCCCACCGAACAGGCCTATGCGCTCGGCGGCGTATCTATCCAGATCACGGGTAGCAAGACCAACATCTCGGTTGCGGCCCACTATGTCTGGTTCCCCAACAACACCGACAACGACGTAGATATCGAGATCTACCTTGGCAGCGGCGAGAACAAGGGTACCATGATCAGCGCCGGCAGCGACAGCTTCCGCCTTTGCAGCAAGGTAGCATTTGCCTTCCACGGCGGTAACCTCAAGCTGAACGGCGACGGTATCTACACCGGCGCCGGTATGAGAGGTCTGAAGATCGACGGTGATACCACCATTACCACCACCACCCGCGTGGCAGTGCTTGGCGGTGATATGACCGGCCCTGTTGATATCGGTACCCAGACCGGCACCAACAAGTATGGCGTGGCCGACAACGTGACGGTGACCACCACCAGCGCGAACGCGCAAACCGTTCAGGGCTTTGATCTGAAGGCTGCCAATCTGAACATGAACATTTGGAATCTGGATATCAGAGTGTTCTCTATCCCCTTCTACACGCGTGCCACTGCTACGGGTAATCTTGTGATCCACGATGCAAAGGTCGTGAACTACGCAGTGTACAACTCCAACTCTAGGCGTGCCATCTTCGGTTGGTATGCAGGCAAAGATTTCACCCTTACCGTGAAGGGCGGCCAGTTCTCCTACATCGAGAACGACCTCACCACGCTTGATCCCGCCGGCACGACGACGATCGATAACGGCTATTACATTGAATTCAATAAAGACAACGATGAAGTAAGCGGCTGCTATCCCTTCTACATGTCCAGCGCAAGCGGCACCATCAACGTAGAGGGCGGTATCATCTACAGCGGCCGTTCCTACGGCGTCTTCTACCATACGGGCGACAATCAAACCACTGTCAACGTGATGAACGGTACCTTTATCGGTTACCGTTGGCTTTCGATCTCCGGCACCCAGAACAATGCCGGCGCATCCTTCAACATCTACGGCGGTACCTTCCGCAACTCCCCCGGCCAGGTCAACTGCAAGGGTATCGACGTGCAGGGTATTATGCCCATCAATATTTACGGCGGTGACTTTGCCATGGGCTTGCCCGGCAACCACGCCACTGCTGCAGCCATCACCTACGCTAAGTTGGGAGCGCTGAACGTTTACGGCGGCACCTTTACGAACTATTCCGGCACCGCAACCTCCGGTATCATCAGCATCGGCGTTGCCGAGGCCAGCGTCACCTTCCACGCACCCGGTAAGGCCTACACGCACCCCGTCAACGGTGCAAGCACCACCGAGGGCGTAACGCTCGTGGCAGCCAACGCGCCCACGCTTGCAGCCTTCACGGCAGTCGGCACCGTTACCATCGAGGGTGGCGCCACCATCAAGCTTGTCGGCTGCTCCGCACTTGCTGCTGCCAGCGAGTTTAAAAACGGCACGGGTACGCTTACCATCGGCAACAGCGGTGAGGGTGAAAGTCTCAAGCGCATCAAGTTTGTGCTGGACGGCACGAACTGGATCTTTGCAAACGAAGCACCCTGGACCGATTACGATTACGAGATCATCGGCCTGACCATGAATCTCACGGAGGCCTTCACCAGCCAGGTGACCGGTAATTCCTTCGATGGTACCTTCAACGGTGGCTGGACCGAGTATCAGTCGCTGGCAATGGATTACTTCCTCTGGCAGCTGCTTGAGGTTTCCGGCAACTACGGCTACGCACACGACGAGGACGTTGCCACTATGATCGGCGCCTCCCGCGTAAACCTGACCTTCAACATTACGTCGATGGGCATGATCACGGTCAGCAACGGCATGAGCGTGACTCTCAACGACCTTGATAGGACCTTTGCCTCCACCCTGTTTACCGTGGGCGAGGGCGGTTCTCTGACGCTGAACGACTGTAGCTTTGCTGCAGAGCGCGCAGGCGTTGTTAATCCCCTGGTCATGGTGACCGGTGATGACGCTAATCTCACGATTGAGGGCGGTACCTACGTGGCCGGCGGCGGCTACTTCTTCCAGGTCGGCACCTCCACGAAGTATACCGAGGACGCGAATACCACCGACGTACTGGAAGGCAACGTGCTGAAGAGCTGCTTCGAGAATACCACCGTTTCCTTCAAGGATATGGACGTATACCAGTGCAACGGCTCCTACGCCTTCGTTATCTACGGCGCAAAGACCGCAACCTTTGATAACGTGTTCGTTTCCTGGTCCAAGGATCATAACAGAGATTCATTCAAGACCGAGTCTGAGCTCTATCCCACCGAGTATATCGACGTGAAAAATTATAACCCCATCTATACCGCTGCAGCGTACACCAAGGTTCTGAACTCTACGCTGATCGCCAACACCGGCGGTTCAGTCTTCACCGCCTACGGTGATCAGCTTGACGTTATTAACACCAACGTCGTCGGCTACCGTTGGACTTATCTCCACAATGGCACGATGAACGTCTACGGCGGCAACTGGTACAACTACCCCAGCCAGGCAAACGCTGCGGGCTTTGCTATCAACAGCTACGGTATGAACGGTGGCGCTACGTTGAACGTCTACGGCGGTAACTTCACTATCCTGCGCACCTACGCTGCGGCCCAGTTCAGCAACGGCACCGAGTGCGGTATTTTCTACAATTACACCACTGCCGGCATCAAGGCTGGTAGTATCAATATCTACGGCGGTAACTTCAAGAACGAGCAGCGCAAGTCTGCAGGTCTTATCTGGATCAAGAACGCCTCCAACGCAACCGTTACCGTTTATCCCGCAGGCACGGCCTACACCAACTACGACGGCCAGCCCGCAACCGCAACCGCAACCAGCTTCGTGCGTGAAGGCGCAGGCTACCTCGTGAAGTTTGGCGGCGCCGCCACCGTAGTGCTTGGCAACGGCACCAACGTAACGCTTCGCGACGGTGCACAGATGTTCCTCGCAGCCGACGGTGCGACTCTTGACGCTACGGGCGTTAACGTCACCATCGGTGAGGGCGGCGTGCTTCCCGCAGACGAAGCAATGTGGGCTAACACCAGCTTCACCATGACCGGTGCTGCAAACGCAGCCGAGCTGATCAATGGCGATAATTATACGGTCACCGACCTGGCAAGCGCCCTTGCCGCTGCAAACGCAGCCTTCCTGCGTGCATACGCCAACAACACCTATATCAAGCCCAACGTAAACCTTACGATGCAGCTTGACTCTGTCGTTCCCTTCATCGTGGGCGAGGGCGCAAGCCTTACCCTCAGCTGGGCAGACCTTAACTACACGGGCACCTTCGTGACCGTCAACGGCGGTACGGTAGTTATCAACAACGGTACCTTTATCGCGAACAACCTTACGAGCCGGGTGCTTCATCTCAAGAGCGGCTCCCTTACCATTAACGGCGGTAGCTTCACCAGAGATAGCTACGGTAACCTCCTTGAGGTAAACAGCGGTACTCTTACCATTACGGACGGTACCTTCACCCTTGGTAACGGCGGTATCATCGTATACTACTATAATGGCGCTTCTACCACCACCGTAAACGGCGGTACCTTCACCAAGCTCATCCCCGAGAACAACACCTCCTCCTCCTATTCCGGCGGCGGTATCTTCTACGTGGCTGACAGCTCCAATGAGACCGAGGGCACGCTGTATATCAACGGCGGTACCTTCACGGCTACGGGTATCGTAAGAATCTACGCAAGATGGACCCAGGACGCTACCTACACCGAAGACTCCGTGGCACATGAAACCAAGGGCTTCAAGGCTTACATCTCGGGCGGTAGCTTCATCGGCAACGCTGACGAGTACAGAGATACAAACCAGCGCTATATGTTCCAGATCGCACGTCCCGGTGCACACCTTATCGAGTTCACCAAGGACGGCACGGCAACCGTTGAGGCAAGCGCTCACAACCAGATCTTTATGTTCAACGCATCCGCTGTTGCTGAGCTTGGCGCTACCATCAACGTTTACAGCGGCGTCTTTGACGGCGGCTTTATCTGGTTCGGCGGCAACAAGATCTGTACCATCAACATCGATGGCGCAACCTTCAAGGATACCAAGGGCGTTACCAAGGGTGATAGCTACGGCCCGATCTACGCGACCGGTGGCTCCAAGTACACCATTAAGAACTCCACCTTCAGCGCACCTGCCGTAACCTACGGCTTCTGGTTCACGAACAGCGCGTCGTCACAGATCACCTTTGAGAACTGTGTGATCGACACCCGCCTGCTGATCGCCAACGACGTTGCAGCTGTTTCCAGCTTCAAGAACACCGTGATCATCACCCGCGGCGATGAGGGCACCGTCTTTGAGAACGCCAATACGGTGCTTGACGGCGTAACCCTTGTGAACCCTGTGGTTTACAGCGGCGCTAAGCCCACCTCGAGCCACGGCACGATCGATGCTTACGCACCTATCGTAATGTTCGGCGGCTTTGAGTACAAGGCATGGTCGATGAACAAGGCAAGCGGCGAGAACGCATCCGTTACGGGTGCAGTTGCACTCTACGCCGATACGGCAGCAGCCGAGACCAGCGGTATCCGCTTCAGCTCCACCGTATCCGCAGACGTTGTTGCAGCACTCACCGCAGGCGGCAAGACCCTGAAGTTCGGTACGCTCGTAGCTCCTGCTGACTACGTAGCAAAGGCTAAGACCTTCACGCCCGAAGCACTTGACGCAGCGATCACCTCGGGTGTCGCTTACGTGAAGATCCCTGCCGTTTACTCGGTTGTATACGGCGGTGAGGGCGACGTATCCTTCAGCGGTATCCTTGTGAACCTCAAGAGCAACACCCGCGTTTACGCAGCTGTTTCCTATATTGAGGTTTACGAAGGCGAAACGCTTGTTGACACTGTTTACAGTGCATACGATGCACAGACCAATGCTAAGAGCGCAGAGCAGATGGCTGACGCTATCGTTGCTGACGCTGAGGCGTACGCAGCTCTTGGCGCAGGCGAAAAGGCTATCATCGATGCATATGCCAACGGCAAGGTTGAGGCCGTTCCTGCAGAATAATTAAAGGAGGTATGAAGCAATGAAGAAGATTTACGAAATTCCCACCTCCGAGCTGATCTACGTGGCTACGTGTGATATCATCACCACCTCGCCCACCGAGGATACCGAAGAGGATCCCGGCTTCGGCGGTAACGCCAGCGTAGGCTAAAAGTGACGGTGGCACGTGAAGCGTGTGTGCCAAGCACACACGCCTCCACCGCGCGGTGGGCGCAAGCCCCCGCGCGGCCACCCACCAACAAAAAACCAAGGCGGCGAGCCCTGCTCGCCGCCTTTCTTGCGTCATAAAGGTATTTCGCTTGTGAAATCTTAAGCGCCGTTCTTGACAAAGCACCCTCTTGCCCTGTATAATAATAGTAAGTTTTAAAAGGGAGGCTTGTTATGGCAAATAAACTGGAACGCTATGCCAAAAAAGGCATAAAAAAGTTGCATCCTCTCACAAAATTTGCGCTGGTCGTGGCACTTTTTTTAGGTATTGCGATCGGTGCTGTTGTGTGCTTGCAATTTTCAAAAAACGACCGCTTTGTTTTAAAGGGTGAGACCGCCTTTGCACTTGACGTTGGTGCTGCGGGCTCCACTTATCTGTACGAGGAGCAGGGGCTGGAGGCATTTTGCTTCGGGCTTGACGTGTCGGATACATGCACGGTGGAGACCGATCTTCAAAAGGACGCTCAGGGTCGCTATATCGTACCTACCGATCAGGAGGGTGTGTATACGATCACTTATACTGTTGACGCATTGAAATTTGGCGAGAAGGCCCCCAATGGGGTGATCAAGCGCATTCGTGTGTTTACGGTAAGCGCAAGCGAGGAGGACGGCAGAAATGGCTAAACGTACAAAAAAATTCTCGGCCCCGCTGACCGCGTTTCTTTGCGTGCTGGCGCTTTGTGGCGGTCTGGTGCTCGGTGCATTGGGTGCTGCTACCTACGATGCGCTGAGCTTTCAGAGTGATGCAGTGCCCCCCTCGCTTGTTTCGGGTGAGTTTCAGGTGCATTTTTTGGAGCTTGGCAACAAGTATACGGGTGACTGCACCTATATCAAGGCAGGTGACGTGGATATCTTGATCGACGCGGGCTCGCGCTCGTCCAGTGTGCCTGTGATTGCCGAATATATCAATCAATACGTGACCGACGGAAAGCTTGAATACGTGATCGTGACGCATGCACATCAGGACCACTATGCAGGCTTTGCCACCACAGACGGCAGCATTTTTGACCTGTATGAGTGTGAGGTCATCATTGATTTTGCGCTGACAAACCAGACTGCTACAGATTCCAATATGTACGGGCGTTACCTCGCGGAGCGTGATGCCGAAATCGACAAGGGCGCTACGCACTATACTGCCGCCGAATGCCGCCAGGGTGATAACTATTTATTTGAGTTGGGTAACGGTGCCAAGATGGAGATCCTTGATAGCTACTATTACTATAACGAGGCTCCCTCCGAGAACGATTATTCGGTGTGCACACTCTTTACCTACGGTGATTATCACTATCTCTTCACAGGCGACCTTGAAGAGGAGGGGGAGGAGCATCTTGTTACCCTCAACACCCTACCTGAGGTCACGCTTTATAAGGCGGGTCACCACGGCTCTAAGACCTCAAGCTCCTCAGCTTTGCTTGAGGTGATCAAGCCCCAGCACGTATGCGTTTGCTGCTGCTGCGGTAGTGAGGAATATACCGATACCGATGCCAATCAGTTCCCGACGCAGGCTTTCATCGATCGCATTGCGACCTATACCGATAAGGTTTACGTTACTACACGCTGTATCGATTACGATGCGGGTACCTTTGAATCTATGAACGGCAATATCACGGTCGTAACAGATAAAACCGGTGTTTCTGTGATCTGCGGCAGCGGCGACAGCCGTGTGCTGAAGGAATGGGAATGGTTCAGGGAGCACCGCACCTGTCCTGCCGCCTGGCAAAATTAAACGGTAAATGAAAGAAAAAGCCGACACGGCGAGAGCCGTGTCGGCTTTTTACAGTAATTGCTGCATGACAGCAAGCGAGGCGGGGCTACTGGCGGTAAGCACAAGCCTGCCGCGCTTCGTGCTCTTGTTGCAAATCCCTGCGGCTTCAAGCCGACGGGAAAGCTCTCTGGCTGTTCCTTCGGCGCCGTCAAACAGTGGCACCGAGGGCCCCAAAAAATGCGAAATAGTGCCCGCGACAAAGGGGAAGTGCGTGCAACCAAGCACCACGGCATCGGGGCTTATCCGCGCTAAGATCGGATCAAGAAGGGCGGCAATCTCCCGCCTTGCCACCTCGTCGTCAAGATGCCCTTCCTCCACCAAGCGCACCAAGCAAGGGGCGGCGCACGTATAGAAGGTGGCGCGCCCTTGGTAAGCCTTTAACAAGCGAGAAAGCTTTTGCTCGCGCAGCGTAGCGGCGGTGGCTAAAACCAATACCGTTTTATGCTTTTTTTCAAGTAAGGCGGGCTTGATGGCAGGCTCCATACCGATAATGGGTATCTCGCGCCAGGCTCCCCGTAATGCCTCGGCGGCAACGGCAGTCGCGGTGTTGCAGGCCAGCACCAGTGCTTTGGCAGACGTGAGGAGGCGTGCGGCGTGGCGTGTGACCAGACTTCTGATCTCCTCAGGCGGTCGTTCGCCGTAAGGAGCCATGGCGGTGTCACCGAAATAAAGCAGATTTTCATGCGGTAGGAGCTTTCGTATTTCTCGCAAAACGCCAATGCCCCCGATGCCGGAATCAAAAACAGCAACGGGGGCGGCGGTGGTTTTAACATCCTCTGCGGTTGGTGCGCAGGAGCGCACGGTAAGAGGCTGCATAGTAAATCCTTTCTTAATGCATGCGGTAGCCGACGTCGCGCACAGCGCGCAGGGTCACGCTGCTGCAGGCGGATAATTTGCGGCGCAAACGGTAGATATGTACCTGTAATACGTTGGTTGTCGCTATGGTGTCACCAAGCGCGGCAATTAACTCGTTTTCCAATACCGTTTGCCCCCGTTTTTCAAGCAAAAGAGTGAAGATACGCTCCTCTGCGGGGCTTAAGCTGATTTTTTGGCCGTCAACCAGCGCACCGCCGGGCAGCAGGCGTATTTCAGCCTTATCACGCCCCTTGGCGTGGCACTCGGCAAGGATCGCTTGCAGCTCCTCGGTAGGGTATGGCAGGGGCAGCAGCACGTCGGCGCGAGGGTGCGCCGACAGGGTGCGTGAAAAGCCGATCACAAAGGCCTCTGCTCGGGGCGGGAGTGTGCGCGGCGCATGATCAAGGTCAAGCAGCCACACGGCTGCCTTTTCGGGCGCTTCGGTGTTAAAATTGCCCCGTGTGGCCTCTAAATGCAGCATCTCCTTCAGGATCTCGTCGGTGGTAAGAATGGCAATCAAGGCGCCGTTACCTCCTGCTTTAATAAATCGCCAAAGACTGTTTCAATTTCGGTAAGTGTGCATGCGTGCATCAGGCGGTCACGCGCTGCTGCGGCACCGTTGAGGCCCTTGCAGTACCAGGCCATGTGCTTGCGCGCTTCGGCGATGCCAATGGCTTCGCCTTTGTTTTCCACCATCGCCGCAGCGTGGGAAAGGGCGACCTGCAAACGTTCGTGTGTGGTGGGCGGCACGTAGGGGTTCCCTGCGAGCTTTGCCCTGATTTGGGCAAATAAAAAGGGGTTGCCAAGTGCGCCGCGCGCGATCATCACGCCGTCGCAGCCCGTTTGTTCCAGTATATGCACCACGTCCTCGGCGGTGAACAGATCGCCGTTGCCGATCACGGGGATCTTGACGGCGGCTTTGACTGCCGCGATAACGGTATTGTCGCTGGAGGGGGCGTAGAACTGCTGTCGCGTGCGTCCGTGTACGGTAATGAGGTCGGCGCCGGCCTCCTCCATTTGCTTGGCAAATTCGGTGGCGTTGCGGTGGTCGTTATCCCACCCTGCGCGGATCTTAACGGTCACGGGCACAGAAACGGCTTTTTTGACGGCGCGCACGATCTCGGCGGCAAGCGTCGGGGTACGCATCAAGGCCGCACCCTCACCGTTTGAAACCACCTTCGGTACGGGACAGCCCATGTTGATGTCGATCGCTACGGGTGGCACCTCGTAATCGGCACCGCGGAATTTGCCGCTCTCCAATAGCGCTGCTGCCTCGGCCATAAATGAGGGCTCGCTGCCAAAGAGCTGTATGGCCATGGGGCCGTCAGCCTTTTTGACGGCGGCCAGCGCGGCGGTGCGCGCAGGGGTGCCCTTGCGACCGCGCTGCTCGTAGCAGAGTGCTTTTGCCGACACCATCTCGCTTACGGTATATTCCGCACCAAAGCGATGACACGTGGCGCGAAAGGCGTGGTCTGTGACACCTGCCATCGGCGCTAAAAGCAAGCCGTTTGGTAGGGAAGCAGAGCCGATCTTAAGCTCAGCCATCAGCCGTTATACAGGCGTGCTACGTGGCACGCAATGGCGTGTATGCGCGTGCACATCTCGGCATCAAAGCCGTCGGCAATACCGGGATCATCCATTTTAGTGGGGTTCAGGGTACGCTTGCGCCCCGTGAGCGTGTAAAAGATCGTTACGGCGGCGGCGTAGCTGCCAAGTGGGGTGGCGTGATTGCCGTCCTCACGGTAAAGCGCATCCACGGGCTCGGTGGTCAGTAGCTTTGTAAAAACCTCGCCTGCGGGCGCAAAGCGGCAGCTTTCACGGCGGCAAAAGGTCAGATACGCCTCTGTCATGTCGCGCTGTGCTTCGCGATTATCACGCAATGCCCAAGGCATATACAGCATAAAGCGCGCATCGGTCGTATCGGTCAGTGCCTTTAGGGCTGAGGCACCTTCTTCAAAGCTGACCGCATCAAAGGAGGAGGCACGGTCCTGCGCGATGACTACGTCGTAGTCACCGTAGCGGATATTGAAGGGGGTGGCGGGGTCCTGTGCGTGAAAGGTGAGGGGCTTGCCGCCGCGCGTCAGCATCGTCACGTGCGTTTTTTCGCCTGTGGCCTCCAGTAAGCGTTGCACGGTATGTGCCATATCGTTATAATAGGTGTGGCTGTTGCCAATAAACAAGATCTTCATGGTTTGCCTCTTTAGATTTTATACTTTACAGTATATCATATCATAAAAACATAAAATCTGTCAAGACAGCGACGGCGAATTTTGTGTTTGCTTCTTTTTATCGCGGGATCTTCCAGCAATGCCTGTGAAGCGACAGCGCCCTCCAAAAAGCATTGAAAAAGCGTGTTTTTTTACCCGTTTGCCGTCGTTTTGCGCGAACGATTATACTTGACCGTCCCTTCTTTGCGTGTTAAGATAGCCTTACACCCAAAAAGGAGGAAAAGAAAAATGAAGACGTGGAAAATGCTGTTATGCCTTCTGTTGCTTTGCGGGATCATCTGCGGCTGCGCCGTTGTCGGCGCCGAGGCACAAGCAGTAGAAGAAAACGAAGAAAACACCGATGAAAACGGGGCGGATACGTCCGAAACGCCACCCCCGACCCAAGAGGAAAGCACCGAGGGGAGCGTGACGCTATCACCCACGTATAGTGAGGGGCTTGCCTTTCGCAGCAACGGTGACGGCACGTGTGCCGTTTCCGGTGTTGGCAGCTGCACCTCTACCTGCATTCTGATTCCGCCGCAAAGTCCTGCAGGGGATACGGTGATCGAGGTGTTACCGTATGCATTTTCAGGTAGCATTGTGGGGGCAATTGAGATCCCTGCCACGGTAACGACGCTGAGTACTGCGTCGTTTGCGGGTTGTGCGCGCTTGCGCGTGCTGCGCGTGGCCGTGGGAAATGCGCATTTCAGCGAATATGACGGCGTGCTCTATTCTGCCGACGGTGGCACGCTCTTATACTGTCCCCAGGGGCGCGGTAGCGGCGAATTGCGCTTACATAGCGGTCTGCGCCGCATTGCCGCAGGTGCGTTTGCAAACTGTACGGGGCTTGGTACGGTGATCTATCAAGGCAGTACCGCTGCGTGGCACGGCGTGATCGTGGGTGACGATAACGACGCGCTCTATACTGCAGGCTTCCGTTTTGGCGGATAGAATATTGAAAAAAAGGCCGCGATCGCCAAGCGATCGCGGCCTTTTTCTTAACGGTAAAAGTATCTGCTTTCAAGCGCTTTGTTGTATGCGGCCAAACTCTCAAGCTGCTCCTTGGCGCCAACGACCCCGGCCAGATAGTCGTGCATCAGGCACCCTTCTGCATAGCAGCGTGCCTCGTGACGGGGGAAGTATTCGCGCATCAGGAAGTTGGCGTAGCACTTCATACGGTAGGAGCCGCCGCAGATCTGCGGATAGTTGCCAACCGGCATATAGATCGTGGTGCTGTACCCGTCCTTGACGGCTTTTATGATATCCTCGCGTGTGTTGCTTTTGGCAAACAGCACCGTGCGCTCCTCGGTAAAATAGTGCACCTGATCGGCAGGGGCGGGGTGATTGAGGCAGGAGTGCATATCGCTTGAGCCGACGACGGGGATGTTGATGCCCTCCGCGCACAGCTGCTCGTAAAAGGCGATCTGGGTCTGCTGCTCGTCCCAGCGCATACCGCCCACCAATTCAAGTGCGTCAAAGATGCCTGCCTTGAGCATATAGCGCGTGGTGGGGTCGGCCACGTTATGTACGGGCCAGAGCCAATGGGGGTGCGCAAGAATTGCCATGCCGCCGCCCTCACGAATGATTTTTGATACGATCATCGCGCTGGCAACCTCGGTCCTTTCCACGTCCTCGGGCAGGTCGGTCAGCGTCGCCTCCACGCGGGCGATCTCCTCTACCCACGCGGGGTCTGCGCTCGTGTCACGCCAGGTTTCAAGGCTCTTTTCAAGCAGAGCAAAGGCGTTTGCGCTCTTGTCTGCGGCAAAGCTTACCACGTGCTGCTGAATGGCGTTCGGGTGCACCTCTTCACCGTGATAGAGCACGAAGGGCGTGTCAAGCCCCGCCAGCGCCTCCACGCCAAGATACGAGGAGGCCATACGGCGGTGGTCGGTAACGGTGGCAAAATCAAAGCCGTTCTTGCGGTATTCCGCTGCCACGAAGGCAGGCCCCTCCTTGCCGTCGGAATAGAAGGTGTGCGCGTGGAAATCGCCCGCCAGCGGCTGCCGCGCTAAGAGGTCATCCTCCAGCGCATAGACCGAAACGCATTTTTTGGAGCGCTGCTTGTCAGGGAAGTTGATAAAAATAAGATATTCCTGCTCGGTGGGAAGCGTGAGGCTGAAGCGGAAGCCGCTTTGCGGTGCCCTTAAGGGCTCGCAGGGGATATCGGTCATCAGCGGGCGCTTGGGGCCGCCGTTGATGCCGTAGACCGAAAGCGTGCAGGCGTAGTCCTGCAGATAATGGGGGTCGAGTGCTTGCAGGGTGAAGGTAATCTCCTTGTTCGTGGGTACGATCTTGGGATAAATATCAAAAAGCGCGGCGTCGGTTGGCATATGCAGCATAGTAATCATCTCCTTTGCAAGATATAAGCCTACTTTAACGCATTTTTGCTTTATTGTCAAGAGTTTTCGTAAAAAAACAAAAAGTGCCTACCGCCTTAGCTGATGTCCGCAAACGCAGGTTTAGCTGAATAGCAGAAAAGCACTTATGACAAACGATAAGATCGTTTGTCATAAGTGCTTTTGCGTTGCTTTTGGCGATCCTTTCCCGATGGTAATGAATTGACGCGTTGCGTCATGAATTGAAGCCGATGGCTTCATAATTTCTCGCACTTCGTGCTCCATGATTTGAATTGCCCTGCTCTCATGCACCCGGGGGCAATTCATGAACGAAGTTTAATTCATGGTGTAAACCAATTCATGCCCGCAAGGGCAATTCATTATGGGCGCGTTCGTAATAATATACGGTAAACCGTCGTTATCGGACGCGCCCATTTGGCGGCAGGTGCGCTTGCTCTTCAGGAAGCGTCCTCGTAGTTGGTATCTTCCTTTAAGGTAGCCATCGCGTCCTCGTCAAAATATTCGGTGGGGTCTACCTGAATGCCGCCAACCGTCATTTCTACGTGCAGATGTGGGTCGGTGGCGATCTCTACCATGGCGCTGTCACCCACGGTGCCGATGACGTCCCCCGCCTTTACGGTGGCACCGACAAGAATGCCCTCGGGGTGCTCCGGTGTGAGATTTTTGTAAATGGTGTAGGCCTCGCCGCCGTGCTTGATGGCCACGCATCTGCCCATGCGAACGTCGTCCCAGATCTGCGCGACGGTCCCGTCAGCCATAGCCGATACGCTGGCGCCCTCCGTGGTGCCGATGTCAATGCCAAGATGCACGCGATAATCCTGCATGGTTGGCGAAAATACCTGCAGGTCAGCGTCGTGTACCGACAGCAGAACCCCTGATACGGGTAGCAAAAAACGGCTGGGCAGGGCATCTGTTGGCGTTTCACTCGGCTGATCGCCCGGCTTTTCGTCATCAGGGTCGTCAGGTGTTTCATCGTCGGGGTCCTCCACACCTGCCGGGGTATCAATGGGGGGATCGTTCAGGTCCTCGGGCGGTCTGTTGGCGATCACGGTGGTAATGATGATAGCGGTCAGGACCAGCAGCATCACGGCAATGGTAATGGCAATGGCACGGGCGCTCTTATCGTTTTTCATTTTGTTCATAAAATTGTTTTTCTGCATGCTTTTTCTCCTTTTTCTTGGTGTTGCTTCTATTTTTGCCTGTTTTAGATAAAATATACACCGCATGCAAAAAATGAGCCCGTTGCGGAAAAGATTGGCATTTTCTATTGCAAATTTCGCAGCGCTCTATTATAATGAAATTAAACAATATTGAAAAGAGGTTTCATTGTGAAAAGCTTTTTAGAGGAAAATAAAGAGCAAATGTATACCACCCTGCGCGAGCTTTGTGCGATTCCCGCGCCCTCTCACCTTGAGCACGAGAGGGCTGTCTACTGCAAAGAATGGCTTGAGCGTGTCGGTGCCGAAGGTGTTTATATTGACGATGCATGGAACGTGATATTGCCCTTGAACTGTACCGGTAGTGATAAGATCACAGTATTTGTCGCGCACACCGATACCGTGTTTCCCGACAGGGAGCCGATGCCTTACGTTGACGATGGGACCCTGATCAGATCTCCCGGCATCGGTGACGATACCGCAAGCCTTGTGGTCTTACTCTACGTGGCTAAATATTTCGTCGAGCATAAGATCGAGGCGCCAAACGGCGTGCTTTTTGTGTGTAACTCCTGTGAGGAGGGACTTGGAAACCTAAAGGGCACCAAGCAGCTGTTTGCCGATTACGAGGGACGTATCGCGCGGTTTATTTCCTTTGACAGTATATTTTCTAAGATCGCAGATCGCTGTGTCGGCTCTCACCGATACGAGGTGGAGGTCTTTACACAGGGCGGTCATTCCTACGGGGCTTTCGGCAACAGAAACGCCATCGCCGAGCTCGCAAGGATCATAAACGAGATCTATGCGATCGAGGTGCCGCAGATCGGCAATAGCAAGACGACGTATAACGTAGGGGAGATCAGCGGCGGTACGTCGGTCAACACCATCGCGCAAAGCGCCAAGATGCTCTGCGAATACCGTTCTGATAACGAGGAATGCTTCTTGCAAATGAAGGCACATTTTGAACGTATTTTCAGCGAGGCCGCAGCAAGCGGGCTGAAGATATCGGTCACGCCGATCGGTGAGCGCCCCTGTATGGGTAAGGTCGATCTTTCCAAGATTGAGGAGCTTACGGAAATATGCCGCACCGTGATAGAGGATACCGTTGGGATCAAGGTCAGTACGTGTTCAAGCTCCACGGATTGCAACATACCGCTTTCCCTTGGGATCCCCGCACTTTGCATCGGCGTTTATAACGGCGGTGGCTCGCATACAAGAGAAGAGTGGATCGAAAAGGCCTCCTTGCCCTTGGGGCTTGAGGTAGGCATTCGGGCGGTTGAAAATATTGTAAAGAAGGTTAAGATCTGATAGGCAAGCGTGAATAATCCGAACCCGCCCTCAAGCCTTGCTTTTTGGCGCTTTTTGTATTTGTCACTCTTGCAAAGTCCACACTTGGCGGCGAGCGTGAAAAGGTGCTGCTGCGCTATAATAAGTGGGAAACGCCCGAGGGCAGGGAAGATAACAGCACGTATAATTCCTCCTGGAACGACCCCGACGAGCAGCTGATCAAAAACGCAGGTCATGGCGGCGGTGACTTCCTGGTCATTCGTGAGTTTTTTGACTGTATTCGAGAGGGACGCAACCCCGAATTTGACGTTTATTTTGCCACCACGATGGCATCGGTCGCCATTCTTGGTCATCGCAGCTTGCTTGAGCGCGGTGTGCCCTATGACCTTCCCGACTTCCGTCTTGAGGCGGATCGCATAAAATACGAAAACGATCATATCACCCCCTTCTTCGGCCCTAATGGAGAGGCGCCCACCATTCAGGCACACTCTCACGGCTCTGGTATGAAGAGTGATGAGGAGATCGCCGCACACGATGCGCGTATTGCCGCAGTTGAGGACTAAATACGTGAAAAAAGAAAAGCACTTCGTGGGGGACCTGCGATAAAGCAGTATCAAATTGAATACTACCTACCGACAGGAAAAGGACGAAGAATTGTTAAAATTCCTCGTCCTTTTTTCTTGACAAGCACTGCATTTGTGGTCACAAACGCATGTAGTGAAATGTTTTGCTTTCGCAAAACGTGAAATAATGTGCTATTGCACATTGTGAAATATCTCGCTTTGCTCGATGTGAAATGAAATTTGCCCATGTTCGCATAGCGAACATTTCACATTTGCGAAGCAAATATTTCACCGCGAAGCGATTTCACTTGCCCGCAAAGGCAAATTTCGTTGCGTACCTGCTCTATGGCAGGTACGCTGTGGGAAGTGCTTTTCTTTTTTACGAAGGGGCGATAAAAAAGATATTTTTCGTTTTTCAGTATGGATTTGAACTCGCGCGTACTCAATCACGGCGGAGCCGTGCATGGAATCCGCAACTTGTTGCGGTATGGAATTGATTGCAAAGCAATCGTATGGAATCAAGCCGCAGAAAAATGCACCTTTGGTGATGCCATACGCCTACGGCGATACCATACACGCTAACGCGTGATTCCATACCAAGCCTGCGGCTTGAATAAAAAACGACAAATTTCTGTCGAAATTTGTCGTTTTTGGCCTACCCGACAGGATTCGAACCTGCGACCTCGAGAGTCGGAGTCTCGCGCGCTATCCAGCTGTGCCACGGGTAGATGCTTCATATTCCGTGGCTTATTATAGCATATTGTGAGGGGCTTTTCAAGAACTTTTTTTGAAAAATTATGCGATAACGTGTCACGTTATTTGCTTTATAACGATGATCTTGGCGGCAAGCGTTGCCGAAAGTGTAAGGCAAAGTCCTTCGGCATCGATCACGGTCAGGTCTTTACAGGATCTGATGATTTTGACGTGCGTGCCCGCGGGGAGCGGGGGCAAGCAGGGGTGTGTGGGTGCGGCCAGCACAATGCCGTGGCTGTCGGTGGGCATATTTTCAAGCGTCATAGCAAACTCCGATATCGTTTTAATGGCATTGTATGATGCCAAAACCCATACGGTGCATAAATCGTTTTTTGCGGGGCATACTGTAAGTGCAAACTTTTTGCTTTTTTTGCCAAAAACCTCTTGACAATTAAAAATTGTTCTGCTATAATAGCGTTTGTTCTGCGAAGAATAAGATATTGCGGTGTCGCCAAGCGGTAAGGCAACGGACTCTGACTCCGTCATTCCCTAGGTTCGAATCCTAGCACCGCAGCCAAACAGAAAGCCCACCCCGTTTTGGGGTGGGCTTTCTGTTTGGCTGCGGTGCTCGTCGCTTCGAAACGTCGCTCCGCAACGCGCAGCGTTACGGAATTAGGTTCGCATTTCCCGCCCCAAGGTCGGGGAGCTTGCTCACCAGACGCAGGGCGAGGAAATCTTCGCCGCAGGCGAATACCCTAGTGCCCACAACCCAACTGGGTGGTTTGTTGCTTTCAGAGTTCCAAAAGTGAACACTTCGTTTTTATTGCAAATTTCCGCAAACGGCTTTGGTAATTTCGATAAATCTTTTTATCAGCGGAGAATGCAGATTTTTGCTACTGGTTGTCAGGTATATCTCTCTTTTGGCTTTTTCATTGTCAAGCAAAAAATATGACACCTTATCCGAATTGGAAAAGAACGCCTTTGCCGCACCTATGTCTGTGATAATCGCTCCGATACCCTCTTTAACGAAATTGTAGTGAATGATAATATTACGATAATTCGAAACAATTAACGGAATCGTATGATACTCTCCGAATATATCCTCCATTTTCGATCTCATAATAACGCTTCCATGTGAGAAAGCAATAAAGGAAATATCCCCGAACAGTGAAACGTCCTTTACTGCGCGGGCGCGATGAACCATATTCAACTCATCGTAGGTCATCGCATATTGCTTTAATCCGTCCGAAATCATGCACTGTGGCACGATCACCACCATATTTTCCTCGCATATTACGGTGCTCCCCATGGAATCCCCGAGAGGAATATAGTCAATTACAAGATCCAACGTCCCGTTTTGCAGTTCTGTTTTAAAATTATCGTAGCTGTTGTTGTTTCCCAAATCGATCTTTATCAGCGCCGACGGATGCTCTTTATGAAATAACGCACAAATCTTGGGCAACAAATAATACGCAACGGACGTAGAACCGCCAATTGAGATCTCGCTTTTATGCTGTCTGCCCATAAGAGCGATTTGTTGCTTGGCCGAGGCCTCTATATTGATGATGCTTTCGATGGATTCTATCAGAACTCTTCCCTCCGATGTCACCTTCAAGGGATTTTTGGAACGGTCAAATATGCGGAATCCGATGCTTTTTTCATATTTTGCAATTGCTGAACTTAGCGCAGGCTGCGAAATGAAAAGCTTTTGTGCCGCTTTCGTAAAGCTGCTTTCCTTATATACTTCATATACGTATTTTTTTATCATTTCCATAGTATGCCATAACCTCCTGCTTATAACTCCATGCTGTAATTCGTATTTGATTATATCATGTTTTCGTAGTATAATCAATATGCAATAATAAAATTATGGAAAGCGAGGCTATGTCATATGAAAAGAATCATTTCCTTATTCTTGCTGATCTGCTTGACCTTTACGGTATTTACTGCTTGCTCAAGCGCACCGCCGGACAATCCGAAGGAACCGAGCCAAAAGGACGAAACGCAGAACCCGGAGAAAGGAACGGAGCATATGTTAAACGGGAAAAAAATTATATTTATTGGCAACTCATACATATTCTGGGGCAAAACAGTGTTGCAAAGCTCTGCGCGGACCCAAGCGGAAAGACAGAACGATCAGGGCTATTTTTATCAGTTATGTAAGAAAATGGGAGCAGAGGTTGAAGTAACGAATTGGACCTTCTCGGGTCACGGCGTGGGGAGAATCTTTTCGGATATGTGTTCACTCTGCTCCTACGATCACAAAAGCTATTTGGAGGATCGCTACTACGATTACGTTGTAGTATCACCCGGTGCGGAATCCAATTTTGATAAAACCATGCCCATGGTTATGGACTTTTTCAAGCAAGCAAATCCTAACGTGAAATTTATATTGATGGGAACCGCATGCGCATACGGTTACAACAGCACCTACGGTGACGCGTACTGTTACCAAAAAGACCTTTTTGCCGACTTTGAGGATCAGGGCATTCTCATTGCGGACTGGGGAGGCTTGATGGACGGCATTGTAAAGGGGGAATATACCGTTCCGAATGCCACCCAAACCTATAGCGTAAACTCCTTCATTGTGAAGGACGGAAAGCATGGCACAATGCTGACGGGTTATCTTCAGTCAATGCTCGTATATTGCCTTATCACCGGCGAGAGTGCAACCTCACTCCCATACGATTTTTGTATGGATACTTCGATTAGAGAAGAGTTCGACGCAGATGCGTTCGTAAGCAAGAATACCTCGTCATCGTACAGAACGAATTTCGTTGAGATATTCAATTCTGAGGCAGATATGGCCGGGATTCAGCAATTGGTGGATTGGGCTTTGGAAAACAAACCGTACAGAAACCATTGATCGCGGACAATTCGGTTCCATATCGGGAATTTGCAAAAGCATACACTGGCATGATGCTTTCGGCATAGTGACCGAAAAGGTTACGGACGAGATCGTTATGGCGTACAATACCAATAGAAGAATTGATGTCATCTAAAGCGGTCATCAAACGCAAAAAAGAACGAAGCGGATGCTTCGTTCTTTTTTTATCCAATCCGAAGGATTGGTATGTAATCTCACCGCAGGTGAGTATGGAATCGCCGTAGGCGTATGGCATCACGCGCCAGCGTGCATTTTCCTTCGGATTGATGCCATACATCACTTCGTGATGATTCCATACGGCACTTCGTGCCAATTCCATGCCGCAAC
>SVTG01000019.1 GCA_015063895.1 Oscillospiraceae bacterium | reverse complement strand
ATTAAAATTAAATTCTTTGGCGGCTATTTCAAAATTTTCAATTATACAATTTTTTGTTTTGTCATCTAACATTAATATAGACCTCACCGTAAATTCCTATCGTTCAAGCTTATCGCAAGTTTCTTCTCTTTTTGATAAAACTCATAGTATTACACCTACATACTTATTATAGCACAAAAGCCGCAGAAAATCAATCTGCGGTTTCTGTTTTTTCTGGCGGTAGGTAAAACTGTCCTATAGAGTAACACCCTATTCGGGCCCCTTTTTGCGTGGTGCACGTAGGGGAGGGGTCACCCCTCCCGTTTTTGCGTGGTGCAAACATTTCGCGGACGTGCAATGCACGCCCCTACGGTCAATTTTTTACGCCGTTCGTGCGGGCACCGTTATCCCTTGTAGGGGCGACCATCGGTCGTCCGTTTATCGGTCGTCGTCTATCGTCTATTCGCGGACGTGCAATGCACGCCCCTACGAATGTAAACCTTTTACATGGCATACGCGACAAAAGAAAACCTACGCTTGTAGGGGCGACCATCGGTCGTCCGTTTGCGACAAGGCATGCATCGGTCGTTTTCGGACGTGCAATGCACGCCCCTACGAATGTAAACCTTTTACATGGCATACACGACAAAAGAAAACCTACGCTTGTAGGGGCGACCATCGGTCGTCCGTTGATTGGGCGTCCGCATCGGTCGTTTTCGGACGTGCAATGCACGCCCTTACGAATGTAAATCTTTTACATGGCATACACGACAAAAGAAAACCTACGCTTGTAGGGGCGACCATCGGTCGTCCGTTGATTGGGCGTCCGCATCGGTCTTTTTCGGACGTGCAATGCACGCCCCTACGAATGTAAACCTTTTACATGGCATACACGACAAAAGAAAACCTACGCTTGTAGGGGCGACCATCGGTCGTCCGTTTATCGGTCGTCCGTTTATCGTTCATTCGCGGACGTGCAATGCACGCCCCTATGAATGTAAACCTTTTACATGGCATACACGACAAAAGAAAACCTACGCTTGTAGGGGCGACCATCGGTCGTCCGTTTGCGACAAGGCATGCATCGGTCGTTTTCGCACGTGCCACAAACAAACGCCCCACAATATGACAAGATCCGCGCACGCGCATAACATAAGAATGGGGAGGAACCATTTCATGTTGAGGTTGTTATGCGATTTGTAGTATTGACCGCGCTGGGCGTCGGGGGCGCCACGATGCTGGGCGCGGTGCTGGGATTTTGGTTGCTGCCGCTGGTGCGGCGTTATGATGCTGCGGTGCTTGGATTCGGTGGCGGCGTGATGCTTGGGTCCACGGTGTGGGGGCTGATCGAGCCCGCCGTTTTTTACGGCGGAAAATACGCTCTTTTCGTGACCGTTTTGGGGGTATTTACGGGCGCTGTCACCTTGATGCTTTTAGAGCGCCGCCTGCCCGCCTTGCCCTGTGAGGCGCGTGAAACGGGGGCTTTTCGGGCTAAGGGTGGGCGCGCTTTGCTGCTGGTACCCGCCATTGCCTTGCACAATCTGCCCGAGGGGCTCGCCGCAGGCGTCGGGTTTGCCACCGACAATATGGGTGAGGCGCTGTTTATCGCGGGGGGCATAGCCCTGCAAAATCTGCCCGAGGGCATGGTGATCATCGCCCCGATGCTGGCGGCAGGGGTCTCACGCAAAAAGACCCTGCTGCTGGCGTGCCTGACGGGTGCGGTGGAGGTGGTGGGGGCGCTCATCGGCTATGCGGCGGCCCTGTCGATCGGCGTGCTGTTGCCGCTGTCTTTGTCGTTTGCAGGGGGGTGCATGCTTTTCGTCATTTGTCGCGAGGTAGTGCCCGAAATGCAAGCAGGGGAGGGGAAAAGCGCACCCGTGCTGGCGTTTTTGTGCGGCCTTTGCCTGATGCTGGTGATCAACGAGCTGTTATAGTGGACGCTTTTTCGCAAAAGCAGGTGCAAGCGCGCCTGCTTTTGTCCTTTTTTGAAAAAAGTCGGCATTATCGCCAAAAAAGGCGGCTGCGGTTTGGTTTGTATATTCCTTGACAAGTCGGTATAAAAGTTGTAAAATAAAATTAAATATACTATTTTATCTGCGCGCATAGCTTGCACGCGTGGAGGAACTATGCATTTTGGAATCTTATTTACCGTGACGCTGGTGCTTTCCCTCGGGTTGGTCGTCGGCGGCGCTATAGGGAGCTTGTGGCGCGTGCGCGCCACGGGGAGCGCAAAAAGGGCGATCGCGCGCCGTTTGCCCCTGACGCCCTTTCAGTGCTTTTTGGCCTGCTTTTTTATCGGCGGATTTCTGATCTTTTTCTCGGCCTATCTGGCGGGCGGCGAGGGGCTTTGGCTGGCTGTGGTGCTGCGTGCGGTCTTCTCGGCGCTGTACAGCACGATACGCCTGTTTTTGGCAGAGGGCGATCTTGAGGCGGTGGAGCTGGGGATCGCGAGCCTCGCTGCGGGCTTTGCCCCCGTCGGGCGTTTGTATTTGCTGTATGCTACGGCCCTGACAGCTGTGGCACCCGTTCTCAGTGCGGGGTTTGTGCTTTCCTTTTTCAAAAACTTCTCCGCGTTTATGCGCTACACCCTCAGCCGTGCGCGGTGTGTGTATTACATATCCGACCTCAACGAGACCTCTGTGGCGCTGGCAAACGATATTCTCGATAAGCACGAGGGCAAACGGCCGCTGATCGTCTTCTTTAACGTGTTTGACAGCGAGGACACTGCCAGAGCAGATCTCATTGACCAGGCACGCGATATGGGTGCGGTGCTTTTCCGTAAGGATATCACCGAGATCGGTCTTGGCCGCCGCCGTGTCACACGAAAGCTGTATTTTATCGCCGGATCCGATGATGACAACGTAAGACAAGCCCTCACTCTTATCGGTCGCGCCCGTGCGGTGGAGGCTCTGAACACGCCCGATACGGCGTTTTACGTATTCGCCACGAGTGTGGAGAGCGAGGCATTGCTGGATGCCGTTGATAACGGCCGTATGCGTGTGCGCCGCGTCAACGAGAAGCGCAATCTGGTGATGGGCGCATTGCTGGATTACCCCATTTTTGACACCTCCCTGATACGTGACGGCTACCGCTGCCTGAACGTTCTCATCGTCGGCAGCGGCAGCTACGGTGATGAGTTTTTGAAATCGATCTGCTGGTGCGCGCAGCTCCCGGGCTATCGCGTGTCCCTGCACGTCATCGACCGTATTGCCGATCCTCGGGAGCGGCTGGCCGCAGCCGCCCCCGAGCTGATCGCGGGCAGCGGCAAGCAGATCGCGGGCGAGCCCCATTACGAGCTTCATTTTTATCCGAACATTGACGTCAAGACCGATGCGTTTGCCAAAACGCTCGCTGACCTCGGGCCCCTGACCGCCGCCTTTGTCACCCTCGGTAACGATGAACTGAACATTGAGACCGCCATGCGCTTGCGCGGTGAGCTCGGTCGCCTGCAGCAGAGTCGCGGCTACGACGTGCCGCATATCTTCTCGGTCGTGTATAACACCGTCAAGACCGATACCTTCGCACAGTGCGGGGGCCTCAAGAGCCTTGGCAAGGAGAGCTATGGCATCACCTTTATCGGTGACATGCGCACGCGCTATTCGCTGGCAGTCATCGAGCAGCGCGCGCTTGAGGAGAAGGGACTTGAGATCCACCTCGCGTGGCTCTCGCACGAAAAGCAAAAGATCGTGGCCGCAGGCGGCACCGCCGACGAGATCGACAAGCAGATCACCGAGAGCCGTGAGGCCTATGAAAAATTTGAGTATTACCGCCGCGCATCGATCGCCACCGCCGTGCACGTGGAGGTGCTGAAGAAGCTGGGGCTTCATCTGCCCTCGGGCACCGAGCAGGCGATCCTGGAGCACAATCGCTGGAGCGCCTTTATGCGCTCGGAGGGATACGTGTTTGATGCCAACGTGCGCAGCCATATTGCCAAGACCCACCCCGATCTGAAGCCCTTTGAAGGCCTAAGCGATCGGGAAAAGGCCAAGGACGACGTATCCGCCAAGCGTGGGGAATGAAAGGAAGCACCATGAAGCAGCTTGTAATTGAACTTTCCGATGCCTTTGTGCTGGCGCACCGCGACGACGACGTGCTGCCGATCGCGTTCGTGTGCGGCGCACTGGCCGAAAAATTTGCGGGTGTCCTGCAGCAAAGGGATACCGCCTTTACCTCGGCCTCGTTCACTTTGACCGACGCTGCCCCCGAAAGGGGCGTCCTTGAAAAGGAGATCAGGGCTCTGCTTGCCAAAAAATACCCCTCCTCGGAGGTCGGGGCGGCCTTGACGGTCACCCTGGAGGAGGTGGCAGATACCCCGAAAACGGAGCAGGAGCAGCCACCCGAGCAAACGCCCGAAAAGGCCTCCGCAAAGGAGGAAACCGAGCGCGAAAGGGACGCCGCCCGACAGGAAAGCGACCCCTTTGCGGCGTTTTTCGGCAGTAAGGACGAGGCCGAGGAGGCACCGCTTGGCGCCGACCTGCCCGATATTGACGATCTGGTTGGTTGCGGCGAGCTGAAGAGCCTGTTTGAGGAGCTTTCGCTCATTGCCCCCGTTATCACGGAGAATAAGACCTTTGATACCGTGTGCTATCAGGCCTACTTGTTTGCGATCGGTGAGGGATACGGCTATACCACCTATCTCTCGTTGCTTGCCGCCAAGCTCGGCGACCTCGGACTGCGTCAGGTCGATCGGCGTGCCAAGATCCGGGAGGAGGTCCTGCCGCCACCCAAGGGTGAGGACACCGAGGTCTTTTCGGATATTTTCCGCATATTGCACCGTGTGAGCACCTCGGGAAAGGCGCCGGTGCTCTCTTTGGATATCAGCGAGTGGATCTCGCACGTGAACACGCGCCTGTTCCGCACGCTTTTGCTTGAGATCGAGCGCAATATGCGCGATCTGATCGTCGTATTCCGTATGCCCTTTGTTGACAAAGAGGTGCTTTCGGGCGTGCGCGCCGCCATTGCCGACGTGCTTTCCCTGAAGGTGCTGAGCTTTCCGCCCCTCACCCGCGAGGAGATCGCACGCTGTGCCGAGCGCGAGCTTTCTGCCTACGGCTTCCGTTTTTCGAGCGGCGCCATGGAGGGCTTTTACGATCGCATCGCCGAGGAGAAAAGCGATGGGCGCTTTTACGGTCTGAAAACGACCAAAAAGGTCGTGCGGGAGCTCCTTTACCAAAAGCAGCTTGACAATGCCCGCCGCGGCAAAAACGAGCGCACCGTGACCCGCCGCGATACCGCTGCACTCTGTGCGACCCCTGCTACGGCGCAGTCGGGTGCCGCGCAGCTTCGCGAGCTGGTGGGCGGTGAGCGCATTGCCGCACGCATTGACGAGATCATCGCACAAATTGAGCTGGCACGTGCCGATAAAAGCCTCGGTGCGCCCTGTATCCATATGCGCTTTGTCGGCAACCCCGGTACGGGCAAGACGACCGTGGCCAGGATCGTCGGTAAGATCCTCAAGGAGCGCGGCGTGCTGCGCGTGGGTGGATTTTTTGAGTACAGCGGCCGCGATTTCTGCGGACGCTATATCGGTGAAACTGCCCCCAAGACGGCGGGCATGTGCCGCGACGCCTACGGATCGGTGCTCTTTATCGACGAGGCCTATTCCTTGTATCGCGGCGACGGCAACGACCGCGATTTCGGGCGTGAGGCGCTGGATACGCTGATCGCCGAAATGGAGAACCATCGCGCGGATCTGGTCGTCATCATGGCGGGCTATACCGACGATATGGAGCGTCTGATGCTGGGCAACGCGGGGCTTGCCAGCAGAATGCCTTACGTCATTGAATTTCCGAATTTTACACGTGAGGAGCTGTATGCGATCTTCGTTTCCATGGTCGAGCGTCACTTCAAGCATGATCAAGACCTCTTTCCCCGTGCCAAGGCTTATTTCGAAAGCCTGCCTGAGGAAATGATCACGGCCAAGGAGTTCAGCAACGCGCGCTTTGTGCGCAATTTGTTTGAGCGCACCTGGGCCAAGGCTTCTATGCGCTGCCAGCTGGCGGGCAAGGGAAGCGTTATTTTGACTAAAGACGATTTTGAGCGCTCACTCGGCGACAAGGAGTTTGCTTTCAGGTCTGCCCACAAGCGTCATATCGGATTTATGTAATAGAGAAAAGGAGAATTACTATGGCAACACAAAAGCAACAAGAGCAGGCACGCACCGTCTACGGGTCCCTGTGTGCGGCGCTTGACGGTAACAACTGGCACTACAAGCGTGATGACGACGAGCTGAGTGTCACCCTCACCATTCGCGGCGACGATCTGCCGATGGATATCTTCGCAACGGTAGACGCCGAGCGTATGCTGGTGAGCGTTTATTCCAAGCTCGGCTTTGAGGTGCCCGAGGATAAGCGCGTGGATATGGCAGTTGCCGTATCCGTGGCAAACTGGGGCATGGTCGACGGCTCTTTTGACTACACCCTGTCAAGCGGCACCACGTTTTTCCGCGTGGCGTCTAGCTACCGTGACAGCCTCATCGGCACCGAGATGCTTGACTATATGGTCAATATCGTCTGCGGCACGGTCGACCGCTATAACGACAAGTTCTTTATGATCTGCAAGGGCATGCTGTCGATTGAGGATTTCATCAAGCAGGAAAACGGCTAAGGAGGGTACGGTTATGGCAACT
The DNA here is from genome assembly GCA_015063895.1 of Oscillospiraceae bacterium. Lineage (GTDB taxonomy): Bacteria > Bacillota > Clostridia > Oscillospirales > CAG-272 > Firm-07. The sequence goes on along the minus strand of SVTG01000019.1, from coordinate 29,739 downwards.
GATAAGGAATTAAGAAAAGCAAAAAGCGTGTTTGACAGCCTTTGCGGCGCGTTAGACAAAATGAATTGGAAATACAAGGTTGAAGAAGAGAAGATGCGGGTGACCTACGGTGTGAACGGTGACGATCTGCCTATGGAATTCGCCATCAGCTGCGACGCGGAGCGTCAGCTCGTGCGTCTGATCTCCGTGTTGCCCTACAAATTCCCCGAGGATAAGCGCGCCGAGGGTGCCGTGGCGACCTGCGAGGCCAACTATAAGCTGGCACACGGTGCCTTTGATTACGACCTCAGCGACGGCATGGTGGTATTCCGCCTGGTCAACAGCTTCCGCGACAGTCTGGTCGGCTATGAGCTTTTTGAGTATATGGTAAACGTTTCCGCCTCTACGGTGGATAACTATAACGATCTGTTCTTTATGCTCGGCAAGGGGATGATCTCCTTGCAGGAGTATATGAATAAGATCAACGAGTGATCCTTTCACGGCGTGCCCCACGCGTGGGGCACGCCGTGACGGTAGGCTTTGCAAGAGTGGCAAGTGCACCAAGCGCCAAAAAGCAAGGCTTTAGGGTGGGTTCTTAGTCTTCTGCTATCATTTACCCCATAAACGAGGTGAGTTTTTATGTTTTTAACCAATTTAGTCACGCTTTTGTGCCTGGTGGCGCTGCTGGTGGAATGTGCCGCGGTGGTGCTGCTGTACGTGCTGCAAAAGCGTCCGCAGCGCATTGCCTTTATCCGCAGCTTCAAAAAGGGCAAGTGCGTTATCGTATATATCACCGCCGTGCCGCTGTACTGGGTCGGCTACGTTTACGGCGGGCAGGATCTGCTGTCGGGTCTGTTTTCCGCCATTAGCGAATGCTTCAGCCTTGTTGTGCTGAAGTATAACTTCAAGGGCCTCACGGCGATCATGGAGGATAGCCGCCTGTTTACCTTCACCATCGCACTTTGCTTTTTGATGGTAGGGCTCAATGCCGTTTTGCTGACGCTTTCGTTGCTCAGCCAGCACCTGTTTGAGTTCTTTGAGCGTATGAAGGTGCTTTGGGGGCGCGGCGATAAGCTGTTTATTTTCGGTTACAGCAAGGCGTCGGTCGATTTGTATAAAAGTGAAAAAAACAGATGCAGAGTGATCGTGGACGACCTTTCGCCGAAGGACTGCGAGCACCTGTACTTTAACAAAATATCCTATATTTCCACACCCGTTAGCGAGGATATGATCAAGGTGCTCTTTACTATGGTCCTGCGCCGCGGGCGAAGGTGCGTGGCCGTGATACAAACGGACAGCGACGAGAAAAACATGCTCCTTTGCCGTCGGTTCGTTGACCGTATGCGCGAGGTGCCTGCCGAGGCGCAGGCCGCGCTTTTTGAGGGCTTGAAGGTCTTTGTGTTCGGTGATCCGCGCTACGAGACCGTCTACGAGGATATCGTTGGTGACGGTCTTGGGTGCCTGCAATATTGCAATAAATACCGCAAGATCGCCATGGACTTTATCGACAGGTACCCGCTTTCGCGCTTTATGGGGGCAAAGCAGATCGATTTTGACACCTCGCTGGTGCGCCCCGGGGTGGATATCAACGTGCTGATGATCGGCTTTGGCAAGACCAATCAGCAGATCTTCCTTACGTCCGTGGCAAACAATCAGTTTTTAACACAGGGTGCGGGGGATCCCGTTCTCAAGCCCGTGCACTACCATATTTTTGACCGCGCCGATGCGGGCAACAACAAAAATTTCAATCATAGCTACTACCGTTATAAAAACGAGTGCGCCAATCTCAGTGAAGGGGAGTATCTGCCCCTGCCGGCCCTGCCCGCCGAGGAGCACTATTACCGTCTTGACGTCAACGACGTGCGCTTTTATACGCAGGTCCGCGAGGCGGTGACCAAGGGGAAAAACGACGCCAATTTTATCGTGATCGCCTTTGGCAGCGATCTTGAAAATATCGATATGGCACAAAAGCTGGTGGAAAAGCGCCGCGAATGGGGGCTATCCGACCTGGTGATCTTCGTGAAGGCGCGTACCTGGCATAAGGAGCAGACGCTGCTTGAGGACGAGGGGTGCTATTTCATTGCCAATGAGCGCGATGCCGTCTATCACATTGACAAATTGCTTGACGACGATATTTTCAGCATGGCCCGTATGCGTAATGCCGTTTACGATATTGAGTATGATCTCACGACCAATACGTCGCTGACGGTTGACGAGGCCACTGTGGCCGCGGCATACGAGAAGGCACACCGCGACTGGTATGTGAAAAAGTCGCAGCTTGAGCGTGAATCTAACCTGTATGCGTGCCTCAGCCTGCGCACCAAATTGAACCTGATGGGTCTTGATTACTGTGAAAAGAGCGCCGCAGGGGAGGGACTTTCCGCTGAGGAATATATGGCGATCTATGCGGGCGACGACCTGCCGCAGCAGGAAGGAAAGCTGACGGTCGCAGGCAAGCCCGTGCGCCGTTATACGCTGCGCTTCCCGCAGTCAAGGCGCCGCACGATGGCCATACACGAGCACCAGCGCTGGAACTCGTTTATGATCAGTCAGGGCATGGTGCCGGCCAGCCTGCGTCAGATCAAGGAGGAGACCGTACCTGACGGCAAGGGCGGCACGCGCTTTACAAACGGCAAGAATTATACCGTGCGCCGCCACGGAAATCTCACCACGTTTGAGGGCTTAATTGCGTTTCGCCAGATGGTTGCCGCACGCGATAGGTGTGAGGAGCAGGCCCGCGACGTGATCAAATACGACTATCAGCTTCTTGACGATGCTCACTGGCTGCTGGATGCCGCAGGCTTCAAGATCGTACGCCGCTGAGGACCGTCGCGGCACCAATATGACGAAAAGCCCCCGTCACGGACGGGGGCTTTTCGTGTTTATGTGCAAAAATCTGCCTTTTTTCGTCAATTTCGTAAATTCTATTGCTATTTATAATTTTATATGATATAATAGGTAAAACAAATTATCATTTACAGCAAGGAACGCACATTTTACGATTGGACGGTGACTACGTATGAAAACCCTTGCAAAGAAGATCTATCTTTCCAGCCCCACTATGCATGGCGAGGAGCTTACCTATATGACCGAGGCCTTTGAGACCAACTGGATGTCAACGGTCGGTGCCAATATCAATGAGGTAGAGCGAATGGCTGCTGCGCAGGTGGGGTGTCGTTATGCTGTGGCGCTGTCAAGCGGCACGGCAGCCCTGCACCTTGCCGTCAAGCTGGCGGGCGTGAAAAAGGGTGAGCTCGTGTTCTGCTCGGATATGACCTTTGCGGCGACCCTCAATCCTGTGGTCTACGAGGGCGGTGTGCCGATCTTTATCGATACCGAATACGCCACGTGGAATATGAGCCCCGAGGCACTGGAGCGCGCCTTCGCGCGCTATCCCGACGTGCGCGTGGTGGTCTTTGCGCATCTTTACGGCACCCCGGCACGCCTGGATGAGCTGATGGACGTGTGCCGCCGTCACGGCGCTGTGGTGGTGGAGGACGCGGCCGAGTCGCTTGGCGCCACGTACCGCGGTGTGCAGACGGGCAGCTTTGGGCATTATAACGCCATTTCCTTCAACGGCAATAAGATCATCACGGGCTCATCGGGCGGCATGCTGCTGACCGACGATAAGGACGCCGCAGACCGCGCGCGGAAATGGTCAACACAGAGCCGCGATAACGCCCCGTGGTATCAGCATACCGAGGTCGGCTATAACTACCGTATGAGCAACGTGGTGGCAGGCGTGGTGCGCGGTCAGTTCCCCTACCTTGCCGAGCATATCGCACAGAAGAAGGCGATCTTTGAGCGCTATCGCCAAGGCTTTGCCGATCTGCCCGTTTCCATGAACCCCTTTGAGGCGGATAAGATGGTACCGAACTACTGGCTCTCGTGTATGCTCATTGACGGGGCGGCTATGTGCCCGCAGACACGTGACGACCATACCGCCACTTATACGCACGAGAAGGGCAAGACCTGCCCGACCGAGATCTTAGAAAGCCTGGCGGCGCTCGGCGCCGAGGGCAGACCGATCTGGAAGCCGATGCACCTGCAGCCCTTGTATGCCGCCAATGATTTTGTGGCCGCTACCGACGGTGCTGACGTCGGTGCCGATATCTTTGCACGCGGTCTGTGTCTGCCCAGCGACAATAAGATGACGCCCGAGGAGCAGGATATCATTATTGAAACGATCCGTGCCTGCTTTGGCAAGTGAGGGGTGTGCTATGTACGCTAAGTTTTTTAAACGCTTTTTTGACTTTTGGCTCTCTCTCACGGCCCTGTTGTGCCTGTCGCCCGTTTTGCTCATTTTAACGGTGATCGGCGCCATTGCCATGCGCGGCAACCCCTTCTTTACCCAGCTGCGCCCGGGTAAGATCAGCAAAAAGACGGGCAAGGAGAAGATCTTCAAGCTCGTAAAATTCCGTACGATGTCAAACGCGCGGGATAAGGAGGGCAACCTCCTGCCCGACGCCAAGCGCCTGAATACATACGGCAAGCTCCTGCGCAGCACCTCGCTTGACGAGCTCCCCGAGCTCTTCAATATCCTCGTGGGGCATATGTCCATCGTCGGCCCCCGCCCGCTGACGGTTGGATATCTTGAGTTTTATAACGAAACGGAACGGCAACGTCATTTGGTCCGTCCCGGCCTCACAGGTCTTGCACAGGTCAATGGCCGAACGGCACTCAATTGGGGTAAGCGCCTTGCGTACGACGTGGAGTACGTACAGCGCGTGTCGCTGTGGCTCGATATAAAAATTATCTTTAAGACCGTGCTGAAGGTCTTTGCCCGTGCTGACGTAGTGGCAGCAGAGGAGCAGGGTGATTTCAGCGATTATCGCAAAAAACAATTGGAGAAAGGTAGGGAGGAGCATGAACAACTTAAAGGGTAAGAGGCTTTTGATCTTAGGTGGCTCTGAAAATGAAATTTCATTGGTGAGCCGCGCCAAGGAGCTGGGTGTTTATACCATTGTTACCGATTATTATGAGAACTATGAGATCAGTCCCGCAAAAAAGATCGCTGACGAGGTTTGGAACATCAGCTGGAGTGCTCTTGACGAGCTTGAACAGAAATGCCGTCAGAGCGGTATTGACGGTGTGGTGGCAGGCTATAGCGAATTCCGCGTGGAAAATCAAATCAAGCTGTGCGAGCGGCTTGGTTTGCCCTGCTACTGTACGATGGAGCAATTGGACATCACGCGCGACAAGCGGAAATTCAAGGATACCTGTATTGCAAACGGCGTGCCCGTGATACACGAGTATTTCTCGCCTGAGGAAGTGGATAAATTCCCCGTCATTGTAAAGCCTGTTGATCGCGGTGGGTCTATCGGGATCAGCGTAGCGACCAACCGTGAGGAGCTGCAAAGGGCATACGATTATGCTATGGAGATGTCGGTGGTGAAAAACGTCATCATCGAGGACTACATCTCGGATGCGACGAAGATCGACTCGTACTACGCGATCATTGACGGCGATATCATTCTTCTTTCTACCGATGATACTATCCATGCAAAAGAAAATGGCTTTGATAAAGTGGTGCAAAGCTGCTGGCTGCTTCCTTCACGCGCGCACGATGTGATCGTGAAAAAATCCGATGCTGCCCTACGTCGTATGATCCGCAACATGGGTATTCAGAACGGATATATTTTCTTTTCCGGCTTTGCGGATGAGTCCGAAAACGTGTCGTTTTTTGAGACCGGCTTCCGTCTTTGCGGCGGTCATTTGTATGATTATTATACAGAACTCGGTTATCCCAGCAATCTGGATCTGTTTATCTATCACGCACTGACCGGCTCTTGTGGGGAGATTAAAACCAAAATAGCTGCGCCGAGTGCGGCAAAGTGCGTGACGCTTAATTTCTATGCCAAAAAAGGTGTGGTGACCTCGATTCGGGGGTTACAGGAGATGCGCCGCGAGATACCGCAGTGTCGGTTTACGCTGCAGAATGCACATATCGGGCAGGAATGCCACGACGACAAGGCGATCCTCGCCAAATTGGGCATGGCGCATTTTATTGGCGACGATGCCGCTGTCCTGCAGGCTTGCGCTGAGCGTGCCTATAGCATGCTTGACGTGCGCGATGAAAAGGGACAAGATATGGTTTATGATAAAATTGACACCTCTGTGCTTGCTACGTGGTGGGATTAAGGAAGGGATACACAAATGACAGTTTATGATTTTTTTGTCGATTTCGCTTGGATGTCGGGATTGCTGCTTGTGGCGCAGTTTTTGAGAAGTAAGATCAAGTGGCTTCAAAACCATTATATTCCCGCTTCCCTGATCGCAGGCACCATCGGTTTGATCTTGGGTCCGCAGGTGCTCAAGGTGATTCATTGGAGTGCGGAGGCTTCTTCGTATCCGTATCTTCTGATCTGCGTGATCTTCGGTGCCATTTTCCTTGGTAAAAAGATGGGTGGCGGCAAGCGCGGCCATCTGCTTCATAAGGTGGGGGATACCTTCTTTATTAACACCGGCTCGGAGATCCTTTGCTTTGGCTTTGCCTTGTTGCTCGGAGGCGGTATTCTGCTGCTCTTTTTCCCCAAGGTCTTTCCCGAGTTTTCGCTTCTGCTCCCCTCGGGCTTTGCGGGTGGCCACGGTTATGCCGCAGCCATCGGCGGCGCTTTGAACGATCTGCTCGGACGCGAAGACGCCGTATACATCGGTCAGGTATTTGCTACGCTTGGCCTGCTTGTCGGGCTCCTTGGAGGAATCGTTTGTATCAACGTTGCTGCTAAAAAGGGCTATACGCGCTTTGTCAGCCGTGCGGTACAGCTTCCCGAGGAGGTAAGACGCGGCTTTGTTCCCTCCGAAAAGCGCGAAAGCATCGGTGAAAATACCACCCACACCATGTCTGTGGATACGCTGAGCTGGCATTTGGCGCTGATCCTGGTGGCTTTTGGTATCGGTTATGCTGCCAAGCAAGGGCTTGATAAGCTTTTTCCCGACCTTGCCTTCCCGTTGATGTGTCTGACGATGTTGGCCGGCCTGCTGCTGCAGTTCTTGATGAAGCTGATCAAGCACGACACCTATATCGACAAGAAAACGGTAGATAGATGCAGCGGTTTTATGACCGACTTTTTGGTAGCATTCGGTGTGGCGACCATCAAGCTTTCCGTATTCACAGAGTTCTTGGTGCCGATTCTTATTATGGCGGTAATCGGCATTGTTTGGCCGCTTTTGATTGTATTTTTTGTCGGCAAGCACCTGTTCAAAAACTTTTGGTTTGAGCGCTCCATCTTTATTTTTGGCTATTTGACGGGCATTGTGGCTGTCGGCATGACGCTGCTGCGTTGCTGTGACCCCGATGCAAAATCGGAAACGCTGGATGATTTTGGGTATGCCTATACCGTGCAATCTGTGATAGAAGTATTTTTAGTAGCGATAATTCCGTTGCTGACTGTGAAATTCGGTTGTCTGCCGGTAGGTATCATTGTCACCGTGATCGGACTTGCTTTTTTGGTGGCCTGCCGCCTGCTGTTTGGCTGGCGCGGGGGATCCGGTGCAGACCTGCGAGAGGGTGAGGCGGAAAAAATGAACGCCGGCTCCTTGCAAGAGTAAGTGATGCATCGCGAGATCGGAAGCGAGTTCTTCGGAATCCCCGTGTGTGAAGCGAAGAATCGCTTGTTTGACGGTGCCGCTTGGTTTATGTCGGGGCGTTCTGCGCTTTTGGCGATCATTGAAGAACTCTGCGCTTCCAAGGTCGTAAAGACGGCGGCATTGCCGGATTGGTGCTGCGAAAGCATGGTTCAGCCGTTTTTGGAGAAGGGTATCAAGGTCGCGTTTTATGCGGCGCTTGAGCCACCGTCCCCGTTGCAGGCGGATATTCTGCTGGTGGTGGATTATTTCGGTTACGATCAAACCCCCGTGCCGATTGGCTTTGAGGGAATTGTGATACGTGATACCACGCACTCGCTGTTTACAAAGCAGTATACGGATGCTGCTTATAGCTTCGGCAGTCTGCGCAAGTGGGCGGGCTTTTTGACCGGTGGATATGCCTTTGGTCTGCGTCACCCGATGTCCGAGCTGCCCCACCTTCGGGAATTTGAATATTTGCGGCGCGATGCGATGGCGGCTAAATTGTCGTATCTTCGTGGTGAGAGGCAGGACAAGGCTCATTTGCAGCTTTTTGCGCAAGCCGAGAGCTTGCTTGACCGTGGCGGCCTGTATGCAGCAAATGAAAATGATGTGTATCACGCACAGCACCTTGACGTGGGCGCATTGCACACAGCACGCACGGAGAATGCAATGCTGTTGCATCGGTATTTGTATGAATTCGCATTGTTTGAGCCAAGCGAGGACACCTGTCCTTTGTGTTATCCGATTTTGACACCTTATCGCGATGCGCTGCGCCGTCATTTGATTGAAAATGAGATCTACTGCCCCGTGCATTGGCCCCTCGCCGCTGAGCTTTGTCCGACCGAAGGAACGCGCCGCATCTATGAACAGGAGCTCAGCCTCGTATGCGATCAGCGTTATGGTGAGGCCGATATGATGCGCATTGTGAGGACGGTACAGGAGTTTTTTGAAAAGAGGTAGTTTGGGTATGTTGATGGTCTATGGATTAGAAGAGAATAAGCAATGGGATGAGATCGTGCGCTCCTTTAAGGCGTATGACACCTATTGGTTGAGCGGCTATGTGAGGGCATTCTATATCCATGGCGACGGTGAGCCACAGCTCTTTTATTATGAAGACGAGCACACGCGCGGTATGAACGTGGTGATGAAACGGGATATTGCAGATGCGTCCTGTTTCCGGGGTTGCTTGCCTCCGAATACGTATTTTGACCTTGCCACGCCCTATGGGTACGGGGGCTGGTTGATCGAGGGTGAGGATACGGGCGCATTGCAGCAGGCGTACACCGCATACTGCTGTGAGCACGGTATCGTGTCCGAATTTGTGCGCTTTCATCCTATGATTGAAAACCACGTGGCTGTCAGTGACGTATACGACGTTGTGGCGCTTGGATCTACTGTGGCAATGGATCTCGCCTCGCCTGAAGAGATATGGGCAAATATGACCAGTAAAAATCGCAACATGGTCAGAAAAGCACAAAAAAACGGAGTTACCGTTCTGCACACGTCACAGGCGTGGGTCTACGAGACCTTCCGTGAGATATACAACGGCACGATGGATAAGGATCATGCAGATAAGTATTATTATTTTTCTTCTGCATTTTACGAGAGTGTTCGCTGCGATCTTGCCGAAAATGCCGAGATGTTTTATGCACTGTATGAGGGGCGTGTGATCGCCGCCTCGATCATGCTGATCGCAAATGGAAGAATGAATTATCACCTGTCGGGCTCCTTGCGCGAATACGCACATTTGGCTCCCACCAATCTGCTGCTTTACGAGGCGGCATGCTGGGGGGGAACGCAGGGGTGCAAAACGCTGTATCTCGGTGGTGGTGTTGGTAGCGGTGAGGATAGCTTGTTTAAGTTTAAGCGTTCTTTTTACCGTGGTGAGAATCTGCCGCGTTTTTATATCGGGAAGCGTGTTTTTGACGAGGCGCGTTACCAAGTCCTCACACAAATGCGTAAGGATTTGCCCCAAAGCAACTTTTTCCCACAATACCGTGCGAAATGAAGGGAAATGATATGAAGATTTTATATGTAACGACCATCGGTGGCACCATGGTGTTCTTTAAAGAGTTTATCAAGCGTCTGATCGCCGTAGGTCACACCGTGGATATCGCCACGAACGAAACGGGCTCTCCGGTCGCGGACTGTTATCGCGAGTGGGGGTGCCGTGTGTTCCCCATCAGCACCTCGCGCTCTCCCCTCAGTATGGGTAACGTCAAGGCTGTTGGACAGATCAAGCGTCTTGTGATGACCGAAAAATACGATCTGGTGCATTGCCATACGCCCATCGCCGCGTTCTGCACACGCCTTGCTTGCCGCAAGGCGAGAAAAAAGCTGGGCACCAAGGTGTTTTACACCGCCCACGGCTTCCATTTTTACGAGGGCGCACCTAAAAAGAATTGGTTGATCTTCTATACGGCCGAAAAGCTTGTGGCACGCTATACCGACGTGCTGATCACCATCAACCGTGAGGACTATGCCTTGGCGCAGAAAAAGCTGCGTGCCAAAAGGGTAGCGTACGTGCCGGGCGTTGGTATCGACCTTTCAAAATTCGGCAAGGCCGAGATCAACGTGACCGAAAAGCGCACCTCGCTCGGTGTACCCGAGGGAGCAACGCTGCTGCTGTCGGTCGGTGAGCTGAATGAAAACAAAAACCACAGCACCGTGATCCGCACGTTAAAGGATTTTAAAAACGTGCATTACGTGATCGCGGGCAAAGGGCACCTTGAAGGGGAGCTTTTGGCGCTTGCCCCCGCCGAGGGCGTTGGCGATCGTGTGCATCTGCTTGGCTACCGCACGGACGTGGCGGAGCTTTACGCCGCAGCCGATGCGTTCGTGTTTCCCTCGTACCGAGAGGGGCTGTCGGTATCTCTGATGGAGGCAATGGCTACGGGCCTGCCCGTAGCGTGCAGCGCGATCCGCGGTAACGTTGATCTGATCGACGAGCAGGGCGGCGCACTGTTCGATCCCCACAGCGTCGATGCCTGCCGCGAGGCGATTGCTACTGTGATAAGCGGTAATACTGCCGAGCGCGGAGCTTATAATCGCGAAAAGATTAAAGCCTTTGATATTTGGAACGTTATTGAGATGATGCGCGAATTGTACAGAGCTTGAAAATAACGATTTTGTGATTGTACGTGAGGAAAGTGAAATGAAAACAGTCGCGGTAATTTATCTTGGCAGAAGAGGCGGGGGGCCTGTATATGCCTATGAAATGACAAAAGGCTTGATTGAGAACGGGTATCATGTATATGCGTTTGTATCGGATGGCGTTGAAAATATAGAGCAATGGCGTGCATTGCGCACCGTGGCTACGGAAGAGATCTCTACGTATCACAGTGAGGCAAGTTTTGTTTTTAATTCAATTGCTTTTCGTATGCACCGACTTAGGAAGTTGAGGAAAAAGTATAAGGATGTACACGTAGATGCATGCTATGTCCCAATGGGGCATACGTGGTCGGCATACATTTGGAATATCTTTAAGGACGCACAGTTGATATACACTATACACGATCCTATTGATCACAGCACTAACCGTCCGATTTATCGCAGCTTGATGAAGATGGGTGAAAAAATAATGAAGATGGGCATCAAAGAAAAAAAGCCCGATGATATTATTATTCTCTCAAAAACCTTCAAGGAGTACGTTTGCCAAAAATATCAGATGAGCGAGGAGCATGTGCATGTGCTTCCTCATGGGGTTTTTGACTTTTATCAAAAACTTGAAGGCGGTAAAACCTTTACTTATGCTACGGACAAGGTCAATTTTGTGTTTTTTGGCAGAATTTGTGCGTATAAGGGGCTTGATGTGTTGGCCGAGGCTTTTCGCTGTGTGAAGCAGGAACGCCCCGATGTTGCGTTGACGATTGTGGGGAGCGGTGATTTTTCGTTTTATGCGCCTTATTATCGTGATCTTTGTGATGTGACTGTTGTGAATGAATGGATTCCCGATGAGGATGTAGCGGGCTTTTTCAAAAGCGAAGCGAAGCTGATTTTAGTGCTTCCTTATGTTGATGCTACGCAATCCGGTGTAATACCTATTGCCATGAGCTGTGGGGTGCCTGTCATTGCCAGTAATACAGGTGGCTTGTCCGAACAGGTGGATCACGAGGTCACGGGTTTGCTTTGTGCCCCTGGCGATGCCAAGGATTTGGCACGGTGTATGCTTCAGCTGGCCGCTTCCGATAACACGGGTATGATTGAAAAAGCAAGGAATTTTATCGCAACGCTCGGCTGGGACGTGCTCAGCGCAGAACTTGGGAGGTTGGTAAAATAATGAGGGTGTTGATTTATGAAAATAGTGCGGGCTTTTCAAGCTATACGCATAAGTTATGCTGTGCCCTGCAGGAGGAATATCACGAGGCTGATATCACGTATATGACGCAGCAAAATAACAGTGAGATCCTCTCTTTGCATGAGGCCGTGCATTTAAAAGCGGTGCTTGAGTGCTATGATAATTCGGGCAAAAATTCTCTGAAATGGTTTTTTAACCGTGTGTTGGTCAGCATCAAAAATCTGCGCAAAAGAAATAAAGAAATAAAAAAAGGACACTACGACGTGGTTTCCTTGCAGGCTACCATTCCCGTGTTTGACAGATTTTTTATAGGATGCGCCCAAAGGCATGCGAGAATTGTTTATACCGTGCACGATGTGGTGCCGCCCATCAAATCGTTTTATTATTCAGAGCGTTCCTTGCGTAAGCTTTACCGCACGGTCGACCATCTTATTGTGCATTCAGAGCAAAATAAAGCACAGCTGCAGGAGATGTTTGGAATTTCTGCCGAAAAGATCTCGGTGGTCTTTCACGGCACCGACGTTGCGTATCCGAGGCTTGACCGTGCCGCGTGTCGGGCACAGTTCGGTATTGATTCCGATAAAACGGTGTTTTTGTTTTACGGTTTGATCCGTGAGCAAAAGGGCTTGGCCGATTTGATCGTTGCGATGAAGGATGTGCCTCACGCACAGTTGGTCATAGCAGGGGCCATGCCCTATGGAGAGAGTTTTCAAGTCTATGAGAAAATGCTTGCAGAGCAAGATATCAATTGCATCAAAATGGTTCACTATATCCCCAACGAGTGGACCGATGCCCTGTATACGGCCTGTGACGTTGTTTGCCTGCCATACCGCTACTTTTATTCACAAAGCGGTGTGTTCATGCAGGCCATTCAATACCGTAAGCCCGTTGTCATCACTGATGTTGCCGCCTTCGGTGAATATTTGTCGACATACCGTATGGGTGAGCTGGCGCGTCCGTGTGATGCGACCGACCTTTCGGAAAAGCTGTGTGTGATGCAGCAAAGGCTTCGTGAGGACCCTGAGTACTATTTTGAGGGCCTTGAGCGCGCCGCCAACGACAACAGCTGGCAGAGCAGCGCTAAACGCCATTGGCAAATTTTTTGTGGAGTGTGTGAATGAATATCCGTGCGCTGAAAATCAATAAATTCGCTTATGCCTTACTTTTTGGAATATTGCTGATATATGTCTTTTTCTGGGATGCAAGGCTTGTAAACAGCCGTTATGTATTTGCTGCTATCCTGGTGCTGGCGGTGCTGGTGTTGGCTATACGTAGATCGTTCATTTTTTCTTCGTCTGCCTGTGTGTATTTGGTCATTGTGTTTATCACGGCAATGGGCGCTATAGGTCAAAGCCAAGAGTATGCTGTGCGTCTGATCCTGCAAATGCTGGTATGCTGCGTGGCATTTCTTGCCTTTCACGGCTTTCAGCTTTCTTCAAGGGTGGTGCTGGTGGCCTTTGCGTTGCTCTCGCTGTTTTATACGGGGGGCGTCTTTTTGCAGCTGGTGGCACCCGCTCTTGTCTTTCGTATCAATAGTGTGCTGCTGACACCTGATGCCTTTTTCTCGTATCAGCAGCTTGAAAGCTACCGCTATTATACCGGTTTTTCCGGCTTTAACTTTATGACGGCCTTTTTCTCGGCGATCCTGCTCGGTATTTATCTGTACAGGTGGTTTAACACCCCTACACGCCACACCGGCAGGCGCGTTGTATATGCGCTCCTGGTATTGGTGGCCTTCTTCGCTACGGTTATTGCGCAAAAGCGCGGTGTGTTTGTGGCGTGTGCGGTTGCCGTGCTTGTATCACTTTTTGTGATGTTTAATCAGAAAAACAATCTCAAGCGTTTTTTCTCGATCGGGGCAGGTCTCTTGATCTTTGGGCTTGGCGTGTATCTGCTCTTGCTGAACAGTGAGAGCGGTGTGCAGTTTTTGCGCCGCTTCTCGGAAAGCGACGACGTATCAAACGGCCGCTTTGAGATCATGCAGATGGTCTTCAACGAGATCGGCAACAGCTTTATATTTGGTAAGGGCACCGGTGCTTCACAGGAGCTCATTCATATGGGTACGCACAATATTTATCTGCAGGTTTTTTTTGATCACGGTGCCGTAGGAGTTTTTATCTATCTTACGTGGTTTGTGATCAATCTTAAGAACGTGCTGCGCGCTTTGCGCCGTGTGCCTGCTGATGATGCACAAAGGGCAGTGCTGTTTTTGTCGTTTTTCGTGCAGCTGCTCTTCCTTGTCTACGGATTTTTTGGTAACCCCATCAACGATATCTTTATCTTCCTGCTCTACGTATTTTTTGCCGCTATGCCCTATGCCATAGGGCGACAGTGTATTTTACAAAAAAGCATTGAACAACGAGGTTGATTATGAAGGAACAAGCAATCGCGCGCGTGGGTATCGTCACGTATCATACAGCCGTCAACTACGGTGCTGTTCTGCAGGCTTATGCCTTGAACAGGACCGTTAACGGTATGGGGTATGTCTGTGAAACGATCGATTATCAAAGCCCTGCCATCAATACACAATACGCACTGCGCTCGCGCCGTGCATGCAGTTCGTGGAAGAATTTTGGCGCGCATAATCTCACCTGCCTGGTGCAGCGCAAGAAAAAGCGCAATTTTAAAGAATTTTTAACGCGCATTCCCCGTTCTACTTCTTGCACACGCGAAAATGCAGCCGAGGTCGCGGCCAATTACGATGTGGTGATCACAGGTAGCGATCAGGTTTTTAATCCGATCTGCCATCGCAACGATCCCGGCTATTATCTTGATTTTGTAAAAGGAGCAAAGAAGGTGGCATATGCTGCAAGCCTTGGATCGGTGGCGCAGTTTGAAAGTGCCACACTTGATACCACCGCGCTGCTTTCGGATTTTGCAGCGCTGTCCTTCCGCGAATCAGATGCCACGGCATATATGTCGCAAAAGCTTGGTAGGGAATGCACAACTGTGCTTGATCCCGTGTGGCTGCTTTCGGGGCAAGAGTGGGAGAGCATTGCCGTGCATAAGTCGCGTAAGCCTTATATTTTCGTGTATAATTTAATGGATTATCCCTATATGCGTCAATACGTAAAAAAGCTGCAAAAGCAAACGGGACTTGACGTGCTGGCAGTCAATCGCACCGTGATGGGTGATTTTGCTTATCGCTTCGCGAAGCGCTGCTCCTGCTGCTCACCTGAGGAATTCCTTGGTTACATTCAAAACGCCGCATACGTTGTGACCGATTCTTTTCACGGCACGTCGCTGTCGATTTTGCTGAAAAAAAGAATATGCGTTGCACTCAATCTCGCCAAGGATAACACCAATTCGCGCTTGCATACGGTGCTGGAGCTGACGCAGCTGGCGGATAGAGTCATTGACCCCACCGCACTCACCTGTCCGCTTGAGGAGATCGACTACGTGGCAGTGCAGGAGCGCGTGCGGACGCAGCTGCAGCATTCTAAGGCATATCTTCGCTCGATATTAGAAACACAGAAGGCATAAAAAATGAAAAATACAGAGCTGCACGGGCAAGGGCAATCGGGCGGCAGAGTAAAGACGCTACTGACTGACACGCTTTTGTTCGGCTTGAGCAATTTCGGCTCAAAAATACTGATCTTTTTTCTTACCCCGCTTTATACCGCGCTCCTCACGATAGAGGAGTTCGGCGTGGCGGATCTGATCAACACAACTGTCCAATTTATATACCCGATCTTCACACTCGCGATCATGGAGGCAACGCTCCGCTACGCGATGAAAAAGGATGCTTCACCGCGAGCGGTATTCAATAATTCCGTGCTGCTGGTGACGCTGGCTACGCTCGTGCTGCTGTGCTTTCAGCCGCTGTTCGGGCTTATCGCTCCGTCCTTGCGCACGCATTGGCTGGTGTTTGTCGTCACGTTTGGGCTGTTTAACCTTTATTTGTGCTTTACCAACTTTATCAAGGGCCTTGGCATGACAAAGCTTTTTGCGGTGGCCAGCATCGTGCATACAGTAGCGCTGGTCTGCTCTAATCTGATCCTGTTGCTTTGGCTCAGGTGGGGGCTGCAGGGGTATTTGATCAGCATTATAATCGCCTATTCAGCGGCCTTGGTGTTGATGTTCCTGTGTGCCAAAATGTGGCGCTATATGTGGCCGCTGCTACCCGATTGGAAACTTTTGCGTGAAATGCTGCTGTACAGCACGCCGATGATCCCTGCGATTCTTGCCTGGTCGATCAATACCAGTATTGATAAGTATATGATCATCGCCTTTGTCGGTATGGGCGCCAACGGCATCTACAGCGCAGCACATAGGGTCCCGACGCTGCTCAGTACAGTTACGGGTATCTTTTTACAGGCCTGGCAGCTGTCAGCGATCCATAACAGCGAGGCCAAGGACGAGGAGGCGTATTATACCAACGTTTACCGCGCGCTGCACGTTGTCGGTCTTTGCGGGTGCTTTGTGATCATACCCTTGTCGAAGGTTTTTTCCGTCATTCTTTTTGACAGCGCCTACTACACGGCATGGCAGGCGATCCCACTGCTGACGATCTCGGCCTTTTTTTCAACCACGAGCGGTTTTTTGGCAGCCGCCTTCCGTGCGCATATGAAGCCGAAAAATCTTTTCAGCTCCGTTGCGATCGGTGCACTCGTCAATATCGTGTTAAACCTGCTTTTGATCCCGCGTTTTGGCATCATCGGCGCCGCAACGGCAACGGCTATCAGCTTCGCTGTGATCTTTACGGTGCGCGCCGTATCGGTGCAGTCGCTGGTGAGGATCAGGGTGGATGTGTGGCGTGCTGTTCCCACCTATTTGTTGCTTTTTCTCTCCTCGTTTTTGATCACGTTCGACGTGCCATTTTCCACCGTGGCATTTTTGGCCTCGGCGGTACTGATTCTGCTTATTTACTACCGTGATATCGTCAATTTGATAAGATCGTCCCTTGCCATTGTCAAAGGTGTGATGGCAAAAAGAAAAGGAGGTAGCGTATGATCATCACGAAAACACCGTTCCGCATGTCGTTTTTTGGCGGCGGGACCGATATGGAAAGCTATTTTAAGGAATACGGCGGTGCCGTGCTCTCCACTACGTTTGATAAATATTGCTATGTAACCGTGCGCCATTTACCCCGCTTTTTTGATTATACGACTGAGCTGTCGTATTCTAAAATCGAACGCGTGACTGACGTGGAGGATATCCAGCATCCCGCCATTCGTAATGCGATGAAGATGCTTGATATGCACGAGCTGCGCTTGACTTATGAAGCGGATCTGCCGGCGCGCTCAGGGCTTGGTACCAGTAGCTCGTTTGCTGTTGGTATGCTGAATGCTTTCTATGCTTTGAAGGGAAAGTTTGCGGATAAGCGCCGACTCGCCGATGAGGCGATCTATCTTGAGCGCGTGCTGTGTGCGGAGGCGGGCGGCTGGCAGGATCAGATCGCGGCGGCCTTCGGTGGCTTTAACCGCATTGATTTTACCGCCGACGGATACGAGGTGCGCCCCGTTATTCTTTCGCCCGCACGCAAGCAGGCGCTGAGCGACAATCTGATGTTGTTTTTCACGGGCTTTACGCGTTTTTCGGCACACATTCAACAGCAAAACAATCTCACCGCCGCACAAAAGGTATCGCAGCTGAAGCAAATGCACGCTTTGGTTGACGAGGCGGAGCGCGTGCTGGTTGACAGCACGGCGCCCCTTGCTGAGTTCGGGCGTCTGCTGGATACCACCTGGCGCCTCAAGCGCGGCACGGGCAGCGCCATCTCCACCGAGGGGATCGATGCCCTTTACGAAAAGGCCCTGGCGGCAGGCGCGCTCGGCGGCAAGCTGCTGGGTGCGGGTGGGGGCGGATTTTTGCTCTTTTACGTTGAAAAGGAAAAGCAGGCGGCCGTGCGCGCGGCGCTGGCAGACCTTTTGTACGTGCCCTTTGAATTTGAAAACGGCGGCACGCGCGTGATCCATTACACGCCCGAGGCCTACACACCGCGATGAAGGCGGTACTGATGGCGGGCGGCAGAGGCACGCGCATTTCCTCGGTGGCCGCCGATATCCCAAAGCCTATGATCAAAATTGCAGGCATGCCCGTGCTGGAGCATCAGCTTGCCTGCCTTGCCCGACAGGGCTTTACCGACGTGATCATCACCGTGTCGCATCTTGCCGACGTCATTATGGAGTATTTTGGCGACGGCAGCGGCATTTCGCCCGTCACGGGCAAGCCCTTTGGCGTACATATTACGTATTTTAAGGAAGACGAGCCCTTGGGCAACGCGGGTGCACTTTTCCGCCTGCGCGAGCAGCTGACAGAGGACTTTTTGCTGCTCAATGCCGATGCGCTTTTTGACGTGGATCTTACCCGTTTCGTGGCATATCACCGCGAAAAGGGTGGACTTGCTACGCTTTTTGTGCACCCCAACAGCCACCCTTACGACAGCGCCCTGATCGTGACCGACGGCGACGGGTGCGTGGAGAGGTGGCTGACGAGGGAGGAGCCGCGCCCTGCCTTTTATCATAACTGCGTGAACGCCGGTCTTCACGTGCTCTCCCCCCGTCTTTTGGAGGGCCCGATGCCTCTTGGCAAGGTCGATCTTGACCGTGGCATTTTAAAGCCGCTGGCGGGCACGGGGCAAATGTTTGCCTATCAAAGCCCCGAATACGTGAAGGATATGGGCACGCCCGAGCGCTATGCCGCCGTTGAGGCCGATTTTTTGCGCGGCACGGTGCAGCAAAAAAATCTGCAGGCGCCGCAGCGTGCGGTCTTTCTGGATCGCGACGGGACGCTGAACCGTTACGTTGGCTTTTTGCGCGATATTAAGGATTTTTCGCTCCTTGACGGCGTGGCCGAGGCGGTGCGCCGCATCAATGCATTGGGGTATCTCGCGATCGTGGTGACCAATCAACCCGTTGTGGCACGCGGCGAGGTCAGCGCGCAGGAGCTTGACATGATCCATTGCAAGATGGAAACCTTACTTGGCGCCGCGGGCGCGTATCTCGATGCCGTATATTACTGTCCGCATCACCCCCACAAGGGATATGCCGGTGAGGTGGCGGCCCTGAAGATCGAGTGTGATTGCCGCAAGCCGAAGCCCGGGCTCCTGCTGCGTGCCGCGCGTGATTTCAATATTGATCTCGCAGCCTCGTTTATGGTGGGTGACAGCGAAGCCGATATCCTCGCGGGTAAGGCCGCAGGCTGCAAAACGGTGTTGCTTGGGGAAGGGGATTTTTCGCAGGATAAGACCTGTGCCTCATTGCTTGATTTTGTAAAGGAGCTTACAGTATGAGCGTGTTAAATGAAAGACTTGAAAAGCATATCGATCTCTTGCTGTCGCGCTACCCTCAGCTGGCGTGCGTGCGTGACGGGATCGTCAAGGGATATGAGATCATGGAGGCCTGTTACCGCCGCGGCGGCAAGGTGCTGATCGCCGGCAACGGCGGCTCCGCCGCCGATGCCGAGCATATTGTCGGCGAGCTGATGAAGGGCTTTTGCAACCCCCGTCCCGTACCCGCTGACTATGCGGCGGCACTCACGGCCGTGGACGCCGAAATGGGCGCTGTGCTGGCAAAGCAGCTGCAATGCGCGCTCCCCGCGATCGCGCTTGACGGTCATTTTGCGCTTTCCACCGCCTTTTGTAACGACTGCGAGCCTCAGCTCGCCTTTGCCCAGCAGGTAAACGGCTACGGCAATGCAGGCGACGTGCTGCTTGGCATCTCCACCTCGGGCAACAGCAAAAACGTGCTGTATGCCGCCACCGTTGCCAAGGCAAGAGGCATGCAGGTGGTGGGGCTCACGGGTGAGCGTGAGAGCGCACTCTCCAAGATGGCAGACGCCTGTGTGCGCGTGCCCGAGCGCGAGACCTATATGGTGCAGGAGCTTCATCTGCCCATTTACCATTGCTGGTGCCTGATGATCGAGGAGAGCTTTTTCGGCTAAATACACGATAAGTCATTAAGGGAAAGGAGTGAGTGACATGCCAAGCGAGCAGCTGCTGTTTCGCGCCATACAGGCGGCCATGACGGGCGCAACGGTAGAGCCCCCCGCCACCGAGGAAGAGATGGCCGCGCTTTATAAGCTTGCCAAGCGGCACGATATGGCCCATTTGCTGGCCGCAGCCCTGCAGGGCAAGCTGCTGCAGGGTGACGTGGGCGCGTCGCTTCACCGCCAATATATGACCGCCATCTTCCGCACCGAGCAGCTTCAGAGTGAGCTGGCGGCTCTTACCGATGCACTGGAGGAGGCGGAGATCCCGTTTATTCCCCTGAAGGGGTCGGTTTTAAGGGCCCGGTATCCCGAGCCCTGGCTGCGCTCAAGCTGTGATATCGACGTGCTGGTGCACGAGAGCGACGTGACGGCGGTCAAGACGCATCTGGCGCGCACCCTTGGCTACACCGAGGGCAAGGGCGGCCCCTACGATCTTTCCCTGTATGCACCGGGTGGCGTACACGTGGAGGTGCATTTCGCGCTGAGCGCCACGTGCGACACGGCCGCAGACGCGCTGCTGTCGCGCGTGTGGGAATTTGCCACACCCGCAGGGCAGGGTGCTTACCGTCACGTGCTTGCCGATGAGATGCTGTATTTTTATCATATTGCACATATGGCCAAGCACTTTGTGCACGGTGGGTGCGGCGTGCGCCCCTTCCTGGATCTTTCGTTGCTCGATCGTGCGGGGAGCGAGGCGGAACAAAGGCGCGACGCGCTGCTGACGGAGGGCGGACTTTTGCGTTTTGCCCAAAGCATGCGTGCCGTTGCCGCCTACTGGTTTGCCAACGGGGCGCAAACACCCCTTTGCCTTGAGGTCGAACGCTTTATTTTGTCGGGCGGCAGCTACGGCACGCGCCAAAACAGCGTGAAAATGCGCAGGGCCGTTCATCGCAAGGGCAAGCTCAGCTTTTTGCTTTCACGCATTTTTTTGCCTTACAGCACCATCAAATATATGTATCCCGTTTTGCAGCGCCACCGTTGGCTCACGCCCTTTTTTGAGGTGCGGCGCTGGTTCTCGCTGCTCTTTAGCAAAAGTGCGCGCCGCTTGCTGCGCCGCACTGTGCGTGCAGGCAAGGAGGAGCTGGCAGATGACCGCGCCTTCCTGCGCGAGGTCGGCTTATAAGTAAAGGAGATAGTATATGATCCAGTTTCACGTTTTTCCGGGTGCCACCAAGCGTATCGTGACCTTCAGCTATGATGACGGGCACGAAAAGGACGGGCGTCTTGTTGAGCTGTTTAACCGCTACGGCGTCAAGGGCACCTTTCATCTGAACGGCAAAAAGCTGATCGGCATCACCGATGAAGAAAAGCAAGCGCTGCGTGCGCGCTACGAGGGTCACGAGGTGGCTTGTCATACCGTCACGCACGGCTGGCCCGCGCGTATGCCCGTGCAGTCGGTGGTAGGGGAGACCTACGAGGACAGAAAAATTTTAGAGGACGTGTTCGGCTATCCCGTGGTGGGTATGTCGTATCCCAGCGGCTCCTTTGACGCGGCAAGCATCGCCGCGATGCAGGCTTGCGGCGTGCTGTACAGTCGCACCACCAAGGATACGCTGAATTTCCCCTTGCCCTCGGTCTTTATGGAATGGCACCCGACCGCGCACCACAAAAAGGCGCAGGCGCCTGCCGAGCGGTTTATGGGCCAGCTGGATTCGCAATGGACGCACCCCCTGCTGTATATCTGGGGGCACAGCCACGAGTTCAAGACCGAGGAGGACTGGCAAGCCATGGAAACGCTGGTGGCGACCGTGGCAGGGAACGGTAAGATCTGGTACGCCACCAATATTGAGATCTACAATTATATGACCGCGCAGCGTATGCTGCAGATCTCTGCGGACGAAACACGCTTTTATAACCCCACGGCCCTCACGCTGTACGTAGAGCGCGATAAGACCGAGATCATTGAGATCCCCGCAGGCAAAGCCGTGTTCGCCCCTCGCGGCGTGCAGTAAGAAAAAAGCCACGGCCTTTTATCCTGTCATTCATAAAAGAAGAGCGCAGATCGGTCAAAGCCGAAATGCGCTCGTTTTTTCTTATATAACGAAAACCACGCGATATGTCGCCTCACGCTTCGCGTGGTTCAATAAAGGCTATTGCCGATAAGCAGAAAACAAATAAAAAGTCAGGGCAGAATGTCCTTGTGTCAAAGGCTCCCTCCAGGGAGCGAAAGAAACCTTTGGTTTCTTTCTAAAGAACGCATAGCGTTCTTTGTGGAGCATGGCGAGCGAACGCGAGACTGAGGGAGCACGCGCACGCTCAATCATGCAGTTGAAATGAGGCGAGAGGGAGAACTATAGTTTTCGCGGGCTCCTTCCACCGCAAGCGGTCCCCCTTCCTCCCGGAGGAAGGCTTTTTACGCAACCCGTTTACGGGTAGCCAAGTTGAGTTTTTTGAGAAATACACAGATATTTAAGAAAAACTCAATGAAGTATTGCGGAAAATATATCCTGTCGGACCTTATGTGTTCGGCTCCCGTGCGGCTAAGCGCTCGCTTTTTTGGCGCGACAAAAGCCAAACGGGGGGGCAAAATGCAAGTTTTTTTGCTTTTTCTTGCATCACCTGCGCGCTTTTGGCACGCCAAAATTTAAAAAATATTTCTTTTTTTATAATTATGTGCGCGTTTGTTATGAATATGGTCGCAATTTACCGGTGATTTTCTTTTCATTTTTGTGATTTTTTGAAAAAAGTTGAAATTTTGACCGAAAATTCTTGCAAAAACCCTGAAAACGTGTTGACATATTTTGCGTTATGCGTTATAATAGGGTATGTTAAAAAATAAACAATCTCAAAACTGTGAAAAAACGCAAAAGAGAGGTTCAAAATGCTTGATTTCCTGATTAAGAACGCCAACTACGGCGTGCTGGGGCTTTGCGCTCTGGGTGTTTTGTTGGCGGTGCTGCTGATCCTTGGCATCAAAAAGGTCAACGTCACCAATGCCCGTATGGGTGAAATTTCTTCTTATATTAAAAAGGGTGCCATGGCATACCTTTACCGTCAATATGAAATGCTGGGCATCTTCCTCTTGGTCATGTTCTTAGTGCTCGGCTTTGTACCGGGGCTTGGATTTGATCTTGCCGCCGCGTTCCTCATGGGCGCCGTGCTCTCGGTCGTGGCAGGGTATCTTGGCATGCGTACCGCTGTGATCTCCAACGTGCGTACCGCCACCGAGGCCGAAAAGGGTCTTGGTGCCGCCTTTAAGGTGGCCTTTTCGGGCGGCGCCGTTATGGGCATCTTCGTGGTGTCGCTCGGTGCGTTCGGTGTGGCGCTTCTCTCGCTTCTGACGAAAAATACCAACGTACTCACGGGCTTCTCGCTCGGTGCCAGCTCGATCGCGCTGTTCTGCCGTGTAGGCGGCGGTATTTATACCAAGGCCGCTGACGTGGGCGCAGACCTTGTCGGCAAGGTGGAGGCAGGTATCCCCGAGGACGACCCCAAAAACCCCGCCGTCATTGCCGATAACGTCGGTGATAACGTAGGCGACGTGGCAGGCATGGGCGCTGACCTCTTTGAAAGCTACGTTGGCTGTATCGTGGCCGCTATGCTCTTGGTGGCGGTGACCCCCGGGGCAGTCAGCCAGGCACACGTGATGCTCTTGGTGGCAGGTGGCCTGTTTGCTTCTCTTGTCGGTATCGTGATCGTGCGTCTGATGCGCGCGAAGAACGCCGCCCTTGCCCTGAATATCGGCACGTACGTGGCATCGGGGCTGAATATCGTGCTGGCGCTCTTGCTCTTTATCAAGGATATGAAGGTGTTCGGAGGTGTCCTTTGCGGTATCCTCGCGGGCGTTGTGATCGGTAAGCTGACCGAGATCTATACCTCTGCCGGCTACAGGACCGTCAAGGAGATCGCCAAGGCAGGCAACACGGGCAGCGCCACCAACATTTTGTCGGGCTACGCAGCGGGCCTGCGCAGCACGGCTCTGCCGCTTCTGGTTATTGTGGCAGCTATTATTGTTTCTTATATCGTAGCAGGGGAAACCGGTGTGGTGCTTGCCGCCCTCGGTATGCTCTCAACGGTCGGTATGGTCATTTCGGTAGATGCCTACGGCCCGATCGCGGATAACGCAGGCGGCATCGCGCAGATGAGCGACCTTGATGAGTCGGTGCGTGAGATCACCGATAACCTTGACAGCGTCGGTAACACCACCGCCGCCATCGGCAAGGGCTTTTCGATCGGCTCCGCAGCCCTCACGGCCCTCGCACTCATTGCTTCTTACACCTCTGCCGTCGGCATCAACGGCCTGATCTCGCTTACCAGCCCTTACGTAATGGGCGGTCTGCTGATCGGCGGTATGCTGTCGTATCTGTTCTCGGCGCTCACCATCAATTCGGTGTCGCGCGCCGCAAACGATATGATCGAGGAGGTGCGCGGTCAGTTCAGAAATCGCCCCGGCATTATGGCGGGCACCGAGCAGCCCGATTACGCCAAGTGCGTGGATATCAGCACCAAGGCAGCCATTCGCGAAATGATCCTGCCCGGTGTGATCGCCATTGCCGCTCCCATTGCCGTGGGGCTGTTGCTCGGCAAGGAGGCGCTGGCAGGTCTTTTGGTGGGTGCAACGCTCACGGGCATTTTGCAGGCCATCAGCATGGCAAACTCGGGCGGTGCCTGGGATAACGCCAAGAAGTACGTGGAGGAAGGTCACCACGGCGGCAAGGGCAGCGAAGCACACAAGGCGTGCGTCATCGGTGATACCGTTGGCGACCCCTTGAAGGATACCGCAGGTCCTTCGCTCAATATCCTGATCAAGCTGATGAGCATTGTGGCAGTTGTATTTGCCCCCCTGTTCATGTAATAAAAAGGGCGCGTGAGCCAGGCTCACGCGCCCTTTTTTGTGCAAAAAATACAAAACAAGCACAAATCGCTCTTGCAAGTGTGGGCAAGGTGTGCTACAATAGAATTGTAAAGTAATATATTACATATAAAGGAGATTTATATGATGCAAGCAAACGAGCAATACGGGGCGCTGTTTACCCCGTGGAGGATCGGCAACGTGGAGATCAAAAACCGCATCGTGATGTGCCCGATGGGCGGTACGTCGCTGTTTGGCTGGATGGAGCACACGGGCAACCATTTTGACCGTGAGGCCGCCAAGTTCTTTATTGAAAAGGCCAAAAACAACGTCGGTCTGATCATTCCCGGCATTGCCCCCATCAAGAGCACGTTTATGGGTCAATGGCTCTACAAAAACAAAAAAATGTTCGCAGAGCTAAAGGAATTTATGAAGGAGATCCACAGCTACGGTGCCAAGCTTTTCGTGCAGCTGACGGCAGGTATGGGGCGCTCCTGGGCGATCCCGACGCCGCTGGTCATGCTGCATAATATGCCCGTGGTGCGCGATCTGATCAAGCCCATCATCAACATTCCTTATCAGTCGGCAAGCCCCTCCCTGTTGCCCTCTCGCTGGTCGGATAAGGTCACGTGCCGTGAAATGACCGTCAAGGAGATCGAGGCGATCGTCGATGCCTTTGCGAAAACCGCCGAGCTCCTCAAATGGGCCGACGTTGACGGCGTTGAGGTGCACGCCGTGCACGAGGGGTATCTGCTGGATCAGTTTACCTTTGCCTATACCAACAAGCGTACCGACGCTTACGGTGGCAGCTTTGAAAACCGTTACCGCTTTGCGACCGATATCGTCAAGGCCATCAAGGCCAGGTGCGGCACCGACTATCCCGTGTCGCTGCGCTATTCCGTGCGCTCGTATATGAAGGGCTTCTGCTCGGGTGCGGTGCCGGGTGAGGAGTTTGTTGAGGTCGGCCGCGATATGGCCGAGAGCGAGCGCGCCGCTAAGTATTTGCAGGACGCAGGCTACGATATGCTCAATGCCGATAACGGCACGTACGATTCGTGGTACTGGTCGCACCCGCCCATGTATATGCCGCAAAACTGCAATCTTGAGGACGTGGCGCATATCAAGCAGTTTGTAGATATTCCCGTAGTCTGCGCGGGGCGTATGGAGCCTGACGTCGCGGCCAAGGCTGTGGCAGAGGGCAAGATCGACGCGATGGGCGTTGCGCGCCAGTTCCTCGCTGACGAGCAATGGATCACAAAGCTGATCGAGGGGCGCGTGGAGGATATCCGCCCCTGCATCTGCTGTCATAACGCCTGCTTTAATATGTCGCATTACAAGGGTGTGGCAAACGCGCAGTCGATCTACGACGCCAGCCATATTGCACGCTGCGCACTTGACCCGCGCGTGATGCAGTCCGATAAATATGCCATCGTGCCCGCCAAGGTGAAAAAGAAGATCGCCGTTGTCGGCGGCGGCATCGGCGGTATGGAGGCCGCCCTGGTGCTTGCCAAGCGCGGTCACACCGTTGACCTTTATGAAAAAACGGGTGCGCTTGGCGGCGTGTTTGTCGCAGCTGCCGCCCCCTCGTTTAAGGAAAAGGATAAGGCGCTTATCGCGTGGTACTGCCGCGAGATCGCAAAGCAGCAGGGCATTACCGTACACCTGAATACCGAAATTACCGACGTGTCTGCCCTTGGCGCCGACGAGGTGATCGTGGCAACGGGCGCGAAGGCGCGCAAGCTCCGCCTGCCCGGCGCCGAGCGCGGCATTGAGGCCACCGAGTATTTGCTGGGTGAGAAGCCCGTGGGCGAGCGCGTGGTGGTCGTTGGCGGCGGTCTTACCGGCTGTGAGATCGCATACGACCTGTATCTGCAGGGCAAAAACCCCACGATCGTTGAGATGCAAAACGACCTGGTGGTGGCAAAGGGCGTGTGCCTTGCCAACTCCAGCTACCTGCGTGATTTCTTCAGCGCCAACAAGGTGCCTGTTTATCTTGAAAGCGGCGTTTCGTCGATCGATGCTGAGGGCGTTGTGATCCAGCATAAGGACGGCAGCGAGGAAAAGCTGGCGGCCGATAGCGTGATCTTCTCGGTCGGCTACGTGCCGGCACCTGTGGCACAAAAGAAAAAGCACGTGCACGTCATTGGCGATGCAAGTGCCGTTGGCAACCTGCGCACCGTGATCTGGGGCGCTTGGGACGTCGCCATGAAGCTTTAAAAGGGGGAATTTGTTATGTTTTTGACTGATGAGCAGCAGCAAATATTAAACGGCAGCCGCGGCGAGGTGATGGCCAAGGTGCTTGAGACCGTCATTCGCTACGGTGAGCTCTTTGGTGCCACGCGCTTGGTGCCCGTCACGAGCCGATATAACCATCTTGTCACGTCCTTTGGTCTGAAAATGATGACGCCTGTGTTCGACCTGATGCAAAAGCTGGTCGACGCGGGCATCACCTCGGGGCAGCAGTTCTCGGTAGATCCGCGCCCGCTTGACAAAAACGTGCCCGCCAATTTTTTGCAAAAGCTGATCTTTAACAAGTTTATGTACAGCAAGCAGGATTTTTACGAGGGGCAGCTGAAGGCCCTGGGGCTGATGAATGACAACGCCTTTACCTGCGCCTGCTATCTTGACGAGGTCGGCAACAAGCCCAAGATGGGCGAGGTGCTTTCCTTTGCCGAATCCTCGGCCGTGGTATATGCCAACTCTGTGCTGGGTGCGCGCTGCAACCGCAATTCGGGCATTATTGATATCATGGGGTCGATCGCGGGATTTGTGCCCGAGTTCGGGCTCCTGACGGACGAGGGGCGCAAGGCCACCTTCGTGGTGGAGATCAAGACCACCAAAAAGCCCGAGGCGCAGCTTTTGGGGTCTGCAATCGGTATGCGCGTGATGGAGGCGGTGCCCTATATCAAGGGGCTTGACCAATGGCTTGGTGACACACTTGACGATGACGCCTGCGCTTACTTAAAGGATTTTGGCGCCGCGACCGCATCAAACGGTGCCGTAGGTCTTTACCACGTGGAAAATCTGACGCCCGAGGCCAAGGCCGAGGGTGAGGGGCTGATCGCCGAGGGTGCGACGGTCTACGTCATTGACGACGCCGAGCTGCAGCGCGTGTACGACAGCTACCCCGTCATTTGGAAGAACCCCGATGCCACCCCGAAGCTCTGCTTTATGGGTTGTCCGCACATGAGCCTCGCGCAGCTCGTTTCATGGACCGAGCGCGTGGAAAAGGCGCTGGCCGAGGCAGGGAACAAGAAGGTCGTGATCCCCACGGTCTTCACCTCGGCGCCTGCTGTCATTGCCGCGTTTGAAAAAACGCCCTATGCCGCACGCCTCGCGAAAACAGGTGTTATTTTGTCGTATATTTGCCCGCTCATGTATATGAACAATCCGCTTTGCGGCAAGATGCCCGTTATCACCTCGTCAAACAAGCTGCGCACCTACACCACCGCGCGCTATTACACCGACGATGAGATCTTAGTGCAGATCACCAAGGGAGGGAAACAGTGATGAAAGAGTTTCAAGGTAGAGTAGTGGCCCCCGGCGAGGTCGTGGCATCGGCATTGGTATCCCACGGCGGTCTGAATACCCTCGCATCCTTCCAGAAGGCACTGCAGTTTGGCGACAAGAACGCCACGTGCGGTGATCAGAACAACCCCGATCTTTACGGCAAGCAGATGGTGGGCAAGGCACTTTGCCTGCCGCAGACCATCGGCTCCACCACGGGTGGACTCGTGCTTTACTGCGCGTGCGCCATGCAGCGCCAGCCCGCTTGTATGCTGTTTTCGGGCCCCATCGATTCGCTTGCTGCCGCAGGCGTGATCTTAGCCGACGTGTGGCTCACGGGCGTGAAAATGCCCGTGGTCGACAGCCTTGGCGAGGAGTTTCTGGCCTACGTCAAGGAGGGCATGACGGTGACCGTCAAGGAAAACGGTGTCGTTGTGGTTGACTGACAGCCGATTTGGCGGCGAAAGATATCATACTGTTTTTGAAAGATATCATATTGTCAATGCGCGGCGCCGTATGCTATAATGTAGGCAGTTCACGTAAGGCGCCGCGCGTCGCGCGGCGCCAAAAAACACCGTTATGGGGGGAGTTTTTATGGCAAGTGTAAGAGATAAGCTTTGGATGTTTGGCGTCAAGCCCCACCAGGACGACATTTGGCTCAAGCCCGGTGCACACGGCACAAATCCGCAGTACTGGTTCCGCTCGCGCATCACACCTGCCGAGGGCGCTTTTATGCTGGATATCCCCAACGTGCTCTTGATCAGCTGTGACGGTGAGCCCGCCCCCTTCACCAAGGAAGCACTGGGTTATATGGAAAGCTTTTACCGTATGGATCGCGTGCTGTGGGGGTGTGCCGGCTCCAGCGGCTACCGCGCAGGCAACGAGGAAAAATTTGTTTTGCAGTTAGCAGAGCAATACCCGAACGTCACGGGTGTTTTCCTTGACGATATTTCCTTGCCCGTGCGCCAGCGGGAGGATAAGGCCGAGGCAATGGCCGAGGTCGTGGAGATGCTCAAGGGCGTGAAAAATACGCTGTCGGCCGCAAAAAAGCCCTTGGGTACCTATATCACGTGGTACTGGCACGAGGAGCCGTATCCGGGGCTCCTTGACTACGTGGACGGATTTTCCTTCTGGACGTGGAATTCCGACGATCTTCCCAAGCTCCCCGAGCGCTTTGAAAAAATTGAAAATACCTATCGGGATAAAAAGGTGCTGCTCGGCATTTATATGTACGATTTTTATAACCGCCGTCCCGTGAGTGACGAGATGATGGAGTTTCAGTGTAATTATGCACTCTCGCTCTTAAAGCAGGGGCGCATTGACGGCATTATGATTGAGGCAAACTCCGTCATGGGTGTGGGGCTCCCCTCCGAAAAATGGCTGCGCCGCTGGCTTGAGGAGATCAAGCATATTGAGGTGCCCGACTGATACCGTCGCGTGAGATAAAAAATCCGTGTGCGAAAATGCACACGGATTTTTTTGTAACAGAAAACCACGCGATATGTCGCCTCACGCTTCGCGTGGTTCAAAAGAGGCTATTGCCGGTGAGGAGAAGCAAACAAGGGGTAGAGGCAGGATGTGTTTTGTGAAAGGCTCCCTCCAGGGAGCGAAAGAAACCTTTGGTTTCTTTCTAAAGAACGCATAGCGTTCTTTGTGGAGCATG
>SVTG01000018.1 GCA_015063895.1 Oscillospiraceae bacterium | reverse complement strand
ATTTGCCCACGTTCGCGTAGCGAACATTTCACATTTGCGAAGCAAATATTTCATCGCGAAGCGATTTCACTTGCCCGCAAGGGCAAATTTCGTTGCGTACCTGCTCTATGGCAGGTACGCTGTACGGCGCTTTTTTATTATGCCTGTGCTTTGCGCAGCTCAAGATCAAGCCAGGTCATGCCCAACGTAAAGGCATCGTGCAAGCTCGCCTTGTCACCCTGCTTAATGATTTTATTCGGGTCCTTTGCATCTACCACCTGGATCAGCACCTTGTTGGGCACACGGGCATCGCCCTCACCCTCATAGCTCATAATATCAAGGCACAGCACGCAGGGGTCGTTATTCAGGTCGCCGTAAATGATGGTATCGTTTTCACGCACCATGGGCTTACCCTGATACATCAAATACTCACCCTCAACCTTTTTTCTCGTATCTGCCATTATAAAGCCTCCCAGCCAAAATTACTACGTATTAGTATACCACGGAGCGTGATAAAAGTCAAGTGATTTACAAAATATGGCAATTAAATCAAATAGGGCTTTGCGGTTTGCAGCGCGTGCGGCGAAAGATTCCCCTCACAGCACAGCGCATACAGACCGTCACTGACCTGTGCCAGCTCACGCTGCCGTGCAGCGCTGCCACCAAGACCCGCAATATCGGCTTGCTTAGTGACAACGGGAATGATGCGACGGCGTGCCGTTTCATTTAAAAACTCACGTCCGCGCGCGTTTGCCGCCAGCAGCCGCAAGTAAACGGGGTGGGCGTCAAGATCACTCTGCCTCACACCCGATAGCATATACAGCAAAGCACGGCGAATACGCCCATCCGTGTAGCGCTTAGTAGCCGCAGCCTGACAAAGAGATTCGTAATCACTTGCCACCTGTGCCGCCTTTACCAAGCGCTGCCAAAGTCCGCCGCTGCATTCGGCTATCCCCTCAAAGAGCTCTTTTTTTACCCCGTATGCGCGTAAAAGCGCCAGCATAGGCGCGCCGAGCGCCGCGGTTTTCGCAACTCCGTACATAGCCCTTGCCGCAGAAAACACCTCCTGCACTACGCGCGGCAGCTGCGGTGTAATATCTATTCCCTGTGCGAGCGCCAAGCGCAAAGCGGTAGCACTGGGATATCCCCCGTTTTCCAATACCGTTTCGCGGTATTGTGCCCCCTCACGGTGAAGCACAAAGGATGCTAAATGCGGTGCCTCCTTTTTTATGGCGCGCAAATACTCTACACCGAGAATATCGTTAGAGGAGATCTCTGCGCCAAGCGCCGCAAAATATGCCGCGGCATCTCCCATATTTTGTGCCCCGTTTGCCATCTTATCGCGATAAGCACCGTCGGGAGCAGCATCGGCTAATTTCTGCAAGGCCGCGAGGTCTGCGCTCTCACTGCCAAAGGCCAGCGTATCAATACCAAGCGCCCCCAACGCACGCACGCCTGCCGTTGCAAAGTAACGCGCCGATGCTGACGCAAAGGGAAACGGCAGCTCCAGCACCAGATCTGCCGCGGCCTCAACTGCCATGGCAGCACGTGCAGTGGGTGGCAGCAGAGCTGCCTCACCGCGTTGTGTGAAATTGCCGCTCATCAGACAAACAACGGTGTCAGCACCGCGCACAGCACGCAATAAATGCTGATGCCCCCCGTGAAAGGGATTAAATTCACAAATAATGCCAACGTGTTTCATATTTGCTCCCTTAAAAATTTTCTTTTTTTATCAGAAATCTTGAAAATGATCCTTATATGTGTTATACTATAAAGTGTTATATTTATATTTTGACATTTACGGAGGTTATACTTATGAACGTACTGGTTGTAAATGCGGGCTCGAGTTCGCTGAAATATCAGCTTTTTGACACCAATACCGACACGGTCTTTGCAAAGGGTATCTGCGAGCGCATCGGTACTGACGGTGCAGGCATTGATCACAAGCAGCTGATCAAGGGCCTGAGGGTTGAAGAAAAGCACCCCATGAAAAATCATGCCCAGGCCATGAGCATCGTCGTAGAAAAGCTGCTTGACGCCACCTATGGCTGCATTTCCTCAATGGACGAGATCGAGGCTGTCGGTCACCGTGTCGTGCACGGCGGTGCCTTCTTCTCTGAGTCCGTACTGCTTAGTGACGACGTGCTGGCAAAGCTGCGTCAGTGCTATGACTTTGCCCCCCTGCACACCCCCGCACACATTCAGGGTATTGAAGGGTGCCTTACCGTTATGCCCGACAAGCCCCAGGTGCTGGTATTTGATACCGCCTTCCATCAGACCATGAAGCCCGAAGCCTTTACCTATGCCCTGCCCTACGAGCTTTACCGTGACTACGGCGTACGCCGCTACGGTGCACACGGCACCTCCCACCGCTTTGTTGCAGGCGAGATGCTGAAGATCCTCGGCCGTACCGAGGGCACCAAGATCGTCACCTGCCACATTGGCAACGGCTCCTCGATCTCGGCTATCAAGGACGGCAAGGTCGTAGATACCTCGATGGGCTTTACCCCTCTTGCAGGCGTAGAAATGGGTACCCGTTGCGGCGATATTGACCCTGCGATCGTTCCCTTCATGATGGAAAAGCTGAACCTGACCCCTGCCGAGGTCAGCGACCTGATGAACAAAAAATCGGGCTTCCTTGGCGTGACCGGCGGTTTTTCCTCCGACTCGCGCGACCTTGAAAAGGCCGTAGCTGACGGTCCCTCCAACCCCCATTACGAGCAGGCAGATCTTGCCATCAATATTCTCAAGCTTCAGCTCAAAAAGCTCATCGGCGCTTATGCCGCTGAAATGAACGGCCTTGACGCCATTGTATTTACCGCAGGTATCGGCGAAAACAATCCCCGTTTGCGCAAGATCGTTTGCGAGGATATGAGCTACTTCGGCATCGAGCTTAACAAGGAGCTCAATGCCAAGATGCTGCGTCAGCCCAACATTGTCAAGCTTTCTACCGACGCCTCTCGCGTAGCGGTATATCTCATTCCCACCAACGAGGAATTGCTGATTGCACGCGATACCGAGGCTTTGGTGAAGGCTGCAAAATAATTCACTTACCTTATTTAGTATAGCACAGGTGGCGCCGTTTGGCAAGCCTGCAAAAGGAGATAATATGAGCAAAAAGTTAAATAAGCTGCAGGGCTTTCAAGGCGTAAGTGGCCCTGTTGTCACCATTGTAATGGACGGCGTTGGCCTTGCCCCCGATACACCGGGCAATGCGGTAAAAACCGCCTACACTCCCGTTCTTGATATGCTGATGAGCAAATATCCGACCGTCAGCCTCAAGGCACACGGCACCGCCGTAGGCCTCCCCTCCGATGACGATATGGGCAACTCTGAGGTTGGCCACAACGCCCTCGGTGCCGGTCAGGTATTTGCACAGGGTGCCAAGCTGGTTTCCAACTCGATCGAGAGCGGCAAAATGTTCGCTTCCGCCACTTGGCAGGAGCTGATCGGAAACGTAAAAGCCTCCGGTGGTGTGCTGCACTTCCTCGGCCTTTTCTCCGACGGCAACGTACACTCACACATTGACCACCTCAAGGCTATGGTGCGCCAAGCCAAGGCAGAGGGCATCAAGACCGTACGCATTCACACCCTCATTGACGGCCGTGACGTCGGTGAGACCTCCGCACTTGAATATATCGATCCGTTTGAAGCCTTTCTGGCCGACCTCAACGATGCAAGCTTTGACGCAGCGATCGCCAGCGGCGGTGGCCGTATGACGATCACCATGGACCGTTACGAGGCAAACTGGGCAATGGTAGAGCTTGGCTGGAAGACCCATGTCCTCGGCGAGGGGCGTCAGTTCTCCTGTGCTGCTGAGGCTGTCAAGACCTACCGTGAGGAATCCAAGGTCATTGACCAGGATCTGCCCCCCTTCGTAATTGCCAAGGACGGCAAGCCGCTTGGCACCGTAAACGACGGCGATAGCGTTATTTTCTACAACTTCCGCGGTGACCGCTCGATTGAAATTTCGAAGGCCTTCGACGGCGGCAACGAATTTGACAAATTTGACCGCGTGCGCGTACCGCGCGTGGTTTACGCCGGCATGCTGGAATATGACGGCGACCTCCACATTCCGAAAAAATATCTGGTATCTCCCCCCGAGATCACCAATACGATGAGCGAGTACCTGGCCGATGCGGGTGTCGCACAGCTGGCGATTTCCGAAACGCAGAAATACGGTCATGTTACCTACTTCTGGAACGGTAACAAATCCGGCAAATTCAGTGAGGAGCTTGAAACCTACATTGAGGTTCCCTCCGACGTGGTGCCCTTTGAGCAGCGCCCCTGGATGAAGTGCGCCGAGATCACAGACAAGCTGATCGAATGCCTTGAAAGCGGCAAATACCAATATTTGCGCGTCAACTTCCCCAACGGCGATATGGTAGGTCACACCGGCAGTCTTGCCGCTACCCGTTGCTCCATGGAGGCACTTGACCTTCAGCTGGGGCGTCTGTTGCCCGTGATCGACCGCCTTGGCGGCGTAGCACTGCTGACCGCTGACCACGGTAACGCCGATGAAATGTACGAAACCGACAAAAAGGGACAACCCAAGGTTGGCAAGGACGGCTCCTACAAGGCCAAGACCAGCCACACCCTCAATCGCGTACCCTGCATCATTTACGACAACACCCCCGCCAAGGAAGCCTACACCGTAAAGGCTGACGAGGGGCAGTTCGGACTTTCCAACGTGGCTGCCACGATGGTCAACCTGCTGGGCTATGAAGCACCCGATATGTGGGATACCTCCATCATTTCGGTAAAATAAACCGGAATACAGAAAACCGCGCCATGTTAAAAGTGGCGCGGTTTTCTTTTTATCTTTTTCAAATATTTCAATTTTAAATATAAAAATTCCAATTTTGAATTTTATCAAATTTTGTTTTTCCAAAAACGCACAGTCTTATTGAAAAAGCGGCTTGCTTTGCAAGCCGCTTTTTTAAATATTTCTTATCTTCTCTTTTCAGCGATCTCAACTAAAATATCCGCAAGGAAGGCGTCCACACTCTGCGCACCCTTGTCACCGTCACGGCGGGAGCGCACAGCAACCGTATCTGCATTCATTTCGTTATCGCCAATAACCAGCATATAAGGCACCTTCTCAAGCTGGGTATTACGGATCTTCTTGCCGATCGTTTCATTGCGATCGTCAACCTCCACGCGGAGCCCCTTGGCAGCCAGCTGCTTCTTTACCTCATACGCATAATCAATATGCTCGTCTCCGATCGGCAGGATACGCACCTGCTCGGGCGACATCCAGGTAGGCAGAGCCCCCGCATAGCGCTCGATCAGATAAGCGAGCGTGCGCTCGTAGCAGCCAAGCGAGGTGCGGTGAATGATATAGGGCGTTTTCATCTGGCCGTCGCTATCTACGTATTCCATGCCAAACTTCTCAGCGAGCAGCATATCGATCTGAATGGTAACGATGGTATCCTCCTTGCCGAATACGTTCTTATACTGAATATCCAGCTTAGGACCGTAGAAGGCAGCCTCGTCAATACCGACCTCATACTTCACGCCAAGCTTATCAAGAATATCCTTCATGACCGACTGAGCGTGCTCCCACTGCTCAGCGGTGCCCTCGTATTTAATACCCGCACGGGCAGGATCCCACTGCGAGAAGCGGAAGGAGCAGTTTTCCAGCATACCAACGGTATCAAGCACGTACTTAGCAAGCTCAAGGCAGCCGTGGAACTCCTCCTCCAGCTGCTCGGGACGGAGCACAAGATGCCCCTCGGAGATCGTAAACTGACGTACGCGGATCAGACCGTGCATCTCGCCGCTTTCCTCATTGCGGAACAGCGTAGAGGTCTCACCAAGGCGCATCGGCAGCTCGCGGTAAGAACGCTTTTTATTTAAGAAAACCTGATACTGGAAGGGACAGGTCATGGGGCGCAATGCAAAGCATTCCTTTGTTTCATCGTCGGCATCACCAAGAATAAACATACCGTCACGGTAATGATCCCAGTGACCGGAAATGCGATAAAGGTCGCGTTTGGCCATCAGAGGCGTCTTGGTCAGCAGGTAACCGCGCTTTTGCTCCTCGTCCTCGATCCAGCGCTGCAGGATCTGAATCGTGCGTGCACCCTTCGGGAGCAAGATCGGCAGGCCCTGGCCGATAGAATCAACTGTGGTAAAATACTCAAGCTCACGGCCGATCTTGTTGTGGTCGCGCTTTTTGGCCTCCTCCAATGCCTCAAGATGCGCCTTCAGCTCATCCTTAGTGGGGAACGCCACGCCGTATACGCGCTGAAGCATCTTATTATTCTGGTCACCCTTCCAATATGCGCCCGTGCATTGCGTGAGCTTTACGGCCTTTACGGCACCCGTTGAGAAAATGTGCGGGCCTGCGCAAAGATCAACAAACTCACCTTGACGGTAAAAGCTGATCACGGCATCCTCGGGCAGCTCGTTGATCAGCTGTACCTTGTAGGGCTCCTCCTTTTCACTCATCAGTGCCAATGCCTCATCGCGGGGCAATTCAAAGCGCTCAATGAGCAAATTTTCCTTGACGATCTTCTTCATTTCACCCTCAAGTGCTGCCAGAACCTCTGCGGTGAACGGAATTTCGCTATCAAAATCATAGTAAAAGCCGCTTTCAATGGCGGGGCCAATCGTCAGCTTGGTAGCAGGATACAGGCGTTTTACGGCCTGTGCCAGCACGTGGGCAGCGCTGTGGTTAAACACGTGCTTGCCAGCGGCGGACTCGCAGGTCAGTAGCTTGACCTCAGCGTCAGCATCAAGCACCTGCGTCATACCGACAACGGTGCCGTTTACCTCAGCAGCTACGTGCGCGCGGCTGACGAGCTCGGCTGCACGGGCAGCATCAAACACCGAAAGCGGTGCTTCAAATTCCATAACTTTTTCGGGAAATACAACCTTAAACATATTTATTCTCCTTTAGAAATTTTAAAAAGCAAAGCACCCCGAACAGGGCGCCAAAAGGGCCTCTGGTTCGGGGTGCGATCATCACACGGTTCCACCCGAGCGTTTCACTCAAAGTTTTATCCAAGCGGGCGTCTGGGCGGTACCGTTACAGCATAACACAAGAGCGTTTCAGCCATGCGCTCTCTCTCTGTGGTGCTTTCACTGTAGGGCGTGTTCCAAACACATATATTATTTGCGGCGACGGTTATATTCGCTGCGCGGGTTGATGAAATTGCGCCAATCAAGGTCGCCACGGTCAAGCGCCGTTACCAGCGCCTCTGCGGTAGCAATATTGGTTGCAACAGGAATGTTATAGCGGTCGCAGGCAAGAAGCAGCTCCTGCGTTTTTTCGTCGTCATACGCAGCCTCAGGGCGCGTGTCGCGGAAATACAGCAGTATATCGATCTCGTTATAGGCAATGCGTGTCGCGATCTGCTGTTCGCCGCCTTGCTCACCCGTGAGCAGCTTTTCAATCGTCAGGCCCGTTGCCTCAGAAATGTACTTCGCGGTAATGCTGGTGGCGCACAAATTGTGCTTACTGAGAACACCGCAATAGGCAATGCAAAACTGTGTCATCAATTCCTTCTTCATGTCTGCCGCAATAATGGCAATTTCCATGTTTCGCACCTTCCTTCCGTCGATGGTCATTACATTGTTGCAAAACACAACCTATTCTATGTAATTATAGCACACAACATATTCACCTGTCAATGATATTTATTACATTTTTATATAAAAAAACACGCGCACGTGCGTGCGCGTGTTTTTTTATGCAAAATTATTCCTCAGCAGGAGCCTCGGTTGCCTCCTCGGGCATAGCGGCCTCAGCAGCTGCTACCTCCTCAAGCAGGGCGCGGATCGAAAGGCTTACCTTCTGCTTCTCGCTATCGATCTCAATGATCTTAGCGTCAACAGACTGACCGATCTCAAGCACGTCAGCGGGCTTGCCAATGCGGGTCATGGCGATCTGAGAAATGTGGATAAGGCCGTCAACACCGTCAATGATCTCAGCAAAGGCGCCAAAGGGCATCATGCTCACGATCTTAACGGGCACAACGTCGCCAACCTGGCACTTGTTCGTAAAGATGAACCAGGGGTTGGTCTCCTCGGTCTTGTAGCCAAGGGAGATGCGCTTCTTCTCACGGTCAAAGGATTTTACAAATACGGTAACGGTATCGCCGATAGCAAGTACCTCGGCGGGATTCTTGATGTGCTTCCAGGAAAGCTCGCTGGTG
Organism: Oscillospiraceae bacterium; assembly: GCA_015063895.1. GTDB lineage: Bacteria > Bacillota > Clostridia > Oscillospirales > CAG-272 > Firm-07. Next base: position 28,949 of record SVTG01000018.1, on the reverse strand, counting down.
TGAACCATGCCGTCAACGCCACCAAGGTCAACAAATGCACCGTAAGAGGTCATGCTCTTCACAACGCCCGTATAGGTCTTGCCCTCTTCGATAGCGCCCCAGAACTCCTCCTCCTGTGCACGGCGCTCCTCACGCAGCACAACGCGGATAGAACCGATCGCCTTATGGCCCTGGTCCTTGGTCTCGATCACCTTGAATTTCACGTCGGTGCCCTTCAGGGGAGAAAGATCGCCGTCCTTTGCCACACCGGTCTGCGATGCGGGAATAAATACGCGATTGCCGAACACGAACACGGTCACGCCGCCCTTTACGACCTCGGCCACAGTAGCCTCAAGCACGTCGCCTGCCTCTTTTGCGGCAACGACCTTTTCCCAGTTCTTGCCGGAATCTACGCGACGCTTGTCAAGCTCGGCCACGCCCTCGATGTCGCTTACGCGAATCACCTTAGCCTCGATGGAGTCACCCACCTTGAACTGCTCAGTCAGCTTTACGGCAGGATCATCGCTAACGCGGTCGGCTTTGATGTAGCCGGTCACGCCTGCGCCGAGATCCAGCTGCAGTTCAGTGTCGGACACGTGAGATACGGTACCGGTAACGATTGCTCCTGTATGTAAATTTTTGACTTCAGTCTCTTCAAGAAGTTTTGCAAAGTTTTCTGCTTCAGTCATTGTTTTATATACCTCCTCAATGATTTCCTGCGGGGTCGATGCACCCGCCACAATACCCACTTTGCGATGGGTTAATGAAAACGTTTTCACCAACGGCAGGTGTGACGCGCCGCAGACGCGCAGTGTGTCGGGACAGATCGCTTGGCAGATATCGAAAAGCTTTGCAGTGTTGGAGCTTTCCGTACCACCGATCACGATCATACCGTCACATACTGCGGCAAGCTCGGCCGCCTCCGTTTGTCGGGAATCCGTAACATTACATATTGTATCAAAAATTAACGCGTTTGTACAGCCCTTTTTTAAAAGTTTTTGACATTTTTTCCATTCTGTTAAATTTTGTGTCGTTTGTGCCACCATAATGGGGGTTTTTGACGAAATTTTACCAAGAAAACCGTCATCAAGTGCCGCCTGAAGCTCGCTGCTGTTGGCAAAAACGTATTTTTCACCGCCAAAGCAGCTCATAAATCCTTCCACCTCCGGATGAGAGGAATTGCCAATACCAATAAATACGTAATCGGCTTCGCCGCCGGCCTGAGAATACTTTTCCGCGATGCGATGGATCTTCGTCACAAACGGGCAAGTGCCGTCTACAAACGAAAAGCCGGGGTGGGCGGCGGAAAGCTCCTCCAGCATTTTGCGCGTTTGTACGTTGATGCCGTGGGCGCGCACAAAAACCGTCACAGGTGCCGCCGCGGTCGCATCGGCCGCCAGCTGCGGCAGCTCGGCGGCAGTGACGGCCACGACGCCGTTCGCTGCAAGCATTGCGTTATATTCTTCATTATGGATCAGATGCCCCAAGGTCACGATACGTTCGCTTGCCTCGCGGTTCACCATACGCGCGTGCAGGCGCTCCGTAGCCGCGCGCACCCCGGGGCAAAAGCCCGCGTTTTTGGCAATAATAACCTCGCTCATTTTACAGTGTCACCAAGGCGGCAGATCTCAGCGTATACCGCCTCGGAAATACGGGCGTATTCGCCCTGCTGTTCGCTGTCGTACGCAAAGCTTTCAAAAGGGATCGGCTCACCGATCACCACCGTTACGCGGCGAAAGAACTTCCACGTGTAATTTTTCATTTTGATATGCACGGGCAGGATCTGCGCGCCTGCGTGTGCGGCGATCATCGCAGCGCCCGTCTTCACACGGCAATCGCGCGGATCCTTGCCGGCACAACGCGTGCCCTGCGGGAACATACCGACGCTATACCCGTTTTCCAGCAGCTTGATCGTGCGCTTGATCGCACCCACGTCACCCTTGCCGCGCGACACGGGATAAGCCCCCAGCCAACGCACAAGATGCTTCAGCACAGGCACGCGAAACAACTCAGCCTTTGCCATAAAATGCGGCTGCTGACGCCGTAAAGCAACGCAAAGGAAAACCGGATCAAGCACGGTCTGATGGTTACCGCACACAAGATACGGTCCCTCGGCTCTTTTGGGCTCGTTTTTGCGGCCGACGACCTTTACGCGAAACAAAAGCTTAGCAGGAATCACCAGTAAGGTGCGGATAATGACGTAAAAAACACTTTTCATACCGCGCCCCCACATTTTTCCTGTATGATAGCCAGTACAGCCGCCACGTTTTCCTCGATCGTCATGGCGGAATTGTCCAAAAGCAAGGCGTCGGGTGCCGCCACGGCAGGGGCTACGGCACGCGTGCTGTCATTGTGATCGCGCTCGATCATTTCGCGCAGCACGTCCTCGTATTTAGCGTCAATGCCCTTAGCAAGCAGCTCCTTGGTGCGGCGCTCTGCACGCGCTTCGTTTGAGGCCGTCATGAAAATTTTCACGTCGGCATTAGGCAAAATCACCGTACCAATATCACGCCCGTCCATGATCACGCTGTTTTTGGCAGCAATATCACGCTGCGTATCCAGCAAGAAGGTGCGCACCTCCGGCACGGCGGATACAGCAGAAGCGTACATGGAGATCTCGGGCTCACGAATGCGATCGCCGAGATCCTCACCGTTCAGATAAACGTGCTGTGCGCCGTTTTCATAGCGCACCTCGATAGCAATGTCAGGCAAACAAGAAATAATGCCCGCTATATCATCACGGGCAAAGCCCTTGCTACGCACGTAATAACCGATGGTGCGATAAAGCGCACCCGTATCAACGTATACGATCCCAAGACGTGCGGCCACAGCCTTGGCAATACTGCTTTTACCTGCCCCGCTGGGGCCGTCAATAGCAATTTGAATCATATCGTTTCTCCTTTCAAGCGTCAACGGTAAGGGCAGCATTTTCACCTGCCAGTACGGCTGTTGAAAATGCAATTTGCAAATTAAATCCACCCGTATATGCATCAAGGTCAAGCACCTCGCCTGCAAAATACAGACCCTTGACCAATTTGGATTCCATCGTTTTGGGCGAAACCTCGCCGAGTGCAACACCCCCCTTGGTAATGATCGCTTCATCGATCGGGCGTGTACCGCGTATCGCGATGGGTAACCCCTTCAGGAGTGCAAGCAATCCCGCGCGCTCCTCCTTGGTGATAGCATTGACCTTTTTGTGCGCATCAATTCCCGAGCACGCCACAAAGGGCGCTATCAGCTTTTGCGGCAACAGGTCGCACAAGGCATTGGCAAAATCCCGGTTTTGATATTTTTTAAAATCCGAAAGCAAGCGCGTATCGAGTGTTTTTTCGTCAAGTGCAGGCTTCAGATCGATATACGCCACGTAGCGTCCGCGCTCCATGGGCGTGAGGTGTGCCGATGCAGAGAGTACCAGCGGGCCTGAGAGGCCGTAATGCGTAAACAACAGCTCTCCAAAATCCTCAAACACACTCTTTCCCGTCTTTGTGTCACGTACACTCAGTCGGACGTTACGCAAGGAAAGCCCCTGTGCGGTGGCGCAAAATCGCTCCTCCTCCACCAACGGCACCAGTGAGGGCGTAGGCGGCACGACCGTGTGCCCCATTGCGCGCGCAAACGCATAACCGTCACCTGTTGAACCGGTCTTAGGATACGAGGCGCCACCCGTTGCCACGATAACGGCATCAAAGCTTTGTGTCCCATGTGCGGTCGTAACTCCCGTAACGTGCCCGTTTTCTGCTATCAGGCCTCGCACGGTCGCGTGCTGGATCCTCACACCCGTACGGCGGCATTCGCGCACCAACGACTCCACTACGTCCCCCGCCTTATCGGATACGGGAAACACGCGATTGCCGCGCTCCACCTTGAGCGGCACACCAAGCTCCTCAAAAAAAGCCTCGGTATCCTCAGAGGAAAAGCGTCCCCACGCAGAATATAAAAAGCGCGCATTACCCGTTACGCTCGCAAAAAACTCCTCACGCGTGCAGTGATTGGTGACGTTACAACGCCCCTTGCCCGTAATGCGAAGCTTAAAGCCAAGGCGCTCATTTTTTTCAAAAAGCGTGACCGCTGCACCAAGACGCGCGGCGTGAATAGCCGCCATGAGGCCGGCGGCGCCGCCGCCCACCACGGCAATATGCAAAGCTGCGGTATCAGTTGTTTTTGTCATAGACATCGTACTCGTCCCAGATATTTTCAAGACGGTGTAAGCGCGTCGTCACCTCGTCTTGCTTGCACATGGAAACCGCAGCAACCATAGCATTGATGATGCTGAGCGGTGCCACCAGAGAATCCACGAACGAAGCCATATCACTTTGCGCGGTCAAAAGCTGATCACTGCCCGTAGCCAGCGGCGACGTCGCGCTGTCTGTCAGTGCCACAACGTCAGCACCTGCACGGTGAGCAAATTCTACGGCGCGCACGGTGCGCTTGGAATAACGCGGAAAGCTGATCGCGATCAGCACGTCCTCGGGACCGATATCAAGCAGCTGCTCAAAGATCTCCGTACCCGTAGTGCCTGCCACAGGACGTACGTTATCAAACATCATGCGGAAATTAAAGGTCAGGAAATCGGCAAGCGAGGCTGCCGAGCGCACGCCGAGAATATAAATGTTGCGTGCAGATACGATCTTCTCCACGGCCGCTTGAAATGCCCCGCGGTCAACGGTATCGAGCGTATGGCGGATCTTTTCCGCGTCGCCAAGAAGCACCTTGTCAAGCACGGTATCCTTATCCATCAAATTATCCGCCACAGCCATACGCTGCGCGGCGGTCAGGTTGGTGCGTGTCAGCTCACGCAGGGCACGCTGCATTTCGGGATAGCCCTCAAAGCCAAGCTCGTTGGCAAAGCGCACCACCGTTGACTCGGAAACCTCCACAATGGCACCAAGCTTGGAGGCGGTCAAAAACGCCGCGCGATCATAATGCTGTAAGATATACTGTGCAATCAGGCGCTGCCCTTTAGAAAACTCAGACATGCGCGCTGTCATTTGTTGGAGAAGATTTTGTTTCATAATGCTCCTTTGCACCCCCGTTTGGGCCATAAAATAATGTATATCAATATTATATTTTATATCAAAATATAGCAAAAGTCAATAGCCACACAAAATTTTGACTCTTTGAAGATGATCCGCATTGCCGAAAAATCTCGCATCTTCTTTTTTGCTCTTGACAAATTTTTCAAAGCATGCTATACTATGTCGGTAAAGACAGTGACCGAAAGAGTAAGCGTGATGCTGCCGCACAGAGAACCGTTGGTTGGTGAAAAACGGAGGGTGGGTGACGCTGAAATACATTCGCGAGTTGCGCACCGAAAGGCCTTGTCCCGGTAGGCTGCGACGGTATTGCCCGTTACGCAAAAGCGGCCCAGTGCCGCACGAGATGCCGCCACACGTGGCGGTAACAGAGGTGGTACCGCGATCACTCGCCCTCTTGCCGTTTTGGCAGGGGCGTTTTTTATTTTATCAACACAAAAAGGAGAATACATGATGCAAATTTACGAAGAACTGGTGGCACGCGGCCTGATCGCGCAGGTCACCGATGAAGAAGAGATCCGCGAGCTGGTCAACACGGGAAAAGCAACCTTTTACATTGGCTTTGACCCGACAGCCGATTCGCTGCACGTAGGACACTTTATGGCCCTTTGCCTGATGAAGCGCCTGCAAATGGCCGGCAACAAGCCCGTTGTGCTGATCGGTGGCGGCACAGCCATGATCGGCGACCCTTCGGGGCGCACCGATATGCGTAAAATGATGACGCGTGAGACGATCGACCACAACGTAGCCTGCTTTAAAAAGCAGATGTCGCGCTTTATTGACTTTGATAACGCCATTCTTGTCAACAACGCCGACTGGCTGATGGACCTCAACTATATCGACGTGCTACGCGACGTCGGCGCTTGCTTCTCGGTGAACAAAATGCTCTCTGCCGAGTGCTACAAACAGCGTATGGAAAAGGGTCTTTCCTTCCTGGAGTTCAACTATATGATCATGCAGTCCTACGACTTCTACCACCTCTTCAAAACCTACAACTGCAACATGCAGTTCGGTGGCGACGACCAGTGGTCGAATATGCTGGGCGGCACGGAGCTGATCCGCAAAAAGCTCGGCAAGGACGCTTACGCGATGACCATCACCCTGCTTCTTAACTCCGAGGGCAAGAAGATGGGCAAGACCGCCAGCGGTGCCGTTTGGCTGGATCCCGAAAAGACCACGCCCTACGAATTCTATCAGTACTGGCGCAACGTAGGCGATGCCGACGTTTTGAAGTGCATTCGTATGCTGACCTTCCTGCCTGTGGAGGAGATCGACAAGATGGATACCTGGCAGGGCGAGCAGCTGAACCGCGCCAAGGAAATTCTTGCCTTTGAGCTGACCAAACTCGTACACGGCGAGGAGGAGGCTGCCAAGGCAGAGACCGCTGCCAAAGCGCTGTTTGGTGCAGGCTCCGCCGCTGATGCACCCACGACCGAGCTTGGCGAGGACGATTTCACCGACGGCAAGATCGACATCCTTACTCTGCTTGTAAAATGTGAGCTGTGTGCCTCTAAATCCGAAGCGCGCCGCAACGTACAGCAGGGAGGCGTCACGGTAGAAAACGACAAGGTGACCGACTTCACCAAGGCCTACACCAAGGAAGAGCTGGCCAACGGCCTGCTTCTAAAGCGCGGCAAGAAGAGCTACCGCCGTGCAGTAGCCAAATAACAGCCTTTCACTCTATCAAAAATGCAGAACGCGTTGTGCCCGGCACAACGCGTTCTTTTTGCGTGCTTTTTAAATAACGTGCGCCACAGCACGGTAAGCGCGCGGCGACATACCCTTATACCGTTTAAAGATCTTGCAAAAATAGCTGGTATCATTGAAGCCGCATGCAAACGCGATCTCCGTGATATTCTCCTCCCCTTTGCCAAGCTTCATGCAGGCGCGCTCCACGCGCAAACGGTTGATATACGCCACGGGCGTGCTGCCCGTATATTCTCTGAAAAAGCGACACAGATATTTTTCACCCATATTTGCCACCGCCGAAAGATCGGAAAGGGTGCATTTTTCGGTATAGTTTTTCTCGATCCACGCCACAAGTGCCGCAATGGTCGCACGGCTTTTTCCCGTGGGGAGATTTTTCTCAGGTAACCGGATCCGCCCCTCGCGATACAGACAGTACACCATATCCGTGGCAGCGGAAAGCACCTTTAACTCAAAAAAGGAGCCCTCACCTGACAAGGCCTCCATCAAGGCCCCCACCGCCTCACGCAAGCAATCCTCTCCCGTGCCGCGCTGCGCAATGCACACCCCCTCGCCAAGTAAGGGGAGCAAATAGCCGGTCACACGTCCGGAGCCGTGGCGGCAAAGCAAATTCAGATCCATAACCACACATTCGTATATCGCACGGTACGGTATCGCACGGTGCAGCACACCCGCAGCCACAAACGCAATCTCCCCCTCGTCGAGCACGTATTTTTCGTTATCAAGAAAAAGCAAGAGAGTGCCCTTTTTCACACGTATGATCTCAAATTCATGATGCCAGTGCAGTGCCATTTCGTAACGTGGGTGCTCGCTGTCCACCCAATAATACTGTACGGGAAAATCCGGGGCACCGTGAGGCTCCGCTTCCTTCAAATGACTGTTTCGCATGCAAACACCCCCCAAAAAGTGAATATCGTTATACAATTTTGTGATAAATCTACAAGAATTATAGCACAAAATATACTATAATTCAAGTGTAGGGAACTATATTTATACCGGTATATCCATATTCAGGAGGAACATTATGGCAAAATCAAGACTTATTGGCAATTATCCCGTCATCGGCATTCGCCCCACCATTGACGGTCGACGCGGCGTATTAAAGGTGCGCGAATCACTGGAAGAGCAAACCATGAATATGGCCAAAAGCGCCGCAAAGCTTTTCACCGAAAACCTAAAATACTCTAACGGCGAGCCTGTAAAGGTCGTGATTGCCGACACCACCATCGGGCGCGTGGGCGAAGCTGCCGCCTGTGCCGATAAATTCCGTCGTGAGGGTGTAGATATCACGGTGACCGTCACACCCTGCTGGTGCTACGGCGCCGAAACCATGGACATGGATCCGCACACCATCAAGGCCGTATGGGGCTTTAACGGAACCGAGCGCCCGGGTGCCGTATATCTTGCCTCGGTGCTTGCCACCCACGCGCAAAAGGGCCTGCCTGCCTTTGGCATTTACGGCCATGACGTGCAAGACCTCGATGATACCACGATCCCCGCAGACGTAGCGGAAAAGCTGCTCCGTTTTGGTCGCGCCGCTGTGGCCGCCGCTACCATGCGCGGCAAATCCTATCTGCAGATCGGCTCGATCTGCATGGGCATTGGCGGTTCGATCATCAGCACCGATTTTATTGAGGATTACCTCGGTATGCGCGTGGAATCTGTCGATGAGGTGGAGATCATTCGCCGCATGACCGAAGGCGTTTACGACCGAGCAGAATATGAAAAAGCCCTTGCATGGGCCAAGAAATACTGCATTGAGGGCTTTGACAAGAACCCCAAGGAGCTGCAGAAAACGCGCGCCGAAAAGGACAGCGACTGGGAATTTGTTATAAAAATGATGGTCATCATCAAGGATCTGATGAACGGCAACAACAATCTGCCCACAGGCTGCGAGGAGGAGATGGTTGGTCATAACGCCATCGCTGCAGGCTTCCAGGGTCAGCGCCAGTGGACCGACTTTTATCCCAACTGCGATTTTCCCGAGGCTATGCTGAACACCTCGTTTGACTGGAACGGCGCTCGTGAGCCCTATATCCTTGCCACCGAAAACGACGTCTTAAACGGCATCGGCATGCTCTTTGGCAAGCTGCTGACCGGGCGCGCACAAATGTTTGCAGACGTGCGCACCTATTGGAGTGGTGACGCAGTTAAGCGCGTAACGGGGTATGAAATTGAAGGAAAAGCCAAGCAGGCTGACGGCTTTATTCACCTGATCAACTCGGGGGCGTGCTGCCTTGACGCAAACGGCGCCGCAAAGGACGAAAACGGCAACGGTGTTATGAAGCCCTGGTATGAGGTCACACAGGCCGATCAGGTGGCCATTATGGCAAATGCCACCTGGAACTACGCAGATCTTGGCTATTTCCGCGGCGGCGGCTATTCCTCGCGCTTTATCACCAAGGCCGAGATGCCCGCAACGATGATACGCTTGAATTTAGTCAAGGGCCAGGGACCCGTTTTGCAGATCGCCGAGGGCTATACCATTGCCCTGCCCGACGAGGTGACCGACGCACTCTGGAAGCGTACCGACTATACCTGGCCCTGCACATGGTTTGCACCGCGCATCACGGGCAAGGGTGCCTTCAAGAGCGCCTATGACGTGATGAACTGCTGGGGCGCCAATCACGGTGCCATCTCCTACGGCCATATCGGTGCCGACCTCATCACACTCTGCTCGATGCTGCGTATCCCCGTCTGCATGCATAACGTAGACGAGGATAAGATCTTCCGTCCTGCCGCATGGAATGCCTTCGGCATGGATAAGGAGGCCGCCGACTACCGTGCGTGCGCCACGTTCGGCCCGCTTTTCAAAAAATAACACAACAGCATAAATATTGCGATATGTGAGATTAAAAAACGTTCTTGACCGCGCACATATCCGTGCGCTATAATCCAAATAAGAAGGAGTTATGATCATGAAATATATGGAACTTCGCGAACAGCTTTGTGACGTATGTCACAAAATGTGGCAGCTTGGCTGGGTTGCCGCAAACGACGGCAACGTGACCGTCAAGCTCCCCGACGGCAACTTCCTTGCCACCCCGACGGGATACAGCAAAAGCTTCATCACCCCCGACAAGCTCGTCATCATTGACGGTGAGGGCAAGGTAATAGAGGCCGAGGGCAGCTACAAGCCCTCAAGCGAGATCAAGATGCACCTGCGCTGCTACCGCGAGCGCCCCGACGTTGGCGCCGTGGTACACGCCCACCCCCCGACGGCAACGGGCTATGCCGTAGCAGGCAAAAGCCTTGACGAATATTCGATGATCGAAACCGTCATTGCCATCGGCTCCATTCCTCTTACCCCCTACGGCACCCCCAGCACCGATGAGGTGCCTGAGGCCATCACCCCCTATTTGCCCGAGCACGACGTATTCCTGCTGCAAAATCACGGCGCGCTGACAGTTGGCGCCGATCTGATCACGGCATATTACCGTATGGAGACCCTGGAGCTCTTTGCTAAGATCTCCTTGACAGCACATCTGCTTGGCGGTGCCAAGGAGATCCAAAGACCGCAAATCGACAAGCTGCTTGACCTGCGCGAAAACTACTATCACGTCACAGGCAAGCACCCCGGCTATAAACATTACAATCATTAAAGGAGAACACTATGCCCAGCTGTCTTGCCATTGACATTGGTGCCTCAAGCGGGCGCCACCTGTTAGGAGAGCTTGAAAACGGAAAGCTGAAAACCACCGAGGTCTATCGCTTTGAAAACGGTATGAAGCAAGAAAACGGAAGCCTCACGTGGGATATTGGAGCCTTGACGGAGCACGTGATCGCAGGCATTGCCGCTTGCCACACGCTCGGCAAAACGCCCGATACAGTCTCCATTGATACGTGGGGCGTTGACTACGTTTTGCTTGACGGTGAAAACAAGGAGATCTTACCCTGCTACGCCTACCGTGACAGCCGCACCGCAACAATACCCGAGGAGGTCTTTTCTACCGTGCCCGAGGAGGTGCTATACCGCCACACGGGTATTCAAAAACAGACCTACAATACCTTATATCAGCTCATGGCAGACAAAAAAGCAGGGCGTCTTGAAAGGGCAAAAAATCTCCTGATGATGCCCGAATATCTTTCCTATAAATTAACGGGTGTGATGAAGCGCGAATACACCATTGCCTCCACCTCTAACCTGCTGAATGCCGCCGAAAAGGACTGGGATTTTGAAATCATTGATGCCCTCGGCCTACCGCGCCGTTTGTTTGCGCCCTTGTGTCCCCCCGCCACAGCGGTGGGTGCCTTCAGCGCTGAGATCGCCACACGCGTGGGCTTTCAGGCAACCGTAGTGCTCTGCCCCTCTCACGATACGGCAGCCGCGGTCGCTGCCTGCCCGCTGACCGATGGCAGCGCCTTTATCTCCTCGGGCACGTGGAGCCTTGTCGGTATGGAGCTGACCGCCCCCGTTACCACCGAGGCAGCAAGGGCCGCCAATCTTACCAACGAGGGCGGCATTGCCTACCGTTACCGCTTTCTCAAAAACATTATGGGTATGTGGCTGTTCCAGAGCATTCGACGTGAGCTACACAAGAAATATACCTACGACGAAATGATGGAAATGGCTATGGCCAGCGACTTTTGTGAGAAGATTGACCCCACCAGCACGGCATTTCTCGCACCCGAGAGCATGATCGCGGCTGTGCGTGAGGCGCTTGACCGCCCCGATCTGCCGCTCGGTGACCTTCTGGCATCGGTCTATCATTCCCTTGCTGAAAGCTACCGCAAAACCATTGTCGAATTGGAGGAGATCTCCGGCACACCGATCACAGGCATCTCCATCGTTGGCGGCGGATGTAAGGACGAATACCTGAACCGCCTGACCGCCACTTATACGGGCAAGCCCGTGAGTGCCGGTCCCGTAGAATGCACCGCAACGGGTAATATTTTATCGCAGCTGATGTATCTTGATCCCACGCTTACCGCCAACCGAGCTCGTGATCTTGTACGCGCCACCTGGCAGGATAGCATCAAGGTCTATCAGCCTACTGCGTAATAGCAATAAAAAAAGAGCAAGCAGAGCTTGCTCTTTTTTTATTTAACCTTCAAGCGTATATGCATAGATCGTGCATTGCTCGGGCAAAGCGTTCGGGGCGGGGGCGATCAGCAGCTGAAGTGCACCGTCCACCACACCCATAAAGCCGTAAATACAGTTGGTGCCCGTCAGCGAAAGCAGCTTCACAGTCTGGGCAGTACCGCCCGACAGGGGCACGCGACACACCGAATTACCCGAATGATAATAAAGATATTCACCAACCACAGCAAGATCGGCATAACAGGAAGCATAATATTGGTTGCCGCCCGCCGTCCAATAACCGCCCTTGATCTCCACCATTGTTGTCATATTCAACACGTCAGTACCCCAAAGCACGACACCGCGCACGGTATTTCCCGAGCCGTCAGGAGCCTTAGCTGTGCAATAATATGTGTTTCCTTGCTTGATCATAGGTGTGATCGCATGGCGAAAGGGGGCTGCGTCGTATTTGGTGCTTGTTGCCTGCTCCTCTGCCGACCAGTCACGGTGACGATCAGCCTCTTTACGCGTGCTGTCGGTCGCCACAAGTCCCGCGTCACTTTGCAAAAAGTAGGTATACGAGGTCGCGGTCGGTAACGAAGCACTGTCGTCCCACGTCAGATCCACATGATACCAGCTCCCGTCAAGCAACACCAGGTTCCACGCATGCTTCATCACGTCAGAGGTCACAGGCTTTGATTCAATGCCCAATTCGCGTGCTGCGGCGATCAGCGCCAGCATATACGCCTGGCATACACCTGTTTTCTGTGTAAAAAAGGTATAGGCATCACGAATGGTATACGTATAATCGTAGGTATAATTTTCAACAAAATAATCATGCAGATACAGCAGCTTATCAAAATCGCTGCCCGTAGCAGGGGCGCCCGCCACGATCTGCGCCAGAGCAGCCTCGTAGGTCGCACGCTGCTCCGCAGCTTCGGCGGCGCTGCACGTGTACGTCGGGCTCACCGACTGCACGCCGCTTTCGGTGGTGGAAAGCGAATACCCCGATTGCAAGTAGAAAAGCTCGGGAGAGCTATATATGATCGCCGCCATTGTGGCAGAAACCTCTTCTTTACTCGGCGAGAGTGCAGAGAGATCGATCATCGTTTGATGCGCTGCAAGTCCATCGTATAGCGCTTGGCGCAGGTTAACGTCAACAGGAGCAGAGGGCTGATAAGGAACGAAATTGCTGTTGGGGTCAGTGGGAGCTGTGGGCAGATTGGAGTCGTCATCATCACCATTGCCATCACCGTCAGTGGGCTTTGTCAGCGCCACCAGATCCTCTACACGGTGCAAAGCGTTGTTAATATAATCAACAGCCCCTGACAAAAGAGAAAGCTTTTCATAGCGCCACATACAAAATGAAGACAGCACAAATATCAGCATCACGGCTGACACCACACGCGACAGCGTTCTCATAAAAAACTCCCCCTCTTTCTTAATTGATGCCAAGCTCAGCGTCAATACGCTGCACAGCGACAGCAAGCTCCTCGTCTTCAAAAAGCTCGCTGGTATCCTCAGCTTTGTGTTCAGCTGCACGCACACCGTCGCTATCGGGTGCAACCAGCTCCGAAAACAGTGCACAGGTCACGCCCAAGGTACCTATGGCAGTAATGAAAGCCAGCCATGCCGACACAACGCTGCGGCGGCGAAGTGCAAGCGTCACAAAATAAATCACCAATATAAAAGCAGCGAAGCAGGCACAAAAGCCTACAGGGCGTTGTACCCCTTTGTGTTTCATCAAAACCTCCTGCGGGCGCTTATTGCCCTGCGTTCATTTTGAGATAAGCGTTAATAAAGCCGTCGATATCGCCGTCCATCACGGCACCGATATTGCCGTTTTCAAAGCCTGTTCTGGTATCCTTGGCAAGTGTGTAGGGCATAAATACGTAAGAACGGATCTGCGAGCCCCACTCAATGTTGACCTTGTTACCTTGAATTTCCTCAATGGTATCCAGACGCTCACGCAGCTTGATCTCCATGAGCTTTGCTTTGAGCATCTTCATCGCGGTTTCCTTATTCTGCAGCTGACTGCGCTCGGTCTGGCAACCAACCACAATGCCCGTAGGCTTGTGCAGAATACGAATGGCCGAGTCAGTCTTGTTGATATGCTGACCACCGGCACCCGAGGAGCGATGTGCCGTAACCTCAATATCCTCGTCGCGGATCTCCACAGCATCAACGTCGTCAAACTCAGGCATGACCTCGATCGAAGCAAACGAGGTCTGACGGCGACCTGCCGCATCAAAGGGCGACACGCGCACCAAGCGGTGCACGCCGTTTTCGCTCTTCAGATAACCGTAGGCATTGGTGCCCTCTACCATGATCGTAGCACTCTTCAAGCCCGCCATATCGCCGTCAAGCCAATCCACGAGCTTGTATTTAAAGCCCTTGCGCTCGGCCCAACGCGTGATCATACGGTAAAGCATCTGCGCCCAGTCCTGTGCCTCGGTACCACCCGCACCCGGGTGAAAGGAAACGATGGCATTGCTGCGGTCATATTCTCCGCAAAGCAGCACCTCCATGCGCTGATTATCCTCCTCGGCGACGATCGCGGCAAGCTCTGCCTCCACCTCGGCCACCGAATCCTCGTCCTCAGCCTCAATCGCAATGTCAGCCAGTGCGACAGCATCCTCAAGGCGCGCGCAAAGTGCTTCATATTCTTCAATAGTATCCTTGCTTTGCTTGAGCTCCTGCAAAACCTTAGATGAATTGGGGTCGGACCAGAAGCTGGGGTCTGCGGTCTTTTGCTCCAATTCAGCCACACGTGCGGCAAGGTCCTCCACACGCAGCGCCTGCCCCAGGTCAACAAGCTTTTCGCGAAAATCGATCAATTCCCTTCTGGCATTTTCAAGTGCAATAATCAAAAAATACCTCCCGCCGCCCACGCGGCATTTACAAAAGCAATAATCATATTATATTATACCATAGTATAGGGGCATTTTGCAAGAGGGCGTGAAAATAAAAATTCAGAGCCTATCATAAAAGCTCTCCTGAATCCGATTTGGCGAGATTTTGCTTTCATATTTTGCAGCCATCCACAAAAACTAAGGTAAAAAGGCGGTGAAAATATGAAAAAAGCAAATCAATCCGAAATACTGCTGCCCATCGTCATCGCCGCAGTGCTGACGCTGGGCGGTCTTTGTCTTTGTTTTTTACCTGCGCCCCGTTTTTCGGCTAGTGAAAATCGCATGCTGGCCGCACGTCCCGACTTTTCCTGGCAAGGTCTTTGGCAGGGCGACTACACCGCCGCATGGGAGCGCTATACCGCCGAGCGACTGACAGGACGGGAGGGGCTGCGCGCCGTACACGCAGCATTTGAATTGGCACTGGGCAAGCGGGAGAGTGGGGGCGTCATGCTTTGCAGAGATAAAAGCCTTGCCGCACGGCCGCAGATCAACGAAAAGCTGACAAGGCGAAATCTCGCAGGGATCGCAACACTCAGCAACGCCGCCCGTGAAATGGGCCTGCCCTGCTTTGTCAGCATCGTGCCCTATCGCGCCGAAGCAAGAAGCGCTGTTTTGCCTACCTCTTACCATGCCACCCCCACAAAAGACCTTTGTGCGGCATTGAATATCGGGGGAGTGACACCTCTGTCGCTAAGCAGCATCACCGATGATCGCTGCTGGTTCCGCACCGATCACCACTGGACGCCACAGGGCGCGTATGCCGCCTATTGCGCACTTGCCCCCTTCCTCGGATACACCCCATATGCCGAAAACGCCTTTGAAAAAGTAAGCGTCTGCCATACTTTTTTTGGCACCGGAGCACGGGCAGCGGGGCTTGGGCAGGTCGCACCCGATACCATCACGCTATGGCGCTTTTCGGGCGATGAAGCGTATTGTCTTTGCAAGGACGGAAAAGCCGCCGATTTTGTCGGCTTTTACGATTTTCAAAAGCTTGACACGAGCGACGGTTATGCCGTTTTTCTCGGAGGCAACGACGGAATTTTGACCGTGCAGCAGACAAGTGAAGACACCCGTCCCACACTCTTACTCCTGCGCGACAGCTATGCCGCGGCCTTGATTCCCTTTCTGGCACGGCACTACAAAATCGTCGCCGTAGACCCACGCTATTATCACGGCGACGTGACCTCGCTGCTGGGAGAGGTCGACAGGGTGCTTTTCCTTGCAGGCGCCGTGACCCTATCGGAGAGTGCGTTCTTTACGACCAAGTAATATGGCTCTGCTTGTTCAAAGCAGAGCCATATTCGTTTATGATTCATAGCCTACCATCAAGCCGCCGTCCTCGGCATAAAAGCTGCAAAGTGCGGTAGTGGGCACCACGGTAATATCCGCAGCACCAAAGCGCGCCTTGATCCTCTCGGCCAGACTGTTGGCTGCCACCTCATTCTGACAATGCGCCACACGGACAGCACCGCCGCAGTAACCGTTTTTTGCCATCACGTCAAGAATAGTATCAAGCGCCTTCACTCCACCGCGCGGCTTGTGCAGCAGCTCAAGCGTGCCCTCGGCAGAGGCCACACCTACCACACGGATCCCCAAAACGCCCGCCACCTTGGCAACCACAGGATTTACGCGCCCGTTGCGTGCGAGATTAGTCAGCGATTGCAGACAGAAAATCAAATGCGTGCGTTTCATGTACGCGCGTATCTGCGTTTCGATCTCGTCAAAAGAAAGCCCCGCAAAGATCAGTGCCGCCAGCTTTTCAATGATCAGCTGCATCTCAGGTCCCGTTGACAGACTGTTCAACACGCAAATCCTCTTTTCGGGATATTCCTCTAAAAGCTCTGTGGCTGCCTGCACGGCGGCAGCATACGCGCCCGACAGATTGCCCGTGATCGTCACGGCAAAAACAGCCTCGGCATCGCCCATGGCCTCTTTCCATTCGAGCACGTTCGGGCAAGAGGTGCCCGTGCGACCCTTCACCGTACGCAATTCACGCATCATCAACGATACGTCAAGCGCAGCATCATCCACGTATTCCTTTTCCTTGGTAATGATCTTTAACGGTACCGTCGCATACGGCACCCCGGAAAAGTGCAGTAAATTCGACGAGCTATCCGAAACGATCTTGCATTTCATACATGTCACACTCCATTCATTTTAAATATTATACCATATGCACCCATTTTAGTCAAGGAACGGGGGGAGATAATGAAGCTGAAAGTAACAAAAGGACCGCGACTGTAACTCAATCACGGTCCTTATTATACGTTGTTGTTGCTTATGCACGCACAAGCACGTAGCTTGCATAGTCGGTGCGCAGCAAATACGCGATCATGGCTGCGTCGGATACGTCAACGCCGGTCAGAGTCTTATCGGCAGGATCCTCCTGATAGCTCCAGCCCGTTGCATTTACAAAGGTCATGGTCGCCAGCGTGTTGCAAAGCGCGAAAGCGTTTGCACCAACCGAGGAAACGGTAGCGGGCACGGTATATGCGGTCAGAGCGGTACCGCAGAAGGCAAAATCGCCGATCGCAGTGATCTGCGTGCCACCCGTAACGGCTGCCAACTCCTTGCAGCCCATGAAGGTCATCGGTTTGATCGCGGTGATACCTGCGGTAACGGTCTCACCGTCGCGCACCACCTCAGGCAGTGCGATAGACGTCAGCTTAGCGCACTGCAAGAATGCACCCTCACCAAGCGTCAGCAGCGATGCAGGAAGCGAAATTGCGCTCAGCTTGGCGCACGAGGAGAAGGCGTAATCGCCGATCGCGGTAAGATTATCAGCGCCCTCGGCAAACTTAACGGCGGTCATTTGCACACAACCGGCAAACGCCATATCGCCGATCTCGGTAACAGTTGCGGGAATGTTCACTACCGTGATCTGGCTGCACTGATAAAAGGCCGCATCCTCGATCTTTACAACAGGGCACTTTTCAATTTCAGCGGGCACGGTAATTTCGTGAGGCGTGTAGCTTGATTTAAAGCCGATAATAGCAACCTCGTTACCGTTGATGATCTCATACTGATAGCAATCGTTATACGCGCCGCCTGTGTCAAAGAATTTATCGTTTGAGGCCACGGTCATGTCAAAGTCATCATCGTCGTTGGTTTCGTCCTTTTTACATGCCACCAACGAGCAGACAAGCAAAAGCGCCAACAGCAGGGCAAAAAACTTCTTCATATCTTTCTCCTTTGTCAAGCGGACAACAAAGCCGCATGATAGTGTGATGATAATATTATAACGCAAATTTTACCTGCTGTCAAGTAAAAACACATGAAAGCCGGTGTTTTTTTCACTCTTTCTTGACAACGCTTCTTGCCGTTTGCTATAATATACTTAATAATTTCAATCAGTATTGATGGGAGTGAAAGCGGTGAGCATTACGTTACACGATAAGATCGGCACGTTGCACGGGGTGGGCCCCGCCAAGATTGCCGCCTACGACAAGCTGGGACTGCACACCTTGGGTGACCTGCTGTATCATTTTCCGCGCGCCTATGAAAATCGCGGCGACGTGCATCTGCTGAAGGACGCCCCCGAAAACGCGCGCACCGCGGTTGTGCTGACCGTCGGCACCGAGCCGAAAAGCGCACGCATTCGCGGTCGAATGTCACTTTTAAAGTTTCGCGCCTTTGATGAAAGCGGTGTTTGCGAAATCACCTTTTTTAATCAAGAATATTTAAAAAACCGATTCGTGCTCGGCTCCACCTTCCGCTTTTGGGGAAAGGTGCAAAAAAAGCGGCGCAGCTATGCTATGATGTCGCCTGAAAGCGAGCCTTATCTTGACGATCAGCCCCTACCGGATCTCCTGCCCGTCTACCGCCTTTCGCAAGGTCTTACCCCCAAGCTGGTGAGCGCCAACGTAAACACGGTTTTGAGCGCAGCCTCACTCCTTGAGGATCCGTTGCCCGAGGAGATCCGACAAGCGGAGCACCTTGCGACCCTGGGATTTGCCCTGCGCAATATTCACAATCCCAGCGATTACGTGTCGCTTGCCAAGGCTAAGCGCCGTTTGATCTTTGACGAGTTCTTTACCTTCACTCTGGGGCTTTCACTCAGTAAAAAGCAGACCGAAAAGGCAGGAGCACCGCCCTGCCTGCAAAGCGACCTCACACCTCTACTCTCCCGGCTACCTTATCAGCTGACAAACGCTCAAAAACGTGTGATCGGTGAGATCAGCGCCGATATGGCGCGCCCCGTTGCCATGAGCCGCATGGTGGTTGGCGACGTTGGCTGCGGCAAAACGATCTGCGCCGCAGCCGCAATGCTGATCGCCGTGCAAAGCGGCAGACAGGCAGCGCTCATGGCGCCCACTGAAATTTTAGCACGTCAGCATTACCAGGATCTTTCTCCCCTGTTTGCCGCTCTTGGCATCAAGGCAGAGCTGCTGATCGGTGCTACCACCGCCGCCGAAAAGCGCAGGATCCGCGCCGCCCTAGCCTGCGAAGATGCGGCCAAGCGCTTGCCCGTCGTCATCGGCACGCAAGCGCTGCTCTCGGAGGGCGTGGAATTTGCCGCCCCCGGGCTCATCGTCACCGACGAACAGCATCGTTTCGGCGTAAAGCAGCGTGCCAAGCTCTCCGAAAAGAACGAGCACGCACACATGCTGGTGATGAGTGCCACGCCCATTCCCCGTTCGCTCGCATTGACGCTTTGGGGCGACCTTGACCTCTCGCGCATTGACGAAATGCCTGCAGGCCGCCAGCGCGTTGACACCTTTGCCGTTGACGAAAGCTACCGTGAGCGTCTGATAACCTTTATTGACAAGACCTGCCATGACGGCGGTCAAGTCTACGTCGTCTGCCCCGCCGTTGAAGAGCGCGATGCAGCGCCCGACGAGGTGATGCTCTCCGAGATCGGCGAATATGCCCCCTTACCCGACACACAGCCGCCCATGAAGGCTGCCGTCCAATACACCGACACACTGCGTGAGGCTCTGCCTCACCTTTCGATCGCCTTTGTGCACGGCGCTATGAAAAGCAAGGAAAAGGATGCCGTGATGGCACGCTTCGCCGCAGGCGAGATCCAGGTGCTGGTCTCTACCACCGTCATTGAGGTCGGCGTGAACGTGCCCAACGCCTCACTGATGATCGTGGAAAACGCCGAGCGCTTCGGCTTGTCGCAGCTCCACCAGCTGCGCGGCCGCGTAGGGCGCGGCACCAGAAAATCCTACTGCGTGTTAGTATCCGATACCGTGGGAAGCAACACGCCTGCTGCCGAGCGTCTGCTTGCCATGCGCACCACTTACGACGGCTTTGCCATTGCCGAGCGCGATCTTGCGTTGCGCGGCCCCGGCGACTTCTTATCGGGTGCTGACAGCGAGGCCATTCGTCAAAGCGGAGGTGTAAAATTCCGTCTTGCCACCCTTTGTGACGACACGGGCCTGCTCAGTGCCGCGACGCGCTGCGCAAACGACCTGCTCGCCAAAGACGCCGGACTGCAAAATCACCCCGCGCTGCGTCAAACCGTTGAACGTATGTTTACGTTGACGTCAGACGTGATCAATTAACCGCCATACGTCATAAAAAATCCGCGTGCACGATCTGTGCACGCGGATTCTTGCTTTTATTTTGTTACCGATAAAAACGCCTTGGTTTTCTCGCTCTTCGGATTGCCGAACACCTCTTCGGGGGTGCCCGCCTCCTCGATCACACCGTCTGCCATAAAGATCACCTTATCAGACACATTGCGAGCAAATTCCATTTCATGTGTCACGATGATCATAGTGCGCTCACTGTCCTTCAAGGAGCGAATGACACGTAGCACCTCGCCTGTAAGCTCCGGGTCAAGTGCCGAGGTCGGCTCATCAAAGCACAGAATATCGGGAGAAAGCATCAGCGCACGCGCGATCGCCACACGTTGTTGCTGACCGCCAGAGAGCTGACAGGGATAAAAATCACGCTTTTCCAAAAGCCCCACCTGCTCCAGCAAACGCTCGGCGCGCACCGTGATCTCACCGAGCGCCGCCTTCTTTTCAGCAGCCGTCAGCTTTTCCTGCCTTGCCTTTTCTTCAAGCTTCAGCTTAGGGGCAAGCGTCAGATTTTCAAACGCGGTATACTGCGGAAACAGATTAAAGGACTGAAATACCAATCCAAAGCGCGCGCGCTTTTCGCGCAGATCGTTATCACTAAGAGCATTGGTGCCGATTGCTTCAAAAATCACCGTGCCGTCTACCGAAATCTCACCTACGTCGGCAATTTCAAGGAAATTCAGGCAACGCAAAAGTGTGGTTTTGCCGCTACCGGAGGAGCCGATAATGCTGACGACCTCACCTTTTTCCAAGGTGAAATCAATACCGCGCAGCACCTCGGTGCTTCCAAAGCTTTTACGAATATTTTTTACTGTAAGAAAACTCATATTACACCTTATAATACGCCAGCTTTTTCTCAGCACGGCCGAAAAGAAGCGTCAGCGCCCCCACGAAAGCAAGATAGAATACGGCGGTATAGAACAACGGCCAGATCAAAGCACGGCTGGTAAATTGCTCGGCACGCCAGATGATTTCGGTAACTGCGATCACACGGGCAAGAGCGGTATCCTTGACCAGCGTAATAATTTCATTTCCCATCGGAGGGATAATGCGCTTGACGACCTGCATAAAAATAACTTTTCTGAAGATCTGCCATTTTGTCATACCAAGCACCTCGCCCGCCTCGGTTTGTCCCACGGGGATCGCCTCAATGCCTGCACGATAGATCTCGGAAAAATAGCAAGCGTAATTGATGACAAACGCAATGACGGTAGCGACAAAGCGGCTTGCGATCGGTACACCAAACACAAAGCCGGGCACGTAGAAGACCACGAACAGCTGTAGCATCAGCGGCACACCGCGTATGATCCACACAAACGTCTTAAATACCGCCTTAACGGGGAGGAATTTCGACATTGTGCCGAAAGAAATGAGCAAACCCAAAGGAAGGGCTAACACAAGTGTTAGCCCAAAAATAGAACAGGTTGTTCCAAATCCTTTGAGAAGACTTAACGTTACTTCAAAGAATAAAGCCATTACGCCCTCTTATTTTGCAGTCTTTTTTGCCATGAAGGAGTCGGTGATGCGCACGTTGTACTTCGTAGCAAGCTCCTCTACCTTACCCTCGTTGAGCAGCTCAACAAGTGCCTCGTTGATCTTTTCATCAAAATCACTACCCTTGCGGCAGCCGATCGAATAAACCTCGGGATCAATGTCAATGGCGGTTACAATAGAGAGATCAGCGTAGTCGTTCTTGCCGACAACTGCGTCTGCCAGCAGACGGTCAACCACGATGAAGTCAACGGCGCTAGACTTCAGGTCGGTAAATACAGCCAGCTGAGAGGACTTTGCAGCGTCGATCGTAGCGCCTGCGCTAAGCGCGTAGGACTCACCTGCACTACCGCTTTCAGCGCCTGCCTTCTTGCCCGAAAGAGCAGCAGCAGACGTAAACTCGCCAAGGCGGTCGGTCTTTACGATAACACACTGCTTGTTATCAAGGTATGCGTAAGTAAAATCAACCTTCTCGGAGCGCTCAATACCGTCAGCATCCTTGGAGTTGGAGGTAAAGCCGTTCCAGATGCAGTCAATCGCGCCGCCCTGAAGCTCGGTATACTTGTTGCCCCAGTCAATAACCTGGAATTCAACCTCAACACCCAGCTTCTGTGCTACGAGCTTTGCAAGCTCGGTATCAAAGCCAATAAGCGTGCCGTCGGTATCCTCTACAAGGTCACCGTTTGCATCATAGTAGTTCATCGGAGCATAAATGGTAATGCCGCAAACGAACTTGCCGTTCTTCTCGATCTTCTTCCAATCGCTGTTCTTGCCGCAGGAAGCAAAAGCAACACACATCGTTGCTACCATCAGTACTGCCAGGGCAAGTGCCAAAATTTTTTTCATAGTAAAATCTCCTGTTGTTTTATTGCTTTACCACTTTACCACGATAAAGCACACCTATCATACCACTTTTGTGCGTATTTGTCAACCCCTTTTTTAATTTTTTACGTTCAAAGCTGTACGCGCATGCACGCGCGCATCTTAAAGCCGCAAATCGCACAAAGAATTTACCGATACATTTGAAAAATTGAAGCTTTTTAGCGAAAAAATTTCATTTTCCGTTTCATTACTTGACTTTTATGCCTAAAGCCTCTATAATAAAAATGTACGGCCTGTGGCCGAATATTTGAAATTAAAGGAGCCCATCAACATGGCAAAGGTTCAATTCCGCTACATTTCTCAAGAGGATATTCTCGCACTCAACATTCCCTACGAGGACGTGATCAACGCCGTTGAAAACGTGATGTCCGAGTTCTCTAAGGGCACCTGCCAGCTTCCTGTTAAGATTCACGTAAATTCTCGCCCCCAGACCTATATCAACGCTATGCCCGCATACATTGGCGGCGAGCACGAGGCACAGGGCATGAAGTGGATCGCAGGCTATCCCAACAACCGCACCAAGGGTCTGCCCGTAACCTGGGGCCTGATGGTAATGAACGACTGTGAGACCGGTGGTGTGACCGCTGTCATGGACGCACGCTGGATCACCGCGATCCGCACCGCAGCCGTGGCTGCCGTTACCGCAAAATACTGCAAGGTAAAGAATACCGAGGCAATCACCATTATCGGTGCCGGTGAGCAGGGGCGCTCCAATGCCCGCTTGATGAAGATCGTGATCCCCGAATTGAAGCGTATCTACATCGGCGACCTCTACGATGCCGCTATTGATGCTTATCTGAAAAAGATGCAGCCCCTGATGCCCGACGTTGAATTTATTCCGATCCGCAACGACGAGGAGCGTCAGAAGGCCATCGACAATTCCCAGATCCTGATCACCGCTACCCAGCGCTCCGACAAGCCCATCATCTTTACCGAGATGCTGCACAAGGGCATGCTTGGTATCCCGCTTGAGAGCACCGCTTGGGAGGGCAAGACCTACAACTGGGCCGATCGCTTTGTTTGCGACGACGTCAATCTTGTCAAGCAGTATCTGGCCGACGGCAAGTACACCGACGGTCTGCCCAAGGACGAAGACCTGCTGATCCTCGGCGACATCATCAACGGCAAGAAGTGCGGCCGCGCCAGCGAAGAGGAGTTTGTTATCACCTCCTCGCACGGCATTGCCCTTTCCGACGTGGCACTCGGCCAGATGATCCTCGAGAAGGCCGAAAAGCAGGGCATCGGTACGATGCTCACACTGATGGAGGAAACCGATATTATCCGCTGATTCCAATAAAAAAAGCAGAGCCGTACGGCTCTGCTTTTTTTATTAAAGCTTTTTTCTGCACCCGTCTATTTGGATATTCTGCCCCGAAATGTAGGCGGCCTCCTTCGAAGCAAGGAAGGCGATCAGGTCACCGTTTTCTCTGTCAGAGCCTGTGCGCCCCATATAGGAAAGCTCACTTGGCTGTGTATGATCGATATCAGGCTCCGAGGCGGGCGACACACTGCCGGGTGACACGGCATTCACGGTGATACCGTGCTCCGCCACCTCCTTTGCCAATGACTTGGTAAAGGAAATAACTGCCCCCTTTGTAGCAGAGTAGTGCGCCATTTTCGGATTGCCGTATACACCCGCCACAGAGGCCACGTTGATCACTCTGCCATATTTATGCTCGATCATAGCAGGTAATACTGCCTGCGTCACGTACACGGTACCCATGACGTTCACGTCAAAAAATCTTCTCCATTCATCGGTGGACGTTTCAACAAAAAGCGACCGACAGCGCCACAGTGCCGCATTATTGACAAGAATATCGATCTGCCCCAGCTGCGCCAAAGCATCTTGCACGACAGCGTGCACACGTGCCTCGTCACTGATATCGCAACGATAGATCAGCACCGTATCGGTATAGGCTCCCACCTCGCGCGCCACGTCCTCTAATTTTTCAAATGCAATATCCAACAAAACAAGCTTGGCACCGTCCTTGGCAAGCTGCAAGGCGGCGGCTCTGCCAATGCCGACCGAGGCGCCCGTTATCAAAGCCACCTGATTTTCAAAACGCATCAACTGCACTTCCCTTCCTCATGATCTGTTATCATTATAGCACAGCGATACAAAGCCGAAAAATACGCAATACTGCTAAAAAGCGAAACAATTCTATCATCGCCTCAGGGCTTGAACACACCAAAAGGATTGCGCATCCCCTGCTTTGAAAGCGGCGCAGCACAAAAACCGAGCTCGACATGCAGCAGCCCCTCGCGTGCACCGTCCAGCCACACGCGATGCGGTATTCCACGCACAGCAAGCGAGCGGCAAGCCACCTCGATCTCAGTTGGCACCGTGGGCGCCGTTAGCTGCATACGTGCATACAAGCGCGGTGCGGCAACACCCTCCCTGATCACGCCAAGATAAAGCGGTGTATCGGCTGCGGCCGTGCGCTGTGCTGCCAGCACGAGTGACAGGATATTGACAAATAAGGTCTCATACAAGATCTCACCGATCTCGGCAAATCCGATACCGCCAAAATCATATTGCACGTCAACCCCCACGGCATTGGCAACACGGGCGGTGCGAAACATCAGCCACTGCATCAACTGAGCCGGCTTTTCGCAGCGCAACCCCTCCTTGGCACAAAGCCGAAAATACGGCAAGAGCCATGAAGTCAATGCCTGATAGATCTGCTCACAAAAGGGCATTTCGCGCGATGC
This sequence comes from Oscillospiraceae bacterium, assembly GCA_015063895.1. Lineage (GTDB taxonomy): Bacteria > Bacillota > Clostridia > Oscillospirales > CAG-272 > Firm-07. Next base: position 3,682 of record SVTG01000018.1, on the reverse strand, counting down.
GCTGATCGGGGAAAGCTCAACCTCACGCATCAGCGCAACGTCCGTAAAATAAGCAGCCGGGGTGCGCAGGTGCGTAAATAGCGGTTCATTCGGGATCAATGCCAAAAACGTACGGTTTGCCGCATACGGGTAGCGTAAAACAAGCACCGGAACAGGGCCGCATTGCATCAGATAAAGCCCCTGCTTACCGCACTCCAAGGTTCTGTATAGGGCGCGGCGCTCAGCTATTGCCGTTTGCAGCGCCGCGAAAAAGTTTTCACCGATCGCGGGCACGCTTCTTTTGGCACGCGCGGCAAGCACGGTGCCACTCTCATCAAGCCAGTAAAGATTATCATCGTGCACGGCCTCACTGCCTCGCACCAACCCGCCGATCGGCATGGCAAGGTTGCTTATGAATTGTTCTCGCATGCTTGTGTCCTTTCTTCCTCATTTTTTAATACATGCTCGGCATCGGTGCCGTCATCCCCTACAAAAACCGGAATAAATTGTCCTGCGAGCCTGCCCTTGCCGCGATGCTTCACGTAAAAATAACCAATGGTGCTGAAAACAACGGCACCGATAAAATTAACAAATAGGTCTTTCACGGTATCCGCAATGCCGATATCAAGATATCCGTTCATCACAATGACCTCGCCGCTTTCCGTAACGACCGTGGTGCTGATAATATCCGTAACGTGCGTCACCTTCTGTCCCAAATCGTTAGGTAGTGACACACTGTGCATAGCCGTAACAAACGTATCCTTTTGCATATCGGTATGCAGCAGCATATCGGCGCCAAACTCAAAAAATTCCCACAAGACACCGATCGTCATTGAAAAGCAAAAGGCAACGATGGCCAGGAACACAGGCGACAGCTGAAAGCGAAAGCGCTTTGTATTATTAAAAATGTCTACCAGGCAAAAGCCGAAGGCCGCAAACATAAACCCATTGAGGGTATGTAACATCGTATCCCAAAAACGGAAATACACGTAGAAATTACCGATTTCGCCAAGGATCTCTGCTGAAAAGACAAACAGGTATGCAAGAATTTCAAGGGTGGTGGGCAGATCCACGTGTAAGCGACGCTCCACCACAGGCGGTATCCACAGCAAAAGCGAGGCGAGTACGCCCGTAAAGACGTTTTCCCACCGCCCAAGCAGAGCGTTGCGCACGATAACAGCCAATATCAATAGCGACAGCACGGCAAACACCGTATATGCCTTTTTATCCTTCTTCACCTGCGCCAAAATCAGACGCCAACGGGGCGCTTTTGTCAACTTTTTCAAAATAAACCTCACTTGTTGTATAATTTTTGGGTGCCACGCAAACACTATGCACACCATCAAACGTGCAAAGGAGAACTAACATGGCACAAATTACCGAGAAGGAATTATCCGCCATCGGCGACCTGCTCACCATGGAGCAGACCCTACAGCAAAAATGCCTGTATATGGCGAACGCAACCAACGACAAGGTGTTATCAAGCTGCTACACCCAATTAGCACAGCAGCATCAGCAGCACTTTGTAGAGCTTTTTGGAAATTTGAAATAAGGAGGGCAGACGGTATGCAAAATCAAGGATTTACAGAAAAGGAACAGATCACCGATCTGCTCAGCGCAGAAAAATTTCTGGCGAGTAACTACAATGCATTTTTAGTAGAATCTGCCACGCCTGAGGTAGTCAGGTGCCTCAGCTCCCTGCTTGACGACACACACCGGATGCAGCAAACGGTATTTCACGAGATGCAGCAAAAGGGCTGGTATCCCGTCACCAAAGCCGAGGATACCAAGGTCAATCAGACTAAGGCTAAATTTGAAGCAAGCATCGGCAACTGAGAAAGGGCCGCGCCACGGCGCGGCCCTTTGGGCTTATTCAGCGTCAACCGGCGTTTCTTCGTCGCTGTCTTTTTCCGCTGCGGTCGCCATATCCTCGTGAGGCGCCTCCTCATCGGTAGCCCCCTCGCCCTTTAACAGAGCTAGCTCATCGTAAAGTGCATCAATGGCGGCAATCAATTCAAGCTTTTCCTCCTCCAGTACCTCGTCGGTATGAAGATCGCGATAGATCACTCTGCCAAGGTCCTCGTATTTTTCGTCAATACGCATTTCAAGGGATTTGATCTTTACCGAGCGAGCGGCGCTGTCCACCAGCTCCTCAGCCTTATCGGCCACTCTTTCAGCGGCACGGCGTGCTTTTGCACAAAAGCGATTAAAACGAGACATAGGTATTACCTTCCTTTCAGGTCATTCTCCTTATATAGTATAGCAAACTACGCCAAAAATGTAAAGACTTTTGCACAAAATTCTGCCAAATGGGATATTTTATGCCCCCGTGGGCACACTAAATCAAAACAAAGGAGGCGATTTTATGAACATGGACAAAGAAAGCTACGCACGCTACGTAGAAGCGCGTGCGCCGCGCTCGCCGCTGGGCAAGAACTGCCTGTGGGCCTTTTTGGTGGGGGGCGGTATTTGCCTGTTTGCCGAGGGGCTGAATCAGATCTTTACGGGGCTTTGCCACTTTTCAAGGGACGATGCAGGCGTCATGACAGCCATTATACTGGTGCTGTGCTCAGCCACACTCACCGCCCTTGGCGTTTTTGACCACATTGCCAAGCTTGCGGGCGGTGGCACACTTGTACCGATTACAGGCTTTGCCAACGCCGTGGCCTCTCCCGCCATTGACGCGCGCGCAGAAGGGTTTGTGCTGGGCGTCGGTGCAAAAATCTTTACGGTAGCAGGGCCTGTGCTCCTTTACGGTACTGCCGCCGGAACGCTCTACGGTGTGATTTATTGGCTGTGCAAATTTTTCGTGGTTTGATCCCACAAAAATAAACCAAAAACTCTCAATTTGCTCTTGACAGTCCTTGCCGCAAATGCTATAATATATGGCGTATTCAAAATATTGGGATGTCGCCAAGCGGTAAGGCACCAGACTTTGACTCTGGTATTCGTAGGTTCGAATCCTGCCATCCCAGCCAAATAAGAAGGGCACCCAAATGGGTGCCCTTCTTATTTGGCTGGGATGGTGCGGCTTCTCTCTATCTCGCGCAATGCACGAGGTAAACTCGTGCATTGCGCGAGAGTAGGTTCGCATCTGCCGCCCGAAGATCTGCAAGCTCGCTTGCAAGGCGCAGGGCGTGCAGATCTTCGCGCAATGCGCGAATACCCTGCTGCTTTCGAGAGATTTCTCCGCTTTTTTCGACTCTGAAGTTTTTCGAAATTTTATAGATGCATTTCGGGCATTTCTGCGCTGTAGACAGATTCGAACCGGCGGAATGCATTTTTTGATATAGATTCCCTACAGCACCAAAACTGTGGACAGATTCGAACCGCCACAACTGTAGGGGCGTTCATTGAACGCCCGCGGGCGACCAATGGTCGCCCCTACACATTCAAAATTTATTTACAAAGCCATAGATGCAAGGTCATTTTGGACAGATTCGAACCAGCGAACCGGTTGAAATGTTTACAAAATTGTGGTATAATAAATAAAAAACAAGGAGGATAACTACTATGACCCCCAAGGAACAATGTGAAGTATTGTTAGATAAATTACTCCCGTTTGCAGAAGATCATATGAAAAAGTATCGCGAATTCTACCCGTTTGCCGCCGTTATTCTTATGGATGATTCCGTAGAATTGACCGGCAGCTATGACGGTAACGAACATCCCGAATCAAAAGACGTTCTTGCTGACTTGATAC
>SVTG01000017.1 GCA_015063895.1 Oscillospiraceae bacterium | reverse complement strand
GGTCGCTTTTTCGGCGTGTCCCTCATTGAGGGGCACGCTTTTTTTCTTTTCGACACGTTTCTATCTTTTGTGCGCCCTCTTTTCGCTAAAATATTTTTATTACAGCTTGGAGGTTTATTATGGCTGAAAACGAAAAACTTACTTGCCCGATCTGTGGTGAGGCGACGTACATGGTGTATGGCAAATACCCGCGAAAAGACAAATTATGTGGTACCCACAGCAGAAAGTTTATGCAAAAAGAAATTGAACAGTGTCCGGACTGCGGCAAGTGGCACAACGTGGGTGAAGAATGCGAGTGCAAAAGACAATCAAGCTCACCAGAATTACTTGAAGAACCTGCACAAGAGGAAGGCACAAAAATAGTAATCATAAACGAAGAAAACAAATCAAGATGTATTACTTGCGGCAAAAAAACAGACGGGTTGCTTTTTTGCGGGAGCTGTTATAAAAAATATCACAACAAAGAACTTCTGTTTAGAATCAAAGGTTGTTCTTCAGTGGAGTTATTAGATGAGGATTATGAAGGGCGATTCACCTGTAAGGATGGACACGTTGTTAAAAGTAAATCTGAACGAGAAATTGACAATTATTTATTTGAAAAAGGCATACCTCATGCATATGAAAAAGAACTTCCTTATGGAAAAACAAAAAAAGAAACATTACATCCAGATTTTTACCTCCCTCACTATTTAGGAAAAGATAAACATGTTTATATTGAGCATTGGGGTTATGACGATAACAACAGAGATTACACCAAAACCAAAAAATTCAAAATGCCTATATACGAAAAATTAGGCATAACACTCATTTGCACATACGAAAAAAATGACACCAATGATATTGAAGCAACATTGGATAGAAAATTAAACAAAGAAAATATAGACGAAAATACAATAAATTACAAATAAAAGCAGCTCGCCCAAATTGGGCGAGCTTCCTTATTACCACCACATCAATCTATCACCGTATCTATCCGGTTTACCCATAAAAGAGGAAATACGATCACGATTTGCTTTGGTGTTAGGAATATATCCTGTCGTTTTTGCGGATCCATCGCGATTGCTCTTGGAGCCATCGCTATACGCGATGTATTTAGCGCCATCTTTCACTGAATACATGTTTTTCTTTGAAAAACTCTTGTTAAATACACTTCCACTTTTCTTTGCCATCTGTTTTTTCCTTCCTGTGTTTTAAGCCCACACGGCTATTTTTTATTTCAAATTCCCAATCGATTGGGATTTTGATTCTTAGGGGTTGACAAATACCCGAAAGTCGGGTATACTATCAATGGAAAGTGGCTTATGCGTTGAAACATACGCAACCGGGATGAAATACGCCCCCAGCCACTTTTCTTTTTTTATTTGTTCTTTTTGCGGTACTTTTTGACCTTGTGCCGAACATAAGCGCGGTCATCGGAATGAAAACCCCAATCCGATTTCGCACTTCCAAAATACTTTTTCGGGGTGTGCTTTACTTTTGTTTGCAAATAACTATCCCGTGTATCGCTCGGGTTGGGGTTTTGCGTAAGCTTAACGGAATGGTATTCTTGCTTAGGCGTATGCGTTAACCCGAAAGAATGATATGTATCACCGCTACACCCGAAAACGAAGTCAGGGTGCCCTAAACTTCTTTTAGAGTAGTTCTTACGAAACTCATTCATAGAATGAAATTTATCCTTCTTTTTCTTCGCCATAAAATACCTCAATCAGGTTCAAAGAAGCCATCAGGTGTATAAGATCCCTTGATCATTCCATAAGAATTACGCTCAAAATCATCTGAAATAACCGGCTTCGGGCGTTTTCCAGGGCAAAAAGCCGGAGTAATAACTTCTTCAACATGGCGATAAACGGCACGTTTTCGTTTAGCACTTAACACGCATTTTTCTTGCCTTTGTAAAGTCCGCACTTGAGAATGATAAAACATTTTTGTAACCGTATCCCAAGAAGGCTTTTTTTCGCTATCGAACTTTTTTGTGTATTTTTGCTCTAAGCCTTTATGTGCACGATTACTTCTTAGCCATTTGCTTTTTTTCATAAAAACCTCCACATGCCGCAGCTCGGGCCCATAGGCTCGGGCTGCGGCTTACGTATTAGTGGTAATAACCGTTATTTTGAGCGGTAATGTAAACAGAATCGGCTACGACAAACTCAATAGTTTGCACGGTCCAATCGTCACTTCGATCGATAGTATACGTGCGGCCTGCGTGTCTGATCTCAAGCTCCCAGTCAAGCATCTCATCATCCATAGGGAGATCAACAACAACACGGATCTCGTCGCCGGTCTTGAGCTGCAGGCCACCGTAATCGCCGACGTCGTAAATAAAGTCATCTGCATCAAGCTTCTGATCATTCAGATACAGCTCCAGGCTTCCATCAGCCAATAAGCTTTCGCAGCCGATATCCGTAGCATACGTATAACCACTATCCTGCTCCGATTGAGTCAGCTCGCGGTCGCCATCCTTTTGCAAAAAGAACGAGGGCCAAGTCAATGCTTTTTCGGTCTTTTCATTGGGCCCTGCAATTACGGCGTCCTGGCGCCATACCGCGGATACGGCCATCACACAGCCGCAAAGCAATAAAAACACGATCATCAAAATTCCAACTTTTTTCATATTCTTTTCCTTCCTGTGTTTTAAGCCCACGTGGCTATTTTTTTATTTATCTCGGCCAAGGCCGTAGATATTTAATGATTTTGCTTTTTTATTAATTCGTCGCAGTCTGCACCCGAGACACTATATAAGCAATCACAAGTAGGACAAGCGACATCATAAGGCATCACACGATCGCCTTCATTGTTATAACCGATAAAATACGTAATATATTCGCTGCAGCATTCACACCTTACTTTGACAGGAGAATGCTCGGCACCGCAAACCGTGCAGCAGTGATCCTCTAACGATAGATCTGCACCACAATGCACGCATTGGCCGCCATAATTACACACCTCGCTGCCCATCAGAGCAAGCGTATCACCGTTGCCGCCAACCGTATACACGCAATAACAAGTACCACAATCTACGATCACAGAATCGCTATGCCATTGATCAGCGCCGTTAAAATAGGTTTGCCAGCTGATCGTAGCGTTGCAATGCGCACAAGCAGCAGACTTGGTTTTAAGGATCCTTGCATCTAAAATGCAATCATAAGTGCGCGTCAGCTGTGAGCCATCGCCGCTTGCTCTAAACTTACAGCCACAGTCCCCACAAGTCACAGCAACGTTGGCACCATTCCAAGTACCGTTTGGCTTGCATTGAATGGTCCAGGTTAAAATTTCAGCACAGTGTACACACGCCCCCTCACGCGTTTCGGGATGCGTCACAATACCATAGCCATTACAATTGTACACGCGGGCCGTAATATACGTATCGCTACTCACAGATACCGCATAACGACAGGTACAGCCGCTGCAATTCAAATAAATTTCTTCCTGCACGTAAGTGCCGAAGCAATTTACTTGTATTTCAAATGGTACAGTCACCGTGCAGCAGGTACACGTAATGCTATGATCCTCGGTAGTGACGCCGATATCTACACGGCAATCATAAATGGCTTCTACCAAATCCAAAGAATTAACAACGTAAGTGCATAAGCAATCAGAGCACGAAGCAGGCGGACAATCTGCAATAGGCTCACCATTTACGTACGTCCACTCTACAACAACACCACTTTCACAATGACAAACAATACTCTTTTGCTGAATTACAGCACCACAATTCGGGCAAGCATTATTTTGCTCTGTACAATACCCATCGGCGCAATGTTGACAGATTACATAATGTGTACATGTATCACAATGCATTTTAGGCACCAGGCCCTCACCGTTCGGGAGAACCACCGTATATAAACACTCACAAGCAGTACAATAAGCTTCCAAGTCATCACTGACCCATTCACCGTCATAATTGCATTCTACCTGCCAGGTCATTGCTGAACCACAGCAGCTGCACGTGCCGGTGCGCTCCTCCATGTGCGTGGCATCATAAACACAATGATAACCAATCTCAAACAGCTCGGTATCACGATTATAATTCCAAATACAGTTACACGCCTCACATTCTACAGCCGTATCACCACGCCAAAATCTACCGTCACCAATCCTATATATTGTGGCTTTAAAACCACCATCACAGTGATCGCTATCACATCGTACATACATTTCGTACGCACGCAGTCCACATTTAGGACATGCATCTACATCACCGGGATAATACAAATGCTTGCAGTTCTCACAAGTGATATTATCCGCACTCTCAGGATCAATAACGCTGATTAAGCATTCTGCCTTTATTTCACCAAGGCGAACCCTCACCTTGGCATTACCGGGCTTCATCGGCAAAATCATATGATCCTCATCCACCGCAACAACCTCGGCATTATCGGTTTGCCAACCATAATACAGCAAAACGTCGGGCGAAATAGTCACAGTGAGCACCAAAGCCTCGGTCATAGGTAACGTGTAAATCTCAGCAGGCAATGAAAGAGTATATTTCATATCTACATCGATTTCACTTTCAGCTTTGCCGTTAGCAAGATTTACCGAATTTGTTAATCCTTCCTTAAAAGCGGCCATTTCATCACTGGTATAATAATATCCATTGCATACCTGATTTGTATAAGCCTCTGAACACAAATACGCATAAGATCTACTTACAGTAAAATAACTTTCGCCTTCAGGTAAAAATGCATATTGACGTGTACCATCACTATACTGAACATACGGAATACCAACCATAACACGATTTGTATTTGCATATTTAATTTTAGTCAATACCGCACTAAGCAGATTTTCTTCTTCAATTTTTTCAATGCCATTCACAACATCGATTTTCACAGCAGAATCGCCAAGAGCCAAAACCCAATCGACCTTAATTTGATTTCTAAAATCCTCAACATAGTCAAAAGGTGCTATAACAACATGATACGAAACGTCAATAGTATCAAGTGCTGCTTTGTACGTATCTGATACATAGGCCCTAAAACGAATGCCATACTCGGTACCTTCTTGAGTTTGTGCCGAAGAAAATACAGGCTCCATGACCCGAAAATCATCGTAAGTATATTCTATGAGGCCAACAGCAGGCACTTCGCCGTCAGGCTGTTCGGTGGGCGGCTGTTCAGGCTCCTGTTCGGGCTCTTGCTCCTCAGACTTTCCCGGCGAATCGGTATTAGTCTGAGGAAGCTGCATCGTTATTTCTTCCATCATGGCAGACACAGAAATATATACAAAAAAGGCCGAAAGAAGCGCCAATATCAAGCACACACTAATCAATAACGTTTTTTTCATTTTTTACTCCTTTTTGACTTCAGTGCTTTTTCAATATTGCGCAAGCGCTTATTTGAATTTGCAGCAAACAGTGCTTTTACCGCAGGAACTACCACCAGCAATACTACGGCGATGATAACAAGCAGGGCAATAATACCAACAATGATCTTAAGCTTTTCGCCAAGCTGATTGAACAGATCCGTGATCCAATTCGTTATACCGTCACCAACGTCACCCAAATCTACTTCCAAATCGCCTACGACGTCAAACACAAGACCGTCGCCAAAGCTATCTACGGTATTAGATACCACAGGAATGACAGTATCAACACCCTTAGAAGTAAACGTAATTTGTGCTACCGACACATCCATAAATGCGGATTTTTCAATAGACCAACCGACTGTTTCACTCCCGTTAGCAGCTTCCCAAACATCTTCTATTAACGTACAGCGATAATCAGCTAACCCATAACGCAAAATAACTACCACCTGATCACTTGTTACCTCATCCTTGCAAAACTTGGAAAAGTTTTCAAGATCGCACACGTTAATACAAAGATTTTTTGAATAATGCTCTTTTAGATCTTCAGAAATAGTGGCATATTCCTTAGGATTTTCAATCACCTGAATTTTACTAATTTCGGTCAAAAAATTTTCCTTCAAATAGCTATCATCATCTACAAACCAATCATGCCACCATTTTGCAAAGCCGGATAAATTAGATTCATAAGTTCTTAAATCAAACATATCCTTATATGAATAATCAATGTTCTGTTTTAACTGAATATCAGAGTACAAAGCATTTTTATCAATACCTCGATCTATCTGATTATCGTAATACGCCTCTAATTCTTCCGAAGTAAAGCCAAGCATATAACTTGCCTCACCCATATCAAAATCCTCGGGAAGCTGATCGTTTTCAAATAAATATGCTAATCGATCATATCGATCACCTTGAAAAGGAGCGTCAAGCCAAGGAGCTAAATTCGTTTCCGAATATCCCCAATCACCTTCAATATGACCAGTGTCTGTATCAGTATCCCATACATAACGATAATTTGCCACCAAATCCATAACATCGGTATCTTTTGTAACAGGCGTCGCATTTTGGATCATATCTTTGGTTAACGCATCAAACACACCTGGGCGCGTTACAACGATAGGCGTCAATTTCGCTTGCGTATAATTAGCGCGGATCGCACTAATAAAACCGTAGCGCTGCAAGTACGACTTATCGATAGCAAAATAGACCGAATGAATTTCATAATGGTGATATTTATCTGCCTGTCCACCCTCCACCGTGCTGCCGGCATTGGGACTTACCCAAGAGGTAGCGTGCAGCTCGACCTCAATCACCTCATGATCGCGTACTGAGCAGGTAAGCGTTTTATTAAAATCATAACCGCTGAACAAATACACCTTGCCCACAGCAAAAGCCGTAATTTGACTATTCTTTTTCAAACGCAGCGCAGCAATATTATAAGCGCGCTCGCTTGCATTCTGCTGAAGCTTATATAGCTCGCTGGCGGCATTTTGACCGTAAGACTGCACCTTAAACTTGATAAAACGGTTATCCGAGCTTTTTGACATGATCTTTAAACCGTAATATACGTAAGACGCGGAAGAAAGATTAAGGCCCATCTGCACGGTATTATTATCACTATCCTCAAACGCATAACACCCGGGATTATAAACATAAATATACAATCCATACCCTGACGAGCTGGTTTGTGACTTAAAACCAGACTCGGCTACTGCTAAAATTTGCAGATCCTGGCGCGACGTGTTTTTAGGATAATCAGATGCTTTAAATTGTTTGCCATCAATATAAAGCTGCTCCAGCTCTGTCATCACGCTCGGTGTTGCCTCCTCGGCCGCCAAAGCCGTCACAGCAAAAACCGAAATAAGCGTAAGTGCAGCCAATAAAAATGCCATTATTTTTTTCATACTTTCACCTCACTCAAAAAGGGACCTGTGACCTCTGTCACAGGTCCCCCTGCCAAATCACTTATAGAAGGAAACAAACTCATCAGATGCTGCGCCGGTGCAGATCACAGGACGAAGAACAAGATTGTTGATCGTAGCTTCTTCTGCAATGTAAATTTCAAGGCGCACCACCGTATCAGCTGCCAAATTGTCAGCACTGATAACGGTAGCACCGTTATAACAAGTAGCTAGAACCGCATTGGTAGAATTATTTACCAAACGAAGGTAAATCGTTTTATTCGTACCGTTCGTCAAATTGGAACCGAATACGTAATCTGTAGCTTGCTTGAGAGTGGTAGTGCCTACCACAACGACCTTCTCGGTTTGCGCCGTGCCGTTCACCTTCAGCACGTTCTCGTCATCGATCGTTACGGTAATACCGTCAGCGCCGTTCTCAAGCTTACCGTCGGTATCGGCAAAATCAAGCTGCTGATAAAGGTTATCGGGATTTACCTTTTTCAGGGACCACTCTGCCGTATCCCAGTTCTGAAAGCCCTGCGACACGTTGCCGAGCAGGACCATACCGGCACAGGCAATAAGCAGCGACACAACGACAAAGATCTTCATTTTCGTAGTAGATTTCATTCTCATGATTTTTTTACCTCACTTTTTTGATTTGAATTTTGTTTTTGGAATACCAAAGTAAGCGACACGCCTTTTTGTTCGCTTTCCTTTGTCATCGTAAAAATGCGCAACAATTTGTTGCTTGGCGGTGCGATTTAAATCATATGTACTGCCTCTATAAGACGGTTTTTTCTTGTCAGATGCAGTAATAATCATATTGGGCATAGATACATCCATCTTTCCAACAAAATGATAATTTGGATTCAACCGTTCTATCCCGCCTTTTTTAGTTTTAGTCCACGCTTCTTCGGACGAAATTAACCGTACACCTTTATGCTTCAAACTGTAATTCACACTTGACATTTTCCATTTACCTCGTTATAATAGATATTGCCACCACCCCAACGGAAACGCGGGGAGCAGGGGGGACTCCGCCCTGACAGGGAAGAACGTTTGGCATTTTTGGCGTAGACTTCCCAAGCCACCCGAGTTTATCGGGTGGCTTTTTTATTTTTAAACATTTTCGCCCTTCTTTCGGGCGTTGCATGGGAATCACCTCTTTCAATAAAAAAGGTGGGGAGCGAACTCCCCACCAGGTTCAATACGCTGTGGGGCAGCGTTATTGACGTAATGGAAAACATATCACAGCCCCCACTGCTGTGATATGTACGACATTAAACCGCCTTTACAGGCTCGATTTTAATGTCAAGCTTGGCCTTGCCGATCACCTGGATCTCTGCAAGAGTTGCCACGGTACGGCCGCCAAACTGTTCGATGGCGTAAATGAAATCGCACTGATCGCCAACCTGAATATTGGAAATATCAAAACGGCAAAAAACCGCCTCAACCTTACGACCCTGCTCACCATCCTGCTGCTGTCTGGGCTCATCCCAAAGCACATGCAGCGTGCGCGCCATCTTTTTCTCGCCGTCCTTCTCATAAGAACGCTCAGACTTGCCTACAATAATCCCTAATTTCATTTTCTTTACCTCTTTTCTTTTTTTATTTTGTCGGGATATATTCAAACACACTACCGTGTTGTTTGCTTTTTCTTAGCCGCGCATTTATAACACGTGGCAAAATTAGATGTGCTTGTTACATCAACAAAACCACTTTCCGGCAATATTGCATTACAGTCACTACACATCAAATGCCGCACGCCATTCCATACGACCCAGCTGGGCCGTGCAAATACGTGGAACATAGGATGACGTTCTTTTGCATCCTGTTCAACTTGCCCCTCTAGGTTATCCAGCCAGGATACCGTAATATCGTTTTCCAGTTTTTCAGCGTAACTGCCGTGTTGTCGCATCAACTCCATATATTTCGACGTTTGTGAAATCTTGCGTTGCTCAATAATTTCAAAAAATTTTGAAGGACCGAATATATGTATAGCAGCATCAATAGCATTGCCGGCATTATTTTGAACAAAGTTCACCATTCGCTCTAAATTATAGCCTTTACCAGGCTTGCGATAAAGTGAAAGCTTTTCCGCATTTTGCAAAAATTTTTGCCAATACTCAAAACGATGCCAAATCTTTTTCTTTGGGTTACCGCGAGCGGCAACCTCATAGCCATAATCAAGATAATTTTCCATAACACCGCAAAAGGCTTGTCCTAACGTAAGTGGGGCGGACACTTTTGTAACAGGATCCCGACCCATCAGATACTTTACAAACTCCAACGCACGCTCATCACGTAGCTGCAGCTCGCAGCGCACCCAGTGCGGTATACTTTCCTTTACCTTTTCACGGTCCTCTCGGCCGCGCATCTTTGCCAAACGCTCCGCGAGCTTATCATAAATACGCACCAATAAAAGTGACTTTGGCGAACCGATATCACACGATAAACCATTAGTCGATTCTATAACCTGTGCATAATCGGTCTTGGCACGGTATTTGTGATTGCGCGGTCGCGTATCGTCGCAAATGCGCTCGATATCCAAAAGGCCCGTAAAATCATCATAAGCAATATCCAAACGCGTCAGCTTCATCATATTTTCAGGCTTCATCAAAGCCTCAAAAATCAAATCATAGCTTTTATGCGTTGATTCACTTTCAAACGTACGACAACCTTGGCCCGAAAATTCACACCAAACGTTATCTTGCACGCCTCCAAAGTGAATTGAAATAGATCCGTTGTAATAACGAGCACCATAACCACGAATGCCGCGATCCATCAACTGCCACCCGGAAGTAATCCCTATCAACTCCATTACATCCTCAGGCAACATTTTTTTGCTGGTAAACGAAAGCCAGTCAATAAGAATACCGTTTTTATACTCCATTTTTTACGGTACCCCCTACGACATTGTTTTTAGGATTTGTACCCCCCTGTTAGCGGGGGGGGCACCGCCCGTCCCTCGCCGCGCTCCGCGCGGCTCAGAACGGGCATTTTTCAGCTCTCAATAACTCCTTCGACTTTCTAAAATAGATTTTAACATTTAAACACACACAAAATATTTTGCTATCTCGTTGACAGCATCAAATATTTATGCTATACTATAATGTAATATTTATTTTAAGCATTGACGGAGGTACTTCCATGAGTGCAACACACGAGCTCCCTAAAACCTACGCCCCCGGCGAATTTGAGGAGCGCATTTATAAAAATTGGTGCGAAAAGGGCTACTTTACCCCCAAGATCGACAAAAAGAAAAAGCCCTATACCATTGTGATCCCGCCCCCCAATATCACGGGTCAGCTTCACATGGGCCACGCGCTTGACAACACCCTGCAGGATATTCTCATTCGCTACAAGCGTATGAGCGGCTTTTGTACGCTTTGGCTGCCCGGCACCGACCATGCCTCGATCGCAACCGAGGCCAAGATCGTGGAGGCTATGCGCTGCGAAGGCATCACCAAGGATCAGCTTGGCCGCGACGGGTTCCTTGAACGCGCGTGGGCATGGAAGGAGCAATACGGCGGACGGATCGTCAGTCAGTTAAAGCGCATGGGCTCCTCCTGCGACTGGACGCGTGAGCGCTTTACGCTTGACGAGGGCTGCTCCGAGGCGGTCAAGGAGGTATTTGTACGCCTTTACGATAAGGGCCTGATCTACCGCGGCAACCGTATGGTCAACTGGTGCTCTACGTGCGTGACGTCGATCTCCGATGCGGAGGTTGAATATGAGGACAAGCAGGGCAATTTCTACCACCTGCTCTACCCCGTAAAGGAAACGGGCGAGATGCTGGAGCTTGCCACCACGCGCCCCGAGACGATGCTGGGTGATACGGCGGTGGCCATCAATCCCGAGGACGAGCGTTACCGCCATCTGCACGGCTGCCACGTGATCCTGCCCTTGCTCGGCAAGGAAATTCCGATCGTTTGCGACGAGCACGCCGATATGACCAAGGGCACGGGTGTGGTAAAGATCACGCCTGCGCACGACCCCAACGACTGTGAGGTGGGCGAGCGCCACGATCTGCCGCGCGTGCGCGTGTTTACCTACGACGGCAAAATGACGGGTGCCGCCGATAAGGCTGAGGCAGACCTGCTCTTCAAGAACGGCACCGCCGCCGTTGGCGAGCCCGAAGTGCTGGATTGCGGCAAATACGCAGGGCTGACCACCACCGAGGCAAGAAAGGCCATTCTTGCCGACCTGGAGGCAGGCGGGTATCTGAAGGGCGTGGAGCCCCTTACCCACAACGTGGGCACCTGCTACCGCTGCCATCAGGTGATCGAGCCGATGATCTCCAAGCAGTGGTTCGTCAAGATGGAGCCTCTGGCAAAGCCCGCGATCGCGGCTGTCAAGGAGGGGCGCACCAGATTTGTGCCCGAGCGCTTTGAGAAAAACTATTTCCATTGGATGGAAAATATCCGCGACTGGTGCATTTCGCGCCAGCTTTGGTGGGGTCACCGTATCCCCGCCTTCTACTGCGACGATTGCAACGAGATCGTTGTGACCAAGGAGGCAACGGCCACCTGTCCCAAGTGCGGTCGCGAGATGCGTCAGGATCCCGACACGCTTGACACCTGGTTCTCCTCTGCCCTGTGGCCCTTCTCCACGCTCGGCTGGCCGCAGAAAACCGAGGATCTTAATTACTTCTACCCCACCAGCACACTGGTGACGGGCTACGATATCATCACGTTCTGGGTATCGCGCATGATCTTCTCAGCGCTCGAATACACGGGCAAGGAGCCCTTTGACACGGTGCTCATTCACGGCCTTGTGCGAGATGCACAGGGGCGCAAAATGTCAAAATCGCTCGGCAACGGCATTGACCCCTTGCAAATCATTGACGAATACGGCGCCGACGCGCTGCGCTTTGCGCTGGCAACGGGCAACTCCCCCGGAAACGATATGCGCTTCTCCGACGAGAAGATCGAGGCGGCACGCAACTTTGCCAACAAGCTCTGGAACGCATCGCGCTTTGTGCGTATGAACCTCACCATTGACAGCATCAAGCTCCCCGAGGCCGCTAAGCTTGCCGCCGAGGATAAATGGGTGCTGACCGCCTACAACAAGACCGTAGCGGCTGTGCGCAAGGCGCTTGACGGCTACGAGCTCGGCGTGGCGCTTTCCACCCTTTACGATTTCCTGTGGGATATTTACTGTGACTGGTATATCGAGCTTTGCAAGGCACGCCTCGCTGATAAGGAAAGTGAAGGCAACCTCGTCGCACAAAACGTACTCGCATACGTGCTTGTGGGAACGCTCAAGCTCCTGCACCCCTTCATGCCCTTCATCACCGAGGAGATCTACGGCACGCTGCCGCACGATTGCGAGAGCATCATGATCGACACCTACCCCGAGGCAGATGCCGCACTTGATTTTGCAAACGAGGCGATGCACATGGAGCGCGTCATTGCCGCCATTCGTGCCATTCGTCAGCGCCGCAACGAGATGAACGTGGTACCCTCGCGCAAGGCAAAGGTCTATATTGCCACCAAGTACAAGGAGAGCTTTGGCCCCGAAACGGCCCCCTTCTTTGCCCGTCTTGCCTCCGCCTCCGACCTGGAGGTGGCCGAGAGCTTTGAGGGTGTGATCTCGGGCGACAGCGCCGTACAGATCGTCACCGACGCCGCCACCGTTTTCCTGCCCCTGTCGGATATCATTGATACCGAGAAGGAAAAGGCACGCCTCACGGCCGAGCGCGATAAGCTGATGGGCGAGATCGAGCGCGGCGAGCGCAAGCTCCAAAACGAGCTTTGTGGCCAAGGCCCCTGCCGCTGTGGTTGAGGGCGAGCGCCAAAAGCTCCAAAAATACCGCGAAAATCTTGAGGGCGTGCTGAGCGCCCTTGCCAAGCTGTAATGTCAAAAGCCCGTTTGGGCAAAAACAAGGACGGCGAGCCGATCAAGGCTCGCCGTCCTCTTTTCTGTTTTACACCCTGACAAAATCCATCAGATCATCCTCATGAAATCCAACCGCCTCAAAGCAGTTGGCCGCGTCAAATACGAGCTTCATTTCGTCCTTACCGTGCGCGTCGGAGCCAAAGGTAAACTTACAGCCGCACTCCTTGGCGATGGCGATCCAGCGTACCACCTCGGGGTTTTTGGCGCGGTTGTTGATCTCAAGACCGATGCCGCGCGCGGCGGCCATTTCAAAAAGGTCACCGAAGGTGTTATCGGAAATACGCTTCAGCATCTCGCCGTGTAAGGGCGCCGAGCCGACCGGCTGGAAGGGGTGTGCCACCGACACGGGTATGAGGTCGCTGTAGGACTTCAGCACCTCGTTCTCCATCAGCCCCTTGAAGCTCTTTACCATAAAGTCGGATACGTACTGCACGTAATCCACGGTCTTTTCGCCCATAAAGGGGTCAAGCTCCTTTTCGGGAAAGCTGCTTGCCAGGGCCGTCGCGCGCTCGGGGGTAATACCCTCGATCTCTGCCAGCTTAGCGGCAAGCACCTCGCGCGCACGCACCACGTCGGGTGTTGAGGGCATCACGAAATCCCGAATATGCACGTGCGTGTGCGGGATCAGCAGATAGTCAAGCTGCAGCGCAGCCTCCTTCCCCATACCCAGCACGTCGTACATACCGCAATACTCGGTTTCGGCACCGATCAGCACCTTTACCTCGCCGCAGTAGTCGGAAAGCTCGTGCTTGATCTGCATTTCATACGCCATGCTCTGCTTTTTATAAAAGCCCGAGGAGGCGGGCAGCGGCACGCTCTCGTCCCACGTGTGATTGGAAAAGCCGATGAGCTTGAGGCCGCTTTCCCTTGCTTGCTCGATCATAGAAAGCGCGGTTGCCTGATTGTCGCCGCAGCAGCTTGAAAGATAATTGTGCGTGTGCACGTCGTGTAAAATTTGCATCTCTCATTCCCCCTTTTTTATGTGCGAACGAAGTCCATCAGATCGTCCTCGGTAAGACCGATATGCTCGATGCAAGGCCGTGCATCGGGCAGCTTTGCCATTTCGGGCGCGCCGTGCGCGTCGGACCCCACCGTAAATTTGCACCCGCATTCCTTGGCAATGCCAAACATACGGTAGCTTTCGGGGGTATTTGTCCAAGGGTTGATCTCAAGGCCGATACCGCGACGGGCCGTTTCGGCAAAGAGATCTCCGAAGGTATGATCGGGGATCAATGCGATCATTTGATCCATCATATCTATACTGCCGCAGGGCTGGAAGGGGTGTGCGACCGACACGGGCATGAGGTCGCTATACGACTTCAGCACCTCGTTCTCCATCAGCCCCTTGAAGCTCTTTACCATAAAATCGGATACGTACTGCACGTAATCGACCGTCTTTTCGCCCATATAGGGCTCCAGCTCCTTTTCGGGGAGCTTGGCGGCCAGCGCCACCGCGCGCTCGGGGGTAATACCCTCGATCTCTGCCAGCTTTTGGCTCAGCGCCTCGCGTGCACGCACCACGTCGGGTGTTGAGGGCATCACGAAGTCGCGCATATGCACGTGCGAATGCGGGATCAGCAGATAATCCAGCGTCAGCGCCGCCTCCTTACCCATACCCAGCACGTCATACATGCCGCAATACTCGGTCTCAGCACCGATCAGAATTTTCAGGTCCCCCTTGTATTCCGCCACCTCGTCGCGGATCTGCATCTCGTAAGCCATGCTTTGCTTTTTATAAAAATCCTTGGGGGCGGGCAACGGTACGCTCTCGTCCCACGTGTGATTGGAAAAGCCGATCAGCCGAAGACCCGTACGCTCCGCCTCGCGGATCATGGACATGGCGGTCGCCCCCCACTCGTTGGTGCATCTTGACAAATAATCGTGCAAATGCACGTCATGCAGTATTTTCATCACAGCTCCCCTCCCTTACACGCGGACAAAGTCCATCAGATCATACTCGGTGATGCCGAGCGTTTCGGTCAGCTTTTCGCAGATAAAGATCTTTTTCATATTTTCGGGCACGTGCGCATCGGACCCCACCGTGAATTTACACCCGCACTCCTTGGCAATGCCGAACATACGGTAGCATTCCTCCTGCTCCACACCGCCGTTGAGTTCAAGGCCGATGCCGCGCTTGGCAGCCATCGTGAAAAGCTCGCCGTAGGTGTTGTCGGAGATCAGCTTCTGCATAGCGGGGCGCAGGGCAAAGGACCCCACGGGCTGGAAGGGGTGTGCGATCGAGATCGGTACAAGGTCGCTGTAGGACTTCAGCGTTTCGTTTTCCATCAGCGTACGGAAGCTCTTTACCATAAAATCCGATACGTGCCTGATATAATCGCTCTGCTTCTCGCCCATAAAGGGCTCAAGCTCGGCCTCGGGCATGCTGTCGGCAAGAGCGCGTGCGCGTGCAGGCGTCAAACCCTCCACGCCCGAAAAGATCTCGGTAAGCGTATCGCGTGCGCGCAGCACGTCCCCTGTCGGGGGCATGACGAAATGGCGCATATGCACGTGCGTGTGCGGGATCAGCAGATAATCAAACTGCAGCGCCGCCTCCTTGCCCATACCCAGAATATCGTACATACCGCAGTACTCGGTCTCAGCGCCGAACAGGATCTTAATGCCCTGCATCTCGTCGCGGATCTGCTTTTTGAGTAAAAGCTCGTAGGGCATGCATTGCTTTTTATAAAAGCGCGAGGCGGTTGCGGGCAGCGCTACGCTCTCATCCCAGGTATGATTAGAAAAGCCAAGCACCTGCAAGTCAAGCTCCTTGGCGCGCTTGACAAAGCTCTCAACGGTCGCCCCGTTATCAGAACAGCACTCGGATAAAAAATTGTGCGTATGCACGTCGTGTCTTGCTCTCATTTGATATCTCCTTAAAAAAGCGATCGGGGGCTATACCCACAAGGGTATTGTAGCACCTCAAAAAAAGAATGTCAATAACTATAAAAACTTTTGCCGCTAGGCAAGAGTAAATAATCCGAACCCGCCCTCAAGCCTTGCTTTTTGGCGCTTTTCGTACTTGTCACTCTTGCAAAGTCCACACTTGGCGGCGAGCGCCAAGTAAAAAAATCACTCAAAAAATCAAGGCTTGAGGGTCGTTCCGAGTTTCAAGAGAGCAAATCTTCGCAGATGCAAAGAGAATTTTTGCGATAATATGCGGATATTATAAGAAAATTCTCTGATGCAGATGCGGATATTTGCCTCTTGAAACCGAGTTCGGATTATTCACGCTTGCCTACGATGAAAAGGCGTTGTAGATGCTCACTGCGTTTTTCTGTTCTCCGCAGAGGATTGATACTTCAAAAGCAGCGCATCAAAGTTATCGCAAAGGCGGTAAAGCGTGCGATAAAAGCCCTCCAGCTCGTGCGCGGTGAGGTTCTTGCTCACGGTCCTTTCAATATCGGCAAAGGCGCGGCTGATATCACCCGCCGCGGCCATGCCCGAGGCCGTCAAAACGTAATTTTGCTTGTAACGGTGCTCCCCCGTCCCTTCACGCACAACAAACCCCTTTTCGCAAAGCTCTGCAAGGCAGCGCGAGATCTGTGCCTTGTCGACCTCGCACGCCTTAACAAGAGCGGTAGCGCTCATGCCCCCGCCTTGCTCAAAAATGCGGCAAAGCACCGCGGCACTTCTCCCCTTCAGACCGTAGGCACCCATTTTTTGTGCCTTGATCTCCTGCACCGCGCGCACCAGGCGCAGCATCGTTGCCGATAAAATTTCAAAGCGTTCTCGCTCCATCTTACTCTCCTTTTTGTTGAAAGGTCAACCTTTTCTTTTGCTGAAAAACCCCCGATGCGTGGCATCGGGGGCCATTCATGACACCTTACTGTGCGTTCTTTCTTGCCTCGAAGCAAGCGCTGCAGTAGACGGGTCTGTCGCTCTGGGGCTGGAAGGTTACCTTAGCCTCACCGCCGCACTCTGCGCACGTGGTGATAAAGTACTCTCTTTGAGCCTTGCCAGCGTTCTTCTTAGCGTCGCGGCAAGCCTTGCAGCTCTTGGGCTTGTTCAGGAACCCTTTTTCCTTGTAGAACTTCTGCTCGCCTGCGGTGAATACGAACTCATTGCCGCACTCTTTGCATACAAGGGTCTCGTCCTCAAAGACTTCGTCGGTTGCGCCAACCATGGTGATTTCTTCGTTCATTGCTGTGTACCTCGCTTTGTAAATAGAGAATGGTTTTTGCCTCCAGACGGATTTTGACCGACACCTTTGAGAAATTCAGGAATTACTTCAACGCTCTTGTTAAGCTACAGGGGCATATAGAATGCGTCACCGCAGATCGCCGAGGGCTGCACGCAGCTTTTGGCGGATACGGTAAACGGCATTTTCAATAGAATGTGTGGGCTTTTGCAGGCGCTTGGCGATCTCGCCCGTGCGGTGACCCGCCACGTACAGCGTCCACACGCGGTATTCGTAAGCGGAAAGCACGCCGCGAATGCGTGACAGGAGCACGGCTGTCGCCTCCTCGTCCATCACGCGCCCCGCAGGATCCTCAGCCGCGGCATCACCCGCAGCGTCCAGCAACGGCAGGGTCTGCTCGTGACGGCGCAATACGCGCAAATGCGAAACCATGGCGTTATCCATGCAGATCTTGGCGTAAAGCCCGAACTCGACCTCGCTTTGCGCCACGTCAAAGCCGCAAGCGGCACGGTAAAAGGCCACCAGCGCCACCTGACGCAGATCCTGTGCGTCCTCGTGTGAAAGGCCGACGGCAAACGCACCGACGCGCTTGGCGATCAATGGCTCATACATTGTCAGCAGGGCGGAAAAGGCCGCCTGCTCGCCTTGGCGCACACGTAAGACAAGCGCCGCAGCATCACGGTTTTGCATTTCAGCTTTCATAACACCTCTTGGCATAGCACACCCATAGCCATACCATATGTTTATTATAACATAAAAATATGGTTTGTCAATGCATTTTTAGAGATTTTTTTGAATTTTTCTGTATTCTTCGCAAAAATTTCGTGAAATATGCCGAAAATTCTGATTTTTTTGTGTTTGCTGTCAATCACACAACCAACACAAACGAAAAGGCGGTCGCCGCGCTGCGCGGCGACCGCCCTGTGCATCAATCGAACAAAAAATTCATATTTCCCGCCAGCAATGCATGCACACCGCGCCAGATCACCTCGGGGCGATCGCGAAAATTCTCCGCCATGCGGCGTGCGCGATCGGCGCTGTCCACCACCAAAACGTTGTCAAACAGCACCTTGCCGTGGCAGGTCATCTGCGCGTGCACCTGATATTCGCCCTCGCCCAGCTTTTCGGTGGTGCATTTTGCCACGATCCCGCGCTTTTTAAAATCAAGATAGCGCAGCGCGGCGGCAAGGCTCTTATCAAGAATGGAGGAAAGCACGTCGCTTGACAGGTTTTCCGCCACGCAAATGCCCTTTTCGGTGATGGCGTACAGCTTATCGCCGTCAAGCTCACCCGCCTCGCACACAAGCCCCGCGTCAAGCATCTGCCCGAACGCCTCGGCAAAGTCAAGGTACATGACGTAATCGGTCTGCATCACGATATCGTTGAGGGTGACAAAATCAAGCGCACGGCCGAGATTTTGCATCAGATACAGCACAAATATTTTCACGTTTTTCATACTGCCCACGGCAGAGCCCATGTTTTTCACTCCTTTTTACCGTCAATATCGGTATTATAGCATAAATTTTGCTTTTTTTCAACACTTTTATTTGCATTTGGTAAAATTATGTGTTATAATAATTCTTATCAATACCCCGCTTGGCGCGCTGTGGCGCGCGGAAAGGATAAAACATGATCTACGTTGCCATTCTCGGCTTTGGCGTAGTGGGCAGCGGCGCCGCACAGGTGCTGGCCGATAACGCCGCCGTTATTGAAAAAAACCTGGGCAAAAAGGTTGCCGTAAAGCGCATACTTGACCTGCGCGAGTTCCCTGACAGCCCCTTTGGCCACCTCGTTACCCACGATTTTAACGATATTTTAAACGATAAAGAGATCACCGTCGTTGCCGAAATGATGGGTGGCTCTCACCCCGCCTATGACTTCACCAAGGCCTGCCTTGAGGCAGGTAAGCACGTGGTGACCTCCAACAAGGAGGTAGTGGCGCGCTTTGGTGACGAGCTGCTGGCGCTGGCCGCCCAAAACGGCGTGCGCTATTTGTTTGAGGCAAGCGTTGGCGGCGGCATTCCCGTCATTCGCCCGATGACGAACGACCTCGCCTCCAATCAGATCGAGCAGGTCGACGGCATACTCAACGGCACCACCAACTATATTTTGACCGAAATGATCGGGGGCGCCTCCTTTGACGCCGCCCTGAAGCAGGCACAGGCCAACGGCTATGCCGAGGCCAATCCCGCCGCCGACGTAGAGGGGCTTGACGCCGCACGCAAGATCGTCATTCTTGCCGCACTCTCCTTTGGCACCCTGCTTTCCCCCGATAAGATCCACTGCGAGGGGATCACTAGCCTCACGCTTGCCGACGTGGCCGTGGCCAAGGCGCTGGGGTGCTCCCTCAAGCTCATCGGCCATACCGAGCGCATAGGCAAGAAGGTGCTTGCCATGGTCAGCCCCCGTATGGTTCCCCTCGCCTGCCCCCTTTCGGGCATCAGCGACGTCTTTAACGGCATTCTGGTTGACGCCAATATGGTGGGCAAGGTCATGTTTTACGGGGCGGGTGCAGGCAAGCTCCCCACCGCCTCCGCTGTGGTTGCCGATATCATCGATATCGTATCGCACCTCGGGCAGGCAGACGTGCGCGCACCGCACTTCACCGCCGCCACCGATGCCGACTATGCCGACTTTAACGCCTATACCTGCCGCAGCTGCTTCTCGTTTGCAAACGAAAGCGGCGCCGCCGCGCGCATTGCCGCCGTATTCGGTGCCGTCAACACGGTGACCGTCGACGGGCGCATTGCCTTCATTGCCGATGCCATGACCGAGCAGGAGGCCGCTGCCAAGGCCGCCGCAACAGGCCTTACCCTTGCCGCACGGATCCGCGTGCTGGACTGATCATTATGAGAAACAAAAACAACAAGCATCTTGGTATAGAGATCGACCCCGAGCTTCACTATAAGCTTCACTATATATCAAAATACTACGGTCGTTCCGCCAACGGAGAAATACTGTATTTGATAAGACAGGCGATAAAAGCCTTTGAACAAAGCGAGGGAGAAATTGAAATTCCCCAAGCCCCGCAAGAAAATTAAATTTACTTCGTGGCGGTACCGATGCACCGCCCGATGGAGGAGTGAGCCATGATCCGTTTTGCGCAGCGCGCACGCGTCATGGAGCACGCCTCCTTTTTTTATTGACAAAACCGCTTGGTTTCAGCCAAAACGGTGCCGCGCGACAGGAGCAGTGCCGCGAGATTTAACAGCGTCATCGCGCCAAGGGCAAGATCCGTCAGCGCCCACACGGTGCGCGGTGCCGCCACCGCCCCCCAAAGCGTGGCAAGCGCCACCCCGAGCAGCAGCAGGGCGGGCGCGCGGCGCCCGACGCCGTTTGTCAGATATCCCAGCGCCTCAACACCGTAATGCGACCAGCAAAGAACCGTGGCAAAGGCGAACAGCAGACAGGAAAGCGCCAGGATCGCGCGCGCAAGGTCCCCTAGCACCGCTCCGAAGGCGGCAAGCGCCAGGTGCATACCGCCCTCATCGCAAAGCGGCACGCCGCTGACTAAAATGACAAGCGCCGTCAGGGTGCAAAGCAGCACGGTATCGACAAATACCTCCACCACACCGAAAAGCCCCTGCGCGGCAGGGCTGCTTGCCTCGGCCGCAGCGTGCGCGATCGGAGCGGTGCCACACCCTGCCTCGTTTGAAACAAGCCCCCTGGAGACCCCGTACCGCACCGCTGTGCCAAACAGCCCGCCAAGCCCGCTTTTGAGGGAAAACGCACCCGTAAGAATGGCGCGAAGCGCCTCACCGATCAGGGCACGCCGCACCGTCAGCACCGCTATGCAAAGCAAAACAAACACCGCGCACAGCAGCGGCACCAGCACGCCGCACACGCGCAACAGCCATTCCCTGCCGCGCCACAGCACCACCGCCGCCAAAAGCGCCATCACGCCCCCCACCAGCAGCGGCGGCCAGGCAAACGCCGCCGCCAGCGCCTGCGTGGCCGCGGCAGCCTGCAGCATCGTGCCGAGCGTAAAGGTGGAAAAAAGCAACAAAAGTGCAAACACCACCGCAAGCACGCGCCCCGTGCCACCACCGAATGCCTTCCTTATATAATACGTGGCGCCGCCGTGCAGACAAAGCGCGGCATCACGCCGTGCGGTAGACTGCGCCAGCACGATCTCGGCATACTTGATGGGCATGGCGAAAAACGCCGCCACCAGCATCCAGAAAACCGCCCCCGCACCCCCGAAGGAAATGGCGGTGGCAACACCTGCGATATTCCCCACCCCAAGCGTGCCCGCCAGCGCCACCGACAGCGCACGCCACGGCGAGGTGCCTGTTTGATCCTGCAAAAGCACGGCGCGCAGCACCCTTTTCGGATGACGGCAAAGCGCGGCGCCACAGCGCCAAAAAAAGTAAAGGCCGCACAAAAACAGGGAAATCGGCAGCACCGCACCGACACCGACCAATATTCTCTCCAACATAGCCGCTCCTTTTGTTAACAATATGTGAACAATACAAAATAGACTTGATTTTTCCAGTATTTGGTGTAAAATAATCTTATGAGTTAGCACTCACTCGTTATGAGTGCCAAAATTCTACAAGCACTGCACCTTAGCATGCAGTGAAAGGAGGCAAATACAATGACTTTAAAACCCTTAGCCGACCGCGTTGTGGTAAAGCTCGTGGAGGCAGAAGAAAAAACGAAATCGGGTCTGATCTTAACCGCCGCTTCGCAGGAAAAGCCCCAGGTTGCCGAGGTGGTAGCCGTAGGTCCCGGCGGTCTTGTTGACGGCAAAGAGGTACAAATGATCGTAAAGGTTGGCGATCGCGTGATCACCAGCAAGTATTCGGGCACCGAGGTCAAGTGCGACGGTGTAGAATACAATATCGTGCGCCAAAGTGACATTTTGGCCATCGTAGAGTAATCGCAGGAGGAAAACTGATTATGGCAAAGGAAATTCTGTATGGCATTGAGGCGCGTGACGCCCTGTGCCGTGGCATTGATAAGCTGGCAAACACCGTCAAGATCACCCTTGGCCCCAAGGGCAGAAACGTAGTCCTTGACAAGAAGTTCGGCGCGCCCCTGATCACCAACGACGGTGTGACCATCGCCAAGGAGATCGAGCTTGAGTGCGCAGCTGAGGATATGGGTGCACGTCTGGTACGCGAGGTCGCTACCAAGACCAACGACGCCGCAGGCGACGGTACCACCACCGCTACGCTCTTAGCACAAGCTTTTGTGCGCGAGGGCATGAAGAACGTGACCGCAGGCGCCAACCCCATGGTGCTGCGCAAGGGTATGAAGAAGGCTGTTGACCGCGCCGTAGAGTGCCTTGTGGCAAACTCCAAGAAGGTAAACGGCTCGGAGGATATTGCACGCGTTGGCACGATCTCCGCAGGTGACGAGGTCATCGGTGCACTGATCGCTGACGCTATGGAAAAGGTCACCGCCGACGGCGTGATCACGGTTGAGGAAAGCAAATCCGCCGACACCTACTCCGAGGTGGTTGAGGGTATGCAGTTTGACCGCGGCTACCTTTCCCCCTATATGGCAACCGATATGGATAAGATGGAGGCCGTCATTGACGACGCCATGGTCCTCATTACCGACAAAAAGATCTCTAATATTCAAGAGGTCCTGCCCCTGCTTGAGCAGATGGTGCAGTCGGGCAGAAAGCTTGTCATCGTTGCTGAGGACGTAGAGGGCGAGGCGCTGACCACCCTTGTGCTCAACAAGCTGCGCGGCACCTTTACCTGCGTTGCCGTAAAGGCACCCGGCTTTGGCGACCGCCGCAAGGAAATGCTGCAGGATATTGCCGTTCTTACGGGCGGTGAGGTGATCTCCGCTGACCTCGGTCTTGAGCTCAAGGACACCTCCATCATGCAGCTCGGTCGTGCCCGTCAGGTCAAGATCAACAAGGAAAACACCATTATCGTGGGCGGTGCCGGCAACCCCGACGCCATCAAGACCCGCGTCACGCAGATCAAGAACGCCATTGAGATCACCACCTCCGATTTCGACCGCGAAAAGCTGCAGGAGCGTCTTGCCAAGCTTGCAGGCGGCGTAGCCGTGATTAAGGTCGGTGCCGCAACCGAGGCCGAGATGAAGGAGAAGAAGCTGCGCATTGAGGACGCCCTCAACGCCACCAGAGCCGCCGTTGAGGAAGGCATTGTGGCAGGCGGCGGTACCGCTTACCTGAACGTCATCTCCGAGGTTGCCAAGCTCGTTGACACCGTAGAGGGCGACGAGAAGACGGGTGTGCGCATCGTCCTGAAGGCCCTTGAGGAGCCCGTTCGTCAGATCGCCGCTAACGCAGGCTTTGACGGCGCTGTGATCGTGGATAAGATCATGTCCTCGGGCAAGCTCGGCTGGGGCTTTGACGCTTACAAGGAGCAGTACTGCGATATGCTGCAGGCAGGTATCGTAGACCCCACCAAGGTCACCCGCTCCGCACTTCAGAACGCAGCCTCCATCGCCTCCGTGGTGCTCACCACCGAGAGCGTGGTTGCCGACAAGAAGGACCCCGCAGCTGAGGCCGCAGCAAACGCTGCGATGGCCGGCGGCGGCATGGGCGGCGGTATGTACTAAGCCGAAAATGGAAAAAGCATAAAAAATAAAATCCCCCCGCTTCGGCTCCTTCTCATAAGGATGTTTTGAAATATGGTAGGGGCGAACTGTGTTCGCCCGCGGGAGACCGCAGGTCTCCCCTACGGATACATAGATAAATTTCGGCAGAGAACTTGTTTTCTCTGCCGATTTTTGCTATAATGATATTGGTGATAAAAATGGATGAACTTAAAAAGAGAAAAACACCAAGATATCAAAGTTTTGATTACAATAGTGTTGGAGTATATTTCATAACGATTTGCACGCAAAACAGGCGAAGCATCCTATCTCGCATTGTAGGGACAGGCGTCCTCGACTGTCCGTCCGAGACAGGCGTCCTCGACTGTCCGTCCGAGACAGGCGTCCTCGACTGTCCGCAAATCGAATTAACCCAATACGGAGAAATTGCGGATAAATACATCAAACAATTAAATGATTTTTATGAGCATTTGTCGGTTGAAAGATATGTCATAATGCCTAACCACATCCATCTTTTGCTTTGGGTAAAAGAAAATAAAAACAAGACCGATAACGGACAGTCGAGGACGCCTGTCCCTACAAACATTGAAAGAGCCAATAGCGTATGCTCTCAATTTGTATCGACATTCAAGCGTTTTTGCAATAAGGAGTATGGCGAAAACATTTGGCAAGCTCGTTTTAACGACCATATCATTCGTAACCGCGATGACTATGAAGAACACTTAAAATACATTTACGAAAACCCTATACGTTGGTACTACGACGAATTATACACAGAAGAATAGGGGTATGGGCTTTGCCCGATGCCAGCGTTGCTTGCAACGCTGTAATACAAAGGCGAAACTGGCGATAAAGCAGAACGATAAATAAGAATTTGACGAACGGAGGGGGAGTTAAAAATGGGAAACAATATATTGTTTGATGACTGGAAGGTAAGGTGCAACGGAATATTTAATCGTCGAAAAAAAGAATATCATATTTGTTCTGTCTCTATCGTTAGTTTGTTCTTAATTTCTATCATTGGAATGATGTTCCACTGGGCAAGTATTGTTTTTCTTGCCTTATCATTAATAGCATATTCGGTTATTTGGTTGGAATGGCTTAAAATTAAAAATAATCATCTTGTTATTAGACAAGACCAAATAGAGGTTACTAATAGATTTAAAAAAACAACAATATATAAAATACAGATTAATGAATTGGTGATAGAACTAAGGCATTCTTTTAATCATAGAAGCGGTGGCATAATTGTGTCGTTTTATGATAAAGACAAACATATGATTCTCAAATATGAGGATATGTTAAATTGGGCTGCACCATATGGATTTGAAAAAACAAACTGGGAAAAAGGTCTTGAAAATTTAGGTGTAGAAATAATCGATCCAACTGAAATTATTAAGAACAAATAATTTTGACAATTTTAATACGCATAATGACAACCCCGACAGATTAATCTGTCGGGGTTATCTCTTTGTTTTCTGCGTTGAAATTACGCCTTTGCGGACAGTCGAGGACGCTGTCTCGGACGGACAGTCGAGGACGCCTGTCCCTACAAGTAAAATGTAAACTTCCTTATGAGAACCAGCCTTTAGCGGGGACGTATTATCCGCGGATCAAGAGCTCGCGCTTAATTTTGCGCCTCTGTCTCATCCTTTTTGGCGTCAAGCCAGATGGGATTGCCGACCGCCATACGGAAGCCGCCGTGTGTGAGGTCTACGACCTCGGCGCGGTAGAAGGCGCGCTTCTTGACCTCAAGCGAGAGGTACTGCGGCTCACGGCCGTTGAACGTCGAGGCGTAGGCAAGGCCTTGGTCGGTATACACACGCAGCTCGTAGGCCGTATTTTCACGCACGGCAGGCGCGTGAAGGTCGCCCACGCGAAGCGTGAGGCGCATACCGTCGCGGTAGGCAAGCTCCGAGCCCATCGGGTGCCCGTCGATCATCATCTGTATGCCAAACGCCCCCACGGCGTAATCGGCGCTTCTCATCACGTCAAAGAAGGCGCGCCCCGATTTTTCGCGTGAATAGAAGGTGGAAACGCAACCGTTGCTCACACCCCCGTGCGTGTCCGATCCGCCCGACGCCCACACGTGCTTGCCGAGCGCGAGAATATCACACCAGAGGTCGTAGCTGCGAATCGAGGAATGGTGGCGATAGTTGGTCACCATCACCTCAAGGTACATATGCTCACCCATATAATAATCGAGGGGGTTTTCCGATGCCATCATGGTTTTGGGGTGCGGATGCACCATCATACCGCCGATCGACTGAATGTAGCACGTTAATTCCATAAAGCGTTCCTTGGTGAATTTCGGATACTGGTAGCTGCCGGTCAGCTCGTCACCGCGAAACTCAAATTCGGGGAAGTTCGCCAGCACCATGGCAAGCCCGTACTTGTGCGGGAAAAGCATATTATAGTGCATACTGCGGTCAAGGGCCCCTTCAAGGTCGGTGATGGTGGTGCCCGGCTCGGTGCCGATGATAAAGCGCGTTTCATCCCACTCGGGCAGGAAGAAGCCGCGCATCTGGCGGTGATCGACGATCGCTGCAAAATCAAGCTGCTTTTCGTCCATGGCACGCGGCCAGTCGCCAAGCGGGAACTTACCGTCGCTGGTGCCGCCGCAATCGCTGTGCACGTGCTGGTCGCCGTAATAGGGGCGGCAGCCCTCGTAATAGCGCTCCAGCGCCTCAAAATCGGCGTTGGCAACACCGATGACCGTATGCGCGTCGGGCGTGTCGGTCTGCCAGTCGTCGGCATAGTTCTCGATCATATCGGGAGCGTCAACGGGAGGCATCACGGCGTGCTCCACCTCAACCTCAAAGCCCTCGAAGGTACAATTCGTCACGGTTACGCCCTCGCCCTCGCCCCATACGGAGATCGCGGCGCGGTTACCGCGTGTATCCACCATACGGCAGTTTTCCACGGTCAGCGTGCAATTTTCGTTCGCAAGATGAGGGCACAAAAAGGCGTCACCCGCGCGGGCAGCATCAACGAACACGGTGTCGCTCACGTGCATTTCAACAGCGCCCTCCTCGGTGCCGACGAGCGAGGTGGAAATGCCGTGCTCGCCGCCGATCTCCTTAAAATAGCACTCGTTGATGGCAATGCGCGTGACGGGCGCATTTTTGGCATAGGTGGAAATGCTGCGGGTAATGTCGGTAAAGCCAAACACCTGCGTGGTGTTGTTGATCACCACGTGGGAAAGGGTGATGCTTTCGGCATTCAATTGCACGAACATACCGCCGCGCCCGTAATCGTAAAAGTTCTCAAGGCGCACGTTTTCCAAGATCACCGTGCGGTGCAGGTCCGTGTCGGCGGCAAGGCGTGCAGACGCGTACATAGGGTAACCGCAGGGGCCCTTGTTGATCAGATTGCGAAAATCAAGCGTGCAGGGGCGCTCGCCCTTGGCGCGCAGGTCGGCAAAGCAGGAAAAGCCGCTGATCGTGAAGCCGTCAAACAGCACGAGATCCGCGTCGGCGTCACCGTTCACGTCCACCTTGCTGAACCATCTGGCACCGCAAAGCTCGCTTTCCCCCGCGCCCGCTCTTGCGGGGTTCAGGGCGGGGAGGGCCGTTTGATCCTCGGCGTCAAACAGGCTGGAGGGCACGCCCGCCTGCTCACCCAGCAGAATACGGGATGCACTAAGCTTTAACATATTATCTCTGCTGCCACCAATCCTGTGCTTGCCCGCAGAGATCAAAATCACGGGCGCGGTAAAGCGCTCGTACGGCAGGCCCGCGAGCACCTCGGTGGGCACCTCGGCAGCGGCAGCGTTGGCCTCGGCACAGGTAGCAAATAAATTGACGCCCGCCTCGGCGGCGTAGGTCACGCCCTTGTAGGTAAAGCTGTCCTTGGGTGCATTTTCAAAATCACTTTGTACGGCATAATAGCCCTTGGGTAACTGTTGCATACTGTCGCTCACTTTCTTTTCATGCTATAAAAAATTCAAAAAAGGTTTCATTTTACGAAAGCCAACCGCCGCTTTTGACGTATTCGGTGGGGCTTTTGCCAACCAGACGCCGAAACTCGGCAGAAAAATACGCCACGCTTTCAAACCCCGATTGCAAGGCGGCCTCGGTGACGTTGCAAAGCCCCGTCTCCAGCATACGCGCAGCGGCCTCTACGCGCTTTTGCTTGATATAGTCAAGCGGCGAGGTGCCGAAATAACGGCGAAATTCGCGTCTGAAATAGACCTCGCTGACGCCCCTGATGGCGGCAAGCTCCCCGATGCGCAGCGTGCTGTCGGCAAAATGCTCGTCCATATAGCAACGCGCACGCATCAGCTGCGGCGGTGGGGTGAGGTGTGTGGGGTCAAAGCTCTCCTCGGCCAGCGATAAAATGCGCATCACCGTTGAAAGGCAGGAAAAACCGATGCCCGACGCCAGGAATTTGCTGTGTGCGCGCTGAAAATTCTCTAAAAATACCGTGGGCGCGGCAGGGCGGCAGGAAAGCGGCGCATCACCAAAGAGCGTGGTGTCGTCGGCGGTATACACGTGCAGAATATGCATCGTACCCGAAGAAAGCACCTCGGTCTCGTAATCCAGACCGCGCGGAATATAGGTAATGCTACCCGCAGGGGAGTAAAGATCCCCACGGTCGCTGTGAATGCTGATGCTGCCGCTTTCGCGGTAGGTCAGCGAAAAAAATTCACGCCCGCGCACAAAAACCGCAGGGGCCTTTTGCTTGTTGACCACACCGAGCGTAAAGTAGCTGATCATAGGTAGCTGCTTTGGCATTGCGCATCTCCCTCCCCTCTTTGTACCATCATAGCACAAAAACAGAGAAAATGCAATAACTTGGTTTTGAAATCCTAAAAAATGTTATCTTTTCTTGTAGCGACAAAAGGCACCCCTGTGATAAAATGGATCTAACATACTATGAAAGGAAGGCATTTTTACTATGTCTCATTTAAACGAACTGATCGCCACCGCCGTCAAGCGCGAGGGCATTGACCTGATCGGCTTTGCGGGTGCTGACCGCTTTGCGTGCATCGATGCACAGCATAACCCCTTTTCGATCTTTCCCGAGGGCAAGACCGTGATCATGCTCGGCAAGCGTATTTGCCGCGGTGCCCTGCGCGGCGTTGAGGAGGGCTCCAACTTTGGCGACTATCGCCTGTTCGGTGCCAACTGGCTGGAGGACAAGTTCCTTTCCCTTGCCTGCTATAATCTGGTCAGAGTTCTGGAGGACGAGGGCTACGAGGCCGTACCCGTGTTCCCCAACCCCTCCGAGCTTGCCCCCATGGGCGTATCGGTTGGCGACGGGCGCCCCGCACCCAACGTTTGCCCCGATTTTGACTACGCCGCCGTTGCGTGCGGTCTGGGTGAGATCGGTCTTTCGGGCCTGTTCCTTTCTCCCCAATTCGGCTCGCGCCAGCGCTTCCACATGATCATCACCGACGCCGAGATCGCCCCCACGCCCCTGACCACCCGCCGCGTGTGCGATGCCTGCGGCAAATGTGCCGCCGCTTGTCCCTTCGGCGCCATTGACACCGAACACACCACCGCCCTTGAGATCTGCGGCAAGGTGATGCAGGTGGCAACGGTCAACTATGCCGTGTGCAACACCTGCAAGAACGGTGCCTGCCCCAACCGCCTGGCGGCCGTTGGCAAGCCCGACCGCGTGGCAGCACTTTGCAACCGCACGTGCCTGTGCCACTTAGAGGAAAGGGACGTGCTTGACAACAAATTTGAAACAAAATTCCGCAAAAAGGACGCCTGGGTCATCGGTCCCGACAGCAAGGGGACCGTACAGGAGGATATCGTGCTGGGCGGCGCCTATCAAGCTAAGGGTGGTAAGGGCTGATGAAACTGACAAGCGAAATGATCAAGGCGCGCGCTGCCGAGCTTGGCATCGACTGTATTGCCATCGGCAATATTGAGCGCTTTCAAAACGCACCGCCCCTGATGTCGCCTCTTTCCTATTTTCCCGAAGCAAAGTCGGTGATCGCGGTCGCCATGCGTATTCCGCGCGGCACCTACCGCGGCATTGAGGAGGGCACGCACTGGCATAACTACACCTTCTATTCCTACAACAAATTAAATTCGCTCTTCCGTCCACGCCTTTCCTACGAGCTGTGCCGCTATATTGAGGATCACGGCTGGGAGGCCGTGGCGCATTACCCCGCCGTTCCCGAGGGCAACGGCGTCAACCGCGAGCCCGTGGCAGAGGGAAAGCTCCCTGCCGATATCGTTTGCTCGGTGCGCCTGATTGCCGCCGGGTGCGGTCTTGGTGAGGTCGGCTTTTCCAAGGTCTTTCTTACCAAAAAATTCGGTCCGCGCGTGCGCCTTGGCCTGATCTTTACCGACTGCGAGCTTGACCCCGACCCCATTCTTGACACGGGCGATATCTGCATTCACTGCGGTGCCTGCACGCGTGCCTGCCCCGGTAACGCCATTCCCCCCGTCAAGGACGAGGGGGCGCGCCTGACGGTTGATTTCGGCGAGAAAAAGATCTGGTACGGCGACGTTCATATGGGCCGCTGCACGCTTTCTCACCACGGTATGAATAACGAGTGCTCGCCCTTCCTTAAAAAGGACTTCCCCAACATGGCCTTTGACGTGCGTAACACGCAAATGAGCGAGGAGGAGGCCTATATGCTCTGCTACACGCTCGCCAACGGCAAGTGGGGGCGTAAGCCGGGCAACCATCTGCTGCCCTATAACAATTACATTCTCTCGCACACACATTATATGGCCATTTGCGGCGCGCGCGGCTGTATCCGCGCCTGTATGAACGCCCTTGAAAAGGCCAATAGGATCGAGAATACATTCAAAAACCCCTTCTATCGCAAAAAGAGCTGGCTGCTTCCAAACCAGCCCGAAACGGTTTCGCGCGGTGTCAACCCCTACCGCGAGGCCTACATTGACGAAAAATACGGCAAGGAGCTGCGCGAGGGCGAGTACGAGCGCCCCGAAAAGGGCTTCCACTAAGCCCCGCATCGGGCGTTTTCGGACGTGCAATGCACGCCCCTACGAATGTAAATTGTTTTACATGGCATACACGACAAAAGAAAACCTACGCTTGTAGGGGCGACCATCGGTCGTCCGTTGATCGGTCGTCCGCATCGGCCACCGTCACACGTCGCCTGCCATTATATTAAAAAAAGGAACAGCCGCGGCTGTTCCTTTTTTATACGGTCGTTTTCGGACGTGCAACAAACAAACGCCCCTACCGTAAATTTTTACACGGAGTGAACGCCGAGGGTACTATCGGCGTTTTTATCGATGCCGTAGAGCTTTTTCTTGCGCTCCTCAAAGAATTTCACGGCCACCTGCTCAAACAGGGCGTAGGTCAGCACGTCCTCCTCCTGCTCGAGATACCCTGCCATCTTTTCGCGCAAGGCGTCAAGCTCGGGGGCGAGATTGTCGGCAGGGCGGCAGGTGATGGGCTGCTCATCACCGATGATCTTGGCTGTGATCGCAGGATCGATCGGCATCGGCGTTTTGCCGTATTCACCGCGCACCATAGCGCGGAACTCCTTGGTAACCATCTTATAACGCTCACCGCCAAGCACGTTGAACACGGCCTGTGTGCCAACGATCTGCGAGGAGGGCGTGACCAGCGGCGGATACCCGACGTCGGCGCGCACGCGCGGCACCTCGTTTAAGACCTCGCCGAGCAGATGCGACTTCCCTGCATCGGCCAGCTGGCGCATGAGGTTGGAAAGCATACCGCCCGGCACCTGGTAAAGCAGTGCGTTGACGTCAACCTTCAGGGCCTTGACGTCAAGCTGACCGCTGGCAAGGTACTTTTCGCGCAGCACCGTAAAATGCTTGGTGATCTCATCCAGGGCCCCAAGATCAATGCCCGTGTCGTACGGAGTGCCGGCCAGCGCCGCCACCAGCGTTTCGGTGGGGGGCTGAGAGGTGCCCATCGCCAAGGGCGACATCGCCGTGTCGATCACGTCCACACCTGCCTCCACGGCCTTGAGAAGCGTCATGGAGGCAAGACCTGCGGTATAGTGGGTGTGCAGCTGCACAGGCAGGCTGACAGCCCCCTTGATCGCCTTGACAAGCTCATAGGCGTCAAAGGGCTTGAGAAGCCCCGCCATATCCTTGATACAGATAGAATCGGCACCCATTTCCTCCAACTGCTTGGCATACCCCGCGTAATACTCCAGCGTGTAGCCGGGGCCCGTGGTATAGGAGAACGCCGCCTGCACGTGGCCGCCCTCGCGGCGCGTGGCATCTATAGCGGTCTTCAGGTTGCGCGGATCGTTGAGCGCATCAAAGATACGCAAAATATCAATGCCGTTTGCAATCGATTTTTGCACGAAATAGGCCACCACGTCATCGGAATAATGGCGATAGCCGAGAATATTCTGACCGCGGAACAGCATTTGCAGCTTGGTGTTTTTGACCTTGTCACGGATCACGCGCAGGCGCTGCCAGGGATCCTCCCCGAGAAAGCGCAGGCAGCTGTCAAAGGTGGCGCCGCCCCACGCCTCGATCGAATGATAGCCGATCTTATCCATTTTTTCAAGCGCGGGCAGCATCTCCTCGGTCGTCATACGCGTGGCGATCAAAGACTGGTGCGCGTCGCGGATAATCGTTTCTGTAATTTTCACTTTAGACATAGCAATCTCCAAAATTTAAGGTATAAAAGGGCCTTTACCTCAGAAAGCCCAGGAAAGGAAGACGCCCGCGGCAATGGCAGAACCGATCACGCCCGCCACATTGGGGCCCATTGCGTGCATCAGAAGGTAGTTGTTGGGGTCGGTTTCTCTGCCGACCTTTTGCGACACACGCGCCGCCATCGGCACCGCAGATACACCCGCCGAGCCAATGAGAGGATTGATCTTACCGCCCGAGAGCACGTTCATGATCTTTGCCGTCAGGAGCCCGCCGCAGGTCGACACGATAAAGGCGGCAAGGCCGCAGCCAATGATCAGCAGCGTTTCAAGCTTGAGGAAATTCGCGGCCGTCGCCGTAGCACCCACGCTGATACCGAGGAAGATCGTCACGATATTGATCAGCTCGTTTTGCGCGGTCTTGGAAAGGCGGTCGGTCACACCGCAAACGTTCAAGAGGTTACCGAACATCAAGCACCCGATCAGCGTGACGGCGTCGGGCACGATCAGCCAGACAACAAAGGTCACGATCAGGGGGAAGCAGACCTTTTCAACCGTTGAAACACGGCGCAGCGTGGTCATACGAATGGCGCGCTCCTTTTTGGTCGTCAAAAGACGCATAAAGGGGGGCTGGATCATCGGGATCAGCGCCATATAGCTGTATGCCGCGATGGCAATGGCACCCAAAAGATGGGGCGCCAGCACCTTGGTGACAAGAATGGCCGTCGGGCCGTCCGCACCGCCAATGATGCCGATGGCCGCCGCCTCCTGGGGCGTGAACACGCCCGAAATGAGAGCCGCCGAAAAGGCAACGAAAACACCGAACTGCGCACCTGCGCCGATCAGAAGGGTTTTCGGGTTGGCGATCAGGGGCGAGAAATCGGTCATCGCACCGATGCCGATGAAAATAAGGCACGGGTAGATACCGAGCTTAACACCGAGGTAAAGCAGGTCAATGAGCCCACCCTCGTGCAGGACTGCACCGTAGTCGATCTCCCCTGCCATCAAAAACAGCTCGGGGTGAAAGAGCTCGGCACCCGGCATATTCGTCAAAAACATGCCGATGGCGATGGGCAGAAGCAGCAGCGGCTCAAAGCCGCGCACCACGGCAAGGTAGACAAGCACCGCGGAAATGAGAAACATGACCGCCGTTTGCCACCACAGGGGGTTATCGGCGAATAGCCGATACACACCCGTGCTTTGCAAAAAGTTTAAAACGTTATCAAGCATGGCAATGCTCCGTTTACTGTAAGGTCACCAATACGTCGTCGGTGGCAACGGTCGCACCCTGTGCCGCCACCACGGCGGCTACCACACCGTCACGGGGGGCAACGATATCGTTTTCCATCTTCATGGCCTCCAGCACCAGAAGCACGTCACCCGATTTTACGCTACCCCCTGCCTTGACGTTCACACGCATCACGGTGCCGGGCATCGGCGCCTTCACGGGCTCCCCTGCGGGAGCGGCGACGGGTGCTGCGGGGGCTGCAGGTGCTGCGGGGGCGACAGGCGCTTTGGGCGCTACGGGCGCGGCGGGGGTTACGGGGGTTACGGGGGCGGCTGCGCCGACCTCCTCGATCATCACGTCATATTGCGTACCGTTTACGGTTACCTGAAATCTTCTCATTGTATTCTACCAAAGCCTTTCTTAAAGTTTTTTGCCCGAGCGCTTGAAGGAAACCACGCGGAAGGCGGGCGTGCTGCCGCCGTTTTCCTCGGCGAGCATCAGAGAAATTGCCGCAGTAATGGCGGCGACCACGGCGCCGTCGTCGGTGACGGGCGTGGGAGCAGGCGCGGCGGCCTCAACGGGGGCCGCCGCGTCGGCCGTCTTGGCGGCACGGCGCTTATCGGCGGCGGCAAGGACTGTGCGGAACAGCGCCAGCGCCCCCCACAGAAGGGAAAGTGCCGCAAAGATCGTCATCATACCGATCAGGGTCATACGCCCCGCATAGCCAAGGCGCTCACCCAAGCTGAGAGCTAAGCTTGTATTCATCATCAGCACCTCACTCAGCGCAGCCCGTTTTTGCCCTCAAGCATATAAAGGGCGGCGATCACACGGGCGCGCAGCTCGGCAGGCGCCACAATGTCGTCAACCTCACCCACCGAGGCGGCGGCAAGGGCTGTGGCGTGCTCACGGCGCCACGTATCCTCAAGCGTCGCGCGGTCACAGGCTTTGGAAACAGCATCGTTTTGCAGGAATGCCACGGCCGTGGCGGCAGGAAGTGCCGCGATCTCGGCATCGGGCAGAGAAAGCACCACGTCGGCACCCAGCGCCTTATTGCCACCGAAGACAAAGCCGGCGCCCACAGCGGCACCCACCACAACGCTCACGCGCGCGGTATCGGCGGCACTCTGCAAGCGTGCAAGGCGT
The DNA here is from genome assembly GCA_015063895.1 of Oscillospiraceae bacterium. Lineage (GTDB taxonomy): Bacteria > Bacillota > Clostridia > Oscillospirales > CAG-272 > Firm-07. The sequence goes on along the minus strand of SVTG01000017.1, from coordinate 3,411 downwards.
GCCAGGGCAACAGCGCCCCTGTTCCCTGCCGCGTCAAGTCCGCAGCAGTTCAAAAGCGTGACCACGGGCAGCCCGAAGGCATCGGCCACGTGGAGCATTTTCGTCATTTTTTCAACACCGTCAAGCGTCAGAGCCCCGTCAACAGCCAGCACTGCCACCGCGGTATCACCCATCGTGGCAAGCCCTGCCTCCACCTCGGGGGCGGTGCCGCCATAGAGCGAGAGGCACGCACCGTTGTCGCAAAGCGCGGCCAGCGCCGCCTTGGCGGTCGTTTTCCCGTCAAGCGCCACGGGGCGGTTCGGGTCGTCGCCCGAAACACCTGCGTCGCAGGCGCTATCACAGGCGTCGGGCAGATAGGCCAGCAGCGCGCGCAGGGCGTCAAGACCCTCTTGCTCGTTTTCCACCAGCATAGCGGCCTCACCGGCAAGATACGCGGCCTCACCGCTGCCCTCACCCATCACGTAAAGGTCGGCATTTTTCGTGACCACCGCAAAGTCAAAGGCGGCAGCGAGAACGGCCATCGTACCCGTACAGCAGCCGTGCACCAGCGCCAGCTGCGGCACCACGCCCGAGGCGCTTGCCACAGTATCAAGCAAGCCCCCGTAGCCCGAAAGGGCGGCGGCACCGTCAAACACCACGGCGCCTGCGCTGTCAAGAAGACCGACCACAGGGGCCCCCACCGAAACAGCCTTATCGTAAAGGGCGGCGATCTTTTCGGCGTGACGCGCATCTACCGCGCCCTTCATGGCATCGGCGTCCTGGGCAAAGGCAAATACCAGCCTGCCCGACACCGCGCCGTAGCCGCAAACAACGCCCTCGTTTTCACTCAGATTACCGGGGCGGCGGATATACGCCCCCAGCTCTACAAAAGTGGCGGCATCAAAAAACGCTTCAAGGCGCGCTCTTGCTGCCGATTGCTTTTTTTCCATGCTGCAATAAACCTCCGCTTGTGAATTTTTTATCAACGATTGCATGATGCAAAAGTGCCGATTGCAAGCAAACAATCGGCCTATTCCATCTCTTACCCCTATATTTTAACATATAATGTGTGTATGTACACGCAATATTTGGAATTTTTTTGTTAAGATTTTGTAAACGATGCAAGTTTATACACATTTTTTTGCAAAATCGTGTTAGAATAGCATGCAAGAAAAGAGGAATTTTTATGCGCATTGATTTTCATTCTCACTGCTTCCCCGATGCACTGGCGCCGCGCGCCATGATCAAATTAAAGCAAAACTGCTCGGCAGATGCCGCCATCACCCCCCATACCGACGGCACCGCCGCCGATACCGAGCGCTTGCTCCGCGCGGCAGGCATTGACCGCGCCGTGGTATGTAACATTGCCACCAATCAAAAACAGGAATATAACGTCAACAGCTTTGCCATTTCCCTGACGAGCAGCGACTTTTTTCTGCCGCTGGGCTCTCTTCACCCCGACAGCACCGCCTGGGAAAGCGAGCTTGACCGCCTGGCGGCGGCAGGCATCAAGGGCATCAAGCTGCACCCCGATTACGTAGGCATTCCCTTCTCGGACGCGCGCTTTGACCGTCTGCTCTCAGTCGTGGAGGAGCGCGGATTTTTCGTGGTGCTGCACGCAGGGCTTGACCCCATTTCACCCGATTTTATACACGCCACCCCTGAAATGATCGCCGCCGTACACAAGCGCCACAAGCGCCTGCCGATGGTGGCCGCACACATGGGCGGTTACCGCCGCGCGGCGGAGGTCTTACAGCACCTGTGCGGCACGGACGTCTATCTTGACACCTCGCTTTCGGTGCACCGCGCAGGCGAAGCACCGCTTTTGTGGCGGCTGCTGCGCGACCACGATCAAAACCGCCTGCTTTTTGCCTCCGACACCCCCTGGAGCAACCCCAAAAAGGAGATTGCCTTTATAGAAAACGCAGGGCTCCCCGTCGCCGTACAGGAAAAGATCTTCTACAAAAACGCACAAAGGCTGTTAGGCAAGCGTGAATAATCCAAACTCGGTTATTTACTCTTGCCTAGGCAAGAGTGAATGATCCGAACCCGCCCTCAAGCCTTGCTTTTTGGCGCTTTGTGTACTTCTCTCTTGCCTAAAGCTCGCGTAACGGCACGCACGCCGATGCGACAATTTTCCCCTCCCAAAAAAACTTTTGCCAAAACACAAAAAAGGGCTTGCATTTTTCTTTTGTTTGTGTTATAATGGCAAAGTCAACGGAGGCATAGCTCAGCTGGTTAGAGCGCATGCTTGACATGCATGAGGTCATTGGTTCGATCCCAACTGTCTCCACCATAACAAAAGGGCGCCCAGTCGGGTGCCCTTTTGTTGTGGTGGAGACAGAATGGGGAGAACCAACGGAAGATTGTAAATCCCTACCGTAAAAACCGCCCTGTTAAGCAAACACCCCAAACCAAGCTAAGCTGCGGACAATCTGCTTTTGTCGCGTAGCGACAATGACGATCCCAACTGTTCACACCAAGAAAAAAGCCCTGCCATTCGGCGGGGCTTTTTTCTTGGTGGAGACAGAATGGGGAGAACCAACGGAAGATTGTAAATCCCTATCGTGAAAACCGCCCTGTTAAGCAAACACTCCAAACCAAGCTAAGCTGCGGACAATCTGCTTTTGTCGCGCAGCGACAATGACGATCCCAACTCTACACCATAAAGAAACCATAATATTGATACGAAAAATATCGGTATTATGGCTTTTTTATTACAAAATAAGGGTGTTTTGCCCTTTTTCATTGATTTTCAATGGATTAAGTGATATAATAAACTCACCTAAAATCAAGAATTTGACGGCCACTTTTAAGATGATGAACAAATGAGGTGAGGATCTTTATGACTAAAAAGAGGAAGATTATTCTTGCAACGGTAGCGTTCTCTATTGTATTGGCTATAGGGGCAAGTCTTACCTATATTTTTGCTGTGGCATTGCCGCAAAAGCGAGAGAAGGAGCAATTATTAAAAGCGGTGCAGGAGTATTATGACGCAAAGCTTGCTATGTATACAGCGGAAAACGAGCAATATGACGACTATGAGGTGGACGTTGCATTCCTTGGCGACAGCCTTACCGACGGATACGATCTTGAAAAATACTATCCGCAATATCTTGTTCTGAATCGCGGAATTGGCGGTGAAACGACCTTTGGTCTTGAAAAACGTCTTAAGGTATCGGTTTATGACTTAAAGCCTAAAGTGGCAGTAATGCTCATAGGGGCAAACAACTTTGATACCATGTTTGATAACTATGAAAATATTTTGAAGGGATTTCAGGAAAATCTGCCAAATACCAAAATAGTATTGCTATCTCTTACATCTATGGGTCAGGAATGGGGCAAAAATAATCAAAAAGCAGCTTATAACAACGTTAAAATAAAGCTCCTGTCAGAAAAATACGGATACGAATTTGTCGATCTGTATTCTCC
>SVTG01000016.1 GCA_015063895.1 Oscillospiraceae bacterium | reverse complement strand
GATATGTTTTGTACCATCAAGTATGTTTGCTCGCCTAATTGCTGGAATACACGCCATTTTTGATCATATGGAACTTTATCTGCGTCATATGCTCCAAAAAAGTCCGTTATGATAGGATAGCATTTTGAATGCATTTGGCGGCGTAGGTGGCAAAGCGTGCGCCGTTGGTGGGGTTAAAGGTATCGGTCGCCTTGACGAGGCCAATGGTGCCGATCGACACCAGATCCTCGGCGTTTTTGGCCGTGCCGTAATACTTGCGTACGATGTGCGCGACCAGGCGCAGATTGTGCAGGATCAGGCGCTCGCGTGCGGCGCTGTCGCCCTGCCGTGCGGCAAGAAACGCGGCGTGCTCCTCGGCGGCAGTGAGGGGCGGGGGGAATTTGCCCGGATTTCCAAGCCCCAGCAGTAAATGAAACGCCCCCGCGATCAGCGAGATCAGATAAGATAGCATATATCTTCACCTCCTCCATACCTTATGTGGGCGCGCCTGTCCAAAATAACGTAAAAACTGAACGAATTCGCAGTGAAGTTGTCCTTTTGTCTTGACACAGACCTGCGGTTTTGTTATAATTTTTGTGTAATACTTAAAATCAAACGGAGGTTCTCTGATGAAAAAATTAATCGGCAACGCGGTCGTCGGTCAATCGGGCGGCCCTACCGCCGCCATCAATGCAACGTTGGCGGGCGTGGTGCGCGGTGTGCTTGAAAACGTGGGCGACGGTGCGATCAAGACTCTTTACGGTATGCGAAACGGTGTGGAGGGGCTGCTTGAGGAGCGCCTTGTTAACTTGAATGAGATCTTTGCAGACGAAAAGAATATCACCATGCTGGAGCATACGCCTGCGGCGGCACTTGGCTCCTGCCGCAAAAAGCTCCCGAGGCTCGGTGAAAACGATGCGGTTTACGAGAAGCTTTTGGCGATCTTCAAGAAATACGATATTCGCTACTTCTTCTATATCGGCGGTAACGACTCGATGGATACCGTGGCAAAGCTTTCGGCTTATACCAAGGATCACGATTACGAGATGTGCATTATGGGCGTGCCGAAGACCATTGACAACGACCTCGTCGTGACCGACCATACCCCCGGCTTCGGGTCTGCGGCCAAGTATATTGCTGTGACGATCCAGGAGATTATTCGCGACTGTGCCGTTTATACCGTGCCTGCCGTGACTATTGTTGAAATTATGGGACGCGATGCAGGGTGGCTGACCGCCGCCGCAGGCATCGGCCTTGCCGCAAACGGTGTGGCGCCCGACCTCATTTATCTGCCTGAGCGCGCGTTTAACAAAGACGAATTTTTTGCCGACCTGAAGGCGGCTCTTGCCAAGCACCCCAACGTAGTGGTGGCTGTTTCCGAGGGTATTCGCTTTGCTGACGGCACCTACGTTTGCGAGGGCTTTGGCATTGCCTCCACCGACGCATTCGGCCACAAGCAGCTGTCGGGCACGGGTAAGGCACTTGAGCACGCCGTCAAGGCTGAGATCGGCTGCAAGGTGCGCTCGATCGAGCTGAATCTGCCGCAGCGCTGCGCCGCACACTTAGCCTCGGCTACCGACCTTGCTGAGTCGGTCACTGTCGGGCGCGCCGCCGTGAAGGCCGCCAGCGACGGTGTGACGCGTGAAATGATGATCATCGTGCGTGACAGCACCAAGCCCTACGCGTATCACGTGGATCACAGCGACGTTTCCAAGATCGCCAATCAGATCAAGCACGTGCCCGACGAGTTCATCAATGCGCGTGCCAACCACGTGACGATGGCTTGCGCCGAATATCTGCTGCCCCTGATCGCAGGGGAGGGCACACCCGCTTACGTTGACGGGCTGCCGCAGTTTTTTGTCATTGAATAATTAAAAAAGCCGTGTGATGCGTGCCGTTTTGAACGGAAAATACGTATCGCACGGCTTTTTGTATGCTGCCCCCGTTTTTGACGCATACTACAAAAAAACGGAGGATAGGTATGCAATTAGGGGAAAAATACAGCGAAAACGTGGCCGCATTTACGGCGGCATTGCGCGTGCGTGAAAATTTTGACGTCTTAAAGAAGGTGCTGCGCATCGGGGAAGATGAGATCACGCTTTTTTATATCGATGGGCTCATCAAGGACGGGGCGATGCAAAAGCTGTTTATGTATTTGCTGTCGCTGAAAAAGCTGCCGCCCACGGCGACCGATTTTATAGAGGCGAATATGCCTTACGTAGAGAGCGAGGTCAGCGATGATGCGGCACTGCTGATGCAAATGGTGCTCTCGGGCGCGACGGTGCTCTTTGGCAGCACCTTTGGTGTCGAGGGCGTGGTCATCGATGCACGTACGTATCCTGCGCGTGAAACGGCAGAGCCCGAAAACGACCGCGTGATGCGCGGCCCGCGCGACGGGTTTGTGGAAACGCTGGTGTTTAACACTGCGTTGATCCGCCGCCGTATTCGCGACACGGCCCTGACGATGCATTACGTGACGGTGGGAAAGGCCTCGAAGACCGATATCGTTTTGTGCTATATGCAGGGCAGAGCCGATGCGCGGCTCGTCAAGCACGTGAAGGCCAAGCTGGCAAGCGCTACGACCGATGCGCTGACCATGGGGCACGAATCCTTGGCGGAAACACTGATCAAAAGCCGTTGGTATAACCCTTTTCCAAAGATCCGTTATACCGAGCGCCCTGACGTGGCGGCCGCCCATTTGCTGGAGGGGAGTGTCGTGGTGCTGATCGATAACTCGCCCTCCGCGATGCTCCTGCCCACAGGTATTTTTGATTTTTTGCAGGAGAGCAGCGATTTTTACTTGCCGCCTCTCACGGGCACGTATCTGCGCTTTGTGCGCCACGCGGTGTTCTGGCTGACGCTCTTTTTAACGCCCCTGTGGTTTCTCGGCGTTCTGAATCCCGAGATGGTGCCCGGGTGGCTGGCGTTTGCGCTGCCCACAGAAACGGGAAAGCTACCCATATATTTGCAGCTTCTGCTCACTGAATTTGTCATTGACGGGCTGCGCATGGCCTCTATGAACACACCCGATATGCTGGCAAATTCGCTTTCTGTTGTAGGGGGCCTCATACTGGGTGATTTTGCGGTTTCGGTCGGTTGGCTGATCCCCGAGGTCATCTTATATATGGCCTTTGTGGCGATCGCCAACTTTACGCAGACCAGCTTTGAGCTTGGCTATGCCTTGAAATTTATGCGAATCCTGCTGCTGACCCTGACAGCCTTCTTTAATTTGTGGGGGTTCCTTGCGGGCGTTTTGCTGATCGTCGTGCTGATCGTATCCAACAGGACGCTGAACGGTACGCACAGCTATCTGTATCCCTTGATTCCGTTTGCGCCAAAGGCGCTGCTTTCGCTCTTTGTGCGCCGTAAAAAACAATCTTGACTTACCCCGCCCTTTTTGGTATAATATAAAAAATGCAAAAAAGACAGTAAGTGAGAAAACGGTATGCAAAAAACGGTAAAAACAAGGCAGGGCGGCACGCTTGTGGCAGGGATCGTGATCCTTTGTGTGGCGCTTGGTATCATTTTTGTCACCATTGCGGTGCCGCACGTGCGCGAAAATCACATTTTTGAACAGCGTCTTCACACCCTGCTTCACAGCGACTGTGAACGGGTGGTGATCTCCGATCCCCTCTATAAAAACGCAGCAACGCCGCTTGACCGCGGTGCTGAGGTAATGCTGAGTGAGGCGCAGATCAAAGAGCTGCGCGTGCTGCTGCAGGGGGTGGCAGATGGTGGCTTTCGCAACGTGGAAAACGAAAGCGGTGTCGGGGGTGCCTGGGATATGAAGTGCCAGCTGCGCGCGCCCGACGGTACACGCACGGATCTGTATTTTACCGAGAGTGACGTCTATTTTTACGCCGATGGCACCGCGTTTTGCTTTGAGGCGAAGGACCTTGGCGCTTACGACGCGCTGTATGCCTATATGACAGGCTTGCTGGCGGTGCAGGCTTTGCCTGAATGACAAAAAAAGAGGCGCTCGCAACGCTTTGGCTGCGAGCGCCGCTTTTTTTTTGTAAGACGGGGTGCCAAAAAAACCGTCAAATTGCCCAAATTTTTCTTCGGGCTTTTGCACGCTCGGGCAAGATATTTTTGCATTTGTATGGATAGGCTAACAAATTTTTTGGTAATTATAGAGAAATTGTATTGTATATACTTGACTTTTTAATTCTACTATTTTATATTGTTCATGCATATTTTTATATGCACGTGCGTGGCGCGTGCGGAAGGAGAACACATATGAAAAAATACTTGCGTGTATTGCTTTTTGCGGTTTTGGTGGCAGCCCTGTTCGTTGTCACGGCCGTAGCGGCCTCTGCCGCGAACCCGTTCAGCACGGGTGGCAATACGTATGCCACGCTCCCCGAAGCGGTGACAGCTGTCAGTGCAGGGGGCACGATCACGATGACCGAAAGCGCTACGTTTTCGGGTGATATCGTGTTGGACGTCAATAAGACGTATACGCTGACGGCCTCCTCGTCCTCTGTGACGCTGACGTTGACGGACGGTAGCCTCCGTATCAATGCGGGTACCGTGACGATCAATACGATCAAGGTATACGGTCAGGCCAACAACGCCGTGATGGTGTCGGGTGCCAATACGGCGGTGTACGTTGAGAGCGGCACGTTTTTGTCCGAGGGCACCACGCAGGGCGCGGCCAATGCGATGACGGTAGACGGGTCTGCCTATCTGCAGATCGATAACGGTAGCTTTACGGGTTCGGTCGGTACGTATGAAAGCAGCTCGGGCTCAACGGGCGGTACCCCGTCGCTGCATTCACGCCTCGTTATCAACGGCGGTACGTTCAAAAACGGCACCAAGCTGGCCTCCGGGCAAACTGCCTTCGTGCTGCGCTTGGCCAGATACTGCACCACGGTGACCGTCAACGGCGGTACGTTTACGTATGATTCCACGACGTGTACCAACGCTAATGGCGGCCACGCGGTCTATTGTAACAGCACCACCGGCGTGCTCACGATCAACGGCGGTACTTTCACGGCGGGGAGCAAGAAATCCTGCAACGCCGCGCATTTCTACGGTGGTAATATCACCATCAACGACGGTAAATTTTACGTGCTGCACGAGAGTGCCTATACGATCTATGCAGTCAACGACGGAGATTCGGCGCCGTATCTCACGATCACGGGCGGCTTCTTCACCTACGTGGATACGCTGAGCAGCGCGGCAGAGATCGATCTCGCTGCGACGGGCTACTATGCTAATTCGAATGGCTATGAGTGCTGCGTGGGCGCTTACTATAACGGCAAGGGCACGCTGCGTGTCAGCGGCGGCACCTTTATGGGCGGCCACAGTAATCAGGCGCTGAAGGTGGGTACGAGCTGTACCGACGCCGTTATTTCGGGCGGTAGCTTTTACGGCTTCCGTGCCGTTACGGTTTCGGGCACGACGGTCTTTACGGGCGGTAATTTCTACCATAACCCCGGCCAGGCCAATTCCAAGATCATTGATATTCAAAGTGCGGCTGCCGTTGCTTACATATTCGACGGTAATTTTGACGGCACGCACGTAGGGGCGGCAAATATCAGCGCGGGTGCGGTGCTTCACTTCCACGCAGCAGGTAAGGCCGTGATCTACGGCGGTACGTTCAAGCTGGGCGGCACCAGCAGCACGGGTGCTATCATCGGTATGCACGTTGATTACCTCCCGGCCGGCACCGTGGAGATCAAGAGCGGCTCGCTGTCCGTGAACGGCACCTCGTATAGCGGCACGGGCGCGACCTTTATTAAAACCGGTGCAGGTCAGTTGATCCGCGCCAACGCTGACGGCGTGAAAATCACGATTGCCGCAGGTACCTTTGCGGCGTACGATACGGCTGCGATCGCTGATCTTAGTGCAGGCGCCAGCATGTCTGTCAGTAACGGTGCGTTTTCGGTCTATAACAGCGCGACGGGCTTCCGTACGACGGCTTCCACTGCTACGCTTTCCTTTACACTTTTCAGCAAGGCTACCGTGACCACCTACGACAACGCCGTCGGCTTTAGCCTTGCTAAGGGTAACGTCACCATTATCGGCGGTACGCATACTGCGAATTCCGCTTGCCTTATCAACTTCGTGATCCCCGAGGGGCAGGGAAGTCTGACGGTTAACAACGGTACCTTTATTCTCAACGATTCCGACGCGGTAAAGGGCGGTGCTCTCATTCGTGCGGGTGTCGCGGTCATTCCGCAGACCGGCACGGGGCAGTATTACGATCCCACCGAGATGTATCAGGTCGCCTCGGCTACGGTCGCTCTGAACGGCGGTACCTTTATCGATAACCGCGTAGGCAATACGCAAATGATCGATACCACCGTGGGCTCGGCACGCGTGACTGTGAACGGTGCACTGCTGCTCTCGCGTTATCTGCAGGGCTACTTTATTGATGCGGGTGGCACCGAGAACGACGTGCGTATGAGCGCGGACAGCATCGTTTGCCAATACGGCGGTGAGAATTATTACTGCTATTTTGCCAAGGCCAATACCACCACCACGTATTCGCCCACGATGAACGAGCAGGCAGGCGTTTCGGTGACTGAGGATTACGAGGGCATTCGCTTTACCTCCGTGATCTCTGCGGCGATCGCTGCGACCTTGCCCGAGGGCGCTACCTACGGTACGCTGATCGCACCCGCCGATTACGTGGCGGCTGCAGGTGCCTTCACACATGCAAAGCTCAACACCCTTGCCTCGAAGAATCCTGCCTACGGCACCACTTACGTGGATATTCCCGCAAAATACAGCGTTCTTACGCTCCCCGACGGCAGTATTACCTTCAGCGGCACGCTGATCAACCTCAAGACCACCAACTATACGCGCGTGCTTGCCGCAGTATCCTACGTGAAGGTCGGTAGCACCTATTACTACAGCAATTACGATGCAGCCTACAACACCGACTCTATGGCAGCGGTGACCAAGGCGGCCTATACCTCCTACGTGATTCTGCCCGATGAGGAGCATATGTCCCCCTCGCTCTACTATCACAACGGCTACAGTGCCTTTGACGAGACGGAGCAGGAGATCCTGAAGAGCTATTGCGGCTACGAGCACACCTATGACGTGTCGACCGTGACGCCCTCCACGACGATCACCGTGGGCGGCGATGCCAGCGCTAACCTCAAGACGGCCGCTAACACCACGCTGAAGAACAAGCTCACCTCTCTTGGCTACACCGCCTCGGGCGCGGCTATCCTCGTGGGTAACACGGGTACGACCGAAACCGCGAAGGCGCTCTCCGAGATCGAGGGTGAGGGCTACTATATCGGCGTGATCAACGGTAAGATCGTGATCGTCGGTACCACGAATGCCTTGACGATGCAGGCACTTTCCGTATTCAGCAATACGGTGTTGGCCGATATGGAAGCCAATAAGACGGTCATTATCAGCGAGATCGTTTCCTCCAATGTGGAAATGCTGCCACTGAACAGTGACACCCCCTTCGTGTTCTCCTGGCACCGTGACGGCAACATCTGGCAGCCCTATACCGGTGGCGGTGACAAGAACTATTCTAAGATCTACTTTATGTACGGCGCTTATACGCACCTGTATAATCAGGAGGGCAACGAGCAATTCTACGTTGACTATCCCGTGGTAGCGGCGATCCTGCTGGGCAATCAGCTGGACGGCAGCGGCATGAACTATACCTATCTGCCTGACAATCTTGCCACGAACGTGGGCACGATCCAGATCGGTCTTACCGATTACGCGATGCAGACCGCGCTGGTCGGACGCGATGCAGGCTATTACGGCTATACCATCAAGGACGGTAACGTGGTGATCACCGCGTTTGACGATTCGACCCTCCGTCTTGCCAAGGCGCTGCTTGAAGCAGACCTTGCCGATTTTGCAACCGACAACGGCTACTTCGTGCCCGTTGACTATGAGTTTGAGAAGTACGGCATTGACGGCTTTACGGGTGCCTTTGACAGCGTGACGGGCGCTACGGGCACGGGGAACGTGGCCGAGGAAGTCAAGAAGCTGGTGACCGATACCACGCTTTGCCCCCGTCCCGCAGGCATTCAGCTTTCGGGCGTTGTGAACGTGGATAACGACGCGATCGAGTATTATTACAAGAACGCGGGCTTCGGCGATTACTACAACTACTGCAGACTCCTTGAGTCTCGCGGCTTTACCGTGTATATGACTCAGCGCTCGATCAAGGGTAATTACTTCGTTACCTACGTAAACAGTACCACGGGTATTATGCTGCACGTGATGCTGCACGCCTATGCCGATGCGGATCTTGAGCAGCTCAACGATACCGAAACGCTTGAAAAGATGTTTACCCCCACGCTGCGCGTGATCGCGGCAAGGACCGCCAACGACAAGTCCTATATCCATCAGCTGCTTGACGAGAGCATGCTGCGCGTACCCGCTACGGGCAAGCTGACCACGACCAAGCTGACCTCGATGGAGGTTTCCTTCGATCTTAATGACGAGAACAAACGTAACTTCGGCTTCTGCTACGTGTATACGCTGGAGGACGGTACCTTCGTGGTGCTTGATGGCGGCGGCGGTGGCTGTAACGCGACCGATGCGGAGCGTCTTTACAACCTTCTGACCGATCTTTACAAGGACGCGCACGGCGGCACGGCACCCACGAACTCGAAGCCCATTGAGATCACATGGCTCCTTTCGCACGGCCACGGCGACCACTACGGCATGATGGATAAGTTCATTAAGACCTACTGTCAGAGCGGTTCGTCCAACCTATGGAATCCCAAGGCTAAGGTGACAAGGCTCATTGCCAACACCCCCTCTAACGACGAGATCTACAACTCGATGGATCCCAATCCCACGATCGCGAACCTCCTGGAGTCGGATAACTGGTATAAGAATTACGACGGCACCTACGTGCAGTATTATAAGGTGCACACGGGCCAGCAGTTCTTTATCGGCAACCTTGAATTTGAGGTCATGTATACGCATGAGGATATTCATCCTTGGGCTATGCTTTACTTCAATAACACCTCTACGGTCCTGCGTCTGACGGCGCACGAAACCGACGGTAACGGCAACATCCTCGTCGGTAAAAATGCCATCAGCCTGATGAACCCCGGCGACCTTCAGGCACGTGGCTCGCAGCAGATGCGTGCGCTTTGGGGCGATTATCTCAAGTCCGATATGGTGCTTTCCTCGCACCACGGCGGCAACGGCATTGAGGCGGCGTCGTATTACCGCATCGATGCACAGATCATTTTGTGGTCGCACTCTGCCAACAACGTGCAGAGCCTTGCCAACGAAACCAGCACCTCCTCCTACATTATGCAGAACATTTTGTGGCTGAAGAACACCAGATGGCTGTATATCTTTGCCGGTCAGCCGCTGGATGAAACTGTAGGGAATAAGTATCACTACAATCCCACGATGACGCTGACAAAGGACGGTGTTGCAGGCCTCCCGCTGAATGTTTGTGAGGGCGATACGCCTCTGAGTGACGCAGAGCTTAAGACCTATGCCGATCAGTTTATTGCAGGCCTTACCAACGAGTATCCCGGGTCTGCGGGCACGACCTTCGGCTGGGGCACGGGTATTTACCACAAGTCGGCCTCGGGTGATATTACCTACGAGGGCGGCACGAACAACGCGGGCCTGATCCTCTGGCGCGGCAACTCGACCTACGAGCTGCCCGACCCCGTACCGCTGCCCGAGGACGATCCCACCAATGATACCGCAGAGGATATCCTTGGCGACGATATGATCGAATTTTAAGCTATGAGCACCACCCAAGGCTTTACAGCCTTGGGTGGTGTATTCCATTCAATAAAGGAGACAGCAATGAAAATTACGGCAGATTGGCTGCCATTCCATTTGTGGAGAAGGCTCACCGACGAGAAATCATGCCAAAGCCAATTCATTTATAAAAACGAAAGAGATAACAAATCGGTTCTTCGCCGAAATGTTATCTCTTTTTTGTTGGTTTTGGTTTTTTATGCGATCGGTCAAAGCCTGGCGATCAGGTCACCGAGGAAGTATAAGAGGGGCAGAGTCGCCACGGATAAGAGGGACGAGGTGCCCACGGTTTGTGCGGCGTAGCCGGGCTTGATGCCGTAAAGCTCGGCCAGCATTGTAATGGTGGCGGCCGAGGGAAGGGCGGCGATCACGGTACAGAACATCACGATCTCATAGCTGTCGGTAACTCTCAGCGTCACCAGCTTTGCAAGCAGGCAGATGATCAGGGGCATAACGATCAGCTTGATCGCGTTAAAAAGATAAATGCGTGGGCTGCACAGGATATCGTGCGGCTTTTGCGTGGCAAGCAGGGAACCCGTGATCAAGACTGAGATCGGCATACAAAGGCTGCCCATATAGCCTGAGAAATCAATGAAAACAGCGGGCATTGGCAGCACAGCCTTCAGTAAATAGAGGGCAAGGCCGATGGCACACGGCACGGTGCCGAAGTTGAGGATCGCCTTTTTGGGGGTGAGCTTGATATCCTCACGCCCGCGAGAGAGCAGATAAATGCCGAGGGTCCAAATATAAATATGGAAGCCTATGACGAAAAACGAGCCGTAAAAGACGCCCGTTTCGGGGAATACCGCCGCCAGGATCGGAAAGCCGATAAAGGCGCAGTTGGTAAAGGTCAGCGCAAATTGCGACAGCTTTTTCTCGTCGGGGTCGGTAAATGCGTGACCGAAGAGAAAGGCCACCAGACACATAACGGGGTGAATGACGAGGCCAATACCGAAGTAAAGCAGGCCCCCCTTTAGGAGCTCCCAGCTGAATTCCTTGTTGATCAGCGACCCGATGATGAGCAGCGGTTGCCCCACCTCAATAATGAGCTTTGACATGCGGTTTGAGGTCACGTCGTTGATGATGCCGCGGCGACGGCACCAAAAGCCTGCAACCATCACGAGAAATAGCACGCCGATGATGGTCAAAAGATTAAAAAACGTAGTGCTTGACATTAACTTTGCTCCGTTTGCTGTAATTGATCGTAAATGCGCTTGAGATCCGCTTTAAAATCGGGGCGCTTGCGCGGATCTCGCAGGAGGTAAGCGGGGTGGTAAACGGCGGTGATCAGTCGCCCCTCCCTTTCAAACCATACGCCGTGCTCCTTGGTGATGCGGAAATCGGGCTTGATGAGGCGCGCGGCGGAAATGCGTCCAAGGCAGACGATCACGCGGGGGTCAATGAGGCGGATCTGCGCCTCCAGCCAGGGGCGGCAGGCCTCCTCCTCGGCGGGGGAGGGATCGCGGTTTTCGGGTGGGCGGCATTTTAAAATGTTGGCAATATATACCTTGTCACGGGCGATGCCCGCCTCATCTAAAAAGCTGTTCAGCAGCTGTCCCGCACGCCCCACAAAGGGTACGCCCGATAAGTCCTCGGCTTCGCCCGGGGCTTCCCCCACAAACAAAAGCGAGGCGTTTTTTTGACCTGCACCGAACACCACGTTGGTGCGCGTGTCGCCAAGGGCGCATTTGTGGCAGCTGCTGCAATTTTCAAGTAATGCTTGCCAATCCATACGGTCACTCCTTTTCAGTCGCGCAACTCATTGCCATTATTATAGCAAATGAATGATATAAAAGCAACATATAGGGTTTAATTTTTATAAAAAGGTTTACATTTTTTGTTTGGTGTGGTACAATAAAAGCGGTAAATATTGCCTTGGGAGGTATCGCTTAATGAGAATTGAGGATATTGATAAGAATTTAGTGGTAGAAACCACGATTACCGAGCCCGATCTTGTGTGGCTTGACGTGCGTGAGGCGCCTTTTGTGCTTTACGGCGTGCGCTATGACGAGGCACAGGGCCGCTTTGTGCGCATGCCCCAGGAGGTCGCAAACGAGATCTCGGCAGGCGTTTCGGGGGGCCTCAATCGCTGCACGGCAGGCGGACGCGTGCGTTTTCGCACCAATTCGCGTTATATAGCCATCAAGGCGGTGATGAAAAACGGCGCGCCGATGGTACATATGCCCTTGACGGGGCAATCCGGCTTTGACCTTTACCGTGTGGATAAAAAGGGCAAGGACACGTATTATCGCACCTTTGTACCGCCGCGCGGCATGAGCGAGGGCTACGCCTCGGCTCATTGGCTTGAGAGCGGTGACGTGTATGATTATACCATCAATTTTCCGCTTTACGACGGCGTGAAGGAGCTCTACGTGGCACTGAAAAAGGAGGCGCTGCTCGAGGCTCCCACCCCCTATGCCATTGAGAAGCCCGTGGTCTACTACGGCAGCTCGATCACGCAGGGCGGCTGCGCCTCGCGCCCCGGTAACGCCTATCAGGCGATCATCTCGCGCAAGCTCGGTGTTGACCATATCAATCTTGGCTTTTCCGGCAGTGCCAAGGGTGAGATCAAAATGGCGGAATATATCGCCACGCTGGATATGAGTGCCTTTGTGCTGGATTACGATCATAATACCAATAACGAGGAGCATCTGGCCGCCACGCACGAGCCCTTTTTTAAGGTGATCCGCGCGGCACATCCCGATCTGCCGATCGTGATCGTTTCGGCCCCCAACGTGCTTTTGAAGGGGGATGAAAGGTTTTCCTACGGACGCTTTACCGCGCGCCGTGCGATCATTCGTCGCACCTATGAAAACGCGTTGCTGGCAGGGGATAACAAGGTTTGGTTTATTGACGGTGCACAGCTCTTTAAGGGTGAGGACTGGGACGCCTGTACGGTAGACGGCACGCACCCCAATGATCTCGGCTTTCAGCGCATGGCCGTACGCATCGGTCGCGACCTCAAAAAGGCGCTGCAACAATAAATACCGCGCCGCTTTCAAAATAATAAATATCCCCCCGTATAGCGTGATACTCTTAACGGAGTATCACGCAGTCAAATCCGTCTTCGACGGGTGAAATCCACCTTTGGTGGATGAAATCGCTTTCGCGATGAAATCCTGCTTCGCAGGGTTGCATTTAGACGGATTTGATTTCATCCAAGGTTTATCCTTGGATTTCATCTGAGCGGAGCGAAGATTTCATCGTGGCATAGCCACGATTTCATTAAACAGACAGAAAAAAGAGATAACATTTCGGCGAAGAACCGATTTGTTATCTCTTTCTGTTTGTAAAGGGGTTTGGGCTTAGCCCATACTGTATTTGTCCGAACAAATGCGATGCTCGCACTTATAGTTGTTTTTTTAATTCTCCGATAAGGATACCCCCCGTCTGACGGAGGGATCGTTTTATAATTGGCTGAAAACCTGCACCGCGTTGCCGCAAGCAAGCATTTTGCCGTGCTCGGGGAGCATGAGGGCCGCGTTGTCGCGGTTCTCCATGTAGCCGTATTCTAACAGACACGCGTGATCGTGGCGCGCCGTTAAGGGGTCGCCCTCCTCAAGGAGATGGAGCCAATATCGCCCGAGGTCGTCCAGCCACACGCGGCTCTCCCCCTTGAATTTGGCCAAAAACAGACGGCGGCAGGCAGCGACCAGCCCCTCAAGGCTTGTAAAATAAAATATCAGCTCTCGCCGCTTTTTGGGAGTGCGCTCGGCTTTGCCTGTTGTCGCTTGCTTAGGGGAGAGTGACACGCCCATTTTGGTCACAAACAGCTCGCACCCGCCCTCGCGCGAGGGGAATATTTGTATGTAGACCTTGTCTTCGGCCGCATCAAAGTCGGTTCTCGCCTTGATATCGGTTAAGATCGCGCGAAAGGCGCGGCGCGTTTTGGTGTCGGTGTTGTCAGCGGTGTCAGGGCAAAGGGCATAGTGCGCGGCGTCCTCACGCGTGAGCATGATCTTTAATTTGTTGGTACCGATCCGTATAAAATCCATTTCTCTCACCGCCTTATCCTTCATACTACTATTATAAGTGAAAAGGGCCCGTTGCGCCACCCCTAAAATAATGGTAATTTTGGCGTGGCGCCGTTGACTTTGCGCGGGGGCTGTGTTAAAATATATTTATACAAATAAAGTTTATGAAAGGGGGTGTGACCGTGCGATACAATACCGCGTGTGCGGCGATCGAGATGTCGGTGCGTGAGCTTTGCCAAATGGCGCATAAAAGCGGCAGTATTGACGCGCGGCGCCCCTCGCGCATCGCCGCCATGCAAAAGGGGAGCGAGGCACACCGCCGTCTGCAAGCAAGGCAGGGCAAGAGCTACCAGGCCGAGGTCCCCGTGCAGAACACCACCCTGTACGAGGGCATTTATTTTACCGTTTCGGGGCGTGCCGATGGCGTGATCGAGGAAAACGGGCGCGTGACCGTAGAGGAGATCAAGCTCCGCCAGGGTGGGTATGGCGCGCGTGACGACGCCTATTCGCAGCTGCGCTGTTATGCACATTTTATTTGTGAAAGCCGCCACCTTGCAAGCATTCGTCTGCGTATGCGCCTCTACGACCCCGAAAGGGATACCGTACACGATACCAACAGCGAAATGACGGCGGCCGAGCTGCGCGTGTTTTACGAGGGACTGCTTGCGCGCGTGGCCTTTTTTGCAAGGCTTGAGGTGACGCGCAGGTCTGTTTGTCTGCCGGAGATCGAGGCGGTGCGTTTTCCGTATGAGAATCCGCGTGAGGGGCAGAGTGAGCTTGCCGAGGAGGTCTTTCGCACCGTGCGGCGCGGTAAGCGTCTTTTTGCACAGGCTCCCACGGGTATCGGTAAGACCATGTCTACGCTCTATCCCGCCGTCAAGGCGCTTGGGGCAGGGTACTGTGAGCGTATTTTTTATCTCACTGCCAAGGCCAGCGTGCGGCGTGAGGCCTATGCTGCTGCCGCTAAGCTTTTTGAATCGGGTGCTAAGATCCGCTGCGTGGTGCTGCACGCGAAGGAGCAGATGTGCTCCAACGAGGGAGGCTGCAAGCGCGGCAATCAATCGCGCTGTAATCCGGACGAGTGTCCCTTTGCGCGCGGCTATTACGATCGTGTGGATACGGCGCTTGAGGAGCTATTGACGCGTGCAAACGGCTATCCGCGTACGCTGATCGCCGAGGTGGCGGCCAAGCACCGTCTTTGCCCCTATGAGCTCTCACTTGATCTTGCCCTATACTGCGAGCTGATCATTTGCGATTATAATTACGTGTTTGACCCCGCGGTCTACCTGCGCCGCTTTTTTGACGAAAACGAGGGTGAGCGCGGCGAGTACGTCTTTTTGGTGGACGAGGCGCACAATCTCCCCGACCGTGCGCGCGATATGTATTCGGCCACGCTGAACGCCGCCCCCTTTACGGAGGCGCTTTCACGCGTTGACCCTGTGGCCGATACGAAGCTTGTGGAGGCGCTGGGGGGATTTGTGACGTGCCTTACGCGTATGTCGGCGCTTTGCACCGAAAACAGGCAAAAGCACGAGGACGGCACCGAAAGCGGGTATTATCTTAACGCTGAGCTATCGCTCTCCCTTATGGATGCCGCCCTGCAATGTCGGCGTGCACTGGATGCCTTTTGCAAGGCGGAGCCCCTGCACCCGTTGGCGGATGACCTTTCGGGCCTTTCGGCGGCACTCAGGCGATTTGGTAGCATTGCGGAATATTACGACGGGCGGTTTCTGACGTTTGCCGAGCTCCTGCACGGTGCATTTCAGATACAGCTGTATTGTCTTGATCCGTCGGGCGTGCTGAACACCGCTGCGGCACGGGCGCGTGCGGTCGTCTTCTTTTCGGCAACCCTGACACCCCTTGAATACTTTGTTGACGTGCTGGGTGGCGGCAAGCAGGCCACCACGCTTTCCTTACCCTCACCCTATGATCCCGACAATCTTTGCGTGACGGCAGTGCCCGTGATCAGCACCAAAATGGAGGAGCGTGCGAGGTCCTATAAGCGCGTGGCGACCTATATTGCGGCGGCAGTCAGTGCGAGGGCGGGGAATTATATGGTGTATTTTCCCTCGTACGAATATCTGAATGCTGTGTACGAGCGCTTTGCTGCACGGTATCCAGACGTTTCGTGTGTGGTACAGCACCCCGGCATGAGCTATGCCGAGCGCGAGGGCTTTTTGGCTGCCTTCAAGGCTGACCGGGGGCATTTGCGTGTTGGGTTTTGCGTGCTGGGCGGCAGCTTTTCCGAGGGCGTGGATCTGCCCGGCAGTCGCCTCATCGGCTCGATCATTGTGGGCGTGGGGATCCCGGGGCTTTCAAACGAGCGCAATATTTTGCGCGATTATTACGAGCACGCGTGTGAGCGCGGCTACGACTATGCCTATACCTATCCCGGTATGAACCGTGTATTACAGGCGGCAGGACGCGTGATTCGCCGCGAGGAGGACTGCGGTGTGGTGGTGCTGATCGACAGTCGCTATGCCGAGGAGCCGTACTTGCATTTGTATCCGCCGCACTGGCAGGGCATCACCGCCGCGGGGGACGCCGCATCGCTGGCGCACCGCGTGACGGAATTCTGGCGCAAAAAGCGCTGAAAAAACGATAATAATTTTTTAAAAAATGCAATTTCCACTTGCAATTCTTGCGAAAATATGCTATAATGCTTAGCGGTGTTGGTGAAATTTGCAACTTTTCAAGATTTTGTTTGCGAAATCACCCAAATTCAACTATGAAGGAGCTTTGAACATGAATTACACGATGATGAGCGCAGCCGACCTCAAAAAGGAGCTTGCAGCCCTGCAGGAGCAATACGACGCTTACTGCAAAAAGGGACTTTCGCTTGATCTGTCGCGCGGTAAGCCCGGCGCGAAGCAGATCGACCTTCTCATGGATATGCTGACCTGCCTGAAGACCCCCGAGGATTGCAAATCCGCCAACGGCTTTGATAACCGTAACTACGGTGTGCTTGACGGTATCCCCGAGGCTAAAAAGCTGTTTTCCGATCTGTTGGATATTCCCGTTGCCAACATCATCGTTGGCGGTAACTCCTCCCTGAATCTCATGTATGATGCAATGGCCCGCGCCATGCTTTACGGCGTGGTGGGCAGTGAGCGCCCCTGGGTCAAGGAGGAAAAGGTCAAGTTTATCTGCCCTGTGCCCGGCTATGACCGTCACTTTGGCGTTTGCCAGTCGCTCGGCATTGAGATGATCAACGTCAAGATGACCCCCACGGGCCCCGATATGGACGCTGTGGAGGCACTTGCGAAGGACCCTGCCGTAAAGGGCATCTGGTGCAACCCCAAGTATTCGAACCCCGACGGCATCACCTACTCCGATGAAACCGTCAAGCGCCTTGCTTCTATGAAGACGGGTGCCCCCGACTTCCGCATTTTCTGGGATAACGCTTACGTGGTGCACGACCTTTACAAGGCCGAGGGCATGGATACGCTTTACGATATCTTTGCCGCTTGTCGCGAGGCAGGTACAGAGGATCGCGTGTTCTACTTCGCTTCTACCTCCAAGATCTCCTTCCCCGGTGCAGGTCTTGCCATGATCGCCGCATCTGAGGCAAATATCAAGCAGATCAAGGGCATTATGGGCTCGCAGACCATCGGCTTTGATAAGCTCAATCAGATCCGTCACGTACGCTACTTCAAGACGGCTGAAAATATGATGGCACACATGAAGGTGCTGGCCGATATCATTCGCCCCAAGTTTGAGACGGTTGACCGTATCCTCAACGAGGATCTTGGCGGCACGGGTACGGCTACCTGGACCTCGCCGCGCGGCGGCTACTTCATCAGCCTTTACACGATGAACGGGTGCGCCAAGCGCGCGTATGCCCTTTGCAAGCAGGCAGGTGTGACGCTGACGACCGTCGGTGCGACCTACCCCTACGGCATCGACCCCGACGACAGCAATATCCGCATCGCCCCCACCTATCCCAGCGACGAGGATCTGGAGGCTGCGATGCACGTGCTGACGCTGTGCGTCAAGATCGCCGCAGTAGAAAAGCTGCTGGCTTAAGCTATGATATGATACAAACGGGTTGCCCACGGCAACCCGTTTGTTATACCAAGACCAACGAGCTTACAAGGATAGATACTGATAGGAGCAACCATGGCAAAAGAGAACACCCAAGCGAAAACAAATCCCTTTCCCAACAGTGACAGCAACAAGCGCTATTACGCGTATGAATATTATCTGCGTAAAACCTTCGGTGGGCGTGTGGCAAAGCTGGCGCTGGATGGTGGCTTTACGTGCCCGAATATGGACGGGCGCTGTGGCACGGGCGGCTGTATTTACTGCTCGGGGCGGGGCAGCGGCGATTTTACAGCCCCTGCCACTCTGCCGATCGCCGAGCAGATGGCAAAGCAAAAAGGTGCGCTGTCGGGCAAGTGGCGGTTTTCGCGCGTCATTCCGTATTTTCAAGCACATACGGGCACCTATGCGCCGCTTGAAACGCTGCGCGAGCTTTATGAGCAGGCATTGTTGGAGCCCGATGCGGTCGGGCTCAATATTGCCACACGCGCCGATTGCCTTGCCGATGACGTGGTTTGTTACCTTGCCGAATTATCCGAGCGCACGTGCCTGACGGTGGAGCTGGGGCTTCAGAGCGTGCATGATCAGACCGCCGAGGCCATCAATCGCGGCCATGATTTTGCGGCGTTCCTCAGGGGCTATCAGCGCTTGCGCGAGGCGGCGCCCCGTGCGCGCATTGGCGTGCATCTGATTTTCGGGCTTCCCGACGAAACCGAGGAAATGATGCTGGAAACCGTGCGGCAGGTGGCGGCATTAAGGCCCGACGAGGTGAAAATTCATTTGCTTTACGTGCTGCTGAACACCCCGATGGCTGACCTTTATTTAAACGGCGCGTATCAGCCGATGGAGCTTGACGATTACGTGCGTGTGGTGGCAAAGGCCCTTGAATTGCTGCCGCCCGATACCGTCATCGGGCGCCTGACGGGCGACGCGCCCGCGGGCCAGCTGCTGGCCCCCCTGTGGAGCCGCTATAAGATAGACGTGCTCAACCGTATCGACACGTATCTGTTTGAGCACAACACCTGGCAGGGTAGGCTTTATACTGCCTGGGGAGTTGAACCCATAAGCCCTGCGGCTAGGGAAAATTTGTTACGTTAACCTCTAAAATTTTAGGCGGTTAAAAAATTTTTTGTAAAATTTTCAAAAAAGTGAATCATTTTTGCCACTTTTTCCGTTTATACAATTAAAGAGCAGAAAAAGAGTAGTAAAAACGAGAAAAATAGCCTTTTTCGATGCTTGGTGCGGTTTTCTCGCGTTGCTTATTACTGCTACACACTAATATCGGGGGCGGTGCCTTGCGTTAAATTGACAAACGTAACAAATTGTGGTAAAATATAATTGTAGGAGCGCATCAACTATTGCCGATGGGCGCTGTATTCTGCCAAAAGGCTCCCATCGGGTGGAGGAGCCCGCGAAACGTTAGTGCAGCAGTTGCTACAAGGTAAGTGCAAGGGGCTGATACACGCAGGCTCCTTTCGTCACGCATCCGCGTGCCACCTTCCTCTCGGAGGAAGGCTTGATCGCGAGAGCTAAGTGCTTTTACCGAAAAAAACACCAAGTGGTTAAAAAAGGGGAGCTTTTATGAAATACCGCGTTTTTGCAAGTCCGTCATTGGCACGGAGCTGTGTATTGAAGTATTTGTTCCTTATTACTTTTTTTACGGGTGTTGGAACGCTAGCTAATATGTGGCAATCGATTCCTATCTTCTGCATTATAGCACTCCTATATCCGGGTATCGTTATGTATTTATGGTCATATAACGCATTTTGCATTATAACCATTGACGAAAATGGGATACACAATAGGCATGCTAATTGGAAGTGGGAAGAACTTACGGAATATACGATAGAGCCTATTTACTCATACAAATGGAGAATAATACCTGATCTTGATAGACCTTTAGATTCTATTATTTGCTTTGGCCTTCCTTTTGAGGGCTCCTTCCTTCGTGTCAGCAGAAAAAACCGTGCTTTTATTTCGATAACTGCTAAAAATTTAAGGAGGATGTACGTATTGTCAAAAGGGCGCTCACCGGCGGTGAATGAACTTTGGCATAGATACAGCGAAACCTTAAATTGTGAGCAGATCGATGTTTAACGTAGGAAACTCGTTTGCCCAGGGCTCCCTCCGGGAGGGGGCTCCCGCGCAGCGGGTGGAGGAGCCCGCGAAACGTTAGTGCAGCAGTTGCTACAAGGTAAGCGCAAAAGGCGCTATATGCGCAGGCTCCTTTCGTCACGCATCCGCGTGCCACCTTCCTCTCGGAGGAAGGCTTGAACAGGTGCGGCTAAACAAAAATTGACAATGTGTATTTCGTCAAAGGAGGTTGGCTTTGAAATTATTTACAAGAAAAAGAATTGGCATTTTGATCGGTATTTTGCTTTTGGGGCTGATTTGTGTTGCTTGCATTGCTTGCAATAATAAATACGTGCTTTTGGACAGCATAAAAGCTGACCGATTGCTGCCTTGCCCCGACGAGATCGTGTACGGCTCTTATGCGCTTTCAGGGAATGAGGCCGGGGAACTGTATGAGTTGCTTGTAGAGCAATTTGATTTAGATGAAAACAAATTTGAGCCCCATACCTTTGACAGCGAATCGAAACGCAAGTTGGTCAGAAGAAATTGCGCGGTGTTAAGCTTTCGTTTTCAGACACCGCGTAAGATCTCGCAAGATCTTGAAGCCGAGAAATTTAATGTAAGCGAGGCTTTTGAATTTGACGAAATAAAGATTTTGCTTCATCAGGTTAACGGCCTTTTTCTTGAGTATTATCTTGACGGTGAGTTATATATGTTTGAAAGCGCCGCCGCCTTGCGCCATTGCGATTTCGTGGTGAACGATAATTTTAGCGGTTTGTTTGAACGCAAGATGGCCGAAAGCATCATCGGCCTTATGCCGCCGAGTGTGAGTGATGACGAGCCTGTGATTTCCAATGTCTTTCCGGCTATCCCCGATAGCATCGTGCTTTACGTGGATGGAAATTCGGTTGTGCTGTCGGATATGGAAAAGGTGATGGTTTTTGAAATGATATCCTCACTGCTTGCCAAAGAGGTGCGCGCCGGTGCCGATACGTTTGTGTCACAAAGCGCTTCTTCTATTCCCGCGTTGGAAATTGTAAAGGAGCGCGTGTTTGTGGAGCTGCGTTATAACAAACCGCAAAAATACGTGGCCGATACGATTGAGGAAACTCCCTTTGGCAACTCTGTTGCCACCCTCACGTATGAGTCGCTTTTGCTGGGCTTTAACGTGTGCGGCTCCGACGAAACGCACGAGAGCGATTGCCATATTGTTTATATGAAGGATGGGAAATATGATTGGTGGGGAAGCTACAACCGCCACCGCTCGTATCCCCCCGAGCTAACTTCGCTTTATGCGTACATGTATATGCGCGTGTGCTTTGAATAACCTCACGGCTCACACTAAAATTGAATATTGAACCCAAAGCCGTGCGGGCATTGCCCGCGCGGCTTTTTTCTTTTTAAAAAATTTCCCACCGATGCGTACTTTTGCCTGATTTATATATAAAAGGGGAAAATTTTTCAAAAAAACGCGAAAATTGTGAAAAAATTTTTAAATTTGGGGTTGACAAACAGACCGATTTCGTCATATAATATACGTAAGTGGTAAGAAATGGGGCAAAATGTTATAAAATGTTAAGCCCATTTCAGAAAAAGGGAAGGAGGAACGCTATATGCTGTCGGGTGAATACCGTCATTCTCTGGATGCCAAAAATCGCGTTTCCATTCCTTCAAAGCTGCGTGAGGAGCTGGGCGAGGATTTTATGATCGTGCGCAGTATCCGCGGCAACTGCCTGCGCTTTTATTCCGCACAGGCCTGGAAGGCATATATCGAGCCCTTGAAGAATATGCCCCGTAAATTTTCTGAGGAGACCTTTTGGTTCCTTTACCGCGACGCCGCGCAGGTCACGCCCGATTCCTTGGGGCGCGTGCTGCTCCCCAACGGCTTGCTTGAATTTGCAGGCATCACGCCTAAGGCTGACGAGGGCACCAACCGCAGTCTTGTGATCGTTGGTTGCGGCGACTTTGGTGAGATCTGGTCAGAGGAGAACTACGAGGCACGCGTGGCCTCGATCGACGTGGAGGCTATTCGCCGCGCACTGGAAGAAAGTGGGCTGTGATATGGCCGCAGTCTTCTCTCACCGTTCCGTTTTACTTGATGAATGTATAGAGGGCCTTGCCATCAAGCCCGAGGGTGTCTACGTTGACGGCACCGCAGGCGGTGGCGGACACTCCTATCATATCGCAGAGCGCTTGACTACGGGGCGCTTGATCGCGATCGACCGTGATGAAGCGGCCATTGCCGCTGCTACCGCGCGACTTTCCCCCTTTTCAGAGCGCGCAACGGTTTACCGCAGTAACTTTTCAGAGGTTTCGCACGTGCTTGACGATCTTGGGATCGACACCATCGACGGCATGCTGCTTGACCTTGGTGTTTCCTCCTATCAGCTTGACACGGCCGAGCGCGGCTTTTCCTACCAGGCTGATGCACCGCTTGATATGCGTATGGACCGCCGTAACGAAAAAACCGCGTATACGGTCGTCAATACCTATTCGGAGGAGGCGTTGAAAAATATTCTCTTTACCTACGGTGAAGAAAAATTTTCAGCGCGCATCGCACGCAAGATCGTGCAGGCAAGGGAAATAGCCCCCATTGCCACCACCAAGGAGCTTTCCGATCTTATTAAAAGTGCCATGCCTGCGGCGGCACGTGAGGGAGGGCATCACCCTGCCAAGCGCTCGTTCCAGGCGATCCGCATTGAGGTCAACGGAGAGCTTGACGCCATCGTGCCTGCCCTGAAGGGTGCTATGGCACGCTTGAATCGCGGGGGGCGCCTCGCGGTGATCACCTTCCATTCGCTTGAGGATCGCATCGTAAAGCAGGCCTTTGCCGAAATGGCCGAGGGGTGCACCTGCCCCAAATCCCTGCCGATCTGTGTGTGCGGCCATAAGCCCGTGGCAAAAATTATCACAAGAAAGCCCATTTTGCCAAGTGCTGTGGAGCTTGAGGAAAATCCTCGCTCACGCAGTGCCAAGCTTCGTGTGGCAGAAAAGCTGTAAAATTCTACTCAAATAAGAACAAGGAGGCTGCCATCATGTCCCAAACAGAAGTGTATGACCGCGTGTATTTTCAAGACGACTACAAACAGCAATTTGATGCGTTACGCAGCCGTTACCACGATCGCACGCAAAAGGCTCTTGCAAAGCGAGCCGTTGACCATAAACCCGTACCCAACGCCACCACCATCATTTATCTGCACGATGAGCCCGATGGAGGCGTCACGATCTCATCGGGAGATTTCGTTGAATACTTTAATCGCCGTTACGGCGGCAAGGACCGCATCGGCGCCATGCGTGCATCGCTGGCAAATGCCGAGCAAAAGGCCGAAAAGAGCCGCGAATACGTTAAAATTCAAAAGAGCGAGCGCGCAAAATCCGAGGGGAGCACCATCTCTTGCCGTACGCGCTTTTCCCGCGCACACACCTTCTTTGCCCACGCGGCATTCGTGCTGCTTTTCGTGCTTTCCGTAGGGCTTCTCGGTGCTTCGGGTATCATGCTGGAGCACAGCGAGGCTGAGCTGATGAGCGCGACCGAGGCAGCAGGGGAGTTACAGGTTTGTGAAACAGCTACCATGTATACGGTGGCTGACGAGGGTGTGTCGGGTGCTTACCTTGACTGTCCTGCCGAAAACCAAACCGAGGTATTTGGCGCAAAGGAAGAAAAAAGCGGCCTTGAGGCCCTGCGTTGCGCACTTGAATATCTTTGGTAAGGTCTAAAACAACAAAAACGAGAATAGAATAAGGATGCGCGGCACCTGTCGCCATCTTGGGCGGCGACTCCGTTTGGAGCTCGCCGCCCTATTCTATTCTCGTTATTTTTGTAAGGGGCTTTTATGAGGGGACAAGAACACACGGTTCATACAGTGCGCCGCGGATTGGTGGCTGTAATGGCTCTATTGCTTATTTTTTCCTTTTTACTGACGCGACTCTTTTTTATTCAGTTTTTTGATTTTGAGCGTTATCAGCAAAAGGTGATGGATCAGCTGACAACCAGCTCGCCCGTGCGTGCGGCAAGGGGGGAGATCCTCGACGCTGCAGGACGTGTGCTTGCGACCACACGCACGGTGTATCGCATATCGGTCTTTCCCTCGCTGATCGCTAAGGCGCCGAGTGGCACAGCCGACGAGATCGTAGCGGGGCTTGCCGAGATCACAGGGCTCCCGTCCGATACGCTAAGGGAGCATTTGTCGCATACACGCGAGCTTTCCCGTACGGTGGTACGTGAAACCGACAGCGCCGTTGCCGAGGCGGTGCTGTCACTGATAGCCGAAAAGGGGCTTGGTGACCTGATCGCCGTGGAGGCGGTGCCCGACCGCTATTATCCAAACGGCGGCCTGGCCGCCCAGGTGTTGGGGTTCACGGGCAGCGACGGGCAGGGGCTCTACGGGCTTGAATTGCAATATAATACGTTGCTTTCGGGCGTGCCGGGGGCGTATATCACCGCGCGCGATTCTACGGGGAACCGCCTGCCAAACCGTTACGAGGCCTTAGTGCCCGCTACGGACGGCTGCACGCTGCAAACCACGCTGGATGCCTTTGTGCAGGCGGTGCTTGAGGAACAGTTAGAAACCACGATGATCGAAAGCGGAGCCGCCA
Source organism: Oscillospiraceae bacterium (assembly GCA_015063895.1). GTDB lineage: Bacteria > Bacillota > Clostridia > Oscillospirales > CAG-272 > Firm-07. The sequence goes on along the minus strand of SVTG01000016.1, from coordinate 15,384 downwards.
ACCGCGCGTGCGGGATCGTGATGGACGTGCAAACGGGCGCGGTGCTGGCGATGGCCACTGTGCCGACCTTTGATTTAAACGAGCCCTTTACATTAAACGAATACGCCGCACGCGAGCTGGCGTCGCTGGGGGTGGGAGCCGACAGCGATCTTTATAAGGAAACCAAAAACACGCTTTTGCTCAAAAGCTGGTCAAACAAGGCCGCCACCGAAATTTATATGCCCGGCTCGACCTTTAAGGCCATTACCTGCTCGGCCGTGATCGAGGAGGAGGCTGTGAGGAGCCTTGAGGAGCGCTTTTTTTGCAGCGGTGCGCTTGCCGTTGCCGACCGCCTCATTCATTGCCACAAGGTGGGTGGCCACGGGAGCCTCACGTTTGCCGAGGGGCTGCAAAATTCCTGCAATCCCGTGATGATGACGATCGCCGCACGCCTTGGCACCGACTGCTTTTACAGCTACGTTTCGGGCTTTGGTATGCTTGAAAAAACAGGCATTGATCTGCCCGGGGAGGGGAGCTCTATTTTCCACGCACAGTCAAGCTTTACCGAGCTTGATCTTGCCACGGCCTCCTTTGGACAAAATTTCAAGGTGTCGGTGCTGCAAATGATCACCGCGATCTCTGCCATCGCCAACGGCGGCAAGCTGTTAGAGCCCTATCTGGTGCAAAGCATTACCAACGCGGCAGGTAAGACCGTTTACAGCCATGAAACTGTTGTAAAGCGTCAGGTCATCAGCGAAGAGACTGCCAAGACCGTATCGAGGATCTTAGCCGAAGGCGTGGCAGGGAACGGCGGTGCCAAAAACGCCTACGTGGCGGGCTACCGTGTAGCGGCGAAAACAGGCACCTCCGAGAAGATCGGTGACGATCGCAATGCGCGCATCGCCTCGTGCGTTGGGTTTGCACCCGCCGATGACCCCCAAATTGCCGTGATCGTGGTGGTAGATGAGCCAACCGACGGCATCAAATACGGTAGTGTGGTGGCGGCGCCGTACGTAGCGAATATTTTTGAAGCTGTGTTGCCTTATCTCGGTGTGGAGGCGGTCTATACCGATGAGGAGCTTGAAAATCTGACATTCACGGTGCCCGACCTTGTGGGACTTTCGCCAAGTGCGGCAACAGCTCTGCTTGAAAGGATCGGGGTAGAGGCTACAGCGTTGGGGGAGGGTGCGCTCGTCAGTGCGCAAAGCCCTGCGGCAGGAACGCAGATTTTAAAAAAGGGCGGCAAGATCGTGCTGACCCTTGGCAGTAACGCGCCCGAGCAAACGCTTACGGTGCCAAACGTCGTGGGGCTATCCGCAGCTGCTGCCAACCGTCTTTTGCAGGATAGTGGCTTGAATATCACGGTCTGTGGGGCAAAGGACTATTATAAGGTCGATAAGACCGTTATAGATCAGTTGCCTGCGGCAGGCACGCCCCTGCCTTCGGGGGGATCGGTTTGTATTTATTTTTCGTATGATGCAATAAAGGAGTAGGATATGCTGGTAAATGAGCTTTTAAAAAGTGCGGGATACCGCGTGGAGGAGGCGCTGGGTCAGCGTGAAACGGTCGGGATCTGCACCGATTCACGGCGTGTGCGGCAGGGGGAGATCTTTGTGGCGCTCTCGGGTCTTTCTCACGATGGGCATTTGCACGTGGGGGAGGCGCTTTCAAGGGGCGCTGTGCTGATCGTATCGGAGCGGCACATGTCGGGTGCGCCTGTTTTGGTGGTCGAAAGCACGCGCGTGGCGCTGGCGCGCCTGTTTGACGCGTGGTATGGGCACCCTGCAAGGGGGCTTTGCATGATCGGCATTACGGGTACCAACGGCAAGACCTCCACGGCGGCGATGCTGGCGTCTATTTTGGAGGCCGCAGGGCGGCGCGTCGGTGTGATCGGAACGGTAAACGCCACCTGCTGTGGCGAGGTGCTGGTGGCGGAGCATCAGAACCGCTTGGCAAATCTCACCACCCCCGACCCCGCACAGCTTTACCGATTGCTTGCACAAATGAAGGCACACGGGGCTGATACCGTGGTAATGGAGGTCACCTCACACGCGCTCTTTTTTGAAAAGGTAGCACCCCTTTACTTTAAGCGTGCGCTCTTTACCAACCTCTCGCCCGAGCACCTTGATCTGCACGGTGATATGGATACGTATTTTGCTGAAAAGCGGCGCTTGTTTTTGCAGTGTGAGATGGGCGTGATCTCCACCTTTGCACCGTACGGGCAAATGCTCGCTGACAGTCTTGACGTTCCTTTTTTCACCGTAGGACGCGGCAACGTGACAAGGGTGGTTGCAAACGGCGTGCAGGGCGTTTCCTTCAGGCTGTGTCACGAGGGGGAAAATATCGATATTTCTTTACCCGTTCCGGGGGATTTCAGCGTAGAGAACGCCGCACTGGCGGCGCTGACCGCCTGCACGCTCGGCGTGTCTGCCGCGACGGTGAAGGAGGCACTTGCCGGCTTTGGCGGTGTGGTGGGGCGCATGGAGCGTGTGAGTGGCGATCGGGTGCCCTTATCGGTATTTATTGATTATGCACATACGCCGGATGCCATCGAAAAGCTTTTATTAGCGGTGCGGCGCTTTCGCGCCGACGGGCAGCGCGTGATCCTGGTGTTTGGGTGCGGCGGTGACCGCGACCGCACCAAGCGGCGAAAAATGGGCCGAGTGGCGACGCGCCTCGCTGACCTCACGGTCATTACCTCGGATAATGCACGCTCAGAGGAGCCGCTTGCGATCATTGCCGATATCGTCAAGGGTATAGATAAAGAAAAGCCGCACACAATAATTCCTGACAGAAAAGAAGCGATCGCTTATGCCATTGACACGGCGCGCGACGGTGATATCGTCATTTTGGCAGGTAAGGGACATGAGGAATATGAAATAAAGGGGCGTGAGCGACTTCGTTTTTCCGAGCGCGAGATCGTTGCCGCCTGCCTTGCTGCACGCTTTGGGGAGGGAACGGTATGAGAATCGATCTGCCGACTCCGCTTTGTGCTGCGGGGGCTCTTAGCTCGCTTTTGGGGTGCAAGGGTACCGACCCGTCCACACTTTGCTTTTCGGGCATTGCCACCGATTCGCGCGAGGTGCAGCGCGGTGATCTTTTTGTGGCATTGCGGGGTATGCATTGCAACGGTGTGGCTTTTGCAGGGGAAGCCGCCCAAAAGGGGGCGGTGGCAATGCTTTGCGACACGGGTGCCGCACCGCGCCTTGAGAAGCTGCCTCTTTTAGAGGTCTTATCGGTCGAGGGGGCGCTTTTAAGGGCTGCCGCCGCGTGGCGGCGGCAGCTGCGGGGGAAATTTATTGCTGTGAGCGGCAGCACGGGCAAGACTACCGTCAAGGAGCTGCTTGCCGCGGTTTTATCCATGGCGGGGAGCGTTGAAAAAAGCGCGGGGAATTTTAACAGCACGCTCGGTATGCCGCTTTCCTTGCTCGCCATGCACGGCAGTGAGTATCACGTGCTGGAGATCGGCATCAACCACCGCGGAGAAATGGCACCCCTTTCACGGGCGCTCTCGCCCCGGCTTGCCGTGCTTACGGGCGTTGGCAGCGCGCATATCGGCTTATTTGGCAGCAGACAAGCGCTGCTTGCCGAAAAAATGCAGCTGGCAAGCGGTCTGACGGCAGACGGTCACCTGCTATTGCCCGAGGGACTTGCCCACTCTGCAAAGGACACCACGCGCGTGCTGACCTTCGGGATGCGTGCGACGGCTGATTTCTGCGTGACGGGGATACAGCACGGCAAAACGGGTGTGGTGGCAGATATAGCGGGCTGTGGGCGCACGCTCGGGGGCCTCTCCTGGCATATGCCGGGCACGGTCGGCCTTTCCTGCCTTTCGCTTGGCGGTGCCGTTGGGCTTTATTTCGGACTGGACGGCGAAGCGATCAGGCAAGGACTGAGGCAAGCGCAGAGCAAGGTGCCGCGTATGAAGCGGCGGATCATAGACGGCAGATACGTGATCGACGATACCTACAACGCCTCACCCGAGGCCATGATCGCAGCGCTGGAGGCACTTTGCTATCTCGGCGAGGGCGCGCCGCGTGCGGCGGTCCTTGGGGATATGGGGGAGCTGGGCGGTTTTTCGGCGTCGCTTCACCGTGAGGTGGGGGCGGCGGCCGCGGGGGCGGGGCTTTCACATTTGTTTTTATACGGCAGATATGCGGGGGAGCTTTGTGAGGGGGCGCTGTTTGGCGGTCTTTCGCCAAGACGTGTGCATTGCTTTGCCGTGGGCGAGGAAAAGGGTCTTGCCGCCGCTATTCTGGAGACAATGCCGCGCGGCGCTTATATTTTGTGTAAGGCCAGCCGAGAGATGAGGCTGGAGCGTGTGATTTCGCAAATGGAGAGGATACGATGAAAAATGAAGGGATCTTTACCTATGCTGTGCTCTTTTTACTGACGCTTGTTCTGACGGTCGTGCTGGAGGCTGTGCTGATTCCGACGCTAAGGCGGCTGCGCGCGGCGCAGCCGATCCTGAAGATCGGCCCCTCGTGGCACCTGTCAAAATCGGGCACGCCGACCATGGGCGGGCTTGCCTTTATCGTGGCGGTGCTGGCGGTTTTTCTCTTGTTTGCCGCGTGCCTTTTATGGCGCGGTGAGCAAGCGAGCCTGACGGTGGCTGCCTTGGTGGTGCTGTATGCCGTTTTGTCGGGGGCTATCGGCTTTTTTGACGATTACCGCAAGCTTGTCAAGCGCGAAAACAAGGGGCTTGGTGCCGGTGAAAAATATTTTTTACAGCTGCTGCTGGCGCTTTTGCTGCTGGTGGCTGCTAAGTCGCTTGGTGTGCTTGATACGGCGATCCTTTTGCCCTTTACCGCCGAAAGACTGGAGCTCGGGGCTTGGTATTATCCCTTGGCACTGCTTTTTTTAACGGGTGTGGTAAACGCCCTGAATCTCACCGACGGGGTGGACGGTCTGCTTGGTGGGACGGTGGCGGTGCTTGCCGCGTTTTTTCTCTTGTACGGTAACGCCGTGGGGCAGGGGATCTTTTCGCTGTTCGGGGCGCTTTTACTGGGGGCGTGCCTTGGCTTTCTCGTGTTTAATCACCACCCTGCCAAGGTTTTTATGGGCGATACGGGGTCGCTGTTTCTGGGTGGTATGGTGGGCGCGCTTGGGCTCCTGAGCGCCAGGCCCCTTTCCGTGCTTGGGGGCGGTGGCGTCTTTGTCATTGAGGCGGCCAGCGTTTTACTGCAGGTGATCTATTTTAAAATTACGGGCGGCAAGCGGCTGTTTCTGATGGCGCCGTTGCATCACCACTTTGAAAAAAAGGGATTTACGGAAAATACTGTCGTATTGCTTTTTGTGTCCTGCACGGCATTGCTTTGCGCGGTATTTTTGTGGGGGAGATAGGGTATGATATGGCACAAATGGCGACAAGATGATCCTGTGAGGGCTGCCGTGGGGCGTGGGCGTATCGATCATTACTTTTTACTGCTGGTCTTTGCTTTGTTGGTGTTTGGAACGGTCATGTCGTACAGCGCCAGCGCGGTCTATGGCGCAACCTTTTACGGCGACAGCTTTTATTTTTTCAAAAGATACGTCGCCTTTGCCTTATTGTCGATTGCCGTGAGCGCTCCGTTCGTTTTTTGGGCTACGCCGCATTTCTGGCGCTATTTTGCCGTGTTCTTGTACGCACTCTCCCTGATGCTTCTGGTGCTGGTCCTGCTCATTGGAACGGTGGGGGGAGGTGCACAGCGCTGGCTGGTGCTCGGACCCTTGACGATACAGCCCTCAGAGCTGGCAAAGCCCGCGCTTGTCTTGATGCTGGCGCTGGTGATGACGAAATACGAGGATAAGATCACCTCCAAAAGACCGCGCGGCGGCAGCTTTTCCTACGGCGTGCTCCTGCCGGGGGCTTTGCTGCTTGCGGTGGGGGCACTGGTGGCGGCAGAAAAGCATATATCGGGGCTTCTGATCATCGGTATGCTGGGGGTAGCCATGATGTTTCTTGGCGGAACGCGCTTGAAATATCTTGGTATGATGGCGGCGGCTGTGGGGGCAGCAGGTGTGTTTTTGGTGCTGGTGTCCTCGTACGCGCAGGTGCGCGTCAATACCTGGCTACATATCGAGGAGGTAGACCCCTTGGGGGCGGCGTGGCAGACCCTGCAAGGGCTGTATGCCATCGGCTCGGGCGGACTTTTCGGTAAGGGGCTTGGTAAGGGACTGCAAAAGCACGGGTACGTATCACAGCCGCAAAACGATTTTATTTTTACGGTCATTTGTGAGGAGCTGGGGTTTGTCGGTGCCTTTCTCGTGGTGCTGCTGTTTGCGCTTGTGGTGGTGCGCGGCTTTCAGATCGCCGCACGTGCGCCCGACAGATTTTCAGCCCTCGTTGTGCTCGGTATTTCCTTAAAGCTTGCGCTGCAAGCGGCGCTCAATATGGCGGTCGTGACAAATTCCATGCCCAATACGGGTGTTTCCTTGCCGTTTTTCAGCTCGGGCGGCACCTTTCTTGCCATACAAATTTTTGAAATGGGGATCGTGCTTTCCGTCTCGCGGTACAGCACGGGGAAAAAATGATGAACGTAGTGATCACCTGTGGCGGCACCGGCGGACATATTACACCGGCGCTCGCGATCGCCGATGCGGTAGCGGCGAATCTGCCGCGTGCCGATATCCGTTTTATCGGCACAGAGGGCGGTATGGAAAACGCGCTTGTGACAGCGGCGGGATATCCGATCTATCCCTTACCCGTGAAGGGTGTGTCGCGCCGTCACCCAAGTGACGCATGGCAGGCGCTGCGGCAGCTGCGCGCCTGTGAGGTGCAGGCGGGGAAGCTCCTTGATACACTTGCCCCCGATATCGTGATAGGAACGGGGAGCTATGCCTGTTATCCTGCGTTGGCCGCCGCGGCGGCACGCAGGATCCCCACAGCCGTGCACGAGTCTAACGCCGTGCCGGGGCTTGCCGTCAGGCTCCTTGCCGCGCGTATGTCACGCGTCTGGCTCGGATTTGAGGCGGCGGCAAAGCATTTGCCGCACCGTGCGCGCACACTGGTGGTGGGCAATCCCTTACCGCGCGATTTTTATGCGTGCAGGGGAGAGATCCTTGCAAAAAAGCAGCAAAAGACGGTGCTTTCCTTCGGTGGCAGCTTAGGAGCACGCGCCATCAATAACGGTGTTTTTGATCTGATGCTCACCATGCGCGCCTATGCCGACGTGCGCTTTGTGCACGCGACGGGTAAGCGCGAATGGGAGGAGTTTTCGGCACGCTTTGCCGCCAGCACCCTGGCAGGTGATGCACGCTTTGAGATATTGCCCTTTATTTCGGATATGCCGCGCCGTATGCGTGAGGCTGATGTGGTGATCGCGCGTGCGGGGGCTATGACGCTGAGTGAGCTGGCAGCGAGTGGCAGGGCGGCTGTTCTGGTGCCCTCACCGAACGTCACGGGGAATCATCAGCTGAAAAATGCAAAAGCGATGGCACAGGCGGGTGCTGCGCTTGTGGTAGAGGAAAAGGAGCTGCTGCGCGGCGGCCTTGCGGGGGCGGTAACGCAGCTGCTGCGCGACGATGCGTTGCGCGCCAGGATGGAGGTGTCCATCGCACGTCATCACCGCCCCGATGCCACACGCCTGATTTTTGAGGATATTCTGCACTTAACGCGCGCAAAAAAATGAAAAAAGGACAAGACGGGGGGATTTTGCCGCGTCTTGTCTTTTCTTTTTTGAAAATTCTTGCAAAAACATCTTGCAAAAAGCATAAAAATATATTAAAATATATAAGATAATAGTTTTCCGTATAAAATCGTGTGCTTGCACGCAGTAAGAAGTGGAGGATACATATATGACGTTTGAACGTGACATCACCAGCGATAGCGGTGTCGTAATTCGAGTGATCGGTGTAGGTGGCGGCGGTAACAATGCCGTGAACCGTATGATCGCTGCCAATATTCGCGGCGTGGAGTTTGTCTCTGTCAATACCGACAGACAAGCCCTGCGCAACTCCGAGGCGCCCACCCAGATGGTGATCGGCGAAAAGATCACCAAGGGCTTTGGTGCAGGTGCCAACCCCGAGATCGGCGCACGCGCAGCCGAGGAGTCGATCGACGATATCAAAAAGATGCTCGCCGGTGCCGACATGGTCTTCGTGACCGCAGGCATGGGCGGCGGTACGGGTACGGGTGCGGCCCCCATTGTGGCACGTCTGGCACACGAGATGGGGATCCTGACGATCGGTATCGTGACCAAGCCCTTCAGCTTTGAGGGCAAGCGCCGTCAGGAGCAGGCAGAGCAGGGCATCAAGGAGCTGCGTGAGTACGTGGACTCTTTGGTGGTTATCCCCAACGAAAAGCTCAAGCAGGTTTCGGATACGCGCATCACGCTCGGCAACGCCTTTGAAATTGCCGACGACGTGCTTCGTCGCGGCGTGCAGAGCATTTCTGAGCTCATCAACGTCCCCGGCTTTATCAACCTTGACTTTGCGGACGTGACGTCCGTTATGAAAAACGCAGGCTACGCACACATGGGCGTTGGCGGTGCGCAGGGCGCCGATAAGGCTGAGCTTGCCGCACGCGCCGCGATCTCCAGCCCGCTGCTTGAAACCTCTATCCACGGTGCACGCGGTATTCTTATTAGCATTACCGCCTCTCACGACGTGGGGCTTGAGGAGGTCGATCTTGCTTCCTCTATGATCTCGCGCGAGGCACATCCCGATGCAAACGTGATCTGGGGTCTTGCATTTGACGAGTCGCTGGATGACGAGATGCGTGTGACGATCATCGCCACGGGCTTTGAAAACCAGGAGCAGCTTGCTGCCCCGGCACCTGTGGTACAGCCCGAGGTGGCACCCGCAGTACCCACAGCACAGCCCGTCGTTGAGGCACCTGCCGCCCCTGTCGCGCCCGTCGCGCAGCAAGCGCCCGTAGCGTCGCAGGCACCCGCCCCCGAGCAGCATGCCCCCCGCTACGATGCAGCCGGGGAGGACTCCTCGATCTCTGATGACGACTTTGATAATATTATGAGTATTTTCCGCAATCGCGGCCGCAGAAACCGCGAATGATCCCGAGCGGCAAAAAAGGCACAGCTGCCATGCAGCTGTGCCTTTTTTAATACCGTTTCGGGGTTAAATAACAAACAGCCGTCCGCACAGGAGCCTGTGCGGACGGCTGTTTTATCGGTATTTCGTCATCTTATTTCAGCTGACCTGCCAGTACGTCCTTGGCGGTGGCAAGTGCCTGATCGATCAGCGCTGCGTCCTTACCGCCTGCCATGGCGTTGTCGGGGCGACCGCCGCCCTTACCGCCCGTTACGGCAGCTACGGCGCCAACCAGCTTACCTGCGTGTGCACCCTTGGCTACGGCGTTCTTGCCCGCCACAGCCATAAAGGTGATGCGTGCACCGTCGGTGAGGGCAAGCACGGCCACGGTGTCGTCGCTCTTAGCCTTGATATCGTCGGCAAGGCTGCGCGCCACGTCCTGCTGCATGCCGTCAAGGCGTGCTACGGCAAGCTTGAGGTCGCCAACGGCAACCGAGGAGGCAAGCACCTCGTCGATCTTGGAGGAGGCAAGCTTCTGGTTCAGCGAATCCAGCTCACGGCGCAGCTCCTTGACCTCGTCCTGTACGGCGTGTGCGCGCTTGGCAACGTCAAGCGGATTTTGTGCCTTCAGGGTGTCGGCAGTATCGGCCAGCAGCTTTTCGCGTGCGGCCAGGAGCGAGAGCACACCGTTGCCCGTGACTGCCTCGATACGGCGAACGCCGGCGGCAACCGAGCTCTCGGAGGTGATCTTGAATAAGCCGATGCGTGCGGTATTATTGAGGTGCGTGCCGCCGCAGAATTCAATCGAGAACGTGCCCATGCGCACCACGCGCACGATCTTACCGTATTTCTCACCGAACAGGGCGGTGGCGCCAAGCTTCTTGGCGTCCTCCAGCAGCATTTCGGTCATGGAGATCGGTACGCCTGCAAAAATGTAGCTGTTGACGATCTCCTCAACCTTAGCGATCTCCTCGGCGGTGAGGGCTGCGAAGTGGGTAAAGTCAAAGCGGCATTTTTCATTGTCAACAAGCGAGCCTGCTTGCTCTACGTGATTGCCGAGCACAACGCGCAGTGCGGCCTGCAACAGATGGGCTACCGAGTGGTTGCGTGCGGTTGCCAGACGCTTGGCCTCGTCAATGCGCGCGCAAACGGCATCGCCGACGCGCAGCACACCGCCTGCAACCGTGCAAAGGTGCAGGTAAACACCGTCGGTCTTCTTGGTGTCGTTGACGGTCACGGTCGCGTCCTTGGAGGTCAGCGTGCCGCAGTCACCGATCTGACCGCCGCCCTCGCCGTAAAATACGGTTTTGTCGAGTACAACGGTACAATCGCCCTCACTGAGCTCCTGCACGGATTCGGTACCGTCCTCGCCCTCAACGAGAATGGCAAGGACCTTGGCATCGTCGGTGCGGAAGCTGTCGTAGCCACGGAAGTTGGTGGCAGGCAGGTCGGAAATGAGATTTTTGGTGGCGTTATCCCAGCCGCTGATATTGCCGCGTGCGGCGCGTGCGCGCTCACGCTGTGCCTTCATCAGGGCGGCGAAGGTATCGTCGTTGGTGGTAAGACCGTTTTCAGCAAGGATCTCCTTGGTGAGGTCAAGCGGGAAGCCGTAGGTGTCGTAGAGCTTGAAGACGTCCTCACCCGCAACCTCGGTCTTGCCGTTCTTCTTAGCGTCCTCAACGTAAGAGGAGAGAATAGAAAGGCCGGCGTCGATGGTGGCGTCAAAGCGCTCCTCCTCCATGGAGATGACCTTGAGAATATAGTCGGATTTTTCACTAAGCTCAGGGTATGCGTCACGGTTCTCACCGATGGCTACGCGGCACAGGTCGCAAAGGAAGGCGTGGTTGATGCCAAGGAGCTTGCCGTGGCGGCAGGCGCGGCGAATGATGCGGCGCAGCACGTAGCCGCGCCCCTCGTTGGAGGGAATGACACCGTCTGCAATCATGAACATAGCGCTCTTGATATGGTCGGTGCACACACGGATCGAAATATCGTTGTCCTTGTCGGCGCCGTAGGTCTTGCCTGCGATCTCGCAGACCGTATCAAGGATCTTGCGAATGCTGTCTACCTCAAACATATTGTCAACGCCCTGCATCACGCACGCCAGACGCTCAAGACCCATGCCTGTGTCAATGTTCTTTTGCGTGAGCTCGGTGTAGTTGCCGTGCCCGTCGTTGTTGAACTGGGAGAACACGTTGTTCCAGATCTCCATATAACGGTCGCAATCGCATCCGGGGCGGCAATTCGGGCTGCCGCAGCCGTATTTTTCGCCGCGGTCAAAGTAGATCTCGGAGCAGGGACCGCAGGGGCCTGAGCCGTGCTCCCAGAAGTTGTCGGCCTTGCCAAGGCGGGTGATGCGCTCGGCAGGCACACCGATCTTGTCGTGCCAGATATGGAAGGCCTCCTCGTCGTTTTCATAGATCGAGGGCCAAAGCAGCTCACCGGGGATCTCCAGCGTTTCGGTTAGAAACTCCCACGCCCACGGGATCGCCTCCTCCTTGAAGTAATCGCCAAAGGAGAAGTTGCCAAGCATCTCAAAGAAGGTGCCGTGGCGCGCCGTGTGACCCACGCGGTCAAGGTCGGGGGTGCGAATGCACTTCTGGCAGGTGGTCACGCGGTTGCGGGGGGGCTCTTCTTCACCGGTGAAAAACTTTTTCATGGGTGCCATGCCCGAGTTGATAAGCAACAGCGACTTGTCGTTGATGGGAACTAAGGGGTAAGAGGGCAGACGCAAATGGCCCTTGCTTTCAAAGAAAGCAAGATATTTTTCGCGTAGCTCGTTAAGAGAAGTCCATTTCATAGCAAAGACCTTTCTGAGTAAAAAATGATGAGAATATTATAGCATTCTTTTGCGTTTTCGTCAAGTGTGCGGTGCGTATTTGTAAGATAAAAATTTAAATGTTGCGATAAGGTAAATTTTAGTAGGCAGAAGTTTCAAAATGTGTCATTCAAATTTGTTGATTGTGATGAAAATTTTGATGGGAATGTGAAAGATTTTGTCGCTTACTTGCAATGAATGTGATGCAATGCTATAATAAGATGATTAAAAGTACACTTTTGCGCCTGCGTGCGCATGAACGGAGGTTCAGACGATGAAACGAATCATAAGTCTTTTGCTGTGCGTATGTATGCTTGCCTCGCTTACCGTGTGCTTTGCCTCGTGCGGCACCAAGAAGCTTGAGCTTGACGGTTACAGTGTGGTGATCGACAGCAACGTTTCCGCGACAACGGCGGATCATTTCCGCGAGGCCGTTGACAGCATGGAGAAAAAGACCGACTGTGCGTTTGATACGGTGAAGGTCAAGGCTGACGATGCCATTGACGGGGAAGCCAAAAACGAGATACTGATCGGTAACACCAATCGCCCCGAAACTGCCAAGGCTCTCGGTAAGCTGAAGGGGCACGGATACGTGATCACTGTGGTGAAGGGCAAGCTGGTCATTGCCGGTACGACCACGCTGCTGACCACGATGGCGCTGGAGTATTTCATTGATGAGATGCTGAGCGACGGCAGCAGCACGGTAGAGGTCGCCAAAACCGTAGTGGACGAGATGGAGATGGTCGAGTTCAGTAAGAAGTGGACCTTTGTGTACTCCAACCGTCTTGACGGTGAGCGCGATCTGATCAACTCCAAGATCACCGATCTCAAGAGTAAGCTGAGCACGGTATGCGGCATTCACGGCTCCGCCATGGCAATGATCCCCGACACCGAAAAGAATCCTTTCCCCGAGGTGTTGATCGGTCTTGTTGACCGTGACGAAACAAGAACCTTTATGTCCGCGATGGACGTCAATTCCTACGGTGTGGGCGTGCAAAACGGCAAGCTGATCGCCACGGCCTTCAACGATACGATGCAGGCAAAGGCCTTTACCTTATTGAAGGATATGCTGGCCGACTCGGTGTGCAAGGCTGACGATGGGGAAGAAACACAGGTCATGCTGCCTGCCACGCTTTCTCGTATTTACAGCGATAACACCAACAAATCGGTCGTTACGGATTTTCCGCGTCCTGACGGCGTGGCGCTTTCGGGTGCGATCGACGTGCACAACGCCATGGAGTATTATTATGCGGGCGAGGGTGCAACTGCCGCCAACTACGAGGCCTACTGCCAGAAGCTGACCGCGGCAGGCTACACGCTGTATCAGGGGCGTGAGATCGAGGACAGTATTTTCCGCATCTACAACAATGAGAGCAAAAATATTACGCTTTACGTGGCCTTCAACGCGTTCAAGCACGCGGCACAGGAGGAGGTCACCAAATATCCCGTGGCGATCCGCATCGTGGCGGCTCCGCTTGCCGCTACGCGTCAGCTGCCCACTGAAATGCTGAGTCCGCAGGTCTTTAACAAAAAGCAGGATGCGTCCGTGACGGCAGTAAAGATCAGCTATGCCTTCCCGTCGGCCGCCGAGCAGGAGAACGGCGCTGCGAGAATTTTCGGTATGATCTATATCGTTACCCTTGAGGACGGCAGCTTTGTGGTGCTTGACGGCGGTACGAGCACCACGACCGATGCCAAGCGTATTTACGATATCCTCAAGGCCCTTTATAAGGAAGGGCACGGCGGTAACAACCCCACGCCCAATAACCCCATTCGCATTGCGGCGTGGTATCTCACGCACGGTCACGGTGACCATTACGGCTCTATGGTGCAATTTATGAAGACTTATTGTGCCGATTATAATACCAATGCGATTACCGTGGACCGCCTGATCGCCAACTTTGCCTCCGATGAGGAGCATTACAACTCCGAGGCAGGGAATAGCGTCACGCAGTATAACCGCACGGTGCGTGACAGAATGGCGGAATTTTCCGCTTATATCAAGGACGCGCCCGGTGAGCAGGCAGGATTTGAATATATCAAGGTGCATACGGGTCAGACCTTCTGGCTTGCCAGCACGCAGTTTGAGGTGCTGTACACGCACGAGGATATGTATCCCGAGCAGCTGCACGTCTACAACGACTCCTCCACGATCATTCGCATGAACTTCTACCATACCGTAAACGGACAGGTGACGGCAAGCGAGCCGACCTCCTCGATGGTCTGGCTCGGCGACGCGCAGACAGATGCCAGCCAGTGGACGCGTGCTACCTATGGGCCCGCGTTGAAGAGCGATATGGTGCAGGTGGCACACCACGGCGGCAATGGCTGTGAGTGGGATCTGTATGAGCTCATTGATCCGACGGTCGTATGGTGGCCGCACGCACTGAGCCAGTACAAAGTCATGGTGAAGAAAAACGGCAGCACCTACCAGAAGGTAGACTACAATATCAGCTTTAGTCTGCCCAATGCGCAGTGCATTCTTTTGAGTGATATGTGCAACTACAATATGACGATCACGGCAAACGGCGCCAACTACTCCCCCTATGATGCCACCGCCAATCCCAAGGGCGTGCGCAATATTGCAGAGGCTACGCTGGTGTCAACGTATCAGTTGAATAACAGCAATAAGCTCGGCTCTATGACGAGTGTCAATAAGGCGTATATCCTGACACTCAATTACACTGCTTTTGACTAAGAGAGGACGCACAACATGAAAAGAACGCTCAGTTTATTACTTTGCATTGTCATGCTGGCCTCGGTCGCCGTACTGTTTTCCTCGTGCGGCGGCGCGAAGGAGGTCGACTTTACCGATTACCGTCTTGTTTACGGTAACGATCTTTCCGACCCGGCAGCCGCCGAGGTGCAGACCTTTGCCGACGCACTTTCTAAAAAGACGGGCGAGAAGATCGGCATGAAAAAGGTCAATCCCACGGGCGATACCGATGAGGGCGACGAGCTTGAGATCCTTGTCGGTAACACCAACCGCCCCGAGACTGCCAAGGCCCTGAAGAAGGTCAAGGGTCACGGTTATATCGTGACCGTGATCGGCAGCAAGGTCGTGGTGGCAGGCACCACCAATCTTCTCACCCTCATGGCCCTTGACTATTTCACCGAGACCTATCTTGGCGGTGAAGAGTCCGTGACGATGAAGATCGCCACCGAAAAGCAAAGCAAGATGGAGATGCTGGAGCTTGACAATAAGTGGTCGTTTATTCATGACTCTACTCTTGAGGGCTCCTTCGATCAGATCAACGTAGAGATCCAGGAGACCAAAAAGCTGATCGATAAATTTGCCGATCTGCGTGCCTCCTCGATGGTGGTGCAGCCCGACACGGAAAGCCGTGACAAGGAGATCGTGGTGGGCCTTGCCAACCGCGATGCGGCAAGGGAGCTCAACGCCGTGATGTCGGTGGTGGAGTACGGTGTTTCGGTCAAAAACGGCAAGATCGTCCTCCCCGGCCTGAATGACGGCATGATCGTCAAATCCTTAAAGTATTTCCGTGAGGTGGTGCGCGATTCGGTCTACGAGTCCGACGGTGAGATGCTGGTGGCACTGCCCGCCGACTTTACGCGCCTGCTGACCGATACCGAAAGCACGCACGTGACCGATTTCCCCA
>SVTG01000015.1 GCA_015063895.1 Oscillospiraceae bacterium | reverse complement strand
ACCCCGAAAAATGCGAAATGCATCTTTTATTTTTACTTCAAAAAAATCGCATGAAAAAACCCCAGAAGCCTTGTGGCGTCTGGGGTTTCGCTGCCTGCATCTATTAAGGCAACATAATATGGTGCGGACGATGGGACTTGAACCCATATGCATCGCTGCATTAGCTCCTTAGACTAACGTGTCTGCCAATTCCACCACATCCGCGTGGCAACGTTACTATTATACATAAATGCCACACGCTTGTCAAGGGGTTTTTGAAAAGTTTTTTAAGTTTTTTGTCAACATAAAAAGATATCACCAACCGTTAAAAGCCTTCCGGGAGCTTGACGGTATCACGCGGCAGCTTTTGCAGGTCAAAAAGCGGTAAAAGTTCCTTTAGCGTTACGCTTTCGGGCGTATCGATCAACCCCAGCGCCGCGGCAAGCGCACCAAGAACGGGAGCGGCGTTTTTATATTTGGCGCGCACGTTTTCCATACACCCGTCACCGTCACGCTTGGAAAGTCGTCTTCCCGCAGCATCAACCAACAGCGGAATATGGATATAGCTCGGTGTAGCAAAGCCAAGACGCTCCTGCAGATACATTTGTCTTGGCGTGCTAAAGAGCAGATCGTTCCCGCGCACCACCTCACTGACACCCGAAAGCGCATCGTCGATCACGACGGCCAGCTGATACGCAAACACGCCATCGGCGCGGCGCACCACAAAATCCGAGCAGTCACGGAGCAAATTCTCCCGATACTCCCCTGCCAGCTGATCCTTCACACACACCTCACGATCGGGAACCATCACGCGAAAGGCAGGCTTTCGTCCCGGGGGCGGTGCTTCGCCGCGCGCGGCGCGATCAAGGCATCGGCGATCGTAGATCGGGGTGTTATCGGAAAGATGCGGTGCTGTGGTTGCATGCAATTCAGCGCGCGAGCAATAGCAAGGATAGATCAGGCCTTGTGCCTTCAGACGCTCAAAATAGCTTTCATAAATTTCGCTGCGGGCAGACTGATAAAGCACCTCGCCGTCAAAGGTAAGACCCAGCCAGGCAAGATCGTCAAGCATATAACGCGTATTTTCGCCCATGAAAGGACAACGTGCCGCGTCAAGGTCCTCTACGCGCAGCAACACGCGACCGCCCTGCGATTTGGCAGAAAGCCACGCTACAAGCGCGCACATCAGGTTGCCAAGATGCAGTCTGGCACTCGGCGTCGGTGCAAAACGCCCCACAACGGGTGCGGTAATTTGTTCATTCATACGCAATTTACCCTTTCTCAAGATATGTCATATCCGTCCCATCACTCATAAACGTCAGCGTACCGCTTTGATCGGTACGGTATATGCCGGCACCTGTGGCAGTAAGTCTTTCCAGCGTGTCGGCGTGCGGAAAGCCGTAGCTGTTATGCTTGCCGCAGCTGATCGCTGCAAGGCGCGGTGAAGCTACTGCCAGAAAGGCATCACTTGACGCCGCAGCGGCACCGTGGTGCCCCACCTTTAAAAAGTCACAATCAAGCAGATCGTGGGAAACGGTGGCCAGCAATCTATTTTCAAGCCCCTCTTCTCCGTCACCCATAAACAGCAATGCATTAGTGCCGTGCGTTACACGCACCACAAGGCTTTCATTATTTTCATCGGTATCACCGCTGACGGCCTCACCCGTCGGCGCATACAGCACCTGTACGACGGCATCGCCCAGCGAAAAGCATGCCCCTGCCTGTGCGATCATTACGTCTGCATCTACCCCTGAAAGCGCATCAAAAAGCAGTGCAGCCCCCAATTCCTCACTTGTTACCTGTGGCAAAAGCACCTGCCCCACCTCATACTGCTCAAGGAGATACCGCGCATTGCCAATATGATCCTCATGCAGATGTGTGAGTACAAGATGATCAAGGTGCTTCACGCCGTAATACAGCAGCGCTGCACGAAGCTGCTCCTGTGCGGTGGCAGTGCCCGTATCTATGAGCACCGAAGCCTCACCAAAGCGCAATAAGATCGCATCGCTCTGCCCAACGTCAAGGACGTGCACGTAAAGCTTTCCGTTCTCCTTACTATCAGCGAGAGTGAATATCAGCTGTAGCACGAGCAGCACTACCAGAAAAGCCGCCAACCATTTGCCGGAACGAAGCCCGCGTAAAGCACGGCTGTTTTTGTTATCCGCCATAATCACCCTCCTTTTATATTTACATTTATTGTAGCACACTTTTTATCCTTTGGCAAGGTACAAGCCACCCGTTGCATAGAATATGTAAGCTGCGGCTCAGTCAAAAAGGAGGCATACAATGAAGATCAGCATTTCCCCGACAGCCCTGCTTTTTCTTGTTGTTCTTACACTCAAGGGCCATTGGCTATTGCCCGCCTCACTACTGGCGGCATTGGTGCACGAATGTGGGCACCTCTTAGCGGCACGCACGCTTGGCGTGCGTATGCGGCGCATGGAGATTGACCTTTTTGGGGCAAAATTAACACCCGTAGGGCTACTTCCTACCTATAAAGCCGAGCTTTTGATCGCCGCGGCAGGCCCACTCTTTTCACTGCTGCTCGGTATATTTCTCATACCGCACCACGGCGCATTTGCCATCTGCGTGCGTGATGCGACCCTCTCCTTTGCGCTCTTTAACCTGCTTCCCATTCGCGATTTTGACGGAGGGCGCATGCTTCACGCATGCTTAGCCCCTCACATACGTCTGCAAGCTGCGGACCGATGCCTCACGCTTACCTCTTACCTTTGCTTACTCTTTTTGTTTCTTTTCTCCTCGTGCCTTCTGCTTCGCTACGGGCAAAGCCCGACCCTTACGGTGCTTTGTGCTTCATTATTCGCCAAGCTTTTTTTGACCAAAGGATAAAACCGTCCGCTGACATGCAACGGACGGTTTTTCTTATTGCCAAAGCGTAGATACGATACGGCGGCGCTTTCTTGCACGCACTGCAAAGAATACGCCGATACCCACACAGCCGCCCAGCACCGCACCTGCCATCACGATAATGGCCGTGTTGATGGGACTTTCGATCTTCAGATCCTCCCACAAGCTATTCAGGAGCATCAGGCGCTCCTCGGGAAGATTTTGATAAAATTCCAGCTTAAGTCCGGTCGTGCCGTACAGGATCTCCAGGGCATCGGGGTGGATATCGCTCATATACGCGCGATATTCGGGGTCATTGACCACAAGCGAGTTCGGCGAGGCGTAGCACATATATTCGGCATTGGCGATTGCAGCCTCGCGGCTCAGCATAAAATTGATATACAGCTCGGCAATTTCGGGATTCTTGCTTGAGGTAGGGATACACATCGCGTCAACAAACACGTTGGTGCCCTCTCTCGGATAAGAAAAGCCGAGGTCGGGATTATCGTCATACATTGTGAAGAAATCACCTGCGTAATAAGGAGCGATCGCGGCGGAGCCGTTTTCCATCTTGTTAAAGATCTCGTCCATCACGTACCCCTGCACGATAGGCTTCTGCTCCATCAAAAGTGCCAGGGCCTCGCGCCACTGTGCCTCGTCTTCGGTATTTACACTGTAACCGAGCTTAAAGAGCGCCGTGGCGAACGCATCGCGCGAATTATTGAACTGCAGCACGTTACCCGTATATTTTTCATTCCACATAATGTCCCACGTGCCGAGGTCCTCCTCGTCCACCATGGTCTTATTATAAATAATTCCCACCGTGCCGTAGGTATAGGGCACGGAATATGCATACGTAGGATCATAGTAAGGCAGCCCATTGCCAAACATTGCGCTGTAATCAATGTATGCCGCATTTGGAATGTTTTCCATATTCAACGGACGCAACAGCCCCTCGTCGATCATACGGGCGATCATATAGTCCGAGGGCACCACGATATCGTAATTAGCGGCACCGCTGCTAAGCTTTGCATACATATCCTCGTTTGAGGAATAGGTGGAATAATTGACCTTTACGCGCTTGTGGTAGGTCTTTTCATACCACTCCTCAAAGGCAGCGTTGACGTCAAGCGAATCCTCACTGCCGTCCGAGATATACTCACCCCAGTTATACACGTAAAGCGTAACGGTCTCCTTGCCGCTGCACGAGCAAAAAAGCGCCACCAGCAAGCAAAGCAAAACAAGCACGAGGCAAAAAACAAAATACTTCTTCATTTTACCGCCTCCTTCTTACGCTTAGTGCGCTCGCCCATATTCCCTGCAAAGTTAACTGTAAGCAACAGCACAAGAATGGTCACGATGATGAGCGTGCAAAGCGCATACATACTGTATTTCACGTTATGCGCAGTCTGGTTATAGATGTAAAGCGGCAGCGTTTGAAAATCGGGAGAGCTGACGAAATGGCTGATCACGAAATCGTCGAGCGAAAGCGTAAACGCCATCACAAAGCCCGATAAAACACCCGGCACGATCGCCGGCAGCTCCACCTTGAAAAAGCTTTGCGCAGGGGTACAGCCAAGGTCAAGCGCCGCCTCGCGCAGGGTCTTATCAAACTGCTTAAAGCGCGGCAGCACCGATAAGATCACGTAAGGCAGGCTAAAGGTGGTGTGGGCAATGAGCATCGTCCATTTGCCAAGCACGTCACCGGCACCCATCATGCCGCCAAGCGCCACAAAAAGCAGCATCATCGATACGCCCGTCACAATATCGGGATTCATCATCGGAATATTGGTCACGGAATTGATGGCACTGCGCAGATAACGGTGACGCATACGGTCAAGGCCAAGGGCGGCAAAGGTGCCGATCGTCGTAGCCAATACCGAGGAGCCTATCGCCAGCATAAACGAGTTTTTCAGGGATTGCAATGCAACCTGGTCGTGAAAGAGCTCACGGTACCAACGCAAGGAAAAGCCCGTATAGGCCGACAGCGACCCACCCTCATTGAACGAGAAAACCACCAAAATGAGGATCGGCGCATACAGCAGTGCAAACACGATAAACAAGTAAGAACGGGAAAGGATTTTCATACGATCATCTCCTCCCCATCACCGTCGGAAAAGCGGTTCATAACAGCGATCGATATCAGGATCAGGATCATCATGACAAGCGAAATCGCTGCACCGATATGATACGTGGAGGCATATTTAAACTGACGCTCGATCGTATCACCGATGAGGTCAAAGTTACCGCCACCAAGCTTTTGCGAGATATAAAATGTAGAGATAGAGGGCACAAATACCATTGTCACACCCGATACGATGCCGGGAACCGTCAAGGGCAGAACCACGCGAAACAGGGTCTGAAACGGATTGCAGCCAAGATCGGCCGCTGCCTCAAGATAGCGCTTATCAAGCTTACTCATAGAGGTATAGATGGGAAGCACCATATACGGCAAAAAGTCATAGACCATACCGAGAATGACCGCCCCGCCCGTACCGACCACGGTGATCGGCTCAAGGCCCATGGCAACCAGCACGCTGTTGACAAGACCGCCATTATCAAGCAAGGTCATCAGCGAATATGTACGGATCAGCAGACTGATCCACATCGGCAGCATCAACAGCAGCATCAACAGCTTTTGCGTGGAGGGCTTTGCGCGCGCCATCACAAAAGCCAGGGGATACCCGATCAGCAAGCAAAAAGCAGTCGCTACCAACGCAAAGCAGATAGACAAGAAGAAAATATGCGAATACGAGGAAAGCAGTTGAATGTTGGAAAAGGAAAAATTGCCTCTGGTATCGGTAAAGGCAAAATAAAGCACGAACAAAAGCGGCCCCAGGATAAAAAGCACGATCCACACGACGTGCGGAACCGCGGCGGCCTTTTCAAGCAAAGAGCGTTTATCCTTCATTCGTCGCCCTCCTCCTCGTCGCACGTGGGATCGGACAAATGCTCCATCTCCTCGGAGAAGGTGGAGTAGTCACCGAATTTGCCCGAATATTCGGACTTTTTCATCACGTGAATGGCATCGGGCTCAATGTAAAGACCGATCTCGGCATCGGGTGCCACGTAATCGGAGGTTTCGATCATCCACTTAAAGCCGCAGATATCTACGATGATCTCGTAATAATCCCCCTTAAAGGTCACAGAGGAAACTACGCCCGAAAGCATGCCCTTCTCGGTAGGCACCACGTCAACGTCCTCGGGGCGAATGACGATATCCACCGCCTCATTTTTATCAAAGCCGCCGTCAACGCAATCAAAGGTATGACCCGCAAAGCGTGCCTTGCCGTCGGCAAGCATCACGCCGTCAAGAATATTGGATTCACCGATAAAATCAGCCACAAAAGCATTTACAGGCTCGTTATAGATATCCGTAGGTGTGCCGATCTGCTGGATCTTACCGTCAGCCATTACCACCACGGTATCGGACATGGAGAGTGCCTCCTCCTGGTCGTGCGTCACGTAAATAAACGTGATGCCCGTGGCGTGCTGGATACGCTTTAACTCGTTTTGCATATCCTTGCGAAGCTTCAGGTCAAGGGCGCCGAGCGGCTCGTCAAGCAACAGCACGCGAGGGCGATTGATCAGCGCGCGTGCAATCGCCACACGCTGCTGCTGACCGCCCGAAAGCGTGGTGGGCTTGCGCAATTCAAAGCCCTTCAGGCCCGTCATGGCGAGCATTTCGCGCACGCGATCGCGGATCTCCTCCTCGCTTACCTTTTGTAAGCGAAGCCCAAACGCCACGTTATCGTAAACGTTCAGGTGCGGAAACAATGCATATTTTTGGAACACGGTATTGACCTGGCGCTTATAGGGGGGCACGTCGTTGATACGTTGACCGTCAAAAAGCACGTCGCCAACGTCGGGCGTCTCAAAACCGCCGATAATACGCAGTGTGGTAGTCTTGCCGCAGCCCGAGGGGCCAAGCAGGGTGACAAATTCCTTATCGTGGATATCAAGGTCAATGCCGCAAAGCACCTGCTCGCCGTCAAAGGACTTGGCGATCGATCTGAGTTCAATCAGTTTGTTGTTCATTCCGCATACTCCTGTAAAAAAAATTCGGAATGGCTCGCTAAAACATAGTTTTAGTACAACGAAACCATACAGCGGTATTGTAGCATAAAGATTTCAAAAATGCAATACTTTTGTATGAAAAAAACCGAAATAACTCAAATCTGACGCGATTTTGCCGAAATAGCCCTCGCCTTCCCTGTTTATTTGCGAAAAAACTCTGCTTTTCTCTCAAATCCTTTAAAATCCTTGCAAATCCTCTTTTTTTGTTGACTGAGGGCTGCAAGGTGAGAAAAGCAGCCGAAATTTCAAAGCACGGCTCTTACCCCCTGGGCTTACCGCCACGGCAAACCGCAGCGGCGATCAAGCCAAACACAAGAGCCGCCACCGTGCCGCCCGAGGCTGCTGAAAGGCCACCCGTAAAGGCACCGATCAGCCCGCGTGCATCGACTGCCTCACGCACGCCCTTATAAATCAGATACCCAAAGCCCGAAAGCGGTGTCGTCGCACCTGCTCCCGCAAATTCCGCCAATGGGCGGTAGATGCCAAGCGCACCCAAAAGCACACCTGCCACCACAAAGCCGACAAGAATACGGGCAGGCGTTAATTTGGTTTTATCGATTAGAAATTGGGCAACCACACAAAAAGCGCCGCCGATCAAAAACGCCCATATCAATTTCAATACAATTTCCATTCACGTGACTCCTTTGCTACAAAACACAGCAAATGCGCTATGGCAGGGATCGCTTCCCCCTGCTGGATAATTTGGGGGCTCATCATGGCACCCGTGCCGAGAAAAAGCACGCGTTGCAGCGCCCCCGTGGCAAGCTTCGGCAGCAAATACGAGGCAAGGACCGTGGCCGAGCAACCGCAGCCGGAGCCGCCTGCGTGCGTATCCTGCGTTTCGCGGCTATAGATCATCATACCGCAATCATTATAAACGGACGAAATATCCTGCCCCGCAATACGCATCAGATCGCAAAGGATAGAACCGCCCTCATAGCCGAGATCACCCGTAACGATCAGATCAAAATCCCCGGGAACGGTGTGCGTTTCTTCAAAAAAACGCAGCAGTGTATCCGCCGCCGCAGGCGCCATGGCGGCGCCCATGTTCGCAGCGTCACGCACCCCCTTTTCAATGACTGTCCCGGGCATCACGGCACGGATAAGGGGCGTGTCCTCCCCCACCTCATGGTCAACCAGAAATGCCCCCGCCCCGGTGACCGTCCACTGCGCCGTTGGCGTGCGCTGCGCACCGTATTCAAGCGGCGAGCGGTACTGCCGCTCAGCGGTACAGTTATGCGAGGAAGCGACCGCAGCCGCGCAGGAAAACACGCCCCTGTCACACAAAAGCGCCGTCAGCAGCAGCCCCTCCGCCGCGGTGGAGCAAGCGCCGTATAAACCCAGATACGGTACGCAAAAATCCTTCAAACCATAGGCCGCCCCCACACATTGATTGAGCAGATCGCCCGCAAAAATAGCCCCTAACCGCTCCTGCTGCCATTTAGCCTTGGCAAGGGCTGTATTCAAGGCCATACGCTGCATTTCTGCCTCAGCCTTCTCCCACGTTGTTTGCCCGAATCTATCCTCATTGTCGTGCAGATCAAAGAAAGCGCCAAGCGGCCCCGCCTTTTCCATTTTTCCTACCACGGAAGCCGCCGCACGCACACAGCAATTTGTTATTTTCACACGATTCATTGCCCCGTCCCCCCTCTTTTTTCTTTTATTTTGCCTGTCTTACCATTTTTTATACACGAAAAGAGTGCGCCGCATTTGTGCGGCGCACCCCACCGTTGCTACGGTTTAATCGGCCTTATAGGAAAGCACCTTTTCAAGCACTTCCCTCAAATTGCAAAGAATTGCATGGGCCGCATTTTTGTCGGCAATGGCATCATCGCGTGCCAGCAGAGCATTTGCCGTCTCTGCGTTTGCTGCCTCCAAGGCTGCACGCAGACGCGCACATTCACTCTCAAGCATCAGCACGGTCTGCTCACTTGCCTGCAGCTTTTCATCAAGCAGCTCAGCCTCCTCACCGACAGCCTCGTGCGATTCCACAAAGCAAGCGTCAAACGAGGGATTGTCAAACCATACCTCGCCCTCGCATTTTACGTAATCGTCAACAGCCTCGTCCCAGCCGTAGGACTTGCTTTCGGTGTAGCCGCGGTACTGTGCCACGGCAGGATTGGACTTGACCTTTTCAAAAAGCGCCCGCACGTCTGCACGGGTGCTGACCTTCTCCTGATAATTCAAAATAGCTTTTCCACTCCTTTCAATATTTTCAGCACGGCCTCAATGATCTCGCGACCGTTTTCCTGCTCCATGACGTCAAGTGCACGGCGCTTGACGTGACTTCACTCGAGCATGTCGTTGTGCGGCGCGGCATTGACACCCTTGGCATAAGCAATATCCGCCTCGATGCGCGCGACCATTTCCTCCTCATCAAACGTGCAGCCAAGCTCGCCTGCCAAGACGCGCAGGCGCGAGAGCACGTAGTTAAGCTTTTCAGCCGAAGAATACCCTTGATATTTTTCGGCCTGCAGCTCGTATTCACGCGCAGCTTCAAAGAGGGCGGTCATATTTTGCAGTGCCTTGAGCTTACCCGCACTGCAAAAGCGGTAAATATTGTAAACGAGGCCTGCAAGGTTGACCAAAATGCCAAAGCAAATACCGACAAGCTCCCAATTTGCACCAATAAATTCCAGCATATAACACTCCTTTAGCGCGGCGTACGGCGCTTACCGAAGCCGCCGCGACGCTGCACGTGACGGGCGTAATCCTGATATGCCTCACGGAACACGGCATTGGCAAATTCATAACTCTCGGGCGTACCCTTTACCAGCTCCAGCATCGCAATAAGATAGGTCCAATAGACCTTATCGTAAGGCGCGGCCACACTCAACTGATCCTGTGCAAAGCTGACAAATCGTTCGTCACGCATAAATTTACCGTGGATCTCACAAGCGATCTTTTTCTCCAGCTCCTCGAGCCAACGCAGCATCACCGCGTCCTCAAGCTCATGCGGCTTGATGCTTTGCACAAAGGTCAGCACTTCTGTTTTCGTCATCGCACTCACCTCACACGTCGCGTCTGCGGCTCTCGTCGGCAAAGCGTCCTGCCTCGCGCTCCATCAGCTCAGCCGTGCGCAGATCCTGGATTTCGGACTGATCGAGCAAAAGCGCAAATTTGCGGCGGATACGCGTCCAGACACCGCGGCGAATGACGCAGTTTTTACCGTTGATGGCCACGTAAACGTCGTCCTTATATTTTTCGTTATCCTTGAAAAGACGCACCTCAACGTATTCATTGAGCCACGCCTCCTGCTCACGCAGAAATTGCTTGAATTTTGCGCTTTGCGCATCGGCCTGCTTTTCCCTCTCGTCTTTGTCGTCACGAATAGCAGCAAGCTTTGCTTCGTACTCAGCGCGCAAGTCCTCGATCTCCTTTTGCAGGGCGTCAAGCGTTACCTTTTCCTTTTCGGTTGTCTGCATAATTGCTCCTTTCTTACCCCGTATGCCCACAGGTAATGCGCATACGGGGCTTGTTCAGTTAATTTTCGCCCACCTCAAAGGTAGAAGCGGTTTCAATACGTACCATGAAGGCCTCCACCAGACGTGCGGCGGCTTTGGTAGCCTTCCAGCCGACAGTTGCGCGCTGGTTCAGAGGGTCAGCCGTGCCGGCGGAGCCGAGCTGCTTGACAATATGCTGCAAGCCACCGCCCGTCAGCTCGGTCGTACCGTAGGCATTATCGCCAAGCACCAGAGTCGCGTACACGTCACGGCCGCCAAGGCCTGCCTCACCGGGATACAGAATATCCGTGGTCGTGGTAACGATATCGGTACTGCCGATCCCTCCTGCGACCAAAGGACGGTCAAAGTAGAGATAGTTATCGCCCGTTTCGCTGTATACGGCACCCGTTACCTCAGCATACTGCCAGGAGGCCTCGGAGGCATCGTACATCAGCACGGCACGCCCCACCATATCGGGGGTAGCACGGTACCCGTTGGCTCCTACGCCGATCTTCAGGCGATATTTAGAGCCCGTGCCGTATCCTGCCGTAGCTGCACCTGCGCTCTCCAGCGTGCTGTATGCGTTTGCAAGGCAAGCAATGGTGCGGGAGGTAGCGGTAAGGTCGGGCGCATGAAAGACCTTTGCCTCGGTGCTTTCCACAAAGCGCACACCCTCGATCATACCGATCTCACCCTCATAGAGCTCCTTGGTATCGCAGTACTGATGAGGATATTTCCAGTTGGCATCGTTGGTAAGGTCGTAAGCGCAGTCGGGGTGAATGATGCAAGCGTAAGCACCGTTGATCTTCTCGGCGTTCTGATTTTTCAGGAAACGCACGGCGCGCTTGATGCAGTCAACCGTCATATAGTGGTTACCGCTCTCGGCACCGCCCACAAGCAGATAACGCGCCGTAACGGCGTCCTCGCCGTACTGTACGTTAGTACCGCCGCAAAGCACCTCACGCGTGATGGTATCGAGCGTTCTGCCCGCCTGAGAGCCAAGCAGCTTAGTCGCCATCACAAGATTGTTGTCGATCGCCGCCAGCAACAGCAGGTCGGAAAGCTCTACGTAGCCGCCGTACTGACGCACCGTTGCCTCAACCGCCCCCATATTGAGCGACTGCCCCGTGGGGGTGACACCCTCGCAAAGTGCAGCGGTCAGCTTAGGCAGCGGATCGTACTTGCGGAAGCGGATCGATTTGCCGCCATTCTTCGGGATAGCGTGCTTTTGGGCAAACTGGTCGTGAATGAGATTGGGCTCTGCATTATCGATCAGATAATCCGCATAATACGTGCGCATCTCATCGGAAAGTCCACCGCCCTCCACGTAAGAGGTCACCGTACCGGTTTCGGCATCGGTATAGCCCACGGTGGTGTTAACGTTTTCACCCGCACCGAAGCGATACAGGTTCAAATAGTTTTCTTGTTTTGTCATACCTTTTCCTTTCTTTTTCGCAAAAGGCACCTTAGAACTCAATACGCTCGCCGCGTGCGGCTCTGCGGGCCATTTCAGCACGCTCAGCACGCGTCAGACGTGCGGCGCCGCGGATCCCTGCGCCGACACCGGGAGCCAACGCATTTTCCGCGGGACGCAGCCCACGCGCACGGATACTGTCTGTCACGGCACGCTCGGTCTCCTCTCGGGCGCGTGCTACCGCCGCTTCGATCGCGGCGGCGCTCGTCGCTTCCCCCGATGCTGACGGGTGGGGACTCGGTGCCGCCTCTGTCGACGCCGTTTCTTCCTTTTCCGCCCGTATGGCGGCACAAAGTGCCTCCTCGTCACGTGTACCGTAGCGTTCTGCCGCCGCGCTCACAACATGGCGTGCGCGGTCAAGCTCCTCCATCATACCCTTTTGCTCTTTGAAACGCCGATTAAAGGTTTCCTGAAAAAATGCCTGAAAGAGATCCTTGTATTCGCCCTCCATCATGCTTTTAAAGTGCGCCCTCCGCGTTTCGTCGTTTACTTCCCCGGCGACGGGAACAGCCTCTTCGCCCGATGCCTGCGGGGTGAGTGCAGGCGTTTCTTGTCCACCCTCAAGACCTTCGCCAAAAAGCGAAAGACTGTAAACAAATTGAGTTTGCATTTTTACCTCATTTCCGCGGTCTTGCCCGAGGGGCAGACCGCTCCTGTTTTATCAGCACCCATCACACAGATGTGACGGGGATATTGCTGCGCCAATGCAGATAGCGCTGCAACCGTCATTTCAAATGCATTTTTTAAGCCTCCGCGGCAGCTGAAAAATATGTGCCCGTGTGCCATAGAGGCACGCAGAAAGCGACAGCATTCTCGGCTCCTTGCAAATTGCAGCAGAGCTCCTGTCAAGGCCGATACGGCAGCACAGACCAAGGCCCCGTCAGATACGCTGTCATCGGCGTGTCCCTGTGCCAAAAGGCGGTATTTTTGCCCCTCGCGGTCAGCATATACGTGTATCATACCGTGGCATTCTCCTTAGCGCGCTCCTGCACGCTTCTGGCACGTTTTTTTGCGTACTCACTTGGATCCGATGGCGTTGCGGGCACCCCCACGGAAGCAGTGCGGTTCTTAGCTTCACCCACGCTCTTATCGGCGTGCCGACTGAGCTCAGCGCGCAGCTCACGCACGCCCGGGAAGCTCATAGCGCCCAGCAAGATTTGCGCTGCCGCGGCGTTTTCGGGGTGAAATACCCCCATACCGTATAGCGTTTTCAGCAGTTCGTTATACGAATAGCGTGTGTACGGGTCTTGCTTTTCGGCACGCACCTCAATATCAAAGATCGGCAAGCGTGACAGCGGCATACCCGAGGCCGAGTAACCGAGCAACTGCTCCTTCATATTCACGTTTGACCAGGTAAAATAGCGGTGCTCGCCTTCCCTGCCGAGGATACGGAAGCAACGCGCCTCCCCATAAAACTGTCTGATGCACTCAATGATCATATATACCACCGACTCAAACGCACGGTAGGAAGCACCGATCATGTCACGCATGGTTTTATTTCCCGACTCCTGCAGCGCGGCAATGGCAGCGGCTGCCGTCACCCCCGTATCGGTGGATCCCTGCAGCACGTCACGGTTTGCGGTCGTTTCCTTGAGCTCCTTGATTTTGTCCTTTTTCAGATCCAACCAGACCGAATCGAGCGCACTGATCTCGATCTGACGCAAGCGCTCCTCGTCGGGGTCGCCCTCTACTGACACGATGCGCCTTGAAAGGTCTAAAAACTCCTCCTCATTGATGCCCGTGCTGCGCTTACAGAAATAGCGCACCCGAGTGGCCCAATCCATGTATTCAAGCAAATTGCGGTCCATACGATCAATATAGGACTGCGGATCACGCCCGACGGCAATCACGCCAAAGCCAAGCGTGCTTCCCTCGATCGGATAGAGCACGTCAAGCACAAAGGGGTAGCGTCCGTGCTGGTACCAGCCGTTTTCATAGGCAGGCTCGTTTTCGGTAGAAAAGAGCACCGTATCCCCTGCAAATTTGCAATAGTGCAGGCAGGTGCGCCCGTTTGGCAGGTGCTTTTTGTAGTACCAATCAACAACCATCACACGCTCACCGTTCTCCCCATTCGGTAAAAAGAAAGCGTCAATCCCCTCGCACGCCTTGCCGCTGTACTGCGGAAAGCGGGCGCGCAAGGCGCTGATATCGCACTCCTGCACGTAATATACCGCACGCGAATCCTGCAGATCGCGCACCCCGGGCTGCCAGAACAAGCTCCCCAGCTCCACACGGCGCACGTCAATATCACCCATGCCGTTTTCAAGTGTGGGGTTCCAAAACACGCCCCACGCACAAACGCCATGCTTCAATTTATACCACATATTATCCGAATAAGCGCCCTCAAAGCCGGCACGCGTAAGGATCACGGGCAAGATGTCGGAAAGCGCGCGGGCATCTGCCTCGTCGCTCTCCTCGCGCGGCAAGCACACGGCCGTTGGCAGATTCTCCATCAGATCTGCGTGCTTTTGCATCAGTGCGTTAAAAAGCCACGCAGAGGTAGGCGCAAAAACCTCACCGTTACTGTTTTGTGTAGGAGACGGCATCACGCGCAGTCGGTACCATTCCTCCTCATCGCGCACACGCGATAAAAACCCCTCCTGGGCACGGCGAAAGCTCAGCAGCTCCTCCATGGCACAGCGGATCTCCGCCTTGCCAATTGCATTCTTTTTTCTCATTTTGTTTCCTTTCCCTACCGCTCTTCACGGCGATAGACGTAATGTGTAATATCACGGTCGAGTGGGTCGCTGACGTGCAGCGCCACCGGTCTTGGGGGCACCTTTGCTTCGATCGGCACCATCATACAAAGATATCTTGTTTCATCGGCAATATGGTCCTCCATATCGCTATCAACGTCTTCTGCGTGCGTGCGACTGTATTGCAGCACGGGCACCGTACGGATAAATTCGCTGCACCCGGCAAACACGTAAAGCATCGGCACCCCGTTTTTATCAAAGCAAAGACGGTTATGCAGCTGCATCCAGCCCGCCACACGCCGATTATCGCCGCGCTCAAAATATACGCCACAGCGCTCAGCCGTAGCGGCGATGGCCTCACCGCGTGAGGCGTCCCAAATAGCAGGGTCAGCTACACCGGTGATCTGCTTGCCTACCAGCCACGGATGCTCTCGCTCCACGCGTGCGATCTCACGAAAAATTTCTTCAGGACTCATGCGCACACCGACGTTGGGCTCGCCACGCACACAGCCGTACAGCTCCAGAATACGGTAAAGCCTTCCGTCACCGTCGCGTGCCCACCAGCCAACAGAAAAGGGCTTAGCGTAGCCAAAGTCAAACGAGCGATAAATACGCCACTCGCGCGGCGGCGTAAAGGGGGCGATTACGTGGGTAAACAGACGGTCGTGATAATGTGCCGCATCGTTTCGGAACTCCTCAAACACCTGACCCTCGTAGACGTTCCAATCACCCTCAAGATGGGCGCGGCGCTTGTGTGCGGGCAATGCTTCCAGACGCTTCACGTATTGGGGGTCAGCCTGCATCAGTACGTGATTATCGTACACCACGGCAGGAATAAAGGCATAATCTGCCCCGTCCTCGTTTTTCTCAAAGCGGCGGTCAATGAACAAGCGCTTGATATAGGCGTGTCCGACGCCACCCGGGTTGCAGGTGTAATAGACCCTTGCGAAAAAATGCGGCTTTGTGGTGCGCAATGCCGTGCAGATAAACACGATCCATTCTTCCTTGAAGTGCGTCGCCTCCTCAAAACCGATGACGTCGTATTCGGCGCCCTGATATTGCAGCACGTCCGCATCGCAATCGCAGTAGCCGAGCGTCAGACGCGAGCCGTTTGGAAATATAAAAGCGCGCTCGTCCTTCTTGAAGGTGGCATAGCCGCCAAGCTCAGCCTGTAGAGGCAGCACGTGATTTTCGCGCAGCTCCGTGAGGCTTCTACGCAGCAGTAACAATCGCAAGCAGGGATAGCGCATCGCGAGCAGCACCATTTTACGACGCATTGCCCACGACTTGCCGCCCCCTCGCGCGCCGCCGTAAGCCGTGTGGCGCGCCGTTGAGCAAAAGAACTCGCGTTGACGGGCATTGGGCACCTCTCGGCGTAGCCGTTCAAAGATCAGCGGCTCCATTCCTCAAGCACCCCCTCAAAGCGTATCACGCCCTCCCCCTCCCCACCTGAAGGGACGGCATGTTTGCCGCAGGCACGGTCCAAAATGCTCTCCGCGGCCTTCAAACGAAGCTCGGGCTTGATCCCGCTGTCCTGCATCAGCGAAACAATGACCTCAACCGCCGCAGCCCCCGAGCGCAGCAGCAGCTCCTCGGCGCCAAGCGGTATTCCACGCTCCTCCTGTGCCATGCCGCTCACCTCTTATGCTTCGGCGCTGCTTTGATAAAAAGACATCATATACCCATCCTCATGACGTCTTACCTCGATATGCCAGTTTTTCAGGGCATCGGCAAGGGCACGCCCCGAAACAAAGACCTCAGGGCCTGTGCTCTCCTGCTTGCAAACGCGGATCGCCTCATCTGCCCGCGGATCCCTCGCGAGGGCAAGAGCAAATAAGGAAATAAAGGTTTCGGATAACTGCAGCGCCTCCTCAAGACCCGCAATGTCCTCCTTCAGACGCGCGATCTGCTTGGCACGTGCCGCCAACAAATAATTGGCCATGCCCTCGGTTCGCGTGCTTGCTTTTACTTTTTCTTCACTCATTTGTATCTCCTTTCGTAGTATCCGTCAAGCGCCAGCTTAAACGGACAAAGCTTGTAATCGGTGGGATGCGCACAAAGCGCATAGACGATCTCACGCCTTGAGCGCAGATCCGGGAATTTTAACTCACCGCACTCACAGTGCGTGATCCCCTTTTTTTCATATTGAAAATAGGGGCACATCGCGGCAACCGGCATAACAAAACCTCCTCACATTCGTCTTATTTTTGGAACGATTGCTGTAAAAAAAATCGTCGCAATTTCGAAACGAACTTTGAAAACGCAGGAATAAGCTTTACGAAAAAGCTCACCTTTTCGGCATATTAAAGTGCGCTTTTTCCAAAATCCGTTCTGTTTTTGGAACGACTATATCATACTACGCCACGAAGCAAAAGTCAAGCACACAATCATGAACAAACTGTAAATTCGTTCCTATTTTGTGACGGCAGATTGACAAGGCACACAGCTTTTGCTACAATAAAAATAAAGAAGGCCACCACCCGAAATAAGGCGATGGCAAGAAAGGTAATTTGGCTTTATGACTGTTTCTGACCGCATTCGCGCCAAGATGAACGAGCTTGGGCTTTCGTACGGCGAGGTTTCTGCCGCCACCGGCCTTGCAAAATCTGCCGTTCACCGTTATGCCACAGGCAGCACCGACAAGGTGCCTACCGAGGCGCTTGAAAAATTAGCGCGTGCCCTTGGCGTAACTCCCGGGTATCTCACGGGCTGGGAGCAAGAGCGCCCTCACACCCTTGCCGCACATTTTGAGGGCGAGGAATTTTCTGATGAGGAGTTAAAGGAAATTGAAGATTTTGTGCGCTTTGTAAAATCCAAGCGCACACGTTGACCCCAAGAGACAAGGAGAATTTATGTACGAAAAGCTACTTGATGAGGCTGTTGAAAACGGCATTACCGTGATTGAAAAATATCCTTTTCAATCGGCACGCATCCGTGGGCTTTGTTACGATAAAACCATTGCCATCAGTGAGCAGGTAGACACCGAAGCGGAGCGCACCGTGGTTCTGTGCGAGGAGCTGACACACGCCATGCATTCAACAGGCAACATTTTGCACGACAACCGTGCGGAGCGACGCACGAGAGAGCGCATTTTTGACCGCTTGGTGGGGCTTAACGGATTGGTAGAGGGCTTTCTCGCAGGTTGCCGCCAAACGTGGGAATTCGCCGATTTTTTGGGTGTGCCCGAAAGCTTTTTGACGGATGCCATGAAAAATTACCGCGAGCGCTTCGGCACCATGACAACGCTTACCCACGGACAGGATAAATTCATATTATCGTTTGAACCGACCTTTCGCGTGCGCCGCCTGTACTGCACACGCGACAAAAAACGCATGATCGGAAAGGAAAGTGCCGTATGAAGCAATACTTAATGGCCTTTGATCAAGGCACCACCAGCTCACGCACCATTATTTTTAACAAAAACGGAGAGATCGTCGCCCAGGCGGCACGCGAATTTAAGCAATACTTCCCTCAGCAGGGTTGGGTCGAGCACGATGCAGAGGAGATCCTTGAAGCACAGCTTGCCACAGCGAAACAGGCGCTGGCCATCGCCAATATCAGCGCCGAGGATATTGCCGCGATCGGCATCACCAACCAACGCGAAACCACCGTGGTCTTCGATAAATTCACGGGCAAGCCCATTCACAAGGCGATCGTGTGGCAATGCCGCCGCACTGAGCAGGACTGTGCACGTTTAAAGCAAGAGGGGCTTGAACCGCTTATCCGTGAAAAAACCGGCCTTGCCGCCGACCCCTATTTCTCCGCTACAAAGCTTTCCTGGCTCCTGCATCACGTGGAAGGTGCCATGGCACGCGCCAAGGCAGGCGAGCTTTTGTTTGGCACAATCGACACTTGGCTGATCTATCATCTCACGGGCGGTAAGGTGCACGCCACCGACCCCTCCAATGCCGCGCGCACCATGCTTTTTAATATTCACACGCGCACGTGGGACGACGAGCTTTTGAAAATTTTTGACGTGCCGCGCACAATGCTCCCCGAGGTATTACCCACAGCCCATGCCTATGGCCAGACGATACCCTCTTTACTCGGTGCCCCCATCACGATCGGTGGTGTAGCCGGAGATCAGCAGGCCGCTTTGTTTGGGCAATGCTGTTTTCTCGCCGGCGACGTTAAAAACACCTACGGTACAGGCGGATTTTTGCTGATGAATACGGGAAGCACTCCCGTTACCTCTCATAACGGCTTACTGACAACTATCGGTTGGCAGATCGGTGATAAGACCACCTACGTTTTAGAGGGCTCGGTGTTTATTTGCGGCGCCGCCATGCAGTGGCTGCGTGACGGGCTGGGCATCATCGCCAGCTCCAAGGAAAGTGCCGAAATTGCCGCCACCGTTCCCGATAGCGGCGGCGTATACTTTGTACCGGCCTTCGTCGGTCTTGGTACACCTTATTGGAATGCCGCGGCACGCGGCACCCTATGCGGTATTACGCGCGGCACAACAAGAGCCCATATCGTGCGTGCCACACTTGACGCAATGGCGCTGCAAACCGTTGACGTCATAGAAGCTATGCGACGTGACACAGGTCTTGAGGTGCCTTTGCTACGTGTGGACGGCGGCGCCAGTGCCAACGATCTGCTTTTACAGCTGCAAAGCGATTACGCCGCCATTTCCGTCGCGCGCCCTGCTTGTATTGAAACCACAGCTTGGGGTGCGGCCGCCCTTGCAGGACTCACTGCCGGTATTTACCAAAGTCTTGATGACCTGCATGCTCTGACCTCCACAGCAAGTATTTTTACACCGCGTGCAGACGAAAAAGCACGCAATGCAAAGCTTGCCAAATGGCACAAAGCCATTCAAGCTGCACAAATATTTGCCGAAAATGATGCTTTTTAACAAAACAAAAAACGCCCCCGAATGGGGGCGTTTTTTTGTTTGCTTAGACAGTAGCGCCAAAGGGCATCAAAGCAAGGGTAGCCAGCTTAAAGCACTGCTTGCCAAAGGGAATACCGATAATGGTGATGCACCAAATGATACCGGTAACCGCAAAGCCAAGCGCGATGCCGAAACCACCGAATACAAACCAGATCAGGTTTGCAATGGGATGCTTGCCAAAATTGGCGTCTACCTTCTTACCAAAGGGGAAGAAGGAAAGCTTAGCCAATTTGAAGGCCTGCTTGCCGAAGGGAATACCGATGATGGTGATGCACCAGAGAATGCCCAGGAAGAACCAGGCAAGACCTGCACCAAGGCCGGTAAAGAGGAACCAAAGAACGTTACCCAGAGTTTTCATAATAAGTCTCTCCTTTATAGAAAAATTTTTTGGGTCAATAATAATAGGGGAAAGCGCCGGGCCGCCCCGTAGGGCGGCATTTTATGAAATCTTTTTTGGCAACTTAGCCTACGATACCCGAACGTTCGATACCCTGTACCAGATATCTCTGGCAGAAGAGGTAAAGAATGATCAGCGGTGCGCAAGCCATCAGACCGCACGCATACATAACGGCCTGAGAATACTTTGCACTGGAGCCTGTTTCCTGCGTCCAGATGGTGGCAATGGTAACCATGTCACCCAGGTTGAAATCGGGCAGGTAAGACATCAGCTGAGGAGGATTTACCGAGAAGAACAAGCGCAGGTAAAAGTCGTCAGTCCACTGCCAGCAGAAGGCAAACAGGAATACAGTGATCAGCATCGGGATCGACAGGGGCAAAATAACCTGCACAAAGGTGCGGAAGGTGTTTGCGCCATCCAGATATGCGGATTCCTCAAGCTCGTCGGGCACACCGCGGAAGAACTGGCGCAACAAGAAGATGTAAAGGCCGTTCTTGAAGGCAAGACCCGTCACAGAAAGCAACAGAATCGGCACTACGCTACTGATCGTACTGATACCACCGACAAACTTACTGGGCAGAATGTGAATACCCGACAAGATCTTGTCGATACCCTCAATGCCCGTACGGGCACCGCCGGCAAGGAAGTTAAAGATGCCGAAGATATCCATATGATTGAAGCGATAGAAGATTGCAGACTGCATCGTACCGTGCGGGATAACCAGCGTCAGGATCACTAGCAGGAACACGACCTTTGCACCGCGGAACTTGAACTTAGCAAGACCGTAGCCGATCAGCGAGCAGGAGAAGGTTTGCAGCAATGCACAGCCAAGAGAAAGTGCCAAGGTGAGGAAGAACACCTTGAAATACTCAAGGTCAACGATAATAGCCTTGTAGATCAGGGCCGAGAAGGCACGCGGTACGTTTACCACAGTATCGTCCACGAAGTTAGAGGCCTCCATGAAGGAGCGCATGATCATCGTGTAGAAGGGCTTGAGAATCACGAACGCGATGCCGATCAGGAGCAGGAGGCGGAAAATATACCAAAGCACGTTTTTAGCAAAATATGCGGAAAGGTATTTTGCCTTCAAACGCTCTTTCAAGCTGGTGCGCTCAAAGTCAACGCGAATTTTATTTTTGGATTCACGCATAACCTGGGGCTTTTGTTCAACGTTATGAGTCATCGTCACGTCCTCCTTTCCTTAATCTCTACGCTGATAGAAGACGTAAGCGGAGAAGATAGCCGCCACAATGCCTACTATCGCCAAAACCACGAGGAAGTACATCCAACCCATGGCAGCACTGATATATGCGCCACTGGGGTTCGGGCTCATATACATGTTGTTAATTACCTTCATGACCGAGTTCGAATCGGTTGTAAACGAGTCGATAATGGTATACACAGCGTTTACCAGGATCATCGGGCTTACCATCGGGAAGGTGATCTTCCAGAAGGTTTCCCATGACGTAGCGCCGTCGATCTGGCAGGACTCGTAAATAGCGGGAGAGATTGACTGCAGCGCGGCCAGGAAGATCAGAATCTGAACGCCGGAGCGGTTGATGATACCCGAAATACTTGCTACTGCCGAAGAAATGTAAGTAACAAGGCCGGTACCTACACCAAGGCTGGCGAAGATGTTGGTCAAGAGACCCTCCAAAGCCATGTTCTGTTCCATCTTTTGCGCTGCGCTCTCCCCTGCACCGAGGTCCATTTCATTGCCCGAAGCACCGTAAGAGCTGACCATGATAGATTCCATGATACCCGTAGAAACCACAACGGGCAGGAAGAAAATAGCACGGAAAGCGGCACGACCGATCATTTTCTGATTGAGGATAACCGCTACGAACAAGGAGAAGATCAGAATAGCGGGAATGTTAAAGGCCATCTCCTGCAAGCCTGTCAACAACGACTTTGCGAAGTCAGCCTCGCCAAAGAGCGCTGTTCGGTAGTATTCAAAGCCAACAAAGGTTTTGGTAACAATACCGTCAACGGATACGTAGTT
The DNA here is from genome assembly GCA_015063895.1 of Oscillospiraceae bacterium. Taxonomy (GTDB): domain Bacteria; phylum Bacillota; class Clostridia; order Oscillospirales; family CAG-272; genus Firm-07. Next base: position 19,619 of record SVTG01000015.1, on the reverse strand, counting down.
GTAAAAGCTATAGGAAATAGACTCCCACAAAATGGGCAGATAGATAAATGCCAGACCCACAATAAAGGGCAGCACGAATATCCAACCCGCACGCGCCTTCTTTCTGTCAAGAGAGGCAATTTTCTTTTTCTTTTTAGGCGCTGCAACTGCAGGCGCTTTGACTTGATTCGTCATATTTCATTACCTCCCTTTCTTAAGAATTAGGACCGATCACAACGTAATCGTAAGCGGCGATGTTGTAGATCACACCATCTACCTCAGTGGTTACCGCATAGTCGTTGAAGTTAAGGATCAGCGACTTGTAGGCAACAGGCGCGCCGTTTTCAAAATCACCGTAGGTGACATAAACGATCTCGCTGTCTACTGCATACTTGTAAGAGGTATCGGTCTCACCGTCAACGATCATACCGTTCTCACCTGCCACAGGCTCAGACTTGATCTCAAGTCCAGCTGCGAGGTCAGTGACCATCTTATCAAGATTTGCTCTTACAGGCAAAATACCGTCCTTGAGCATGGCCTGCTTGAAGAGCTCTTGCAGGTTCTGTACGGAAACATCGGTATACTGCGTGGCATCATACAGGAAATTGTCGCGATCGGTAGCAGGATCATAGGTCACAGCGGTCTTCTGACCGTAGCCGTCAACAAGCGCGTCATACGCAGTCTCAATATCAACCATCATAGCCGATGCAGAAGCAATAACGGCAGCCTCAGCCTGCGTATCCACCAGGAACTGAAGATTTGCCTCAGCCGATGCCATCAGCTCGTCGATCGTCATACGCATAGCAGCAAGCTCGGCCATGGGCTTCGCCACAGTAGTGGACAGTGCCATTACAAATGCCTGATGCTCTGCGGTGCCACCGGTTGCGTTGGGGCGGTAAGCCTCCCATGCGGTCATCAGCGTGCTGGTAGCAGAGCGCTGTGCATGGATCGCAGTAAGGTTGTTGGTCAGCATCGTTTGATACAGGCCAAGTCTTGTTTTGATCTGCGAAAGACTGGTCATGGCCAGGTTGATGTTGTCATAACGGTCCTTTACGGCTGCTGCCTGCTTTTCAGCCTCAGCAATGGCGTCCTGCAGAAGCTCATCTGCATCAGGCACGCGCTTGCCGTCAAGGAACTGATGATCAATGATCAGCTTGGTCTGTACATCGGCCAGCACGGAATTGAGCTCTTTGTAGATCTCAACCAAGCGCTTTTGCCAGATATCGTAACGAACCGAATAGTTTTGAGAAAGCAATTCATCTTCCTTCAAAAGCTCGGTATTGGTATAAGAAAGCAGGAAGTAAGCACCTGCACCACTCTCCATCGCCTTCAGCATTGCGTAGGTAAGGTTGCCCTCCATATTAAGGGCAGTACCTGCAAACTGCACATAGCCGTGAAGCACGACACCCATAAAGGGAACGGTCGCATACTCGTTATTGTAACGGTTAGAGGTAAGCGGTACATCAAGAATGTAATCGGCATAACCCCAAGTATACGCGTTACCGCCGCCAACCATCACATCGTAATCCTTAGAGGAGAAGTAATCGAGTGCGGTAATGGTGTAGAACTTCGAATCCTCACGCAAGGACAGATCGTCCTCGTTGAAGCTGGAGTTCAAATCACTGCCAAGAGTGGAGAGCGAGATTGCCTTATTGTCAAGCTTGCTGTACTTCTTTTCAAGCTTTTCGTAGAAGTGGCTGAACGTAGCGGGAGAAAGCACCATCTGGAAGTGGCTTACCAGCGTCTGCTTGGTAACCGAATACATGCGCTTGGTGGTGTAACGGTTACTAACCGTACGTGCGCCGTACTTCTTCATATTGACGGAGCTATCACCGTTCTTGGTATAAACAAAGTCAAAGTCAGGGAAAAGGCCGAGCTCAGGGTGATCAGCCGCATACTCCAGCAGATCCTTGAAGCCGGACTTGCCGCCTACCGAGCGCTCCCACTTCAGCTTATAGGGTACCTCGGAGTAAAGACCGCCGTTGGCGTAACCCGTCATCTTGAACTGTACGTTGGAAACACCCTCACCGAGAAGATATTCGTACATTGTTTCGATATCGTCAAAAGAGGTAAGCGCCACCGATACGGTAACAGGTACGGACATGATCTTCTTCACGGTATCCATACAGCCAAAGGTCTCAAGATACAACGGAATAGATGCTGCTACGTCCTCAGAGGTCAGACGCTCAAAGCCGTTATTTTGTGCAGCGAGATAATCACGGTAAGCGCGGGCCATACCCATCCAACTGCATTCATAGTAATTGGTGAGTGAGGCTGCCTGCGCCTTTCCTTCATCGCTCAGAAGAATATAACGCATCTTGTAGTCGTTGGTATAACGACGGGTTGCGTATACCGTCCAGCCTGATTTTGAGGTATCACTCTGACGGGTAATAAACGAAGGAATGATCGTTGAATAGTACTGGGTGCTCTGGTTGATCTGCAAAGACGCCAGCGTGTCGCCCTCTTCGATGATAGCGAAATAACCGCGGTCGGTCTTCACACCATTTTTGTCAGTCACAGTCTCAACCTGGCCAAATACAGGCATACGCATCGGCATGGTGTGAGAGCCGGTCACGTTCATCAACGCGTAGTCCTCACCGTACACACGAGCGGTACGGATGACACCCTGCGTCAACTCATACAGTGCACCGGAACCGTCGGGCAGGAAGGCATAGCCGGAGTAAACGGCGCCATCATCAAACTGATACTCAGTATCAGGCTGACCGCCCTCTCCCTTGACCTTCACAATACGGTTGGGATTACCCTTGTAGCTGGCGCCCATATAAGGCAGCATCTGCAGATCGGTTACACGGTAAGCGGACTCATCATAACGCAGACCGTTTGCGGGGAGCGATACGGACAGCCCGTTTGCGTCGATCGTATACTCAAGTGCCACACGGAATACGGGGGGCGAGGTAGCCTCCTGATAGAAGTCTACGAGCTCATAGTCCTCATCCATTTGTGCAAAGGAGTAGTCGGGGCAATACTTGAGAACCCAAGCCTCAAGCTGACGAAGCACCTTGGTTTTGGTGATATCGTCATTGTAAACGTAAATGTCAATGCCCTTCTCCTCGGTTACAGGATATGCAGCCGCAATACCGGGGCCACCCTGCTCCTTGAGGGAGTAGTAAGACATAAACTTTGCATAATTACGAACAGACAGGTTCTCTTTAAGGGGCTTCTGGATACGCTCCTCAAAGCTGCTTTTCTCAATACGGAGAGGCAGCAGAATACGCGCGGAAATTTCACCCATAGCATACTCAACACGCACACCGTTTTGGATAGGCGTCACGGCATACTGACCCTTCAGCATAGCATCAGCATAGCTCGTCAGCGTTTTGCCGTTCTTCTGGCTATCCTCATAAGAGAGAATGATCTGCGACATCATGGGATAGCGCACACTGGTTTCGCTACTGGGCTCCTTGGACATATCCCAAGGGTTAGTGAACAGCAGCTCGCCCGTGGATTTTTTCTGATAAGCGACAAGGCCAAGCTCCTCAAAGCAGTAAAGAGCATATTCGCCGTTATCGTAATATTTGGTCATTTGTGCAAGCAGATCAGCCTCGCTCTCGTACCCACCGACCGTATATTGGTCAACGGGCGTCAGAGGTGCGGGCGGTTCTGCGGCGGAAACCGAAATTGCGGGCAGCATGCACGCAAGCGTCAGCACCACCAGCAGCGCACAAAGGAACCGCGTCAGCAGTTTTTTAGTTTTCATTTTTAATCTCCTTTCTGCGCTTACAGTCGGTAGTTGATCTCGGACACGATATTGGTTACAAAGCTTACCATATCCATAACAAGAGAGGTAAAGAGCACGCCGAGGAACATGATAAACGCCATACCTACGATGGTAAAGAGCGTAATAACAAGGTTCTTAAGCATCGTGTAGTCATGCGTAACCATCGTGCCGAAGAAGATGAGCATACCCGCCCAGATGAAGCCAAGAGCAATGATCAGCTTCAAGATATCCAGCTCCTCGCTTACTACAAAGTTCGAGAAGAGCGTAACGGGAATGGTGGTAATTGCAATCGGCAGTACCGAGTAGCCAACGGAAATGAAGATATCCTTGAAGCTACCCTCACCCTCAAACAGGGTGGTCAAGCACCAGTTGGCGATGACGAACAGAATAACGGGAACGAACACCACAAGCACCTGCATCACGATATTCGCGTTGCCGGTACCCTGCGGATCCATCACGTAGCCGGAGCCAACCGCACGGTAGAAAAGTGCAAACACGGTGATGAATAAATACACCAAAGCCGCACGCACCGAACCGCGCTTTTCATGCTTCAGATCCCAGAAGCCGTCCATCGGATGGAACATAACGTGGAACACGTAATACAGCTCATCCTTAAAGGTACGCTTCTTGCCCGAAACCGACACAGCCTTATTGATCTTGGCCGCATGCTTGAGGAACTTGCTCAGCAGAACGCAAACGATAATGATTACAACAGGAATCAGCAGGAAGAAGCGGGACATCCACTCCTTACGAAGTTCCTTGTAAGCAACAGAGTAGTTTTCGGTATCATAAGCGGACTTGTAATACTCAAGAGCCTCTTCATATTTACCGCTACGGGAAAGCGACTGACCGATACCGATGTAAGCAGCATCATAGTTGGAGTTACGCATCAGGATCTCTTTCCAGTCATCGATCGCCTTATCGTAAAGACGCTCATTCTGGTGATACAGAGCGCGGATCAACACGTCGCCGTATTCGGTGCGCTTAAAGACGGTAATACTACCGTTCGCATCAAGCACCAGGAATACGTCGTCCTGATAGCAAATCGCACGAATGGACTTTTCGGTAATATTACCGAGCTGACCGCCCGTATCACCGAAGGCAAACAGCAGATTGCCGTCATAGTCGTAGGTAAAGATCTTACTACGCTCAAAGTCAAAGATCGACCACGTGCCCTCAGGGCCACAGGTAACGTCCTCGACACGAGAGATCTCGCCTACATTTCCCTTACCCGTATTTTTGTAGTCAATTTCGCCTGCAGGCGGCCAGAAGCCGTTACGGCGCATGATCTCATCACCGGCAGGGTTCAGAAGCTTAACGGGTGCATAGGTGCCAAGCTTGGATTTCAGCGTAATGGCACTTTCCATCTGCGTCATCAATTCAGGTGCATAGATGCTGGCGTAGATAAAGCCGTTTTCATTTACCGAAATATTATTGTAGGGATACGAGGTAATGTTTGCCGAGGTAGCACGCTGGTCAGCGGTCTGGAAGCGACGCCAGATCTGATCCCATACGGACAAAGCCGATTGCTGTGCACCGATAAACGAGGTGAACTCGCCCTTATCGGTCATAACGATGATACCCTCGTTCGTCTCGGAGGAGACTACGTAAAGACGCTCGTAAGCGTCAACTGCCATGGCCACGGGCCAGAAAATGGCATTTTCAGAGAAAAGCTCAGATTCAGGTGCCTCAATGATCGAATTGAAGCTACCGTCAAGGTTGAAGGTTACGATACGGTTTGCCTGTGTGTCGCACACGAAAATACGGCCCTGATACTTCAGCTTACCCGCCTCGTAGCGATTTTCGGTCACGAATACGCCCTCGGGCTTAGAGAAGTAGTCGGCAACACCCTCACCGTTGGTGAAGTTTTTGATTTCAAAACGGAGATGGTAATATTTATCAAGGCAAAGAATGCGATCGTTACCCGTATCGGCAATGTATACGTTGCCTGCGGCATCGGTTACCATGTCGTTGGGGTCCTTCAGGGTAGCGATCTCGGTCTTACCCTTGTTTTCAAGGCCCATCGAGGTTGCGGTAATCGTCTTTTCGGCCGTGTATGCGTCGGGCGAATACAGCGGCTTACCGTCGATCGAATACGTATACGTAGTGTACGCCTGTGCGGCACCTACCGGTATGGCGAATACCATCAGGAGGGCAAACAACACGCATGTGATTGATATAAACTTTTTCATGTTTTTCCTCCTTAATTAGTCTTTCATACCGGAAGAGCCCATGGTTTCAATGATATTGGACTGGGAGATAACGAACACCAGGATAGGCACCAGCATCATAATAACCAACGATGCTGCGTGCGCACCTGCGCGCTTGATACCGCCCGCCATGATCTGACCAATGGCGTAGTTAAAGGATTTGATCTGCTCGGAGTGAATGTAGATCGATGCACCCTTGTTCCACAGATCCTGGAAGGAATAGATGATCAGCGTCAGCCACGCGGGCTTAACCATGGGCATGGCGATCACCCAGAAGGTGCGCAGCTCAGAAGCACCGTCAAGACGTGCGGATTCGAGCACCGCATCGGAGACGTTGGTTTCCATGAACTGCTTCATGAGGTAAAGACCAAGCGAGGTTGCCCAGGCGGGTACGATAATCGCCCAGTAGGTATCGATCCAGTTCAGCGCACTCATTATAATAAAGGAAGTAACTGCTGTAACCGTGGAGTGGAACATCAGCGAGGTTCTGACCGTACGGAACATCACCTTACCGCCGGGGAACTTGATCTTTGCCATGGCGTATGCAGCCAAAGACGAGAAGAACAGGTTACCAACGGTACCCGTAATCGAGGTGAATACGGTATTGAAGATGTAACGGGAGAACGGCACCCACGAGGTGTTCATCAGCATGAACAGGTCGCGGTAGTTTTTAAACGTAGGACGACGAACGAAGAAGCGCGGGGGGAACATCCACAATTCGTCAAGGGGCTTCAAGGACTGCATCACGACGTAGATCATGGGCAGGAACATGAAGGCACCGAGAATGATCAGCATTACGCTAATGCCTGCGTCACCACCGGCGGAGCGGTTCAGCACGACCTTATGTTTTCTTGTGCGAAGTTTCTTTGACATATCACTGACCCACCTTTGAAAGCACTTTCTTAACCAGCATGTTAGCGCCGATCATCACCGCAAACAAGACAACTGCAATCGCCGAGGAGTAACCTACCTCAAAGCGCTGTCCGCCGTAGTCGTCAAGATGGTGCATGATGGTGTGTGCTGCGTAGTCAACCGAGGGGAAGCCACACAGCGCGGTAACAACGCCGCCGAAGCCGAATGCAGAGGTAATTGCCATAACGGCACCGAACATCAGCTGCGGCTTCATGGAAGGCAACGTAATGTACCAGAGCTCCTGCCAACGGTTACGAATGCCGTCAACAGCGCCCGCCTCGTACATGGAGCGATCGATACCCTGCAAGCCTGCAATGAAGGACAGGAACGAGGTACCAAGCGAGGTCCAGAGTGCAACCACGATACAAAGAGGCATAACGTAGTCAGCATCCTGGAACCACTGGATCTCTTTGGTGATAAGACCAAAGTCCAGCAAAATACCGTTTACCCAACCGTAAGAGTCACCCGAGAACAGGGTACCCCAAATAAGGTACACCTGACCGGAGATGGAGGGTGCGTAGAAGATCAATGTTACCACCGCACGGATCTTGGGAGGCAACTCATTGATGAACCATGCTACCATCAAGGACATCAAGTAGGATACCGGGCCTACGATGATAGCAAAAATCAGGGTGTTTTTACAAGCAATAATGAAAATATCGTCGTCGAGGAACAGACGAATGTAGTTGTCAAGCCACACAACGTCCGGAATCTCGAGCAGGTTAAAGTTTGTTAAACTGATCACCATCGAAAGAAGCACGGGTACAACGGTGAAGAGCGTGAAAATGAACATATAAGGTGCCACCATTGCGTAAGCGACCTTATGCTTTTTCATCTCATTCCATGTCCATTGTGCGCGTGTCATATCCGAGCGGGTCACCGCTTTTTTCTTTGACATGTTTTTTCTCCTTTATAGCGCTAATTATAATGTAACCAAAACTTACGCCATCGCAAGGATCGCGGCGTCAAGCGCCTTGATCGTAGCGGAGAAGCCGCTGGCGTCCAGAGCTCTTAACTTTTCGACGGCATTGAGCAAATCATGATATTCTACCAGGTCGTAATCTTCACGGCCGATATCATCGATCATATCCTTCATATAAGTCTGTGCGGCGCTCACAGAAGTGTGATTAGAGCCAAGAGCCTTTACGTCGGATTCGTAAGCGGCCTTAAGCTGATCCAGACGCTTGCTCTTGAGAGTCTGACCGATCTCAAGCGTTTCAAGACCAAACTCCTCACGCTTACGGGTGATTTCCTTATTTATAATAGTAATGTAGCTTTGCAGTTCCTCTGTGGGGTCTGCATTGTCATTGTAGGCAGCGAGGAATGCGAAGGAGGTATAACGGCCGATAATATAGCTGCCGGGATAGTTGGGGATCGAAGCAAGATTATTGAACTGCGCCTGCAGCTGACGGTACTCAGCAGAGGTCCAGGGCATCTGGTCAAGTGCCTGGATATTTGCAGTTGCATGCTTAGCGGAGGGACCGATGATGGCAACCATCTCGTTAGAGTAGTCAATCTGGCACTGTGCGCCCGAATGCCACATCATGAATTCCCAAGCGCGAGCCCGCTCCATCTCGCCCTCTTCACCGCCTGCACCGCCGCAGCCATTCAGCATAACGATAGCGGAGGTGGTTGCTACACTGACGTTATTGATATACGAGCTGCCGTCTTCTCTCTTCGTCTCAATACCGGGCATCGGATAGAAATTCCAAAGACCCTTGATCTCGGTAGCGAATACGATCAGCTGGTTGTAGGTTGCATTATAGGAAGCGAAGCCGATCGGCATTTCACCCGTACGGAAACGGTTTGCAAAGTCGTAGGACTTGGGGAAGGAGTACATGGTGAAGAAGTTACACATGGTGTCGAAGGCCTCAAGACCTACGTTAGAGTCAAGGTTGATACGCATGCCGTTGTCGGCAAAGAGCGTGCCGCCCATCTGATACAGGAAGATCTTGTAATCCTGGTGCATACCGATCTGCATGTTATTTGCCTGCAAAGTCGGGATCGCAGCCAGCACGTCGTCCCATGTTTTCGGGATCTCAATGCCAAGGTCAGCCAACACATCCTCGCGGACAAACATCATCGTGAAGGTCTGGGTCTCGGGTAAGCCGTAGCAGTGATATACACCCTCGGCGTCCTCAATACCAAGCACCGCCATGGCGGCATCGTTGAAGTTTGCATTGACAAAGCCGTCAAAGTTCTCCATATTTTCCACGGGCAGGAGTGCACCGCGGATCGCGTAGTTAATAACGCTGTCCTCACCAAGGCCGATATAAACGTCGGGGCCCATACCTGCCAAAACGGAGGGCAAGAGCGTCGCACCGGGAACGAGCTTGAGGTTAACGGTGGTGCCCAGCTGGCTGTGAGGCGTGTAATCGTCGTTGATCAGATTGCGGATAACCTGCGCCTGGTCACGGCCGTATGCAAGCCACACGTCAATGGTGCTCTCTGCATCAAGGTCCTCAGTCGTAGCGCCCATACGGTCATAGTTACGGAAGAAGGACATGATAAAGCTGGAGATCTCGTGCACAAGGGAAGCCCAGAAGCCCGCCTTGCCCTCGGGGGCCTCAGTGCCAAGAGGCTGGATCACCAGATAGTCAAGCTGGAGGGGCTGCGTCTTTGCGTCACTCACCCAGGTACCGAGAGAACCGATATAGGACTTCAGCTGGTCGAGATACTTTGCGATCTCGTCCTCGTTGGTACCCATACGGTCAAGGAGCCAGGCAACCTTTTCAAGCGTTGCCACGTTAGAGCTCTTTTCACCCGCCACCTCAGCAAGAAGCGCAGCAATAGCATAAAGCTCTCTTGACTGCAGGATCATGTCGATCATAACGTCGGGCATGACACGGGAGAAGCCGTAGTCACGGTACTGGTCGGGGTCTGCACCCGTCAGCTTCATAATAGAAAGGTAGTCGTTGTTGATGGCGGCAAGGGCAGCGTCAACGCGACGCACGATGTCGCCCGTAGAGCCCAAACCGACCTCCAGCATGATAGTGTATTCCACGCCCTCTTTAAAATAGAATTGGTAAGAGAGCAGATCACCGTTAGCGTCGGTCTTACCGCTATTCAGGATCGTCGACTGCCAAGAAGAGTTGTAGTTGAAGCGCAGCTGAGAAGCCTCAAAGAACGGAATGGAGCCATCATAGTAGCCGTCAGCACCCTCGGCAACACCATGGCTCTGAATACGGAGCGCGCGGCATACGTACATACCGTCAAGCACGTTCTGACGGTAGCGGGCGGCGATATTGTACATACCGCTGCTGTTCACCTTAAAGGTGTAACGTACCCACTGGCCTGCGGTCTGCCACTTCTCACCACCGATGGTGTTAAGGATCGTGCAGGTCGTATCGGAGGGCATGGTAGCAGCATCGGTGCGATCCTCAAGAGGATAAATGGTCTGAGAAGAGGTGGCACCAACGTACTCGGCCTGGATCAGCAGGTTATCCGTACCCGAACCAATGCCCTCGTACTTCTTCAGATATTCATCATAGCCAATCAGGTTCTCATGCGGCACAAGCGTGATGGACTTGACCGACATAGGCTCGTTCACGGCCTCAAGCGAGATCGTGCGGTTGCCCGCCTCAAAGACAAACTCAAAGCTCTCAGCATAAAAGCCGTCAGCATCGCGCAGCTCATAGGTGCTGAGCGTAGGCGTCTGGATCATACCGGGACGCAGCTCGTTGTTATCAATATCCTTGGTAAAGAAGCGCACGCGATATTCGTTGACAAATTTGCACAGCGACGAGGTCCATACCTTGGGCATTCTCACGCGCACGCACATAATGCCGCCAACTACAACGGGCTCGGCGTCGGTAAAGCCCGCAGCCACGGCAGCAGCCTGAATATCGGCTGCGGAATGCTTTTTGTCAGGCTCGATATCGGCATAAACGTATTGGTTCTGCCAGACCTTGGGCAAGGTCAGGAAGCGCGCCTCGGCAAACGGGATCTTACCGTCGATCTTAAGGATACGCTCAATAGACGCGGTTTTCTGGTCATCGGGCAGATATTCGATAACGATACTGTACTTGGCAGTACTCGGGATCGTTACGTTCCAGGTCACCGTACCCGTGGCAGGCGTATAAAGCAGCTTGCTACCGTCCTCCAGCACAAGCTCACGCACCTCGGCACCCGTAGCACCGCCCACAAATTCCTTGTAGTCGATACCGGGAATCACCAAAGCACCCGTTGCCTGCGGCACGTCAGCATATTCTTGCTTGTACGTTTCGTAGGAATCGGCGTTCAGCTGTTCCCTGATTTCCGCCAAGGTCTTGTCAGTGGTAGAACTTCCCTCTTCGGGTGCAGCGCTGGCAACCAGCGAACCACCGAACAAGAAGGTCACTGCAAGGACCAAAGCAAGAAGTCGTTGGAGCATCTTCTTTTTCATGTTTTTCCTCCTCTACCGCAACTCGCGGTTCTTCGTAATTTGCGCGGCAACGGTAATGGGCTTACCCCACCGCGCAACGCATACCTGCACGTGCACGCACGAAAATGCGAAAACGGCAAAGCGCCGTTTCACCTCCGTCATACAAATGCAAGCATCCAAGGCCGTGTAACACACAGCTCTCGGAGTATGGCAACATTTTACCACGCAAAGCTCTGCAAAGTCAAGCAAAATTTTCTCGCGCATTATGCACACGTGCGCGTTGGCGCGCGTACCCGCCACACGGCAGCACATGCCTGCGTTTTTGTTTTTAGGAAAATTTCGTCGTTTTTGCACACGATTTGTTTGCTCTGTTAAATTTTATTTACCATCGCACCCACGTGCTTCTTCGGCCGAAACCTTTTCCCCTGTTTTTTTGTGACATTTCGCCAAAAGGCTTCAAGGCAGCTTTCGATACGTAAATAAAATTTAACATGCTCTAAAAAAGTCGGCAGAAGTAAAGCATGAGGCAGCAAAATCGGCAGATTGCGGATTTTGTGCAGGTTAACTAAATTTTTCGCCTGATTTTCTACACCTTGCGCTGTCACAAGCATCACCGCTTTTTTACAAAAAATTCACATTTACAAGCGCTTTTTTCGCGTTTGACGATCATCACATCAAAACGCTTCCCTTCACAAAAAAGCAGCTTCCAATTTGCGCCAGTTATAGAAGGGAAAAATCGGTGCAAAATAACGACATACCGCAACCCGCGTTGCGAACTCAAACACGAGGTATTGTTATGATGAAAATAAGATTTTCAGCCCTGATTCTTTTGCTTTGCTTGCTGGCTCCCTGCTTTGCCGCCTGCAGCGGCTCGCAGCAAGCGGACGTACACGTTTTTTATTACAATTACAGTGACACGTATATTTCCTCTGTGCGCAGTGCACTGGACAATGAGCTTTCCGCCGCAGGCATCTCTTATCAAGACTACGACGGTGCAGGCAGCCAGACCACACAGACCGAGCAGATTCGCACCGCCCTCACAAAGGGCGCCAAGGCGATCCTTGTGAATATTGTAAACACCGGTTCTGACGACGCCGCCAAGGAGATCACGGCACTGGCTAAGGAAGCCAACGTACCTCTGGTGTTTTTTAACCGCGAGGTCAGTGACACGGCGATCGCCGATTATGAGAACAGCGCTTACGTCGGCACGCGTGCCGAGGAAGCGGGTATTTTACAAGGCGAGCTGATCGGTGAATATCTTTTAGCAAACTTCAGCGCCTGCGATCTGAACGGGGACGGAGAAATCTCCTATATCCTTTTCAAGGGTGAGGAAGGCAACAACGAAGCGATCTTTCGCACCAAATTCAGCGTGGAGGAAGCAAATGCCGTGCTTAGCAAAGATGGCAAAAAGCCACTGCGCTTTTACGACAAAACAAATCCAAACGCATATTTGGTCGATAAGAACGGGCTTTGGTCGGCCACAGCCGCCAACGAATATATGACGACCGCACTGACCGCCTATAACGCATCGGGCAATAATATGATCGAGCTGGTGATCTGCAACAACGACGGCATGGCGGAGGGTGCCATTTCCGCGCTGAATGCCGCCGGCTACAACAAAGGCGCGGGCACGCCCACAATACCCGTATTTGGCGTAGACGCCACCGACGCTGCAAAAAATCTGATCCGCAACGGCCAAATGGCGGGCACCATCAAGCAGGACGGTGAGGGCATGGCCAAGGCGCTGCTGCATCTGGCACGAAACGTCATAGAAGGACGTGAATTGATGGCAGACACAAATGAATTTACCATTGACGACGGCAGTCGCAAGATCCGCATTCATTACGAAAAATATGTAGGATAACGGTATGGAAAACGGCACACTTTTACTGGAAATGCGGCATATGCAAAAAAGCTTCCCCGGTGTTATGGCACTGCGCGACGTATCACTTTCTGTGCGCCACGGTACCGTTCACGCGCTTATGGGCGAAAACGGTGCGGGAAAATCCACCTTAATGAAGTGCTTGTTCGGCATTTATCACGAGGACGCCGGTGAGATCCTTTTAGAGGGGACACGGGTGCGATTTCAGAGCCCCCGCGAAGCGCTTTCGCACGGCGTTGCCATGGTACACCAGGAGCTCAACCAAGCGTTGCGCCGCAATATTATGGATAATATTTGGCTGGGGCGCTATCCTACGCGCCTTGGCCTCTTCACCTCTGAAAAGGAAATGCTGAAAAAGACCAAGGACGTGCTTGAAAATCTTGGCATTTCACTTGACCCGCGCCGCATGATGTCAACCCTTTCCGTTGCCAGCAGACAAATGGTTGAGATCGCCAAGGCTGTATCCTATGATGCCAAGGTCATCGTCCTGGATGAGCCGACCTCATCCCTGACAGAAAGCGAAATCGAGCACCTGTTCCGCATTATCGACCTGCTCAAAAAACGCGGCTGCGGCATCATTTATATTTCCCACAAAATGGAAGAAATCCTGCGCATTTCCGACGATATTACCGTTATGCGCGACGGCACACTCATCACGACCGAGCCTGCCGCTCATATGACCATGGAAAAGATCATTCGTCTGATGGTGGGGCGTGAGCTCTCACAGCGTTTTCCGCCAAAAAAAGCGAAACAGGGTGAGATCTTGCTTGAGGCAAAAGGCATTTCCTCCAAGCATCAACAGGTACAAAACGTTTCCCTGACAGCACGCCGCGGCGAAATTGTGGGTTTGGCGGGATTGGCAGGCGCGGGGCGCAGTGAGTTTTTTGAAAACATTTTCGGCATATCCGCACGTGCCTCGGGCGAGCTTTTTGTAAACGGCAAGCCCGTACAGAACAAAAACGCAAGGCAAGCACGCAAGAACGGCTTTGCCTTTGTCACGGAGGAGCGCCGCGCCACGGGCATTTTCGGCATTTTAAACATCACCGAAAACATGACGATCTCCTCCCTATCCTCCTTTCTTTACGGCAATTTTTTGATAAATGACCGCAAACGTGCCGAAAAAACCGACCATTTCATCAAGTTGCTCAACATCAAAACACCCTCGCGTAAAACACAGATCCGCGCACTGTCGGGGGGCAATCAACAAAAGGTCATTTTTGGTCGCTGGCTCTTGACTGACCCCGATATTCTGTTGCTTGATGAGCCCACGCGCGGCATTGACGTTGGAGCAAAATACGAGATTTACCAGCTGATCGAAGACCTTGCCGCACGTGGGAAAACCGTTCTTCTCATTTCAAGCGAGCTACCCGAGCTTTTGGGGATCTGTCACCGCATTTACGTCATGTCCGGGGGCCTAATCACGGGCGAAGTCAATGCCGCCACTACCACCCAAGAGGAAATCATGCGCTTAGCCGCCCAAAACGCATAGCACACGCAGAAAGGCTATCCTATGAAATTCAAATATATCGAAAAATTCAAAAGCATGGAGAAACGCGAAAAAAAAGCCTATTTAGGCGAATTATTGATCAGCAATTCCCTATATATATTTCTGATTGCCGCCATTGCTTTGATCGCTATTCTGAATCCCCGCTTTCTCTCCTGGTCCTCCATTATCAACATTATCTCACTTTCAGCTGCCAATCTGCCAATCGCACTTGGCATTGCGGGTGCCATTATTTTAACAGGCACTGACCTGTCAGCCGGGCGCATCGTAGGACTTGTAGCCTGTGTTTCGGCCGCTCTTTTACAAGCAAGCGGATACGCAAGCAAAATGTTCCCTGCCCTGAAAACGCCCCCCGTATGGCTGGTTTTTTTGCTTGTAATCGCCATTGGCGCACTTGCAGGCTTCATTAACGGCTACTGCACTGCCACGTTTCATTTACACCCCTTTATCGTAACACTCTCTACGCAGTTGATCATTTACGGCGCACTTTTGCTGTTTTTAATGATCGGTAACAACAACGGTCAGTCCATTTCAGGCCTTGATCCTGCGTTTACAAATTTTATAAAGGGAAGCGTTATCTCCTTTGGTGGCACACCGATTCCAAACTACGTGTGGTATGTCATAGGCATTACAGCCGTGATGTGGGTGGTATGGAATAAAACGCCCTTCGGCAAAAATATGTTTGCGGTGGGCTCTAACCCCGATGCTGCCACAGTATCGGGTGTCAACGTAAGGCGCGTGATCATCTTAGTTTTTACACTGGCAGGACTCCTTTACGGTGTTACGGGCTTTATTGAAGCGGCGCGTATCGGTTCAAATAGTGCCGCAACGGGGTTAAATTACGAGTTAGATGCCATTGCCGCGTGTGTCATTGGCGGCGTATCGTTTGTCGGCGGCACGGGCAAGATCGGGGGCGTCATTCTCGGCGTTGTGCTACTGCGTTTGATCTTTGTAGGGCTCACGTTTCTTGGCATTGACGCCAATATGCAATACGTGATCAAGGGCCTCATTATTTTAATTGCATGCGCCATAGATATGCGTAAATATCTGGTAAAAAAATAAAAAATATGGCCACTTTCCTTGCTTGTGGCCGTATTTTTTTGCTTGTGCATTGCATTTTTGAAAAAAGCGTGCTATAATGAAAGGTAAGGCATACTATTTTGCCAAATTTGCGCTTTTACTCCATATAAAGGAGGCTTTTATGAAAGATATCCTACGCGCGGCGATCGCTGTGCCCGCACTTCGTGTGGCCGCCCCCGCTTACAACGCAACCGAAATCGAGAAAAAGATCAGCCAGGCAGCACGCGAGGGTGTGACGCTTCTGACCTTCCCCGAGCTTGCTTTAACGGGCTACACCTGCGGTGATCTGTTTTTGTCTGATCTGCTTTTAGACCGCACGGCTGAAGCACTTTGCGCACTAGCCGTTGCCGTTCCCGAAACGATGCTGGTATCGGTAGGTGCCCCCTTATTGATCCATGGGCAGGTGTTCAACTGCGCCGTGCTCTTGTCGGGCGGAAAAATTGTAGGCGCTGTCCCCAAAACCTTTGTGCCGCAATACGGTGCATTTGATGAGCGCCGCCATTTTTCGGGCGCTGATACGCTTGGTGGCACCACTTTACACACCCTGGGGTGCTTCACCTTCCCCGTAGGCACGGGGCTGCTCTTCCGCGCCGCAGACGGCACCACAGTTGGTGTTGAGATCTGCGAGGATCTTTTTGCACCGCTTCCCCCCTCCACGTGGCTGACACTTGCCGGTGCTGAGATCATTCTCTGCCCCGCTGCGTGTGCTGAGGTCGTTACGGGGCGTGCAAAACGCCGTGACGCTGTTTTATCACAGTCAAAACGCACCACCTGTGCCTACCTCTTTGCAAGCGCAGGCAAGGACGAATCCACCGCAGACCTGATCTTCTCGGGTCAAGGGCTGATCGCGCAGAACGGCAAATGTGAGGCCGAGAACAGCAAGCTGATCGATAGCGACTATTTACTGGTTTGCGATCTCGATCTTGGAAAGATTCGCCACGACCGACGCCACAACCGCACGTTTGGGGAAGCCGCTACACGTTACGGTACCCTTAACGATATGGAAACGGTTGATCTACCGCTTTCCCTTGCCACCTCAAACGGTGACAAATTGAAGGTCGGGCGTCTTCCCTTCGTTCCCGACGACGCGAAAACACGCGCCGCGCACGCCAATGAAATTTTTGAGATGCAGGCAAGCGCCCTTGCACGCCGTCTTGGTGTCATCGGCGGCAAATTAACGATCGGTATTTCGGGCGGTCTTGACTCCACCCTCGCCCTCTTGGTCGCTGTTCGCGCCATGGACAAGCTGGGGCTCCCCCACACCAATATCACGGCCGTGACGATGCCCTGCTTCGGCACCTCCGACGATACGTTAAAGAATGCCTTGGAGCTCATGGATCGCCTTGGCGTAACAGCTCTCACCGTACCGATCCGCGATGCTGTTTTGCAGCATTTCAAGGATATTGGTCACGCTACCGATGATTTTTCCGTCACCTATGAAAACGCACAGGCACGTGAACGCACGCAGGTACTGATGGACCTGGCAAACAAGCACGGCGGCATCGTCCTTGGCACAGGCGACCTCTCGGAAATGGCGCTTGGCTGGTGCACCTACAACGGCGACCATATGAGCATGTACGGCGTGAACTGCGACGTTCCCAAGACTCTGATCAGATGGATCCTTGAGACCGTAATTGATGAAAAGCTGCTGCCGGGCGCCACCGACGTGCTTCACCGCATTATAGACACCCCCATCAGCCCCGAGCTTTTACCCCCCGACGCTGTGGGAAAAATTGCGCAAAAGACAGAGGACATCGTAGGCCCCTACGCCCTGCACGACTTCTTCGTTTACTATACCGTACGCTACGCCTACCGTCCCGCTAAAATTTACGCACTGGCAAAGCTTGCGTTTGCCGGCGTGTTTGACGGCGCTACGATCAAAAAATGGCTCACCGTATTTGCAAAACGCTTTTTCACGCAGCAGTTCAAGCGCAACTGTGTGCCGGATGGCATTAAGATCGGTTCTGTGGCCCTTTCGCCGCGTGGCGATTGGCATATGCCCTCCGATGCCTCCTTCGCCGAATGGCTGCTTGAAATCGACGAGATTGACGAAAATGCAAATTAAACGCTCGGTTGCACGAAATTGACCTTGAAGCAAACAAAATGCTTGAAACCATCATCCCTCGTCTCACTACTGAAAGAGGTATTGATGAGAGCTTGAAAGCTCGTGATATGCTCCGTTGGGTTGCCGAGATGAACAACGTCAAGGCAAGCGCGGAAGAAATTATATTGCAAGGTATAGTATATCAATAAGCAAAATAGTTAAAATATCGCCGAGGCAACTGTTCGGTTTAACAGTTGCCTCGGCTTTTTGGTAACGGTTTAGGCTTTTGTGATTTCAATTTTTACGTTAAGGGTATTTTGCGCGGTTGCATGGAACGCGCGGTAATGTCCGTTGCGGTTTGCGGCGATCTTTTTCAGATCTTCTATCTTTCCGTTCGTAGTGTATCTACACACCCACCCCTCGTAGGATACCGTCAACGAATGCTCGTCGACAGTAATTTGGGGAGATACCTCTCCGTCAAAGCAAAATGCGGGAATGGTATACCCGATCTCACCGTCACCCTCAAGGGTAATGGACACACCACCTTCGTTTACCGTATAGTGTTCTTTTACAACATGATCATCAGAAAATTTGCACAGAAGCGTTGCAGATGCACGATCCTTGGCGGTTTCGGAGCGCAACACCTTATATGTCGCGCTTTCCTCCGTGCCCAAATGCCAACCGTCCTTTTCTCGGATGGCAGAGCACATGGAAAAGGCAAAGGACTGTTCAACGTCTACCGTATAGTTTGGTGTTGCGGGACAGGGACAGGACAGACAGATCGTGGACGGAGCGCCCTCTCGGTGAACTCTGCCAAGACCGTTTGCGTCGTAATGGGGATCGGCGTTTGTATCAAATTCAAGGGCGTAACCTCCACTCTTTAGAAAAAGCTTGTGAAAATGATAGGAAGTCTGAAACGCTACCGATTCGTGATCAAGAGAAACTGATGTCGGGATCGAATCGTCGCAAATGAGGTAAGCGGCGTAAAGATTGGATGCCGCCGTGATCATATATTTATCGAAATACGCGTATTTCTCACAGCCATATTTCGTTTCGGTCGGAAATCGGTTTTTGATATGGCGAATAGGCTTTTTATCGAGCCAAGCTTCTGTAATATTTAAAGCGCGGGCAATGGCAGACTTGAACGTCATTGCAAGTTCCATATTTCCTTCCTTTGCATATCGCCGTGCCTCATATTCAAAGAGCAACATCATCCACGCCTCGTTGTGCAAAAACTGATTGCTTCTTCCGCCAAACGGAATCTCTCCATTAGGAGATTGCATCTTCAAAGTCAGAAGCCCCGCACGTTTAAGACAAGCATCGATCGATTCGTAATACTTTCCACGGTATCCCCAGTGAAGCAGCATAGCAAACAATCCGCGAGAAACGTAGTCATACATGATTGGCTGATGTATCAGCTCTTTTGGATTATCCCGATACATTCCGTTCTCGTCGAGCCACTGAAACTGACAGGAAAGCTGGCGATCTGCAAAATCGAGATTTTCGCCAAGTCCGAAATAAAATCTCGCATATTCGCTGACAGCTCCAAAGATTGCCCAGTTGGTAATGCGGTCGGCATCTTCCTTCGCTACCACGTCATAACAGGCTTCGGGAACGATTACGGAAATCTTTTGCTTCCAGTGCAGGATACGCTCTTTCTCAACGGCTTTTGCTTTCTCGATCTCATCGATACAGCAAACGATCTCACGAACCGAGAACTCGTTTGCCGACTTCACGTAGGGACGGAGAAACATATCACAGCAAACGTCCATCATCTCTATAAAAAGAGGCAACAGATCTTTTCTTCTTCCATGCGCAATCAAAATTCCGATATTTGCTGTCAAGCGTGGAAAGCCGTGTTCGGTAAGTCCATTTGTTTTAACGTCGTTCAAATAACGCAATATGT
>SVTG01000014.1 GCA_015063895.1 Oscillospiraceae bacterium | reverse complement strand
AGAGATTTTAAGTTTGCTGACGATTTTTCAAATCTTTCAGGCGTACAGATAATCAAAACAGAATCAATAGACAAGTGATACATCATCTAAAACGGTCTTTCCGTTTGAGTTCGAATCCTTATTGCAACCCTCAAAAAATATCTTTTTCGTAGCCTTTTTTCAAAAAATACCGAGAACTTTGTTCTCGGTATTTTTTTATCCAAGCCGCAGGCTTGGTATATCATTGACGCACGAAGTGTAGCGTATATATCCAAACGCCTGTTTGCACCCGTATCAAGCGGGTGATATGCCACCCCTTTTTGCCGTGGGCAGTCGGGCATTCCTTGCTTTTTTTACTGACCGTTTTACCGTGAGTGAAATTTTTGGTAAAACGGTGATCGTTCATGACGGTCGCGATGATTTTACAACGCAGCCGTCAGGAAATGCGGGAAAGAAGGTTGCTTGCGGTGTGATATCCGGAGTAGGGCGCTGAGAAAGCGGCGGTGACCAAAACCGGTTTGCCGGGTTACATTTTTTGCACAGAAATATTTTCCGGTTTTAAAAAAGCATTTACATTTGTAAAAAATTGAATTATAATGATGATAGTTGCATTCTGTAAATGCGGGGTCTTCGGTTTGGTGGGTGCAGCTAAAGATTATGGGAGAGGTATTAAAATGGCATCTGTTAAAATTGATCTCAACAAAAGAGTAAAGCCCATGAAGCCGATGCACGCCGGTGGGCAGCCCCCTGTTGGCGGCAAGGGACTGACTGAATTTTTTCATTACGTCACCGAGGCGGGCATACCGTTTTCCCGCTTGCATGACGTGGGTGGCGCTTTTGGCGGTGGCAAATTTGTGGATATTCCCAATGTGTTTCGTAATTTCGATGCAGATGAGAACGATCCTGCCAGTTACGACTTTGCGTTTACGGACTATTTGTTAAAGGCACTGGTTGAGGCAAATATTGAGCCTTACTACCGTTTGGGTATCACGATCGAAAACCACACGTACGTGAAATCTTATTACACCTTTCCTCCGAAAAATCCCGAAAAGTGGGCGCGCATCTGCGAGCACATTATTCGTCACTATACCGAGGGGTGGGCAGACGGCTTCCACTATAATATCAGATATTGGGAGATCTGGAACGAGCCCGAGGTGCAGGATAAAATGATGTGGTGCGGCACCAATGAAGAGTATTTTTATCTTTATGATGTGACTGCCAAGCATTTGAAGGCCTGCTTCCCCCATCTGAAGATCGGCGGATACGCCAGCTGCGGCTTTTATGCAGTGGCGCCTAAGATAGTGATAGATCCTGCCACTCACCAGCCCGGCACGGTTCCGACTAAGGGGCATCATAAAACACAGCTGCAATTCTTCTATGAGTTTTTTGATTATATTAAAAAGCACAATTCGCCCATAGATTTCTTTTCTTGGCACAGCTATGCCGACGTCAGCCGCGTAGCGGTTATGGACGAATGGCTGCACGGGGAGCTTGAAAAGTTTGGCTACGGTGGCCTTGAAACGCATCTCAACGAATGGGATCCGTGCGCGACCGAATTCGGTACTGCACACCACGCGGCCGAGGTCGCCGCGATGATGCTGGCACTACAGCACGGCCACACCGACCTTTGCTGTATCTACGACATGAGAACGAACGATGCTCCTTACTGTCCGCTTTTTGACATACGTACGCATAAGCCCATTCATGCATATTATGCTTTGGTGGCGTTCAATATGCTGTACCGTCTTGGCACACAGGTCGGGACGGTATGTGATGATAGCCGACTTTATGCGGTGGCCGCTTCGGACGGCGCGCATCACGCGTTGATGCTTTCTAACCTGACGGGTGAAAAGCAAAAGCTTGAGATCAAGGGCGCAGACCTTTCTCGGGCACGGTATCACGTGATTGATCAGGAGCGGTTGCTCTCGTGGTCGCCTGCGGTTGATTATATGGATAACAATCAGGTTTTGCTGATTGAGTGGTAATCGGTTAGCTGTACTCGATAAATCTTGCGCTACATATACGCGAAATCGGCGGTGAAATCGCTTGTCGCACAAAACAAAAAAGGGCTGCACGGCTCATATGCACCTCCCCCGGCGTATGGCTTGGGGAGGTGCATATTTTTGTGGGTGAAAAACAGGGAGCAGAAAGTAAAAAGATACACACATTAATTTTAAATTCGGAAAAAATATCCGCAATAACCCTTGACAATTTGTCAAGGGTGTGTCACAATGGGGGTAACGGCCCTCTCGCTTGAGAGGGGCCGAAAATATCCTTTGACCGAAAGTGAGGAAGTACTTATGATTCATTCGGACTGGCATATTCACTCCGAGCATTCTTACGATGCACAGAACACACTTGAGCTGATCGCGACAAACGGCATGGCGCAGGGGCTTCGCCTGCAGGGCATCACCGACCATGCTAACTTTAACGACGAGAAGTTTTTGGGGGATCTGAAGGCATCTGTAGCGGGTGTGAAGGAGGCACAGAAGAAATATCCTTTTCTGGTGCTCGGCGTTGAGCTGACCCCTATTGAAAAGCCTGAGTTTGATTACATTATCGCTAACGGTGGCTCGCGCGAGGGCTATGAGGCGCCGCAGCAGGCAGAGCCGTTTGGCATTGAGCTTGCCGCCACCAAGGAGGAGCTGGTTGCCATGGGCGTGCGCTATGCCATCGGTGCCTCGCATTGGCGTGTTGACGTGCCCAAGGCGCAAAGAACGCCCTTTGATTTTGACGCTGCCATGAAAGAGTGGTACCGCCAGCAGCTGTGGCTTGCCAACGATGAGCGCGTGACGATCCTCGGTCACCCCTGGTATATCGGCAACGCCGCCTGGTATGAGGATTTTTCCGTGATCCCGCGCAGCATGAATATGGATATTGCCGCAGCGCTGAAGGAAAACGGCAAATACGTGGAGTGTAACTCCCATTTCTTCCGCACGCCTAAGGCGACTGATAAATTCCGTCATCAGTATGCCGAGTTCCTGCGTGAGCTCTTTGAGATGGGCATTCCCGTGACCTACGGCTCCGACTCCCATAGCGGCTATATCGATGCCCGTGCAGACGTTGAGAAGATCCTTGCCGCCGCAGGCTTCAAGGATGGCGATATCTCCGAGCTTGCCGAGAAGGATCTCTGGTAATCGGCTTTGTAAAAAAAGAACACACGCTCGGCGTGTGTTCTTTTTTTATCGCTTGTGCCCCGACAGGGGGGTATCCCAGGCCACGCCTTGCGTGCAAGAAAGGCTGTTCCATTTTGTAAGACGCTTAAAATCCGTTTGTTTAAAACAAAAAACGCCAAAACAATGAAAAAAGGCGGCGAAAAAGTCTGCAAAACGATTGACACCAAAGGGATTGAGTGATATAATCAATATGTAAATTTGTGCCTTATGGCACGAGTGCGCATTCCTGCGACCATGCAATTTGTCAATGAAGTGCTTGCAAAAATTATCGAATATAAACGGAAAGGAACAAACGTATGGCAACCGTAGTCATTATGCCCCGCCAGGGGCAAAGCGTTGAAAGCTGTATCATTACCGCGTTCAACAAAAAGGTGGGCGACACCGTAGAAAAGGGAGACGTGCTGTTCTCCTACGAAACCGACAAGTCCTCCTTTGATGAGCCCGCTCCCGAGGCAGGCAAAATTTTAGCGATCTTCCGCGAGGAGGGTGACGACGTACCTTGTCTTGAGAACGTGCTTGTGATCGGACAGGAGGGCGAGGATATTTCCGCCTTCCAGCCCGCCGCTGACGCCGCAGCACCCGCCGCTGAGGCACCTGCAGAAGCTGCCCCCGCAGCAGAAGCACCCGCTGTAGCAGCAGAGGCACCCGCGACCACAGAGGGCATTGGCTCGATCTCTCCCCGTGCCCGTCTTCTGGCTGAGAAAACGCACGCCGACCTGCTGAAGGCTGTGCCCACCGGCCCCAACGGCCGCATCATTGAGCGTGACGTTCAAAAGCTCCTTGACCAGGGACTTACCGTTTCTCCCGCTGCTCGCGCCGGCTACACCGCCGCTGTTGAGGGCACCGGCATGAACGGCAAGGTGGTTCTCGGTGACCTGAACGCCCCCGCCGCCCCCGCCGCTCCCGCTGCAGAGGCTCCTGTTGTGGAGGCCGCTTACGAGGACGTGAAGATCCCCAATATCCGCAAGATTATCGCAAAGCAGATGTGCGCTTCGCTGACCACCATGGCACAGCTGACGCTGAATACCTCCTTCGATGCCTCCAAGATCATTGCATTGCGTGGCTCCTTGAAGGCAGGTGCCGAGAAGATGGGTCTTGCCAATATCACTTATAACGATATGATCCTGTTCGCCGTTTCCCGTGTGGTGACCAACTACAAGGTTCTCAATGCACATTACCTGAACGACGACACGATGCGTTACTTCAAGAACGTGAATCTTGGCATCGCCGTAGATACCGAGAGAGGCTTGATGGTTCCCACCGTATTCGGTGCAGAGAAGATGTCCCTCAACGACCTGGCTAAGAGCGCCAAGTCTGTGATCGGTGACGCACAAAGCGGCAAGATCAATCCCGATCTGCTCAAGGGTGCAACCTTCACCGTTTCCAACCTCGGTGCTATGGGCATTGAGTCCTTCACGCCCATCATCAACCCGCCCCAGACCGCTATTCTCGGTGTTGGTGGCATCACCAAGCGCATCAAGGAGGTTGGCGGTGAGGACGTGACCTATTCCGCCATGAGCCTGTCCCTGACGATCGATCACAGAGCGATCGACGGTGCCGACGGTGCACGCTTCCTCAAGGAGCTTGGCTTTGCCCTCGAGCACTTTGATCTGCTACTGACCAAGTAAGGAGATAACGATATGTACGATCTGATTATTTTGGGCGGTGGCCCTGCCGGCTACAATGCTGCCGAGCGCGCAGGTCACGCCGGCCTCAAAACCGTAGTGATCGAGGAAAGAGCCCTTGGTGGCGTGTGCCTCAATGAGGGCTGCATTCCCACCAAGACGCTGCTGTATTCCGCTAAGATCTACGACTATGCCAAGCACAGTGCCGATTACGGCGTGACCTTTGGCTCTGCCTCCATTGACCACGGCTTCGTGGTGGAGCGCAAGAACAAGGTAGTCAAGCAGTTGGTTTCGGGTGTAGGCGCTAAAATGAAAAAATGCGGTGTGGAGGTCGTCAAAGCGACTGCCACCATCAAGGAAAGAAATGCCGAGGGCTTCGTTGTTGTGGCCGGCGACAAGGAGTACGTGGGTAAGCAGCTGCTGATCTGCACGGGCTCCTCCGCTGCGATCCCCCCCATCGACGGCCTTGCCGACTCCCTGAAGTCGGGCTATGCGCTGACCAACCGCGAGGTGCTTGATCTGAAGGAGCTGCCCAAGGAGATCGTCATCGTCGGTGGCGGTGTCATCGGCCTTGAGATGGCCTCCTACTTTAACTCCGTGGGCGCAAAGGTCTACGTGGTAGAGATGATGAATAAGATCGCAGGCCCCGTTGACGGTGAGATCTCCACGATGCTGCAAAAGGAATATGCCGCACGCGGTATCGAATTTATTCTCGGTGCTAAGGTGGTTTCTATTAAGGATAAGGCCGTTACTTACGAAAAGGACGGCAAGCTCAGCACGATCGCTTCGGACTATGCGCTTGTTTCGATCGGCCGCCGTGCCAGAACCCAGGGCCTTGGCTGTGAGAACATCGGTCTGAAGCTGGAAAGAGGCGCTATCGTTACCAACGAGTTTGGCAAGACCAATGTGCCCGGTGTCTGGGCTGCAGGTGACGTCAACGGCAAGTCGATGCTGGCGCACACCGCATACCGCGAGGGTGAGGTCTGCATCAACAATATTCTGGGTGGCAAGGACCGCGTCAACTACGCCGCCATTCCTTCTGTCATCTACACCAACCCCGAGGTGGCATCGGTAGGCGAGACCACCGAGACCGCCAAGGCAAAGGGCCTTGACGTTGAAATTCAAACCGTAACGCTGAAGTACAGCGGCCGCTACATTGCCGAGAATGAGCACGGCAACGGCGTTCTGAAGGTACTCATTGACAAGAAGCACCGCAACATTGTCGGCCTGCATATGATCGGCTCTTACGCCTCTGAGATCATTTACGGCGCCGCTATGATGGTGGAGACTGAAATGCGCGTTACCGATATCCAGAAGCTTGTCTTCCCGCACCCCACGGTATGTGAGGTCGTTCGCGAAGCCATGTTTATGTAAGAACTTAGAAAAGGAGAATATATAAAATGCCTAAGTGTCAATACGTAGATCCCGGCAAAGCCTTTGAGGCCGGCTATATCCATTTTGAAGACATTCCCGTATGTCAGTACAACAAGACCCTCGCTGAGGAAAAGAAGATCTATACCAAGGACGATTTCATGCGCATCTACCGCGATATGGCGATCATTCGCGAGTTTGAGACGATGCTCAACGAGGTTAAGGTCAAGAGCGAGTACAACGGTGTGAAGTACAATAACCCCGGCCCCGCTCACCTGTCTATCGGTCAGGAGGCATCTGCCGTCGGTGAGGCTTACTGCCTTGATATCAATGACTTTTCCTTCGGCTCTCACCGCTCTCACGGCGAGATTCTGGCTAAGGGTCTTTCCTCCATTTACAAGTTGACCGACGAAGAGGTCTACGACATTATGAAGGAGTTTCTTGGCGGTGCCGTTCTTGCCGTTGTTGAGAAGCAGATGAAGTCCGAGAACATCAAGGACCTTGCCATCAACTTCCTGCTTTACGGTGCACTTGCCGAGATCTTTGCACGTCAGACCGGCTTTAACCGCGGTCTTGGCGGCTCGATGCACGCATTCTTCATTCCCTTCGGTCTGATGCCCAACAACGCTATCGTAGGCGCTTCCGCTCCGATCGCTCTGGGTGCCGCCCTTTACAAGAGATCCAACCACAAGCCCGGTATCGTTATTTCCAACTGCGGTGACGGTGCTACCGGCCGCGGTCCTGTGCTTGAGGCCCTCAACTTCGCTTCCATGGACCAGATCACCAAGCTTTGGGGTATGGACGGCAAGTTCAGCGACGGCGGTATGCCGATCCTGTTTAACGTATTCAACAACCACTACGGTATGGGCGGTCAGACGCGCGGCGAGACCATGGGCTTTGATATGGCCGCACGTCTTGGCGCAGGCTTCAACCCCAGCCAGATGCACGCAGAGCGCGTGAACGGCTACGATCCGCTTGCCGTGATCGATGCTGTTACCCGCAAGAAGGCGCTGCTGCTTGAGGGCAAGGGTCCTGCACTGCTCGACGTGGTTACTTACCGTGTATCCGGTCACTCTCCTTCCGACTCCTCTACTTACCGTACGCAGGAAGAGATCGACGCTTGGAAGAATGCCGATCCGATCGTTGCCTTCCGCAAAAAGCTCGTAAAGGGCAAGATCGCAACCGAGGAAGAGTTTGCCGTTATGCACGAGCAGATCACCGCTCGTATGACCGAGATCATGAAGCTCGCCATCAACGACGAGATCTCTCCCCGCATGGATCTTTACAAGGATCCCGACGCTATCTCCTCCATCATGTTCTCCAACCAGAAGGTTGTCAGCATGGATCCCTCCCGCGAGGCAGAAATGCTTATGCCCAAGGAGGAGTGCCCCCGCGTTAAGGAGATCAAGGGCAAGACCCGTACCGCCAAGGATGCAAGCGGCAAGCCTGTATCCAAGATGAAGATGTATAACATCTGCGACGGTCTGTTTGAGCCGATCATTGACAAGTTCTACGACGACCCCACCCTCATTGCCTATGGCGAGGATAACCGTGACTGGGGCGGTGCATTCGGCGTATACAAGAAGATGACCGAGGCTGTGCCTTACCATCGCTTCTTCAACTCCCCCATTTCCGAGTCTGCTATCGTTGGCTCTGCTGTGGGCTATGCTATGTGTGGCGGCCGTGCGATCGTTGAGCTGATGTATGCCGACTTCATCGGCTGTGCCGGCGACGAGATCTTCAACCAGATGGCTAAGTGGCAGGCAATGTCCGCAGGTATCCTGAAGATGCCCATCACGCTTCGTGTGTCTGTTGGCTCCAAGTACGGTGCTCAGCACTCTCAGGACTGGACTGCACTTTGCGCGCACATTCCGGGCCTTAAGGTCGTATTCCCCGCAACGCCTGCTGATGCAAAGGGTCTGATGACCTCCACGCTTGACGGCACTGACCCCGTGATCTTCTTTGAGTCTCAGAGAATTTACGGTATCGGTGAGGAATTTATGCCCGGTGGCGTTCCCGAAGGTCATTACGAGGTACCGCTTGGCGAGCCCGACATCAAGCGCGAGGGTAAGGACGTAACCATTCTTACCATCGGTGCGGTGCTTTACCGTGCGCTTGAGGCTGCTAAGATTCTTGAAGAGAAGTACGGTGTATCCGCCGAGATCATCGACGCCCGTACCATCGTGCCCTTCAACTATGAAAAGGTTATTGAGTCTGTTAAGAAGACCGGTAAGATCCTTCTCGTGGGTGACGCTTGCGAGCGCAACTCCGTGATGAGAGATATGGCCTCCAATATTACCGAAATGTGCTTCGATTACCTCGACGGTCCTGCCGTGGTCGTTGGTTCCCGTAACTGGATCACGCCCGCCTTTGAGCTTGAGGCACACTTCTTCCCGCAGGCAAGCTGGATCATCGATGCGCTGCATGAGAAGATCATGCCCCTGCCCGGACACGTACCCTCCAACAACTTTACCGACATTGAAAAGGTTGAGAGAGCTAAGAAGGGTCTGTAATTAAATTTTGCAATACATCGGGCACCTTGCCCGATGTATTGCTTTTAGGAAACATATGAAATTATTACGCTTACATACCACCGACCCGTATCGAAATCTGGCCATAGAGGAATATTTGTTTGAGCATGCAACTGAAGATACGTTCTTGCTGTGGCAGAATGACCGCACTGTGGTGATCGGAAAAAATCAGAACCCGTACGTGGAGCTGGATCTTGATTTTATACGGAGTGCCGATATTCGCGTGGCGCGACGTATCACGGGCGGCGGCGCTGTTTATCACGATATGGGTAACGTGAATTTCACCTTTATTTCACCCGCGGCCAAAACCGGTGAGATCGATTTTGCCACGTACTGCGCCCCTATGGTGAAGGCCTTGAAAACGCTTGGCGCCGCAGTATCACTTTCGGGTCGTAACGACCTGTTGCTTGATGGCAAAAAAATCTCGGGTAATGCGCAGCACGCCTGCGGGGGACGTGTGCTTCATCACGGCACGCTACTCTTTGACAGCGATCTGACTGTGCTTTCCCGTGCGCTTCGCCCCGACGAGGAAAAGCTGCGTGCTAAGGCGGTGCGCTCGGTTTCCTCACGCGTGACAAATTTGCGTCCCTATTTGCCGACGGTCGCTGATACCGAGGATTTGATGGAGGCATTGTTTTCTGCAGTGGGTGGTGAATGGCTGCCGTTGCCGGACAACCCCGAGATTGATGCCTTGGCGGCGCGAAATGCATCGCAGGAATGGCTTTTCCCCGAGCGGGCATTACTTTCTCGCTATGCGCTCGTGCGGAAAAAGCGCTATCCCTTCGGTACCGTGGAAATCTCTCTTGATATGCAGGGCGAAACGGTACGGGATCTTCACATCGGCGGCGATTTTTTTGGTACTGCTCCCATTGCGGAATTAGAAGCGCTTCTTCGCCACACAGACCGCGGCGCGGCAAGGGTTCGCCTTGGTTCCGTTTGTCTTGAATCGTATATCTTGGGCATGAATGCCCAAGAACTGCTGGCGCAGATCTTTGACAAATAAAAAGGCCACCGTCGGCGGTGGCCTTTTTTGTTTGTTTTGTTAATCTACGTAGTAAAATGTGATCCCGTCGGGGTCGTCAAAGGCCTCGTCACAGCGTGTGTGACGGGAGAGCGTGACCTTTTCAAGGCTCTCGCATCCCGAAAATGCTGCCTCGCCAATATAGGCAAGACCTGTTGGTAAAGCAATGGCGCTGAGCGCGGTGCAATCCGAGAAGGCGTAGTCGCCAAGGCGGTCAAGATCGCCTTGGAAGTGTACTGCTTCCAGTGCTGTGCATGCGCTGAAGGCGTAGTCGTCAACGGTGCAGGAGGGTAGGGTGATCTCGGTCAGGGAAGTACAGTCACCAAAGGCTTGCTCACCGATACAAAGCTGTCCTGTGGGGAGTGAGAGGTGGCGCAGGCTCTTACAGGAGCAAAAGGCACCGTCGGCCACCGTGTGTACACTTTCGGGGATCGTTACTTCGGTGAGTGCCGTGCATTGCCTGAAGGCGTCCTGCCCGATATAGCGCACGCCGCAAGGAATCGCGAGTGTTTTTAGATGCTTCAGGTCTCTCGCGGCCGTATCTAATATGATTTTAGTGTCGGGGTGCAGGTGCAGCTCGCTCAGTTCCTTGCTCTCGGTGAAGGCAAGAACGGCATAAGGGTTTTGAGGATTGCCGAAATAAAGACCGCCACCGTAGGCGTGATAGGCCACGCGATCGCTTCGCGGAAAGGCGCTCCAGCCCACTGTCTGTAAGCTGTCGGGTAAGGTGATACGGCGGAGGGAAGAGAGGCTGAATGCCGATTCCTCTACGTGTAAAATACCCTCGGGCAAGCTGATCTCGGTGACATTCTCACACCATTCAAAGGCATTGCGCCCGATTCTTTGCACGGTGCCGGGAATGATGACCTCTGTCAGTGCTGCGCAGGATTCAAAGGCGCCGTTGCCGATATCCGTGAGTCCGTAAGGTAAAGAAAGTGTTTTTAGCTGTGCTTGCTCGGCGAGTGCATGATCCAGTATAAATTTGGTGTTTTCGTGCACCGTTAGTGTTGTAATATCGGTTTTTGCAGCGCGAACAAGCGCCAAATACGGGTTTTTTGTATTGCCGAGATACAGGCAATCGCCAAATCGGGTAAGAGGGAGACTGTCACATGCTGCAAAAGCGTTTTCGCCAATGTAGGAAAGCCCCTCGGGCAGTTCTATTGAAGCGAGCTTGTCACAGCGCAAAAAGGCGTCCCATTCGATTTTTGAAAGGCTTTGCGGTAGTGTGATGTGTGTGAGTGCGGTGCAATCCTCAAATGCCGATATGCCGATTTCTATCAAGCCCTCAGGTAGTACAACTTCTTTTATGAGATCGTTGCCGGAAAAGGTGCATGCGGAGATCTTTTTTACCCCGTGTGGCACGATAACGGTGCTGCTTTTACCGGTATAATCAAGCAGTGTGCCGTCTTTTATTTGGAAATCGTTCATACGTCGCTCCTGTTTTTTGTATTGTTGCATGGGTTTAGCTTTGTGGGTAAAAGGCTGATGGCAATGAGGGCCTGCGAGGGCAGATAAAAGACCCATGCGAGGTTGAAGTCGGGGTGAAGGATACGGTAGAGCAGAGCGCTCTCGTCAATGGTAAAATAGGTGTCAAGCAGGGACAGACCAATAACGGTGTCGCAGCACATAAAGAGCACGAGGGCTATGGCAAACAGGGGTGGTCTTTCTCCGACCGTAAAGGCAAATACGGTATTCAGAGCAAGATTGCTGTAATAAAAGATAGAAACCAGTGCCAACGCATCGGTCTTTTCGCGTAGCACAATGACCGTGGTGAGTAGTGCAAGGCAGGTAAGAGCGATACGAAGTGCGGCGTGGTAGGGGCGGCGTGCTTTATTTTGTTCATCGTGCCACAAACGCAAAAAATAACAAAGCTGTGTGAGCGAAAACAAGATCATGGCGAGCAGCTGCCGTTGGTCGGGTGAATAGACGAGAAAATAGTCGGCCCCTACCGTAAACAGCAGACCCAGCTGGGTGAAAAGATAGACTTTGCTACGCACGGCTGATACGCCGCAAAACAGGCAAGACAGCACGATTGCCGTGTAAGAGAAAATTGCCGTTGCACGGCCGCCTGCTGTTTGCAAAAGCAGACCGAGCAGTGCTTGTATTGCCAAAAAAGCGCCAAGGGCGATCAGAAGAAAAATTCTTTTTTGCTTGATCATCATGCTTTTTTTGCGGCAGCTTTTTTAATAATAATGTATTGTATGCCGTATATGAGCGCTGCTACCAGCGAAAAGCCGATCAGATAGCAGATCAAAAATAAGGGGTAGGGCAGCAGGGGATAAAAGATAGAGAGCACGGGAAGCGTGCAGTCATGGAAGGGGCTGATAAAGAACATATTGAAGGTGGCGTCAATACCGTGGGCAAGATGAATATAGTGCATGGCGATATTGAGCACCATGGCAATCAGCGCAAATGCAGCGAATACGGTCACACCGTGTAAAAATTGCCGCTTGCCGATGCGATGACGTTCGTGATAAGCGATCAATACGCCGATCACGACCTGCGAGCCGTGATGGAGCATCGTTTGAACGTTGATGCCGATAAGGCTGATAAATACGTCGTTGGGATAGATCATAACCGCCAGTCCCGCAAAAAGCGAGAAGGTGGATAAAAAGGTCAAAACGGCGCTACGTACCTTGCCTTCCTTTAAGAAAGCGGCAAGGGGTAGGGCATAAAGGGGAGTTGAGCAGAACTGAAAGGGGAAGGCATACCACGTATAGCTCCAGCTTGCCGTGGTACCGTCAAAGTCAAAGGAAAATACGATCTGCTTGTAGACCTCGGCGAGGAAAACGACGCCCCACGTAATCAAAAGAATGTAGCGCAGCGTTTTGTCGGAGGCGTTGCCGAATCGCCATAATAGCAGTACGCAAAGGCCGATCATCAGCACGAACGATATTATGTGCCATAGACCAAAGGTGGCGGGGGTTTCCATATCGGCCTGCAGTGCATATACGATTTTTTCAAACGTGTTCATAACGGGAGTCCTCATAAATGCCGGGCAAAGCCCCGGTGATAGTAGTTTGGTGATATCTATTATTGTAGCATATTTTCAGAAAAAATCAAGCCCCGCGGCGATTTAGGGCTTGTAAAAGCTTTGAAAATTCCTTTTGATTTTGCTTTACATTTGTGTAATACTGTGCTATAATAAAAAAGACGCGTTGACGCGTTGCTATTTTAAGAAACGAGGACGTAAATATGGGATTTTTAACCGGTAAAACAGCAATCGTGACGGGCGGCGGTTATGCCGTGCTTTCTGATGGCAGATGCGGCTCTATTGGCTACGGTATTGCTACCGCTTATGCCAAGGAGGGTGCCAATCTGGTCATTACGGGTCGAAACGTATCCAAGCTTGAAAAGGCTAAGGAGGAGCTTGAGCGCCTGTATGGCATCAAGGTGCTTGCCCTTGCCGCTGATATCTCCGAAGGACAGGATAACGAGGCGATTGCCAAGGGCGTAGCCGAGGCCGCTATGAAGGAGTTCGGTCGCATCGATGTGCTGATCAACAACGCACAGGCTTCTGCTTCCGGCGTGACGATCCAGGATCACACCACTGAGCAGTTTAATCTTGCCCTGTATTCGGGCCTTTACGCTACGTTTTATTATATGAAGGCGTGCTACCCCTATCTGAAGGAGACTCAGGGTAGCATTATTAACTTCGCTTCGGGTGCGGGCCTCTTTGGTAACTACGGTCAGTGCTCCTATGCTGCCGCTAAGGAGGGTATTCGCGGTCTTTCCCGCGTAGCCGCTACCGAGTGGGCAAAGGACGGTATCAACACCAACGTGATCTGCCCCCTGGCTTGGACTGCGCAGCTTGAGAATTTTGAAAAAGCATATCCCGAGGCCTTTAAGGCAAACGTAAAAATGCCTCCCGCAGGCCACTTTGGCGACTCCGAGCTGGAGATCGGCCGCGTATGCGTGCAGCTCGCTTCCCCCGACTTCAAGTTTATGAACGGTGAGACCGTTACCCTTGAAGGCGGTATGGGTCTGCGTCCTTAATCTATAAAACAAAAAAGCCGCCACGGCGTACCTGCCATAGAGCAGGTACGCAACGAAATTTGCCCTTGCGGGCAAGTGAAATCGCTTCGCGATGAAATATTTGCTTCGCAAATGTGAAATGTTCGCTACGCGAACGTGGGCAAATTTCATTTCACATCGAACAAAGCGAGATATTTCACAATGTGCAATAGCACATTATTTCACGTTTTGCGAAAGCAAAACATTTCACTACATGCGTTTGTGACCACAAAGCAGTGCTTGTCAAGAAAAAAGGACGAGGAATTTTAACAATTCTTCGTCCTTTTCCTGTCGGTAGGTATTATTCAATTTGATACTGCTTTATCGCAGGTCCCCTACGGCGGCTTTTTTATTTTTGTTATGATCTCATAACAAAATATTTTGGCGCGGCACTTGCAAAAAAAAGATATATGTGTTATAATAATTTAGTTATATATAACATTAGGAGTTTGAACATGGAACAAACAAGAGGCTCGTTTACGGGCAAAATCGGTTTTGTGCTGGCTGCGGCAGGATCTGCCGTTGGTCTTGGCAACATTTGGCGTTTCCCTTATCTTGCTGCAAAATACGGCGGTGGTATCTTCCTTTTGGTCTATATCGCGCTGGCTATCACCTTCGGCTTTTCGCTGATGATGGCGGAAATCGCCATCGGCCGCAAGACCGGACAAAGCCCGATGGGTGCTTTCCGCGCGCTTGACAAGCGCTTTTCTTTCGTTGGAATTCTTGCTGCGGCTGTGCCTGCAATTATTTTACCTTACTATTCGGTTATCGGTGGTTGGGTGATGAAGTATATCGCGGGGTTTGTGTCGGGCCAAGGCGCGGCTATGGCGGGCGACAGCTATTTCGGCGGCTATATCGGCAAAACGGGTGAGCCTATTTTGTGGTTTGCCATTTTCATGGGTCTTACGGCCCTGGTGGTGCTGCTTGGCGTCGATAAGGGCATTGAAAAGGTCAGCAAGGTGATGATGCCCGCGCTTGTGCTGCTCATTCTCTTTATCGCTATTTACACCCTGTTTGCAGTTGACGGTGCCATGGACGGTCTTATTTACTACATTAAGCCCGATTTCACCAAGTTCTCATGGCGTACGGTCGTGGCGGCCATGGGTCAGCTCTTCTACTCTATGTCGCTGGCTATGGGTATCATGATCACCTTCGGCTCTTATATGAAGAAGGATATCAGCATGGAAAAATCGGCACACCAGATTGAAATTTTTGATACGGGTGTTGCCTTCCTTGCGGGCTTGATGATCATTCCTGCCGTTTTCGCCTTTGGCGGCGAGGAGGCGCTCGGCGCGAGCGGCCCCAGCTTGATGTTTGTCACGCTTCCCAAGATCTTTGATACGATGCCGGGTGGCAGCTTCATCGGCGCTTGCTTCTTTATTATGGTGTTCTTTGCGGCACTCACTTCGTCGATCTCCCTGATGGAAACTGTGGTTTCTACCATACTGGATAAGGTGAAGATCAACCGTAAGCTTTGCAGCCTGATCGTGCTTGCATTCAGCCTTTTGCTTGGCTGCGTATCCTCGCTTGGTTACAGCGCATGGAGTGAGTTCACGCTGCTTGGCATGCAGATGCTTGATTTCTTTGATTTCATCAGCAACAGTGTCATGATGCCCATCGTTGCGTTGGCCACCTGCTTGTTTGTCGGTTTCTTTATGACGCCGAAGGCGGTGATCGAGGAGGCCGAGATCGGGGGCGAATTCAAATGGAAGAAAATGTTTGCGGTGGTGATCCGTTACGTGGCACCCGTTTGCATTCTTGCGATCCTTGTGACCTCTGTTCTGAGCGCATTTACCGATTTCAAGCTTTAATAGATGACAAAGCACGCCCTCTCGCATTGGCGAGAGGGCGTGCTTTTTTTATTCTTCAAAGCAGTCGTAGGCGGTTAAAATATATTTGCCCATTTCAAATATATAGCGTTCCATGTGACGGCGCAGGTCAAGCGAGGGGGCACAAAGCCGCGTGTCCTTTTCAAATGGGCGGCGTTTGGCGGCGGGTAAGAAGATACCGCCGATCTCAAAGGTAAAGTAACCCTTGTAGTCAATGTCGGCAAGGCCGTGCATCACGTCGTCCAAATTCAGAGTGCCGAAAAACGGCATCAGGTGCGTGTCGCGATCTCCGAGGTTATCCTGAATATGCAGGGCACGAACGTGGCTCCCAAGCAGCGCCAATGCCTCGTGCTGGGGCATCTCCTGTAAATTGCCGTGACCGGTATCCCATACGGCGTGGAACAGGGGGTGATCGACGTATTCGATCATAGCCAAGAGGTCGGGGGCGTTGTCGATCCAATAGACGCCCTCGGTGTGCATCTTGTTAAAGTTTTCTACCAGGATATTAACGCCGTATTTTTCGGCACGGGCGAGAATGGGGGCAAAAAACTCCTTATTTCGGGCAAAGGTCTCCTCCACGGAAAGCCCGTAGGCATAGCCCGAATGCACCACGAGATTGGGGATACCCCAGGCCCCACAGGCATCTACACAGCGTACGGTGTCTTCAATAAACGCAGCATTATCCTCCGCTAAGGGCTTGCCCATTGGCGAGTGTGCTTGTACAAGGCGCATGCCGAGCTTATCGGCTGTTTGTGCTACGTCATAAACGTGTCTTTCAAAATCGGCATAAATGCCCGTACGGGTGCTAAAATCGTCGCCAAAGCTGTAATCGGCATACCGAAAGCCGGCTTCACGTAAAAAGCCGAGTGAGTCTTGTGCGGATTTTGTGTAGCCGAAAAAATCACCTGTTCTTGTTGCTAATTTCATGCGGTATCTCGCTTTCAGTTGGCAAGTGCCGCTTCGGGTGCTTGCTGAGCCAGCAGGGCGGGGTCAATGGTCACCTCGTATTTTGTCACGGCCAGCACGGTTTCACCGTCGATCTGCAGGGCGACGGGGCGGTCAAATTCTACCGTGATACGCTTGCCCTGAAGCTCTTTTGCAAGGCTTTCGTGTTTGATTTGCTTGCCTGTGGAAACGCCGGGGAAAGCAAGCAGCGTACGCAAGCGTCCCCAGTGGTACATCACACCCACCGATACGTGATCCCGGCGGTCGTCGCGATGCTGGTGAGGGGCGGGCATCAACCCACCGCCGTAATAGCGGCCGACCATAGTGGGGGCGATCCATACCTTTTTGAACTCGTGCACCACGCCGTCAACCGTTACTTTGGCATTGGTCGGCTGATACTTGCCAAGCAGACCCTTGATGGCGATGCCTGAATAGCTGACGGGCTTTGGGGAGGTTTTGCGCAGCTCGTCACCGATCTCGCAGCAATAGCCGTCAAGACCGTAGCCGATGCCGTTGATAAAGCGATAGCTTTTGCCGTTGACGGTCACCACGGGGAGATTGGCGATCTCGTCATTGATGCGCATCGGCTCACAGCCTGCGGCCTTGCCGAAATCGCGTAAAAAGTCGTTGCCGCTGCCCGTGGCGTAGTAAAGGATATCGTTTTCAATGCCAAGACCGTAGATCTCGTTGATAAAGCGATTGAGTGTACCGTCACCGCCGCAAACGATTAACTGATCGCCCTCCTCAAGCGTAGCTTTGAGGGTGGCATAGTCGGTAATCGTTGTCATATCGATGTACGTGAGAGGCACGGTATAGATGGCGTCAAGCGCTTTTGCCTTTTCTTTGCCCGTATTGTGACCTGAATGGGGATTGTATAAGACGTAGATGTTACTCATAATGCACACTCCTTTTTTATGTTAATAACATTTTATCATAAAAAAATCGGCTTTTCAACAAGGGTTTGTTAGACAATTTTTAAAAAGTGTTTGATTTGCCGCCTTGAATGTGCTATACTGTGTATGATGACCTTTAACTGGCGGGAGGGAATTGCTATGAAAAAAATAGATTTTCACGTGCATCTGGATTGTGATGATATCACCGTTGAGGAATCCGCGCGCTATTTTAACGATATGTGTGAGCGTAAGGGGTACGAGGGTGTAGGTCTGATGGCACTCACGCACGACTCCGAGATGTTTCACCCGTATTGCAATGAACGTGCGCTGGCGATCAAAAAGCTGGTGCCTGGCTCATATGCCTTTGGCTCACCGCATCATGATGCTGATTTTGTTGCACAAACGGAGGAGCTGATGAGCCGTGGCTTTTCGGGCATCAAGCTGCTTGGCGGTAAGCCGAGCCAGTACCGTATATTCGGTTACAGCTACGAGCACGAGCGTTATGAGGCGTTATTTGCTTATGCCGAGAAATACGGCGTGCCGTTGATGGTACATAATGCTGACCCCCTGGTGCATTGGGATATGGAAAAGGCGTCGCCTGCGGTGATCGCCAAGGGCTGGGCCTACGATGAAAACATTCCTTCTCAGGAGTGGTTTTTTCAGATCGTTGAGGCTGTTCTTGCCAGGCACCCGCATCTGAAAATCGCGCTGGCACACTTTGGATTTTATTCCGATAACGTCGCGCGCGCCGATGCGCTGATGCAGATCTACCCCAATTTGTATATGGATATCACCCCCGCACCACCCATTTATCATCAGCTTTCTCAAACGCCTGCTGTGAGCGAAGCCTTTTTCAGAAGGTATCACGACCGTATCCTGTTCGGCACGGACGTTGACAACAAAATTGAGGGGCGCGTGCGTGAGTATAACGATATGAAGACTGAGATGATCGCCACGTTTCTGGAGGGAAGCGAGCCGCGCACCTTCCGCGACGGCAAATATTCGATCACGCCTATTCATTTGGAGCCCGAGATGCTTGCCAACATTTACTACCGTAACGCGATGCGTTTTATCGGGAAATAATGCAAAAAGCCACCGCCGTAGCGGTGGCTTTTTCAAATCTGCTCAACCTTTATCATATTGGTATTGCCGGATTGGCCGTTGGTCCTGCCGCCCGTGATCACGAGCTTGTCACCCTCTCTTAGGTCAAGCGCTGTGTGCGCCAGATTTTTGGCGGTGTAGAACAGCACCTCTGTGGAGGTAAATTCTTCACACGTAACGGGGGTAATGCCCCACGATAGGGCGAGCTTGCGCCAGCATTTTTCATCGGTGGTGATGGCTACGATATCAACGGGCGGGCGAAAACGCGAGATCATACGCGCCGTGATGCCCGATCGGGTGCAGACGGCAATGCCCCTCGCGCCGATATCGATGGCCATGCCGCACGTGGCGTGGGAAATGGCATCAAGCGTGTTGCGAATGCGGAATTCCCGTGTGCGGAAAAGCTTAGCATAATCAATGCTTTTTTCGGTGGCCTCAGCAATGCGCGCCATCACTGCAACCGCGGCTACCGGGTGCTTACCCGCCGCTGTTTCGCCCGAAAGCATCACGGCACTGGTGCCGTCATATACGGCGTTGGCGACGTCTGAAATCTCAGCTCTTGTGGGACGGGGATTGTAGATCATGGTTTCTAACATTTCAGTGGCGGTGATCACGCGCTTGCCGAGCATACGGCATTTGGTGATCAGGCTTTTTTGAATGGTGGGTAGCTCCTCAAAGGGAATTTCCACCCCCATGTCGCCGCGAGCGATCATAATACCCTCGCAGTACTGACAGATCTCTTCAACGTTGTCAATACCCGCTCGGTTTTCGATCTTGGCGATCAGCCCGATATCGGTGGCATTGTGTGCTGTCAAAAATGCGTGTACGTCGATCAGATCCTGCGCCCTTGACACAAAGGAGCAGGCAATATACTCTACGCCCTGTGCAATGCCAAAAAGAAGGTCCTTTTTGTCCTGCTCGGATAAATATTCCTGCTGTAAGACCTTGCCGGGAAAGCTCATGCTCTTTCGATCGGAGAGCACGCCGCCGTGAATGACGCGGCAGTGCACGTGTGGTGGTGCCGTTTCCTCTACCTGTAACGTGATCAGTCCGTTATTCAGGAGAACCACGTCGCCCTTCTTCAATTCGTTTGCCAAATTGTCATAGCTGACCGAAACGACCG
Source organism: Oscillospiraceae bacterium (assembly GCA_015063895.1). GTDB lineage: Bacteria > Bacillota > Clostridia > Oscillospirales > CAG-272 > Firm-07. Next base: position 22,681 of record SVTG01000014.1, on the reverse strand, counting down.
TTTCGTTCCCCACGACCTCCTCAGCGGTTAGAGTAAAAGCTGCACCGTCGGTAAGGGTCACCTCCCCCTTTTCAAAGGCCTTGATGCGATATTCGGGCCCTTTTGTGTCAAGCACAATGGCAATCGGTAAACCGAGCCTTTTGCGTACACGCTTAATGGCAGCGATCATTTTTTCGTGCGCGGCGTGTGTGCCGTGTGAAAAATTCAGCCGTGCCACGTTCATGCCCGCCTCGCACATGGCGGTTATGGTTTCCTCGCTCTCACTGGCGGGGCCGATGGTACATACGATTTTGGTTTTTCGCATAATATCCTCCCATAAAACATGAATATAAACTGCAAAAAACAGATATAGCGGTCAAATAAGAATAAATATATTATTGACTTTACAAACGGAGAAAAATCTGTTATACTTAAAATACTAAAGTTAAGGAGATTTTATAATGACTTTTTTAGAAACAATTATTGGCAAGGCCAATGATATGCTGTATGGCTACGTGCTGATCATTGTGTTGCTTGCGGGCGGCTTGTATTTTACGGTGCGTACGGGTGGCGTGCAGTTTCGCTTGTTTGGTGAGCAGATCCGCTCGGTTGTCGAAAAGCCTAAGGACGGGGAGGGCGTTTCCTCCTTTAAGGCGCTGATGGTATCTACGGCCTCCCGTGTGGGCACAGGTAATATTATCGGTGTTTCCACCGCACTGTGTCTTGGCGGCTTTGGCGCGATGTTCTGGATGTGGGTGGTAGCCGCACTCGGTGCCGCTACGGCCATGGTGGAAAGCACGCTGGCACAGATCTATAAAAGGCGCGGCGAAAACGGCTCGTTTGGCGGACCGGCGTATTACATTGAAAAGGGGCTTGGCTGCAAGTGGCTGGCGGTTATCTTTTCGGTGGTGCTGATCGTTACATACGGCTTCGGCTTTAATATGCTTGCTTCCTTTAATCTGCAATCCACGTTTTCCGCATACGGCTTTTATAACGCTGACGTCACCCCTTGGATTATCGGTGCCGTACTGGCGGTGCTGGTGGGTGTGTGCCTGTTTGGCGGCGGCAAATGGATTTTGAATGCAACCGGTATGCTGGTTCCCGTGATGGGCGTGGCGTATATTCTGGTGGCCTTAATCGTTATGGCGTTGAATATCACCTCGTTGCCCTCTGTTTTTGCCGAGATCTTCAAAAATGCCTTTGATTTTCGTGCCATCTTCGGTGGCTTCAGCGGCTCCTGTGTGATGTACGGTATCAAACGCGGTCTGTTTTCAAACGAAGCAGGCGTCGGCTCCGCGCCGAACGCATCGGCTGCGGCTGACGTCAGTCACCCCGTTAAGCAGGGCCTTGTGCAAACGCTTTCGGTGTTTATTGATACGATCGTGATCTGCTCGGCTACGGGCTTTATGTGCATGTCCTCGGGCGTTGAGGCGACCGCTGCTGTGTCGGGTGCTGCTTACGTGCAGCAATCGCTGGCGGCGACGCTTGGTGGCTTCGGCCCCGTTTTCATCACCGTCGCCATGGTGTTGTTTGCCTTTACCACGCTTCTTGGTAACCTGTATTACGTTGACCAGTGTGTGTTTTATATTGTCGGCTTTGAGCCGCCCAAGTGGGTACAGCACTGCTATCACGCCGTCGGTGCCCTTGTGGTGCTGCTGGGTGCCGGTCTTTCTGCTGATTTCCTTTGGAACTTCTCGGATATGACCATGGGTGTGATGACGCTGATCAATATCCCCGTGATCGTCATTCTCGGCAAATATGCTTACCGCGCGATCAAAAATTATACGGTGCAGCGCAAGGAGGGAAAGGATCCCACCTTCCGTGCCAGTGATATCGACCTGCCCCACGATGTGGATTATTGGCAGTGATGAGCGTGGCGTACCCGTTCTAAATGCATACAAAAAGCTCCCCACGGAGGGGGAGCTTTTTTGTATGGCGGAGAGAGTGGGACGGCGGCGCGCAGTAGCCGCCTATTCGTCACGCAAGTGCTACGCGCTTGCTATAAAGATGTGCTTGTCGCCTAAACGGCTCCATTCGCTTCGCGAATCGCGCATCTTCCCCACGCCGCCCTTCGGGCGGCATGGGTTCTCACCCACCCGTCTACCACACAAAAAAGCTCCCCACGGAAGGGGAGCTTTTTGTATGGCGGAGAGAGTGGGATTCGAACCCACGGCCCCTTGCGGGGTCACTGGTTTTCAAGACCAGCTCCTTAAACCGCTCGGACATCTCTCCGTGTTTGCGGTTTATAATCTCAAACGAAGTTATTTTAGCATATTATGCGATGGTTGTCAAGTCGTTTTGGGGTGCGTTTTGGCGGGATTTTTGCAAAAAAGCAAAAAAATTTTAAAACACTATTGCATTTTTGAAAAACTTATGCTACAATAGTAAGGCTATGTATATTTGCGCAATTTTTGCGCTGGACTTTAATGAATGCGGAGGTTTATTATGAATCCTATCGAGCTTGTAATGGGCATTGCTTTAATGGTGTTGGCTGTATTCCTTGTGGTGGCTGTTCTGATGCAGCAGGGCAAGGACAAGAAGCTTTCCGGCTCTATCGCCGGCGGTGCTGATACCTACTACGGCAAGGGCAAGGGCAATCGTCGCGATAAGCTTTTGTTCCGCCTGACCCTGGTTGGCGCTATTTTGTTTGGCGTGCTTGTGGTTGCTATGTACGTGGTCGTATTTAAGCTGAACGGCTAAAATAAAAAGGGCGGTTGCTATGGCGACCGCCCTTTTGCTAACAAAAAACTCTCGCTTTTTGCGAGAGCTTTTTGTTTTGCGATTTTTATTTGGCCGAAAGGTATTCGTCAATGGCAGCAGCGGCGGTTTTGCCTGCGCCCATAGCAAGAATAACGGTAGCTGCGCCCGTAACGGCGTCGCCGCCGGCATAAATGCCCTCAAGGCTGGTTTTACCCGTGGCCTCGTCAACAACAATGCCACCCCAGCGATTGATCTCAAGCCCCTCGGTCGTGTCCTTGATCAGGGGATTGGGGGAGGTGCCGATAGACATAACCACAGTGTCTACGTCAAGCACATATTCACTGCCCGGGATCTCTACGGGGCGGCGACGACCCTTTTCGTCGGGCTCGCCCAGCTCCATGCGGATCACGCGCATACCTGTAACAAAGCCGTTTTGGGGGTCGCGCTTGTCGTTGGGATTGCGGTAGCCGAGGATCTCAACGGGATTGTTGAGCAGCAGGAATTCAATGCCTTCCTCTTGTGCGTGCTCGACCTCCTCGCGGCGTGCGGGCAGCTCTTCCATAGAACGGCGGTATACGATATAGACCTTCTCAGCGCCAAGACGCAGGGCCGTGCGCGCAGCGTCCATGGCAACGTTACCGCCGCCAACCACGGCAACCTTGCCGCCACGCATAACGGGGGTGGCGCCGTCGGTGCGGTAAGCCTTCATCAGATTGACACGTGTCAGATATTCATTGGCGGAGTAGACGCCCTTGAGGTTCTCACCCGGGATATTCATAAAGCGAGGGAGTCCCGCGCCCGAGCCGATAAACACAGCCTCGTAGCCCTCTTCCATCAATTCCTCGATCGAGAGCGTTCTGCCGATCACTACGTTGGTAGCAATTTTAACGCCGAGCTTTTTCAGCCCTTCGATCTCTTTGGCTACGATAGATTTGGGCAAGCGGAATTCGGGAATGCCGTAAACCAATACACCACCTGCGACGTGAAATGCCTCGAAGATCGTGACGTCATAGCCCTTTTTGGCCAGGTCACCGGCGCATGTAAGGCCGGAGGGACCCGAGCCAACCACGGCCACGCGACGGCCGTTGGAGGCAGGCTTTACCACCTCGGCGGTGGTGTTGGCATTATGCAGGTCTGCTACAAAGCGCTCAATACGGCCAATGCCCACGGGCTCGCCCTTGATACCGCGCACGCACTTACCCTCGCATTGGCTTTCCTGGGGGCAAACGCGACCGCATACGGCTGGCAGAGAGCTTGACAGTGCAATGGTCTGATAGGCCTCTTCAAATTCGCCCCTTGCCGCTTGGGCAAGGAAAAGGGGAATATTGATCTGTACGGGGCAGCCGTCAATGCAAACGGGCTTTTTACAGTTCAGGCACCTTGCTGCCTCGTCCATAGCCTGCTCGGGCGTATAGCCGAGCGCTACCTCGTCAAAGTTATGCGCGCGGACCGTGGGGTCCTGTGCGGGCATGGGATTTTTCTTCATTGCCATATTTGCCATCAGTCTTGTACCTCCTGCTTAAAGAGATTGCAGGTCTGTTCGTACTGCTCACGCTCAAAGGGGTGATACATAGCAGAGCGCTCCATAGCCTCGTCAAAATCGATCTCGTGCGCATCAAATTCGGGGCCGTCCACGCAGGCAAATTTGATCTTGCCGCCCACCGTAAGACGGCAGCCGCCACACATGCCTGTGCCGTCGATCATAACGGGGTTCATGCTGGCAATCGTCTTAATGCCGTATTCCTTGGTGACAAGGCTGACAAATTTCATCATAATGAGCGGACCGATGGTGATAACCTCATCATATTGCTCACCGGACTCGATCAGCTTCTTCAGGGCATCGGTGACCAAGCCTTTTTCGCCAACCGACCCATCGTCGCTCATCAGCACGAAGCGAGAGCTGTTGGCACGGAATTCGTCCTCAAGAATGACCAGATCCTTGGTGCGGAAGCCGACGATAGCGTGCACCTCGGCGCCTGCTTCGTGCAGCGCCTTGGTCACGGGGTAGGCAATGGCAGAGCCTACGCCACCGCCGACAACGGCAACCTTTTTCAGCCCCTCGATCTCAGTGGGGCGGCCAAGAGGACCAACAAAATCCAGAATGGATTGACCCACCGTGACATGGTTGAGCTTTTCGGTCGTACCGCCAACCACCTGGAAAATGATGGTGACTGTGCCTGTTTCCTTATTGCTATCCGCAATTGTTAAGGGAATACGCTCACCGAGCTCGTCCACGCGCAAAATAATAAATTGACCGGGACGGGCTTTTTTGGCAACCAGCGGTGCCTTGATCTCCAACAGCGTAACGGTAGGATTCAGTTCCTCGCGTCTTACAATTTCGTACATAAAAATCTCCTTTGTTTTGCGACAAGCTGCTTAGCTTATGCGCGGAAAGCGCTCCCGCGCATAAACGCGAGAGCGCTTGTTTGTTATTGTAATAAAGTCAATCAGCAAACGCCAAAGGCGAGCATAGCGCGGGCAACCTTCAGGAAGCCTGCGATGTTGGCACCGGCCACCAGGTCGTCACCAAGGTCATACTCATGTGCTGCGTCAATGGAAGCCTTGAAGATATTGTGCATGATCATGTGAAGCTTCTCGTCAACCTCTTCGGCAGTCCAGCTGTAACGCATCGAGTTCTGGGACATTTCAAGACCCGAAACCGAAACGCCACCGGCATTTACAGCCTTGGAGGGAGCCACGATAACGCCGTTAGCCTTGAGGTAAGCAATCGCCTCGTTGGTGGTGGGCATGTTAGCAACCTCAACGTAGTACTTCAGGCCGTTCTTAACCATCAGCTCAGCCTCAGGCATACCAACCTCGTTCTGGGTGGCACAGGGCATCATGATGTCGGCCTTTACGCCCCAGGGCTTCTGCTTGGGGAAGAACTCTACGCCAAACTTGTCGGCATAGTCCTGTACGCGGTTGCGGCAGGAAGCGCGCATCTCAAGCATGTAGTCGATCTTCTCTTCGGTGCCTACACCGTCGGGATCGTAGATGTAGCCGTCGGGACCGGAGATGGTCAGCACCTTACCGCCGAGCTCGTTGATCTTTTTAACGGCGCCCCAAGCAACGTTGCCGAAGCCCGAAACAGCAAAGGTCTTGCCCTTGATATCGTCGCCGAAGTAGTTGAGCATATCCACTGCGTAGTAAACAGCGCCGAAGCCGGTTGCCTCAGGGCGCAGGATAGAGCCGCCGTAGGGCATGCCCTTACCGGTCAGCACGCCGGTGAACTCGTCACGCAGACGCTTGTATTGGCCAAAGAGGTAGCCGATCTCACGTGCACCCACGCCGATATCGCCTGCGGGAACGTCGGTGTTGGCACCGATGTACTTCTGCAGCTCGGTCATAAAGCTCTGGCAGAAGCGCATAACCTCAGCGTCAGACTTGCCCTGGGGGTCAAAGTCAGAGCCGCCCTTACCGCCGCCCATGGGCAGGGAGGTGAGGGAGTTCTTGAAGGTCTGCTCAAAGCCGAGGAACTTCATAATGCTCTCGTTTACAGTGGGGTGGAAGCGCAGACCGCCCTTGTAGGGACCGATGGCGCTGTTAAACTGTACGCGGTAGCCGCGGTTTACACGGGTAACACCCTGGTCGTCAACCCACGGAACGCGGAACTTAATTACGCGCTCGGGCTCAACGATCAGGTCGATGATGCCCTTTTCGATAAACTCGGGGCTCTTTGCAAGAACGGGCTCAAGAGACTCCAGCACTTCGCTGACGGTCTGATGAAACTCAACTTCACCGGGGTTGCGCTGCTTGACTTGCTCTACAACACCCTCAATGTATGCCTTTACTTCGGCACGGGTCATGTTTGCCATTGATTTTTCCTCCATGTATGAAAAATGCAGATGATTTCTTGTCAAAAACAAGATTACGTTGTTATTTTATCATAGATAAAATACCTTTGTCAAGTGGTAATTGCAAGGTGCAACCCCAAAACTTGCAAAAAATCTATCAGATGCGACTCGTTTTACGTTTTGAAATGCTTTTTTCATAATCTTGGGAGCAGATGCATACGATAGACCAGCAAAGAAAGCCGCCACAGCGGCAAAGGAGAGGGTATTATGTCAGAGTGTAAGGGTATGGAAAATCGGTCGAAAAAGTCACGCAGAAAATGGCTTCTTCCCAGTGTATGCGCGGTGCTTGTATCGTGCGCTATCGGCGTTGGGGTGTGGGTAACGGCCAGCCCTGTGCCAGAGAGTATCGTGATCAGCGGCGGTATACAGCAATATGCGAGCAGCGCCTATCTTGCCGTCAGTGCACCCGTTGGGCAGAGCATCGGCTTTGACGCCGCGTGGTTTGACCGTGCGCTGGGTGGCGGTGAGGTGGCTGCCATTACCGTGACCGACCTGCCGGCGGTGAGCGAGGGGAGATTGATGCTTGGACATAGCGAGGTGTCGGTGGGGCAGACGATCCTGCGCGAGGCGCTTTCTTTTTTGTCTTTTGCGCCAAACGAGGGTGTGCGAGAGAGTAGCTTTGGCTTTGTACCTGCCGATGCGACGCTGACCTGCGGATACGCGGTGACCTGTCAGCTGCGTGTGACCGATACGGTAAATTGCTGTCCTACGGGCACAAAAAGCGTAATGGCCGTTTCGGTGCATGAAACGCTTGACCTGTCGGGTGCTTTGACGGCACGCGACCCCGAAGGGGATACGCTGGTGTTTGAAATTTGTAATTACCCTGCAAACGGTACGGTTTTTCTTGATCAGAACACGGGTGCATTCGTGTATACGCCCAAAGATGGCTACACGGGCGAGGATAGCTTTACGTGGCGTGTGCAGGACGAAAACGGTGCTTTTGCGCCGGAGGCGACCGTCAATATCACCGTGCGCCCCTTGGGTGAACAGGCGGTATTTGACGATATGCAGGGTATGGCGAATCATACACACGCTCTGCGTGTGAGTGAGAAGGGGCTGCTCAGCGGCGAAAAAATGGGTGGCAAGCACTACTTCCATCCACAAAAAGGCCTGACACGGGCTGCGTTTGTGGCTATTTTATTGCAAGCCGCAGAGATCCAAGCACCCGATGCTGAAAATACGGGCTTTGCCGATAACGATGAGATATTGCCGCCTATGCGCGGTGCTGTTCGCTATGCAAGAGAGCAGGGATGGATTGAAGATGAGGAGCGTTTTCGTCCAAACGACGTGATCACGCGCGCTGAGGCTGCGCAGATTGCCGCCCGTGTGCTTTCGCTTTCGGCACCGAAATACAGCGAAACGGTTAGTGATTTTGACACTATTCCCATCGATGTGGCAGACGCTGTATATGCTATTTACGAAGGCGGTTATATCAGCACCTCTGCCGACGGCGCGCTCTTGCCGATGGGTGAGCTGACGCGCGGTGATGCGGCTGTATTTTTTGCTAAGGTGCTTGACGTTAAGGAACAAAAACACTAAATAAAATTTTGCCGCGGTGCGTTACGCACCGCGGCAAAATCTTTTTTAACATTTACTTGCTTTTTTTGTTGCTGTGGTATATAATAGAGGAAATGTGTTTTTTTAGGAGTGTATTATCATGCAGATAAAAAAAGCGAATGGGCAGGAGATCGTGACGTTTTGCCTTTTGACGTTGCTTTCCGGCTTTATGATCGGCATTGGTGGCACGGCCTCCTTGCTGGCAAATGCCACTATGGGGCTGTGGAGCAGGTTGATCGGTGCCGTTTTGTTTTCTCTTGGTATTTTCGCGATCGTGACTTACGGCATGAAGCTGTTTACCGGTATGGTGGCCGATATTCCCCAAATGGGTGTTAAAAATCTGTGGCGCCTTGCCGTGTGCTTTTGCGGTAATACCTTGGGAGTTCTCCTGGTAGCGCTGCTCGTGAAGCACTCGTTTTTAGCCGACGTAGTGGTTCCCAAGGGGGCTGCCATCATTGCTGCCAAGCTTTCTGCGGATCGCTGGGCGCTTGGCTCTTTTTGTTCGGCAGTGCTTTGCGGCTGGCTGATCACGCTTTCAGTCCTGGCTCCCAAGTATGCATCTAAAAAGAATCTTTCTGCTTCGGTCGGGGTCATTTTCCCTGTGGTGGTGTTTGCCTTTTGCGGGTTTGATCACTCGGTGGCGAATATGCTGTATTTTTACTTTGCAGGCGAGTTCTCCTGGCGCATAGTCGGGTATATTGCTTGCAGTATTCTTGGCAATGTCGTGGGCGGCCTCCTACTTCCCCTTGTGATGATGCTGAAGGAAAAGGCCGATCAGGCAAACGAATAAAATAACGTGCAACGCTGAATGCGTGCTCTTATTACGTAAAATCCCCCCGAATGCAGCTGTGCATTCGGGGGGATTTTGGTTACGGCGCGAATACCGCACCGTCTCTGGTGTAGCAATTTGTAAACGTCAGGGCATTGTTTTGCGTGACTGTAACAGGGGTGTCCTCTGCCTCACGGAAGGCACAGTTTGAGAACATGACAGGCCCACCGCCCTTGACGTCAATGCCGGTTTGTCTGCCAAAGTTCAGGGCGTTGAAGATGATGCTGACCGAATCCTCAATGATGATCTTGCCAAAAAAGACCTGGCAGCCCGTGAAAACGTGGCCGCAGTTGGCACCATACAGCAAAATGGCAATGCCCTTGTTGTCGCCGCAGTGATTGAAGCTACAGCCCATCACCGTACCGTGCGAGTTGTTGGGAGATTTACCGTCACGGTTGTCGATCATAAAGCCGATCTCGTTTGCCGAAAAGCTGCAGGCATTGAAGGTGTTGTTGCCGCCGTTGTTGATGCAGCCGTACAGGTTCTCGGTGCAAACAACGTTGGTAAAATCGTGGTATTCGCTCAGATGCGTAATGTTCACCCCGGCGCCGCAGTTAAGAATGTGGCAGTTGGAAACAGCCAAAATACAGTTGAGGTAATAGCCCGTATCCGTGCAGGTGATGCCGCCACCGGAAAAATAGCGAATGACGCAGTTGGAGACCGTGCTGTTACGCGGCTCAAGGCCCCATTCCTTGGTTGTGGCGGTATGTCGGAAGAGCAGACCGTGGCGTTCGCCCACTGCATCGGGGTGGGGAATCTCGTCAAAGGAGCCGTCCACGGTCAGATCCCTTACCGTACAAAAGGAATCAAGCTTGATGGCATAGCCATTTTCCTTTTCGGGTGTCAGTATGACACGCGTGGCACCGTTCATGCCCATTAAAGTGCTGTTTGCGGGCATATTGATGCCGCTGACGTAAAAGACACCGCTATCTAACATACAATAGCCGTTTTCCTTTAATTTTGCTTCGATTTCGGCGGTTCTATCGGTGCGGTCGTTTGTGCTTTTCAGCATGCAGGTCGTATTCATAAATGCCTCCGTATCCAAATAAAGATGATCGGGAAAATTACGGCGCCTTGGCATAGGCTGTGGGCGTTTTGCCTGTGTGCGCCTTGAAGGTTCGTGAAAAATAATGCAGTGAGCCAAAGCCTGTGGCGGTGGCGATCTCGGTAAAGCTCATCGAGCTTTGACGGATCAAGCGCTTGGCGGCATTCAACCGCAGAGAAATAAGGTAATCAATGGGGCCGCAGCCGCAAAATTCGCGGCAAAGCGACTTCAACACACTCTCGCTGAGACCGCAAGCGGCAGCAAGCGAGGCGCAGGTGATCGATTCCTGCAAATGTGCCTTGAGATAGCTTGAGATTTCCGCAAAGCACGCCTTGCGGTATTGCTTGCGATGAGAAAGCGGCTTAATATCGTTTGCTTGATATTGTGATAACAAAAACAACTCAAGCTTTGATTTGATCTTTTGAAGCTGGTGGGCGCAAACACCGTCGCGCGCGCACAAGCCACCTTGTTGCGGCGGATGTACGCAGAGCTGCTCGCATTCCGTAAAAAAGTCTATCAGGCCTGCAAGGTCTGTCGTGCTTGGCGTCAGTATGCGATTATCAAAATAGTGCATCTCGGGGGAGGCGCTTTCAAAGGAAACGATACGCACTGTAGCGGTCGCCTTCACAATGCCGTCATCGGAGTGGAAGGCGTTCGGTGCGAATACGATGCAGGAGCTTGGCGGCACTACGATGCGCTCACCGTCAAGAATAACGTAGTAAAAGCCTTCCTCGACATACACCAGCTCGTAAAAGTCGTGCAGCTCTCCCTTGCTTTGCTTGCCCGCAAGGTTGAAATGATGCAGGCTGTTTAGCGTGTCAACTGACAATACGGTCGATAAGGGCATATTTTGTTTGTTTTTCATAAATTCTCCGAATCGTGCAAATTTTTGGCCCGATATGGTAAATACAAACGGTAAAAAAGGTGATATGATGTAATTGCATAAGGGGCAGACGCCCCGCATTCATTATGACACAACAGATATTTTTTGTCAAGGGGGAAATAAAATGAAAACTGTTCGCTTAGGTCTGATCGGCTGTGGATCTATGATGGAGGCGCATGCCTCCAATATCAATAGAGTAGAGGGAATTGAGATCACAGTGGTGTGCGACATTGTCAGAGAACGTGCTGAATCCGTGGCTGCGGCGCTGGGAAATAACCCGGGGATCGTGACCGATTACAGAGCTATGGCCGATGATATCGATGCCGTTTTGGTAGCGCTGCCGCACGATCTGCATTATGAGTGCGGTCTGTTCTTCGCTCGTCACAAGAAACATATTTTGATGGAAAAGCCGCTTTGTAATTCCGAGGAGGAATGCCTTGATCTCATTCGCGTTTGCGAGGAGGAGGACGTGGTGCTGATGTGCGGCTACCCTGTGCCCTATATGCGTGAGATCGTCAAGCTCAAGGAGCTGGTGGATTCGGGAAAATTCGGCAAGATCATTCAGATGTCGATCTGGACCGAGCAGTTGACCAAGGGCCCCGATGAATATTATTGGGGCCATACGGCACGTCTTGGCGGCGGTCAGTTCTTCAGTCACGGTTGCCACTACGTGGATCTCTTGCTCCGCTTCCTTGGCAAGCCTCTGGAGGGCTCGCATTTCGGTACACGTGTCGGCACACCCTGGCTGAAGCGCGAGGGTACGAGCATGGCCATTTTCAAATTTGAAAACGGCGCACTTGGCTTCCACGGTGCTACATGGGGCGCGAAGGGCACGCGTATGGGGTATGACTTCCAGATCATGACCGAGGAAGGATTGCTTGATTACAACAGAGGTCTTGGCGAGATCCATTTTTACAGCAACGCCGATCTGCATATTCCCGGTGAGATCAGTAAGGCTGACAAATATACCGTACTCCACCGTCGCGACGGCGCAAAGAGCAAGGATACGCATTATGAGATCACGCACTTTATCGATTGCGTGAACAATCATAAGCGCCCGATCACCGACGGTCGCTCCGCGCTGCAAAGCTTGCGCATCATTTGGAAGATGTACGAGGCTGAGCGCCTCGGTACCGTTGCCGATCTGCGCGGACTTGGGCTTGACGAAGCGTAAATTAACACACAAAAAATCCTCTGCACGGCAGTGCAGAGGATTTTTTTATCCCGTATAGGGGGTTATACGCCTGAATAGGCGGCAAAGCCACAGTCAATGGGCAGTACCACACCCGTGATGGCAGATGCTGCACGGTCGTCGCAAAGGAATAGCGTGCCGCCGATGAGTTCATCGGCGTTGACGTATCTGCCCATGGGCGTGCCGTTTAAGATCTTGGCACTGCGAGGGGTAGGGGTGCCGTCATCGTTGAAGAGCAGCTTGTAGTTTTGTGCCGAAACCAAAAATCCGGGAGCAATGGCGTTGCAGCGAATACCCGTGCCTGCAAAATGAGTAGCCAACCATTGCGTGAAGTTGGAAATGGCTGATTTTGCTGCCGAATAAGCGGGGATCTTTGTTAAGGGCGTGTAGGCATTCATCGAGGATATGTTGAGAATACAACCGCCTTTTTTAGCTACCATATCCTTGGCAAATGCTTGGGTAGGAAGCAGGGTGCCCTGAAAATTGAGCTTGAATACGAAATCGACACCGTCGGGCTGCAGATCAAAGAAGGATTTGCCGCCCTCCTTGGCTTCGTGCTGGTATTCGTTGTCAGTGGTCGCGCGCGGATTGTTGCCGCCCGCGCCGTTTACAAGAATATCGCAGGGGCCGAGGTCACGCACGACTGCTTGATGCACCTCCTCAAGGCACACGGGGTCAAGGACGTTTGCCTGATAGCCCTCACAGATATAGCCCTCGGCCTTTAATTCATCTGCCAGCTTTTTGACTGCCTCCTCGTTGAGGTCAAGTGCGGCTACCTTGGCACCGGACTCGGCAAAGGCGCGTGCCATCGCACCGCAAATCAGGCCTCCGGCACCCGTTACAACAACGACCTTGCCGCTGTAATCTACATTCAATGGGAGTTTCATACTATTCTCCTTATTTCTTGTCAAATTTTTCAAGGCTATCCCAAACGCCCAGCATATACATAATGCCAAGGGCGCGGTCGTAAAGGCCGTAGCCGGGACGTACGTTCCCGGGGCCCTCATCCCAGAGGTGCCTGCCGTGGTCGGGGCGGATATAGCCCTCAAAGCCGCAGTCGTGGTAGGCCTTCAGGATATCAAGGATACCCGTGTCGCCGTCACAGTCGCGGTGGCTGGCCTCGGAAAAGTCACCGTTTTCGAAGTGCTTTACGTTTCTGATATGCGCAAAGGCAATGCGCTTGCAGTGCTTACGCACGATCTCGGCCACGTTGTTGTCGGGGTTGGCATTCAGACTTCCCGAGCAGAGCGTCAGGCAGTTATAGTCGTCGTCCACCATCTTCAGGAATCGGTCGATATTCGCTTCGTTGACAAGCAGGCGCGGCAGGCCGAAAATATCCCAGGGCGGATCATCCATGTGAATAGCCATCTTGATGTCGCATTCGCGGCAGGTCGGCATAATGGCCTCCAGGAAATACTTCAGGTTTTCCCACAGCTTCTCGTGGTCAACGCCCTCGTATGCGCGGAAAAGCTCGTCAAGCTTTGCCATACGCTCGGGCTCCCAGCCGGGGAAGGACATGTTGTATTTTTCGGTGAAATCAAGAATATATTTGGCCATTGCGTTATAGTCGCTTTGGATCATGTTCTTTTCGTAGAACAGAGCCGTAGAGCCGTCACCGACGGGGTGAAAGAGGTTGCTGCGTGTCCAGTCAAAGATCGGCATAAAGTTATAGCAAATGACCTTTACGCCAAACTTGGCAAGATTTCTGATGGTGGTTTTGTAATTTTCAATATAGCCGTCACGGGAGGGGAGACCGATCTTGATATCATCGTGCACGTTGACCGATTCTACCACGTCCATGTTGAAGCCGTATTCGTCAAGCTGGCGCTTGACCTCTGCGATCTCTTCCACCTCCCAGACCTCGCCCGGCATCTTGTGGTGCAGTGCCCACACGATGCCGTCAACGCCGGGGATCTGTTTAATATCGGATAATTTGATACGGTCATTCCCCTCGCCGTACCAACGGAAGGTCATTTTCATTGGCATATCAGTTCACCTTCTTTTTCGGCTTTTTGATGCGGTTGAGCTTCTTGTTCATTTTCAAAAGCTCCTCCTTGGTGAAGGAGATGTTTATCATGCCAAGCATGCTCGTCAGGCGCAGTACGGTAAAGCCGCCAAGCATCTGCATCAGACCGTCGCCCTTCAGGTCAACGTCAAAGCCGCCCGACTTTTTCTCGCCGCCCTTGCCCTTTTTGTTGGCGTTCATCTTCTTTTTCATTTGGAGTGCCACACCGAGGAACCAGAGTTTGCCGCGCTTGGATTCGAGAATATCACCCATCTTATCGTTCAAGGAGAAGCGACCCTCAGGGGCGTCAATGTCAAACCAGTTGAGCACGGCCCCCTTTTCAACGAGCACGTAATCCATGTTGCGCTCTGCCACCTTGCGGATCTTACCCTCGTCGGTAAGGTCGCCCGCCTTGGCGGTGATGGTGCTTTCCCCCACGTTGGGTACGTCAAAGTAGAAGAAGTGATCGGGGGCAGCTTTTTTGCCGATGCTCTCACCGTTGACAAACAGCTCGACCTCGGGTTGGTTTGAATAGACGGTTACTCGGGTCACGTCCTCGGTGCGGTCGATATAGCGCTTGCCGCACAGGTGCACGAAGGGATCGTCCGACAGCCATGCCTTGTAGGCGTAGAAGGCGTCCTTTTTATATTTGCGGTCAATGGTCACAAGGCCTTTGTGGTTCTGACCGTTCTCGCCGCCCTCGGCGCGTGCATCGGCACCGAAGTCAAACATGTTCCATACGTGCGTGGCCCAGATATACTTACGGGTAAAGAGTTGTTTAATCAGCTCCTCGTGGTAGTAGGCCTGGTATTCCTCGGTGTAATCGCCTTGCCTAGGATCGCTGGTGTGCCAGTTCAATGCCTCGCAGCCGTATTCGGAGCAGCCGATCGGAATGGTGGGATGGGTTTGATGGAATTTGTCAAACCACGGGCCGTTCATCGAGGTGTCACCGCCGTACCAGCCGAAGTAGTGGTTATAGGAGACCACGTCGGGGATCAGCAGATAGGGGTCGTCCATTTTGCACATGGAAACGGCGGCAATGGTCGTCAGGCGCGTCGGGTCCATTTTGTGCACAAGGTCGTTCAGGATACGGTGATTTTCAAGCAGATCGTCGTCGGAGCCGCCGATCGAGATCTCGTTGGAAAGGCCCCATACCACGATGCTGGGGTGGTTGTAGTTTTGCGCGATGAGCTCGGTCATCTGCGATATGGTGTTCTCACGTCCGCCGGGCATGTGCTTGGAGATATAGGGGATCTCTGCCCAGATCACAAGGCCGCGCTCGTCGCACAGATCGTAAAAATATTGGTCGTGCTGGTAATGCGCCAAACGAATGGTGGTGGCACCGACCTCACAGATCAGGTCCATGTCCTCCTCGTGATGGCAGGGGAGCAGGGCATTGCCCACGCCCCAGCGGTCCTGGTGGCGCGAAACACCGCGCAGGGGATATTCCTCGCCGTTGAGAATAAAGCCGTTGTCGGGGTCGATCTTGTAGCTGCGGCAGCCGAAGCGGTTGCACACGTTATCAAGGACCTCGCCGTTTTCCACCAGCTCTACCTTGCAGCAGTAAAGATAGGGATCCTTGCGGCCGTGCCACAGGTGCACGTCCTTGACGGTAAAGCTTACCTTGCTGTCGGTCGTTTCGATCTTATCAAGGGCGTTTTCCTTGTCGTCGTAAATGGTGTAGACCAAGGATTGTCCCTCGGTCATATTTTTGGTGAATACCTCTACCTCAACGGTGGCGTCCTTGCCGCTGACCACAGGTGTGATCTTCAGCCCGGGGGCGCCGTAATAGGAAAGGTCAAAGTGTGCGCGAGTGACGCAGATCAGGTTAACGTCACGGTAGATACCGCCGTAGAAGGTAAAGTCTGCCATCTGGGGGTATACCGTTTCGTTTGCGCTGTTATCAACGATCAGCGCAACGTCGGTTTGATCGGTCAGCGCGTCGGTGATATCAACGCGCCAGGTGGAATAGCCACCGTCGTGGTGAGCCAGCTTCGTGCCGTTTACAAAGAGATCGGCCGAGGAGTTGGTGCCACGGAACTCTAAAAAGTAAAGATCAGCCGCAGGCAGCGTTGCCTTGTCAAGCACCTTCTTGTAAAGGCAGGGGCCGCGGAAATAATCGTTACCGCCGTCCTGACCGTCTACCGCGTTGAAGCAGTGAGGCAAATTGATCGCCTCACCCGCGGTGGCGGACACATCGGTGGTGTTTTTGACAAACAACCAATCACTGTTCAGATTGATAATATTTCTCATGTGTTTTCTCCTGTTTTATGGGCGTTATTATTCTTCTTCAGCGGCAGCGGCTGCCTTGCGTGCAGCCAGCTCCTCATTCATGGCATTTAGTGTCTTCTTGTCAAGATTGTAGATGACGGCCAGACCGATAAATTGCAGCACGGCACTGAAGAGGTAAAGACCTGCTACCAGCCAGCACATGTTGTGAGAGGTGGTAAAGCTCTGACCGATCGTGCCAAGACGCGACTCGTAACCGAGCCAGCCCATGATCAGCAGTACGACAGAGGGGCCAATGCCCTGAGCCAGCTTTCTGAAGAAGGAGTGCAGGGAATAAACGGTGCCCTCCTCGCGCGTGCCGAATTTCCATTCGTTATAGTCAATGGCGTCACCCATCATAGCCCAGGATACGCAGGTGTAAATGCCCATACCCAAGCCGAATACGACAAGGCCGAGCAGGTAGACCGCAAGCGACACCTTGATCGAGCCGATCAGGGGGAAGATCAGCATAATGCCGCCGCCTGCAAGCGACACGATCGTGCCGATGACAGAGGCTTCCTTTTTACCGTATTTTTCAACGATCTTGGAAATAAAGGGCATAAACAGGAACATGGGCAAAAATCCGATCATCTGCACAAGGCCGGACATTTTTGCCATATTGAAGTAGGTGGCAAACATGATGGTGTTGGCAGTGGTGGCGGCGTTCATGCCGAGGAACATGCCCATAGCGGCCAGCGTAGCGCCTACGGCAGGACGGTTCTTCATAAACTTGCCAAAGGCGGCAAATACGTTGAACTTGGCGGGAGCGTTGGTGGTTTTTACCGTGCTTTCGTCAACGCGCACGGTGGTGTTCTTGATCATGAACATAAATGCCAACAACCCAAGCACACCCATAATGAGTGCCGCAAAGAATACACGCTCACCGAGCAGGATCTCAACCTGATTGCCGGTGGCGGGGCTCAGCACCTTGTCGCCGATCCGGTAGGGCAGACCCGTTTCGGGGCTGATGAGGAACTTCGATTTGTCAAAGCCCTCGGGGATCTCGATTTTATCAAGGAAGGAGGTGGTGCCGTCAAAGACGACCTCTTGCCAGATGAGCATAGGCAGAATGACGGTGGGGAGAATGTTGCCGATCATGGAGCCGATCGAGCGCCAGGTCGAAAGCTGCGCGCGCTCACCGGGGTGCTCGGTAATGACGGAAAGCATGGAGCCGTAGGGCACGTTCGCAATCGTATAGAAGGCGTCCCAGATCACGTAGCCAACGATAAAGAGCATGGCCTTTATCACTACGGGTGCGTGGGGGAAGGGGAGAAATACGGCGGCACCGCCGACCAACAGACCACAAGCGCCAATGAGGATATAGGTCTTGAACTTGCCCATCTTGTACTGCCTGCGGTCACGGTCGATCAGCGTGCCAAGCAGCGGGTCGTTGACGGCGTCCCAGATCTGCACGATCAGCAAAAGGGCCGAGAGCAGGCCGGTTTCCAGCATCATAAATACGAGCCAGAAGGTTTGCACGGTGCTTTTCAGCGAAAAGCTCATGTTGCAGCCAAGGTCACCTGCGGCATAGGCGAGCTTGTCACGCATACCAAACGGGCGTTTACCGTTGGTAGTCTCGGTTTGCGGTTTCTTTGTCATGATGGATCTCCTTTAACGTGATTATATTTTTAAATATAAACGCTAAATACAGTATACCACGGCACAGGCGGTAAAATCAAGGTTCTTGAGAAAAATTGTGCTAAACAGGATCAAAACACATTAATTTGATGCTGAATCATTGACTTTGCTGCCAGAGCAGTGCTATAATGTGTGTGTCATAAAAATATTCCTCTCACAAAAGGAGAAGCTAAGATGTATATTGATGCGATTGACGTTTATTACGTTGTACATCCTCTGATCGAGCCGTGGACGACCGCGTATGGCTCTGACCCTGTTATTCATTCGGTCATGGTTAAAATGACCAGCGGCAGCGAGTGCGCGTGGAGTGAGTCAACACCCTTCCTTGCCCCCACGTATTCTCCCGAATGTGCTTTCGGTGCCTATCACGTGGCCAGCGAGTTTTTGGCCCCGTTGGTGCTGCATAAGGATTTTAAGAGCGCACAGGAGATCAATGAGGCGATGGCGGTCATTAAGGGTAATCCCTTTGCGCACGCTGCTATTGAAATTGCCTATTGGACGCTGCAATCCAAGGTCACTAAGACGCCGTTACATACGCTGCTTGGTGGTAGTGATGCCGAGGTTGATGTCGGTGCCGATTTTGGCAGACAGCCGACTATTGATATTCTGCTTTCGCGCATTGAGAATGCCATCAATACGGGCTTCAAGCGCATCAAGCTGAAGGCGATGCCCGGTTGGGATCTCGATATGCTGCGCGCAGTACGCTCCGCCTTCCCCAAATTCACCTTCCACATCGACTGTAATTCGGGCTACACGCTCAACGATCTGCCGCTCTTTAAGGAGATCGATAAGCTTGGTCTTGCCATGATCGAGCAGCCGCTTTTCCACGCCGACGTGATCGATCACGCCAAGCTGCAGCGCGAGCTGGAGACCCCCATTTGCCTTGATGAGAGCATCAATTCTCCGTACATGGCAGAAAAGGCATTGGAGCTTGGTGCATGTCGTATCATCAATATCAAGCCCGGCCGTTGCGGCGGTTTGTATAACGCCAAGAAGATCAACGATATGGCGGCATCTGCCGGTGTCGGGTGCTGGATCGGCGGTATGCTGGAAAGCTCCGTGGGAGCCGGCATTTGCCTTGAGCTTGCCTCTATGTCCAACATGGTGTACCCGAGCGACCTTTTCCCGTCGAGCCGCTTTTACACCGAGGAGATCTCGGATAACGAGGTCGTGTTCTCTTCGCCTGCCAAGATGAAGCCCTCAAATGCCTTCGGCAATGCATTTGTGCCCAACGAGGCACGTCTTGCCGCACGTACTGTGGCGCATAAGCACTGGGAATAATATCAAGCCCTGGGTAAGAGAAAGGAGAGAGTGGATATGTGTAATATTGCAGGGTATACGGGTACCAAGCGTGCAGCACCGATCCTGATCGAAATGCTGCGCCGTCAGCAATATATCGACGGCGGTCGCTGTACGGGCATTGCCACGATCCACGAGGGCAAGCTCTATACCGTGAAGGCGAAGGGCGACGTCGATGATCTTTTGCGCGAGACTAACGCGTGGGATCTGCCCGGTACCACCGGCATCATTCATTGTCGCCCCGGCTTTCTGAATCTTGCACACTGCCACCCCTTTACCGACGATGAGGATACGTTAGCCATCGTCGCCAACGGCACCTGGCGTGACGTGGAATGCCCTCGCTTTTTTGCAGATTGTAACGCCATCATGGAGGATTTTATCGCACGGGGCATGACGGTAAAATCACAGATCAAAAGTGATAAAAAGCCACCGATGAAAAACGGTTACACCTATCACGGTAGCGAATTCTTTGCATTGATGATCGGTGATCTGTTGAAAAAATGGGGCAAGATCACAAGAGAAACGATGCTCAATGCGATGCAGCAAACGCTTACGGCGCGCCCCGCTGACGTGGTCGTGGTTGGGGTGCATCAGAGCGTGCCCGATACGATCACTCTCGGCGTTTTGACAAGACCTATGGCGGTGGGGATCGCTGACGGTGAGACCTATATCGCCACTACCCCCATGGCGTTTCCCGAGGACGTAACGTTTAGACATATTCAGTATGCGCCCCCTGCCTCCGTGTCGCAGGTGACGCCCGGAAATTGGCTGCTGACCGATAAGAAATTTGAGGGCACCAACGTAGAAGCGATAGATTATCGCATTTCCGCTCTTGTTTATGAACGCATGGAAAAGCTCTTGAAGGCGGGGCCTACCTCGCTTTATGATTTTGATGCCTGGCGCGATTGGCGAGATCTCTGGCACGAGCCGTTGGTGGATTGTAAGTACGCCGGTGAAAACGGGTGCTTGAAGCCCTATGCCATTGCCATTTACGAGGCACTTTGGAGCTTCTATAAACAGGGCAGGCTCCGTAGCCGTATGCCCTTGCCCGAGGAAAAGCATCAGTTTTTAAAATTCTGGTTAGAGGATTAAGATAACAAGCAGCAAGCAAAAAGAGGGGCAGTTCACAGGTGAACTGCCCCTCTTTTTGCTTTATTGCTCGGGCTTGATCTCGGATTTTAATTGTTGCTTTTTGGCAAGCAAGGATTGCTCAATTGCTGTAATATCCTCCGCGTGGGCGCTTTCAAATGCTGCAAAAAAGCTGTTTTTCGCCGTGTTAAGATTGTTTTCGATCTGTGTGGCTTGCTCTTGCAGCTTTTGTTTGATATTTGCATCAAACAGAGTGGATTCAAGCTCGGTCAATGCTGTCTTTGCGCTCTTTAGATTGGTGATCAGCGTTTCCAGTGTGGTATTGATCTGTGTGCCCAGCGCCTCATAGGCGGCAAGCGCTTGATTATAGCTTTCCTCGCTGGCTTGCAGTGTAACTGTGGCAGATGCATATTCGGTTCCGTTGATATCCAGGGAGGCGGTGTAGCTTTTTTGCTTTAAAAGCTCTACCTTGGCCTCTCGCAGCGCTGTGAGTGACTGTTGATATGCCGATTCGGGGGAAATCAGCAGATCGTATCGGCGGGTATCCAGCTCCTCAATGGCAGTGCTGTAAAGATCAAGCGCGGTGGTATAGGCGGTATGCGTCAGGGCATACAGTCCGCCCATATCTTCAATGATCTTGGCTACCTGCTCGCTTTCTGCAAACGAGATCTCATATTCTTTTGCAGAATAATAGGCTTCACGCATTTCCTCGGTTAAAAGCAACGCTGTTTCTACGCGCTCCTCGGCAATCACCTGATAAAGCTGCTTTTCGTCCATTGCTCTGATCTCTTCAGCGGTATAAAGGGACGTAGAAAGGGCTAATTGACGCAGGGCATCGGCTGCGAGTGCCTGTACCTGCTGTACGTTGCCTGCAATATTCAGGCTTTCCATGACGCTTTCGGCCTTTTCGCTGACGGCTTTCTTCAGATTTTCGGCGTACTTGGTGTCACCTGAAACAGAAATTTTTACGGTGTTTTCCTCTGCCTCTACGTTGCCTTGCACGAGGTATCCTGTGTCAGAGGCAAGCGTAACCATCAGCTCAACTGCCTCCTCGGGTGTTTTGCCGATAAAGCTTTCGCCAACGATCAGAATACTGCCGTCATCGTTTAGGGCAGTGACGGAAATGACCTTGTTTTGATCGTCCACCATAAATTCAACGCTGGGGTTGATATCTACGGTCATTCTGGTCATTGTACCATCCTCGGGCGTTGGCTTTGAGCAGGCAGTCACGGATGCCGCAGTTAAAAGCATGGTGCACAAAAGCAAAAGACAGATAAGCTTTCTCTTCATAGTAGGGGACTCCTTTCTTTTATCATAATGTAATAAAGAGTGCTTGGGTGTGCATTCTGTCACTTTAATTATACTTTTTTAAATGTTTTTTTCAATGAACAAAAATATATACAATGATAAAAAAATTATCATTTTTGCTAAAATGATTGATTTTTATTCTTTAAAGTGCTATATTATTAAATGGAGAAAGAAAGGAGTCGGTATGTCAAATTTAACAAAAAAAGCCTTGTTGGAGGCATTGGGCGTATTACTTGAAAAAAAGCCGTTCAGTAAAATTACAGTAGGAGATCTGACGGAAAAATGCGGCTTGAATCGCATGACCTTTTATTATCATTTTCAAAACATTTATGAGCTGATGATATGGGGGCTTGAAACCAACGTTTTGGAGGCCGCTCGGGATTGCCTTACTTATGAAAATTGGAAAACGGGGTATCTTCGCCTTTATCAATTTGCGCTGGAGCATAAAGTCTATATCACCAAGATCTTTATGACGATCGAAGAGGAGCATTTAGGGTCGTATCTGAACAAAATAGCAGAAAAAATGGTGCTTGCCGTGATCGATGAAAAATGTCGGGACGTGTGCCTTGATGAGGCAGATAAAAGATTTACGGCAGAGGTTTGCGCACACGCGCTGGTGGGTGTGCTTGTCAGCTGGGTCAAGCGCGGTATGGAGGAGGAGCCTCGGGAGGTTATCAGAAAACTTGGCTGCTTGCTTGACGGTATGGTTGAAAAAACAATGAACGGCTTTCGTTGAGCAATGTTGGTCTGTGCAGTTTCATGATAAAAAGCCACCCGTTTGGGTGGCTTGACGGTTGTGGTGTGTGGCTGATTTAGATGCGCACAGATTTTGCAAAGGGTACAATAACCTCCTTGGCGATGATGGGGGTTAAAAGTATCCGCGTTCTACCGGACTTTTAACGTCATGGTTGCAACGAGTCCTATGTATCCTTAAAAAATATCGTGTTTTCCTTCCATTGCAAACAAATTACCAAAAGTAACCTTTTTGAAAAGACCGACTTTATAAGGCTCACCAACAATAACAGAATAATCGTC
>SVTG01000036.1 GCA_015063895.1 Oscillospiraceae bacterium | reverse complement strand
GCAGCACTCGCCCTCGTGGTGATGCTCGTGATGCTCGTGGTCGTGGTGGCAGCACTCGCCCTCGTGGTGGTGCTCGTGATGCTCGTGGTCGTGGTGGCAGCACTCGTCCTCGTGGTGGTGCTCGTGATGGATATGGCCGCATACGGGGCAGGCTTCCTCGGCCTTAAGAGCAGCCATTTCTGCTTCAAGGGTGCTCTTTTCGGTGATGGCCGCCAGCAGCTGCTCACCCGTCAGCTGGTCCCAATCGGTGGTGACGATCACGGCGCTTTCGTTGTGCGCGCGCAGGGCGGCGACGGTGTCGCTGAGCTTTTGCTCGTCCATACCCGCGGTGTGGCTGAGGACAATGGTTTTGGCGTGCTCAAGCTGGTTGTTGAAAAATTCACCGAAGTTGCGCATGTGCATGCGGCATTTTTTGGCATCGGCCACGGTGACAAGCCCCTCCAATACCATATTGTCGTTTGCGGCGTTTTCAACGGCCGCCACAACGTCCGAGAGCTTTCCGACGCCCGAGGGCTCGATCAGGATACGGTCGGGTGCAAATTCCTTTTGTACCTTTTGCAGTGCCTCGCTGAAATCGCCGACAAGGCTGCAGCAGATGCACCCCGAATTCATTTCGGTGATATGGATGCCGGCATCGGCCAAAAAGCCGCCGTCAATGCCGATCTCGCCAAATTCGTTTTCGATCAGCACCAGCTTTTCACCGACGTAGGCCTCTTTGATAAGTTTTTTGATCAGCGTCGTTTTGCCGGCGCCGAGAAAGCCTGAAAAAATCGTAATTTTCGTCATACGTATCACTTCCTTTTAAAATTTTGCGCGGATATAGAAGGTCTCAAGCGAGGCGTAGGCCTCCTCTAAAAGCTCATCGTAGGGCAGCTTTTGCTCCTGTGCCTCAACCTTTTCCGGCTCAGGTCTTGTTTTGGGGTGCTTGGGGGTGAAGACCGTGCAGCAGTCCTCATAGGGTAAAATAGAGGTTTCAAAGGTGCCGATCATGCGCGAGATCTGTACGATCTCCTCCTTATCCATACCGATGCAGGGGCGGAATACGGGATAGGCTGCCACGCTGTTGGTGACGTGAAGCGCCTGCATGGTCTGAGAGGCGACCTGCCCTAAGCTCTCACCCGTGATCAGCGATTCGCACCCGCGTAGCGCGGCTACACGGTTGGCAAGTCGCATCATAAAGCGTCGGAGCAGGAGGGTAAAATATTCCTCGTCACAGTGCTTTACCAGCTCCTCTTGAATGTGTGTCAGGGAGATCACGTTCACCTGCATGCTGCCTGCCCATCTTGCCACAAGTGCGGCAAGGTCAAGCACCTTCCCGCGCGCCTGCTCGCTGGTGTAGGGCATTGATTCAAAGTAAAGTGCCTCTAATTTGACGCCGCGCTTGGCCATCATCCACCCGGCAACGGGTGAGTCAATGCCGCCCGAAAGCAGCAAGAGCCCCTTACCGCTGGCACCTACGGGCAGACCGCCCGCGCCCTTGAACTGACCTGCATGCACGTAGGCGGCGGTGTCGCGCACCTCTACGCGCACCGTGACGTCGGGGTGGTGCACGTCAACGCGCAAACGGGGCATCATAGAAAGAATTTCGCCACCCGTTTGGGCGGATATTTCGGGGGAGGAGAGGGGAAAGGCCTTGTCCGAGCGCTTGGCTTCCACCTTAAAGGTCTTCTTTCCTGCGAGGAACGGCGGCAAATAAGCCTTGGCTGTGGCAAGAATGCTTTCCATATTTTTTTCGGCAACGGCGGCGCGCACGACCCCCGCGATGCCAAACAGGCGTCTTGCCGCCTCAAACATACCGTCAAGATCGCAAAGCTCGTCCTGCGGCTCGATATACACGGTGCTTTGGGCATACCGTACCGAGAAATTGCCAAACGAGACAGCGCGGTAACGCAGCTCCTTGGCAAGCATATCCTCAAAATAGCGGCGATTGGCACCCTTTAATACGATCTCACCGTATTTGCAAAGTAAAATTTCCTTCATTGCTCCTCCTCGCTCTCCTGCGGCGTCGTGTCGGGGTCTGCCTCGTTGTATGCAAACAGGTCGCGTGCGCGCGCAAGATCTTCATCGGTCACGTAAATATCGGTACCCTGTAAATTGTTGCCCATCAGGATCCGCATCGCACTGCCGCCGCTGCGGTCCTTTTTCAGATATGCGATCCCTTCTTCCTTTAATAGTGCTTCATACATGCTGACCAGTACGTCGTCATAAAGGGTCGCTAAGAGGGAAAGCCCCTCCTCGTTTAATACGGGCTTTTCAAATCCGAAAAACAGATCCATGCTTATCACTCGCTTTCGTAGTAGTGGGGAAATAATTGCTCAAATACACGTCGGCAGGCGTCGGTGTCGGCAAGGGAGCTGTGCGCGGTGCCCTCCCAGGCAAGGCCGAAGTGCGTCATGGCGTCACTGAGTGAGAGGTGTGTGAGCCCTAATTCGTGCTCGTGTGCGTAGCGCGCAAACTCGGCGGCGCAATCCAGCGCCTTTTCGCGCAGCGCTCTTTTTTCTTCTCTTGTGCCGTAAAGGCGTTGCAGGTGCATCAGGTCTGTGGAGGTGCCGAAGGCCACCAGGCGTGCAGCGTTTTTAAAAATGTCACGCAGCGTCGGGGCAATGGCACGCAGCGTCGGTGCGTTTTTTACCATCTCCGGGGTGATGCCGTGAATTTCCTCGGTACGGCGCCAGCGCTTTTTGCGCTCGGGGCGCGTCAGCGAATGAAAAAGCAGCTCGCCCTCGGCGTTCATCACGGTGACGGAAAGCACCTCATCGTGGCTGTAAACGCCCGTCATTTCAAGGTCGAAAAAGAGCGTTGATTTACGCGAAGCACCGTATCTTGCATTGCGGTAAAGATCGCCCTCGCGCCGTCGACCGGCCATTTCCTCGCGATAGCAGGCCTCGCATAATTTGGCACGGTAACGCACGCCCGTGCCGCACTTGGTGCAGGGCAGGGGCAGACGGCGGCAGGTCGTACGGTCAAAAAGCTCTACCCGTGCGCCGCTTTTTGTGATGTAAAAGGCAACGGGGCCCTCGGTTGGTTCATAGTACATACGGGCAAGCGCATCTGCCGAAAAATAACCGAGTGCTGCTGCGTGTCGCGCGCTCATGCGGCGCACCTCGCCCACGGGCGGCCTTGGTACGGGTGCCTTTTGCGGTGTGTTGGTAGGCTGTGCTTTCTTGCCGTACCACCGTGCGGGCGGCGCCTCCTTGACACGCTCGGGATCGTAATACAGGATCTCGCCGTTTTTGGCATTGCAGCGCGCGATGGGTGCGGCAGTGGGCATAAGATGTAATTTTTGCAGCATGTCCGCACTCAGCAAGTGGCGGCGCGTAGCCTCCTGCTCGCTGATAAAGGGCAGACCGTTGCTTTTTTCCTGCTTTGTTACGGTATCCATCTATCCTCCGTGCTGTAATATACTCTAACTAAATAATTATAGCATACGCACGCGCGAATTACAAGCGGTATTCCAAAAAACAAATTATGCGATTTTTTGACAACTCTCGCATAAACTGATAATAAAACCGAACGAAAACCGTGTTTGCGTGATTAAAGCCGCCCGTTGAGGCAAAAAATAAAAGCAAAACCGGTGGAGGCAAGAGATGATAGGCATTAAGCGCGGCGATATTTATTATGCGGATTTAAGCCCCGTGGTGGGCTCGGAGCAGGGGGGCGTGCGCCCCGTGCTGATCATACAAAACGATATGGGAAATAAACACAGCCCCACTGTCATTGCGGCGGCCATCACCTCGCGCATGGGCAAAACCAAGCTTCCCACACATATAGAGGTCTATGCACAGCGGGCAGGGCTTGCACGGGATTCGGTGGTGCTGCTTGAGCAGCTGCGCACACTGGATAAGCGCAGACTCAAGGAAAAAATGGGGCATCTTGACGAGGTGACCATGGGTGAGATCGACGCCGCTATCGCCGTGAGTCTGGGGCTGGCACCGCACGGCACAAGATCGTTTTCACATACCGTTATGCCTTCTTTTGTGCCATCTGCGGCCGTGGCAAGCGTGAGCGGAGCTCCTATGAATAGGGAAAGCACGCCGGCGGCCTCCCAAACGGGTGTAAGAGAACAGGGTGGTGCTGCGGGCATATCACAGGCCGCCATAGCACAAGAGGGAGGCAACGCCACCGCAAAAGACTCTGAGGGCGGTGTGCAGGGGTAAAAGGAGAAAAATCCCATTGGGTGTGTATTTTTTGGGGATAAATTTTGCTTTTTTGCCGAAAAGCCTTGATTTTTTGGCAGCTTTTAGGTAAAATAAGGGGTGGAAAACAATTCTATTTAAAAGGAGATAAAAAAATGGCTCTTGTTACCACCAAAGAGATGTTTAAAAAGGCCTATGAGGGCAAATATGCCATCGGCGCCTTTAACATCAACAACATGGAAATCATTCAGGCGATCACCGAGGCGGCAGCAGAGGAGAAATCCCCTGTGATCCTGCAGGTTTCTGCGGGCGCACGTAAGTATGCAAAGCATGCCTACCTGCTGGCTCTTGCTCAGGCTGCTATCGCGGATAGCGGCGTTGATCTTGCTCTGCACCTTGACCACGGCGCAGATTTTGAGATCTGCAAATCCTGCATTGACGGCGGCTTCACCTCTGTCATGATCGATGGCTCTCACCACTCCTTTGAGGATAACGTGGCACTGACCAAGAAGGTCGTAGAGTATGCACACGCACACGGCGTTGTGGTAGAGGGTGAGCTTGGCGTGCTTGCAGGCGTTGAGGACGACGTTGTGGCTGAGCATTCCTCTTATACCCGTCCCGAGGAGGTCGAGGAATTTGTGACCCGTACGGGCGTGGATTCTCTTGCCATTTCTATCGGTACCTCTCACGGTGCATACAAGTTCACTGCGAAGCAGTGCACCCGTAACGAGAAGGGCATTCTCGTGCCCCCGCCTCTGCGCTTTGACATTCTCGCCGAGATCGAAAAGCGTCTGCCCGGCTTCCCGATCGTGCTTCACGGCGCTTCCTCCGTGCCCCAGGATTACGTAAAAGAGATCAACGAGCTTGGCGGTAAGCTTCCCGATGCTGTCGGTATCCCCGAGGAGCAGCTTCGTCAGGCAGCAGGCATGGCCGTTTGTAAGATCAATATTGACTCCGACATTCGTCTTGCGATGACCGCAGGCATTCGCCGCGTATTTGCGAACGAGCCCGGTGTATTTGACCCCCGCGGTTACCTCACGGTGGCACGTGCCGAGGTCAAGAAGATGGTACAGCATAAGATCAAGAACGTGCTCGGTTCCTCCAACACCCTTTGATCAAGTAAAAAAACGCGAGTTACGGCGTTGCTCCTCGCAAACGACCTTGGCGTATGCAAATACGCCGTCGCCCGTTTGCTGCGGTGAAAGAAAAAACACACGCTCTGCGTGTGTTTTTCTTTTTATCTCGCGCAGCGAGGTGGTGCGCCTTGCACCTCGCGTTTTTTTATCTTGATCTATGTTTTTGCAGTGTGGCGTTGCTTCGGTGAAAGAAAAAACACACGCAAAGCGTACTTCTCATAAGGAAGTTTGCCTTCAGATGTGAATTTGACTCGCAGAAAACAAATAATACTCCCCGATAGATTTTAAAAAATCCATCGGGGAGTATTATTTGTTCTGTTCGGTAAATTGGAATTTATCAATAACTATCTTAATTCCTTAGCATACAAGCGGTCAATATCTCCACCGTAATTCACTATATCTTTTATGTAGGTGTAGCCGTACTTCTCATATAACCCGATATGTACCGAT
>SVTG01000003.1 GCA_015063895.1 Oscillospiraceae bacterium | reverse complement strand
TTTGAACTCACGACCTGCTGATTACGAATCAGCTGCACTGCCCCTGTGCTACACCAGCAACGCGCCTATTATATCATATTTGTTTGCGAATTGCAAGTGCTTTTTATAAAATTTTTTACTTTTTCTCCACCACCACAAAAAAGGGTGAGGTGGGGGAATTGATGATGCGAATGAGGGTGCAGCAAATGACGTGCCGGTCGAGTGCGGCAAGATAGTCAAGCACCATTTTACCCTCCGCCTCGCCCTCGGCGTGGCCGGGGTAAACGGCGATCAGCAGCACGCCGCCGTGGTCAAGGAGCTCCAGCGCCGCTTCAATGGCGGGCATGGTGGTTTCGCGCATCGTGGTGATGCTTTTGTCACTTCCCGGCAGATAGCCGAGGTTGAACATGCCGGCCTTGATGGGGCCGTCTACGTACTTTTTCACGTGATGGTGTGAATCAAGGATCAGGGTGTAGTTGTCGGGGCATCCTTCGGCCTCCAGCGTCTTTTTGGCTGACGTAAGTGCCATTTCCTGCACGTCAAAGGCAAAGACGTGTCCGTTTTCCCCGACGGTTTTTGACAAAAAGGCGGTGTCGTGCCCGTTGCCCATCGTGAAATCCACGGCGGTGTCACCCACCCCCAGATGATTTAAAATAAAGGTTTTTTGCAGGGCAAGCAGATCGATCATATTGCCGTATTTATTGGCCATAGTCGGTCGCCTCACAGGTGCGCTTGGAGCGCTCGCAGCAGCCCTGCCGCGTAGCATTGGAAGCCAAGGTCGTTGGGGTGTAGGTACTTGTCGGAGAAGAAGGCGGGCAGATGGGGCACGAAGGTGTCGCAGTCGATCACCGTGATGCCCTCTTGTGCTTCGGCGGCGGCACGTACGATCTCCTTGGCCTCGGTAAAGGTGCCCACGGCCGTTACGCGGTGGCTGTCGCCGCGCCAGATGGGCAGCAGGGCAAAGATCTTAGCTGCAGGGAATGCCGGGCGCAGCTTTGCATAAAACGCCGTGGCATTCTCTGTGAATTGCTCGCGCGTGCACTTGCTGTAATCGTTGGTGCCGTAGGCGACCGTGATGACGTCGGGGGTAAAGTCAAGGTCAGCGTCGATCAGACCCGGGTTGAAAATTTCGGCACCGATGGCTTGGTTCACGACCGAGGCGTCCAGCGCGTCTGCGGTGATATTGACGTAGGAAAGTGCGGCATATACGGCATCGTAGCCGTGTGTGATGCTGTCACCCATTGCAAGCATCTTCAGCTTTTTGGTAACGGGGGTGGCAAAGGTAGCATCCGTCAGGGTCACGTCCTTCATCTCAAAGCTGAACAGTGCGGGCAGGTAAAGGGCGATGCGGTGTGTTCCCTCAGGCAGGGGTAGGGCCACGGTGTCGGTTGTTTCGTCAATGGGGTCTTTGCCCTCATGGGCGACCATCACGCCATCAACAAAGAGGTCAAAATAGCAAAATCTGCGGGTCGCCGCCTTTTTTGCGCGATAAGAAAAGGAAAGTGCGGTGGCGTCTGTCACCATTTCAAGGCGTACCGAGGCGGTGCAACGGGATTTTATATAAAACTCGGTATTTGTCTTTTCATAATAGGCCATTTGTCTGTCGCTGAAGCGATAAAAGGCCGTGTAGCCGTCATCGGTGTCCTTGACCGAAACGGTGCCGTGTGCAAGTGCTTTTAATTCTTTTGTGGTCAACTTCATAGCTTTCTCCTTGCTTTTGTTGCAGTAGCTGCACGTTAGTCGTTGCTGTGTAGGTCGGCGCGTAGGAACTTAATGGCGCGCTCTACGCTATCCTTGGAATTTTTCCAGGGCTCGGCATCATAGCGGTAGTCAAATTTTTTACAAAACCAACTGATATCCTCGGTAAGGGTGGCAAGATACGCGTTCTGTACGCGTCCGATGGCGTCGGTAAATTCCGCCATACGCTTTTTGCCAAGGCGTGCATCGCCGCGCTCTAAGAGTAAACGGTAGTGCGGCAGGCAAAAATAAGGCTGGGCGGCCAGCTTTTCGCGAAATTCCTCCACCGTGTCGTATAAATAGATCACGGTCTGTGCCATATGCTGAAAATGAAAATCGATACGGCGACACACGTAACAAGAATTTTCCAGCGCCTTGATGCGCTTGGTGGGCTTGGCATCGGCCCCTTGGATCAGCGACCCGATAAAGCCGCTTTTGAGGTCACCCTGCAATTCCTTTAAATGGCTTTCCAGCGTCAGTGCCATACCAAGGCGGTTTTTGCGCACAAACATCATGTCGTAATGCGTGCGGCAAAAGCCCTCTTTATTGGTTTGAATGCGCACGTCGGGCTCCATCATTGAGGCACCGAGAATGAGCTCAAGCTCGTTTTCCTCTAATTTGCGATACAGGGCGCACATCGGGCAGCCGCATGAATGATCGGCACGCGAGGCATCAAACGCTTCGTTCACGGGTATGGTGTAAATTTGTTCCATACGGTTCTCCTTTTGCGGTAAGTGCTGTTTTCATCATATATTATTATAATGGTTTTCTTTGTGCTTTGCAATAAGCGCGGTGCGGTTTTTTCAAATTTTTCCTGATTTGGCGTAAGCTGCGCGCATAAAACGCACGCTTTTGTACAAACTAAGCATGCAGGAGTGCAAAAGGGGGGATTTTGATGAATAAGGCAACGATGACGGCGGCGGGGCTGCTGGCAGGCATGGTTGTTGGCGGCACGGTCGGCATGGTGGTAGGCGGCAAGCGTGAAACGCGCCGTGTAGTGAAAAAAACCGCCAAGGCGGCACGTGCGATCGGCGATATTTTGCCAAAAAGCAACGCCAAGGCATAAAACACACAGGGCTTGCCCCATGGGGCAAGCCCTGCTTTTTTACGGTGTGGGTTCGTTTTGCTGCTCTTTGATATACGCGGTGAGCTTATCGGGGAAGTTTACGGTCATGCCGTCGGCGCCGCAATCGTAAACGTGGCGCATCAGCGCTTCGTTTGAAACGCCCCACGCACGCACGTTAAGACCAAGCGCATGCCATGCTGCGACAAGCTCGGGTGTGACGGTATCGGCGCGCGGACAAATTTCCTCACCGCCGAGCTGAAGCAGGGCGGGCACGGTCTGCTCGTTGAGGTCAGAAATGAGCCAGCCGACGCGCAGGGCGGGGGCTATCTCCTTCAGGCGGCAAAGATACTCCAAATGGAAGGAGGTGACGAAGACCTTTTCCCGAAGGCCGTAGCGCTCAATCATCCTTGCTACGTCTTCTTCAATATCGGCTGCCTTCAGCTCAATGGCAAAGCGGATATCTAAGCCGCCGAGCAGGCGCAAAAAATCCTCAAGCGTCACAACGGTATCGGTGTGTCCGTTTTTTTCAAAGTGCAGGGCCTTCAGCTCAGCAAGCGTGAGGTCGCAAATGGGCGTTTCGTTGCCCGTCAGTCGCAAGGGCGTTTTATCGTGGTGGAGCACAAGTACACCGTCCTTGGTACGGCGCACGTCGGTTTCAATACCGTTAGCACCCATATAAAGCCCCAGATAAAAGGCCATCATTGTGTTTTCGGGTGCATATTCCGAGGCGCCGCGATGCGCATAGTTGATAAAGTGTGTGCGGCTCTCCTCGGCGATGATGTTGTGGAGCTTTTTCTTGGATTTTTCAAGAAAACGCATCCATTCGCCGGGGTTAATAAAGGGGTTTTCGTCGGCTGCTGCCATACACGCCAGCTTTTCCTTTGTTGCGTTGTGCCAGCAATGGTTGCCGATAAACACGTCAACGTGCTCTTGCTTCATTCGCTCGATCGATCGGAGAAATGCACCGCGCATCAGATAGGAAACGCCGCGACGGTGCATATAATCCTTTTTCAGCTGATTGGGGCCCGCGCCGCCAAACATGCCGCAACGGTATGTTTTTTCCCCTTCCTTTACATCAAAGAAAAAGGAATATGCACCTTCGGTGTGACCCGGGGTGAATACACAGCGCACAGCGGTATTACCCAGACGTACGGTCATGCCGTCCTCGTAAAAATAATCGGGGGTAAAGCCCTTGATATAGCGTACGTCCTCGCGGCCGAGAAAGGTCTTGGCACCTGTCAGCTTGACCAGCTCTGCCGTGGCATCGGTGTGATCGCCGTGCCCGTGTGAATGCAGGATATATTTCAGATCCTTGATGTCAAAGCCCAGCTTTTGAATAGAATCCACGATCGTTTCGGCATTTTCGGCATAGCCGGTATCGATCAGCATCAGCCCCTCATCACTCACCAGTAGGTGAGAGGAGGCGGCATAGGTGCCGACAAAATAAAGGTTGCCGATGAGGCGAGCGGGTGTTATATCAGATATCATAGCCTTCTCCTTTGTGTGCGTAAAGCAGTTATCAGAAAAAGGTGCAGCGCGGGGAGCTACACCTTTTTCAGTTCATGTATCGTTTGATCACGGCAAGCGCTGCTGCCGCATCGCGCACGGTCAGCTGGGGGGTGTCGCCGAGGGGATAGGGAATACCGAGATTTTCATATTTGGCCTTGCCGAGCGTGTGGTAAGGCAGCACCTCGATCTTTTCAATGTTGTCAAAATCACGCAACAACTGCCCAAGGGAGGCAAGATCTGCCTCGGCATCGGTGTAGCCCGGCACCAGCACGTGGCGCACGTGCATTTTTATCTTTTTTTGGCAAAGATATTTGGCAAAGGCCACCACGGGGGTGTTGCTACAGCCCGTCAGCCTTTGGTGTGCCCGATCATCTGCGTGCTTGACGTCAAGCATGACAAGGTCGGTCACGGCAAGCAGACGGTCGATCTTTTCAAGATAGGCGGGTGCCTCGTGAAAGGTGATGCCCGACGTATCAAGACAGGTATGGATGCCGTGGCGCTTGGCAAGCTCAAACAGCTCAATCAGAAAATCAAGCTGCAGCAGTGGCTCGCCCCCTGTGGCGGTAATGCCGCCCGTCTGATAAAAGCTCAGATTGCGCAGCATCTTGGCAATGAGATCGGAGGCGGAGTGTTTTTCCCCCGCCCCCGCGATCCATGTATCGGGGTTATGACAGTACAGGCAGCGCATCGGGCATCCTTGAAAGAATACCACGAAGCGCACGCCCGGCCCGTCTACTGTGCCAAAGGTCTCAATAGAGTGAATATGCCCCACCATATCAGATAGAGCCGTGGAAGGTTCTCGAAATAACCTCGTCCTGCTGTGCCTTGGTCAGCTTGATGAAGTTTACGGCGTAGCCCGATACGCGGATCGTCAGCTGCGGGTAAAGCTCGGGGTGCTTCTGGGCG
This sequence comes from Oscillospiraceae bacterium, assembly GCA_015063895.1. Classification (GTDB taxonomy): domain Bacteria; phylum Bacillota; class Clostridia; order Oscillospirales; family CAG-272; genus Firm-07. Next base: position 157,725 of record SVTG01000003.1, on the reverse strand, counting down.
TCAAGCAGCAGCTCGCGGTCAAACACGTTGACGTTGAGGTGGAAGCCGCCCTTCTTGCAGTAGCCGTCAAGGAGAGCTATAAGGTTGGTTTCACGCTCCTCCTCGTTCTTGCCGAGTGCAGAGGGAACGATGGTGAAGGTGTTGGAGATGCCGTCCTGCGAATCCAGGAACGGGATCTTGGCAACAGAGGCCAGCGATGCAACGGCACCGTTTTCATCTCTGCCGTGCATGGGGTTTGCACCGGGTGCAAATGCCTCGCCGCAGACTCTGCCGTCGGGGGTGGCACCCGTGTTCTTGCCGTAGGTCACGTTAGAGGTAATGGTAAGGATCGAGGTGGTTGCGATGCCGCCACGGTAGGTGTGCTGCTTGCGCAGGTAGGTGATGAACAAACGCAGGATCTCTTTTCCGATCTCGTCTACGCGGTCGTCGTCGTTGCCGTACTTGGGGAAGTCACCCTCGGTCTCAAATCCGGTGGCGATACCCTGCTCGTTGCGCAGAACCTTGACCTTGGCGTACTTGATGGCGGAAAGCGAGTCAGCCACAACAGAGAAGCCTGCAATGCCCGTTGCGAACCAGCGGCGGACCTCCTTGTCGTGGAAGGCCATCTGTGCACGCTCGTAGCAGTACTTGTCGTGCATATAGTGAATGGCGTTCAGGGCGTTCACGTATGCGCCTGCCAGCCACTCCATCATGGCCTTGTATTTCTCCATAACCTCATCGTAATCCAGGTACTCGGAGGTGATGGGCTGGAACTTGGGGGCTACCTGCGTGCCGGTCATTTCGTCGACACCGCCGTTGATGGCGTAAAGCAGGCATTTTGCCAGGTTGGCGCGTGCACCGAAGAACTGCATTTCCTTACCGATTCTCATCGAGGATACGCAGCAGGCAATGCCGTAGTCGTCACCGTGAACGGGACGCATCAGGTCGTCGTTCTCGTACTGTACGGCGTGGTGCTCGATGGATACCTTGGCGCAGAAGCGCTTGAAGCCGTCCGGGAGCTTCTCGGACCACAGGACCGTGAGGTTGGGTTCGGGTGCGGCACCGAGGTTGTTTAAGGTGTTGAGGAAACGGAACGAGGTCTTGGTGACCATGTGTCTGCCGTCAACACCGACGCCACCGATCGACTCGGTTACCCACGTGGGGTCGCCTGCAAACAGGGCGTTGTATTCGGGGGTTCTCGCAAAGCATACCATACGGAGCTTCATCACGAAGTGGTCGATGATCTCCTGTGCCTCGCTCTCGGTCAGCGTGCCGTTGGCGATATCGCGCGTAGCGTAGATATCAAGGAAGGTAGAGGTGCGGCCAAGCGACATGGCGGCGCCGTTCTGCTCCTTCACGGCGGCAAGATATGCAAAGTAGGTAGCCTGCACAGCCTCCTTGAAGTTGGCGGCGGGCTTCGAGATATCACAGCCGTAGGAGGCGGCCATGGCCTTGATCATTTCAAGGGCGCGGATCTGCTCGGAAAGCTCCTCGCGATCGCGAATGACCTCTGCCGTGAGGGTAGAGGGGGTGCTGTCCTTTTGGGCATTCTTGTCCTCGATCAGGCGGTCAATGCCGTAAAGGGCGGCACGGCGGTAGTCGCCGATGATGCGGCCGCGACCGTAAGCATCGGGCAGACCCGTAATGATGTGGTTGGTGCGGCAGCGTCTGATCTCGGGGGTGTAAACGTCAAACACGCCTGCATTATGGGTCTTTCTGTGCTCGGTGAAGAACTCAACGAGCTCGGGTGCTACACTGTAACCGTTATCCTTGCAGGCCTTCATAGCCATACGGATACCGCCGTAGGGCTGCAGCGAGCGCTTGAGGGGCTTGTCGGTCTGAAGACCCACAATCTGCTCCTTCTCCTGCTCGATATAACCGGGTGCGTGCGAGGTGATGGTGGAAACCACCGAGGTATCCATATCGAGCACGCCGCCTGCGGCAATTTCTTCCTTCTTGAGCTCACTCACCTTTGCCCACAGGTCAAGGGTTGCCTTCGTGGGGCCGGCGAGGAAGCTGTCATCGCCGTCGTAGGGGGTGTAGTTCTTCTGGATAAAGTCACGTACGTCAATATCCTTTTCCCAAGCGCCGCCTACAAAGCCTTGCCATTCTTGTTTCATGTATTCGTACCTCCAATATATTGTTTTGAGATTGGTTGACAAAGAAAAATCCGACCATGCGGCAGTTTTCCGACGGTCGGCTTACGATTCGGGCCGGTGTACTCTTGCAATTTGGCGATTGCAACCGTCGTTTTTTCGGCCATAGATAGTATAGCACAAGGCACCCTTGAAGTCAAGGGAAACGCAAACAAATTTTATGCCTTTTTTGTAAAAAACTTGAAAAAAACGCCAAATTTCGTTAAAGTTTTGACAAGCAAAAAGCAAGTTGTCATACCTTGTTATTTTTATCACAAAGTGGGTCTTTTTTGGGGGGTAAAAGGCGAGGTAAAGCTAATGCAAGGGAGCGTCGCAAAAAGGAAGGGTGGCGAAGCCGCGGCTTCGCCACCCTTGGGAATGTGATCTTTATTATTCGCTGCGCAGCGCAACGACAGGGTCCTTTTTCGAGGCGATGCGTGAGGGGATCACGCCTGCGATCAGCGTCAGCAGCATGCTGATGACGATCAGTGCAATGGCACCGCCGAGGGGGAGCACGGCCGCGATGCTGGCAATGTCGGTCACTGCCCGCAGGATCAGCGTGATGGGAATGCAGACGAGGACCGTAAACAGAATGCCGATCGCACCCGCGGCAAAGCCGATGATAAGCGTTTCGGCGTTGAACACGCGCGAGATATCCCGCTTCGACGCGCCGATCGCGCGCAGCACACCGATCTCCTTGGTGCGCTCAAGCACCGAAATATAGGTGATGATGCCGATCATGATCGAGGATACCACCAGCGAGATCGACACGAAGGCGATCAGCACGTAGGAAATGGCATCGACAATGATCGTTACCGAGGACATCATGGTGCCGACGATATCGGAGTATTCGAGCTTGTCGGCATCGGCGGCGCTTTGATTGTATTCGGCGATGAACGCTTCGATTTTTTCCTTGGATTCAAAATCCTTGGCAAAGAAGCTGATGGCGGCGGGGGTCGCAGCCTCGACATCGTCAAGCGTATCAAGCACGCTGTCAAGGGTCGCATCGATCTGCGGTGCCATAGAGTACAGCGTCTCCTCCAGCTGGATAAAGGCGGGATCGTCGGGCTGCATCGTGCCGAGAATGGCCGTGAAGATCTCCTCGTTGACGGTCATGTGCTGGATGCTTTCGGTCAGCCTTGCGTAAATGGCCTGCATCGCGGTATCGCCCGCCATCGTGATAAGGCCGGGCAGCGAGAGGGCAGGGACCGTGGTGTTGGGCACGCCCATGAGTGCCATCATCACCTGCGTTTGCAGGTCAAGCACGGGCAGCAGGCGCACGAAGTTATCGGGGGTCACGGTAATGCCGTCGGTGGTGGAGGTCAGTACTCCAAACAGGGCCGTGAGTCCGTCGGCGTTGGCGGGGGTTTCCTTGGCGGCGGTGAGGATCGCGTTCACGATCTCGGCGCGTCCGTCGGCGGGCAGCAGCATGAACATACCCAGGAAGGATTCGGTATCCGTGACCTCAATACGGTCGGAGAAATCGGGGTTGTTGAGGATCTGCTGCGTCATATAGGCGTAGAACATATCCATGGTGGCGTCGTCGATCTTATCCACCAGCTCGTGAATGGTTTCGGGGGTGTAGTGGGTGCGCTCAAAGGGGAGGCCCGTCAGCACGTTCACACCGGGATTTTGCTTTTGCTGATTGATCACGTCGCTGTTGGCATTCTTTTCAAGAATGTAATCGGTCAGCGCCTTGGTGTAGCCGATGGCACCCGAAATGCTCGTGGCGGCAACGCCCTTCTTGGGGCGGATAATGCCCGAGATCTTGATATCGATGCCGTTTTCGTCGACAAATGCGGCGTTATCAAAGTCAAAGCCCTCGCGCAGATCGGTCCACACGTTTTTCTCGCCGTTTGCCGTGTGGTAGGTGCGGTCGGTCTTGGCAAAAAAGTCCGCGGTGGTCAAAAGCTTGAAGTTGGTGGCAAGAATGTCCTCGAAGGTGTAGGAAAGATCCTCCTCAGGCACGTATTCGCCCGCCATCAGATCCTTCAACTCCTCTTCAATGTTTGCGGGATCCAGCATACCGAGCATATACAGCGTCATCTTGCCGATCTGATTGTTGGAGCTGACCACCAGCACCACCTCGTTATAGGCGGTGGGCCAGCTGCCCGCGATCACGTCGTATTGCTGATCAAGCAGATCCTGGTTGTTGATCATCTCGGAAAAGACGTTCATACCGCCCATGCCGCCGCTCATCTCCATGAGCTCGGACATGCCCGAGAAGGCGCTGCCCATGTGATCAAAGACCACGTCCATGCCGATCTCACGCGCTTCGGTCACGGTGGAGCCGTCCTTGTTGACGCTGACCATGTTAAAGACCTGCAGATTGTAATCGTACATATACTGCACGTCGTTGACAAGGCCTGCCAGCTTGTCGGGATGGCTTTCAATATATTGCTTGAAGGCAGTGAGATTGTTGGTGACCGTGGCGCTCATCGCCGACATCATGGTGCCGAGCGAATCGTCCACGTGGATCTTGTCCGAGCTTGAATAGTCGGCACCGCCCCCCGTTGCGGTCATGGCGCCGAGCATAGCGGACATATCCTGCGTTTCCTTTTGAATGGTGAGGGGATAGGTCGAGAGCGTATCCTCCTGCACGGTGGCAATAAAGAGGTTCACGCCGTTGGAGAGCGCCAAAATGAGCGCAATGCCGATGATGCCGATGCTGCCTGCCACGGAAACGAGCAGCGTGCGCGTCTTTTTTGTCAAAAGGTTGTGGAAGGAAAGCGAGAGGGCGGTGAGGAAGGACATGGAGCGCTTTTTCTCCTGACGCCCACGCTCGCATTTGCATTTTTTAACGTTTTCTACCTCATCTGCGTCCTTGTCGGGGGCGACGGGCTCCGGGGTGAAGGGATTGCTGTCCTCGGTCACCTGTCCGTCAAGCACCTTGATGATACGCGAGGAATAGGCCTCGGCCAGCTCGGGGTTATGCGTGACCATCACGATCAGCTTTTCCTTGGAAATGCTTTTCAGAATTTCCATGATCTGCACGCTGGTCTGCGTGTCAAGGGCGCCGGTCGGCTCGTCGGCGAGAATGATCTCGGGGTCGTTGACAAGGGCGCGGGCAATGGCCACGCGCTGCATCTGACCGCCCGACATCTGGTTGGGTTTCTTGTGGATCTGGTCACCGAGTCCGACCTGCTCAAGGGCGGCGACGGCGCGCGCACGGCGCTCCTCGCGCGATACGCCCGAAAGCGTCAGGGCCAGCTCAACGTTTGCCAGTACCGACTGGTGCATGATCAGGTTGTAGCTTTGGAAAACGAAGCCTACCGAGTGGTTGCGGTAGGTATCCCAGTCGGCATCGCTGAACTCCTTCGTGGAGCGACCGCTGATCACAAGGTCGCCGCTGGTGTAGCGGTCAAGACCGCCGATGATATTTAACAGTGTGGTCTTACCGCACCCCGAGGGGCCGAGGACCGACACGAATTCGCTCTGGCGGAAGTCGATGCTGATGCCGCGCAGTGCCGTGACTTCGGTGTCACCCGAGGCGTAGGTTTTGACAATATTGTGCAAAGAGAGCAAAATAATAAGCCTCCTTATAGATTGAATGACTTTACTATAACACCGAAATGTGAATGCGTAATGAACATTGATTTATTTTATGTGAATAAATAAAGAAAAATATAGGCCAAGGCGGGCGTTTTTTGACGCATTTTGTCCTTGGCCTATCGTATCAGATCAAATGGAATTTACGCATTGCCCACCAAAGCCCCGCAGCGGCGGCCAGCACACCCGATATTGTGCCGGCCTCGGCGGCAGCGCGGGCGGTATCCGTTGTCCCCTCGGTATCGGGTAGGGGCGCGGCATCGGGCGGTGCCGTGTCGGGTAACGGGGGAGGGGCGCCTTCGTCCTCGGCAGGGGTGTCGGCGGCGCCTCCGTCTTCCTGCGGCGGCTCCGGGGCAGGGGTGAATACGGCTGTTAGCGTCAGGCTTTTTTGCGGCAGCGTATCACCCGGCAAAAAGGCCTTGCCCGTTTCGTCCTGCCAATGGGAGAACACGTGCCCCGCAAGGGTCGGCACCAAGGGTGTGACGGTTGCGGCCGTCACACTCAGATACGAGGTGGTGGGTGGCGTGTTTTCGCCCCCGTTTGCCAGGTAATTCACGCGATAGAACACGGGTGTGATGAAATCGGCATAGTCAAGAGATATGTAAGCCTGCTTGTCCTTGTAGGTGATCTCCCCCCACCCGTTCTCCGCTTTTTTCACTTCCACAAGCGTGCCGTGCGCAAGCGTGCCGAGCTTGGTGCCCGTGGCGGCGGCTTTTTCGCGCACGTTGACAAAATCGTAGCTGATGACGTAAAGGCCGCCTGCCGTATCCTCCCATGCGACGGGAGAGCCCGCGAGGGGGAGGGTTTCATATTGCGGTCTGCCGTAGCCCACAATATAGGTGTCCTTCAGTGCGTAGTCGTGTAGCCCCACCTTGTTTGAGGCGTTGCCCTCCACGGTAAAAACGCGTCCGTCCTGCACAAAGCGAACCAGCCCCACGTGGTCGGAGGCGCGTGCGGTGCCTGCACTGCGAAAGAAGACAAGATCCCCTGTTTTTGGCACGTATCCCGAGGCGCGCGTGCTGTACAGCCCCAGCTTTTGCAATTTTTCAACCCAAAGCGTGCAGCTGGTAAAGCGTCCGCCCGCGGCGCTCCCCGCCTCGGCCACGTCCAGGCACCACGACACGAACGCCGCACACCACGCATAGGAATAAGAGCCGCCAATGGTACCGATAAAACGGTTATATTCGGTAAAATTTTTATTTCCCGTTTTATTGGTGCCGCCGAGCTGCGCGGTGCTGTTCCCCTCGTTGTAGCCAAGCTGGGAGAGGGCCGCCGCCACGGTATCGAGCGCCTTGTCGCCCGTTTTGGTGACGGTGGTGAGATTTTTGTGATACTGAGAGGATTTATAGGCACCCGTGACGGTGTATGTAGGGGTAAGGGCGGCCAGCGGCGTTGCGGTCAGCGCCAGCACGCAGATAAAAAGGCCCACGGTGCCGAGCAGTCGTTTCATAAAATAGACCTCCTTGGCATTTTTTCTTTATTTTAGCATACAAGTGCGGGCTTTTTGATATGTAAAATCTGCCAGTGACAAAAATATGCCCGTTTCCAAGAGAAATCATTTGACAATTTAAAGGTTTTGTGATACAATAGTTATAATATTCCTGTGCCTGATAAAGGAGGGCTTGAAATGGCAGTATATACCATAGGTGTTGATTTTGGCTCGCTGTCCTGCCGTGCGGTGCTGGTGGATACCGCAAACGGCAAAGAGCTTGGTGTGGCAGTTTCCCCATACCGTCACGGCGTGATGGATACCGTATTGGCGGCAAACGGCAAGGCGTTGCCCCCGCATTTTGTGTTGCAGGACCCCGCAGATTATCTTGAGTCTCTTGCCGAGGTCATTCCCGCGGTGCTGAAAAACGCGGGTGTGGCGGCGGCTGACGTGGCGGGCATCGGCATTGACTTTACCTGCTGCACGCTCCTGCCCCTTGATCAAAACGGCACCCCCCTTTGCTTTGACGCGGCTTTTGCGGAAAACCCCTATGCGTACGTCAGAATGTGGAAGGACCATTCTGCCGATGCCTATGCCAAGCGCCTGAACGAGGTGGCAAGCCGGCGCGGCGAAAGATGGCTTTCGCTGTGCGGTGGCGCGATGTCCGCCGCCTTTACGTATCCGAAAATGTACCAGACTGCCGTAGAGGCCCCCGAGGTCTATGAGGCTGCCCATACCTTTATGGAGTCAGGCGATTTTATCACGTGGCAGCTGACGGGTAATCCTGTGCGCGGCTATTTGTTTGCCGCCTTCAAGAGTCAATACGAAAAGGGCGCGGGCTACCCCTCGCGTGCCTATTTTGAGGCGGTTGACGAGCGCCTCTCGGGCCTGCTTGACAAGCTCCCCTACGACGTGCTGGATACGGGGTCTCTGGCAGGGCGCGTGAGTGCGGAGGCTGCCGCACGCTTTGGACTTTGCGAGGGGACGGCAGTGTCTGTGGCAGGTCCCGACGGACATTCCGCTGCCGGCGCGCTCGGGCTTTGCAAAAGCGGCGATGCCTTTGGTATTTTCGGCACGTCCGCGCCCTTTTTCCTGCAATCGAGTGAAAAATGCGACGTGCCCGGCATCAGCGGCATGTGTGCAGACGGTGTACTGCCGGGCTTCTGGGGCTATGAGGCAGGGCTTTGCTGCTTCGGCGATCATTTCGCATACGCGGCAGAGCATTACGCCACCGAGGAATGCAGGAAGGAGGCCGAGGCACGCGGCATTTCGGTCCTGCGGCTGCTGAGTGAGCGTGCGGCGAAAAAGGCGCCCGGTCAAACGGGGCTTCTTGCGCTTGACTGGTTCAGCGGTAACCGCAATCTGCTGGGCGATCCGCTGCTTTCGGGTGTGTTTGTCGGTATGACGCTGCATACCGCACCCGAGGATTATATGCGCGCGCTGTTTGAGGCGACCGCCTTTGCAACGCGTGTGATCTTTGATGCCTTTGCCGCTGCCGGCGTGCCGATCAAGGCGCTTGCCGCTTCGGGCGGTATCGCGCGCAAGGACGCCTTCCTGATGCAGCTCTTTGCCGATATACTGGATCTGCCCATTTCGGTGGCCAGCACCGCCGAGGCGGGGGCGCACGGATCCGCGATCTGCGCTGCGGTTGCGGCGAACGTATATGAAAGCATGTCCGCGGCTGTTGAAAAAATGGCCGATCAGCCCGATACCGTCTATTATCCTTGTGCTGAAAATCGCGCCGCTTACGATGCGCTGTATGCCGAATACAAGCGCCTGCACGATTATTTCGGCCGCGGTGAAAATAACGTGATGAAGACCCTGCGACGCCTCGCCGGGGAAAAGGTGTAAGGCATGGCCAGGCCGAGAAAAAGCTATTACTGGTGGATCGCAGGTAAGATCCTGTACGGTCTTTTGGGGCTTGCTATTTTCGTGATGGTGGCATTTTTGTTGTGGCGCGTTTACTTTTCGGGCAAGATCCCGAAGGAGGTAAAGGGGGTCGTTTCAAACGAGCGGCTGGTGGCGCTTTATGCCGAAAAGGGCGAGGATATCGAGCTGCTGACGCAGGAGCAGGCCACGGTCACGAAGGGCGAGGAAAATTACGGGTATTTTTCCGTGCCGCAGTTTGTGTATATTCCCGAGATCTCTCAGGTGCAGGTGCTGTTCCGTTATAATAACAGCACCCTGAAATATACGCAACGCGATTTTGAGCTGGCCGAGCGTCCTGCGCGCGGTACAGAGGTCTTTGACGTATCACTGGTCACGATCACCGATCAGACCCCCGACGATCCTACAGACAATAAGGATGGGAGCGAGAGCCTTGCCAAAACGCGCACGGCGCCCACCTCCCATACCGTGACGACCACGGCACTGTATACCTATTTCGTTTATACCTTTGATGACGTGACGGTAAAGGACGACACGCTTGTGCTTTACTTTGATATTTACTACGGCGAGGCCGTTGATTACGAGGCGACACCCTATGGCACGCTGCGCCTGTATCATTTTGAAAGTGAATGGCTGTCGCGCAAGCTGACAAAGGACGAGGCAAGCGCGCTTTCGGGTAGGCAAGAGTAAATAATCCGAACCCGCCCTCAAGCCTTGCTTTTTGGCGCTTTTTGTACTTGTCACTCTTGCAAAGTCCACACTTGGCGGCGAGCGCCAAGTAAAAAAATCACTCAAAAAATCAAAGCTTGAGGGTCGTTCCGAGTTTTAAGAGAGCAAATCTTCGCAGATGCAAAGAGAATTTTTGCGATAATATGCGGATATTATAAGAAAATTCTCTGATGCAGATGCGGATATTTGTTTCTTGAAACCGAGTTTGGATTATTTACGCTTGCCTAAGTGAGGTGCAGTTATGTATGAATTAAGACCAACGCGCACAAGCAGCAGGGCAAAGCTGCTGGCGGCGGCATTGCTGCTGCTGGCGGTCGCATCCTTTGCCGCCTCCTCGCTGGTGCCGCAATATCCCGCGCTCCTGCAATGCCTGGGGCTTGTTTTACTGATCCCACTCATTCAGATCACGGCACGCTACCTTGTTTTGCAATACCTTTACCGTGTTCGCCCGCGCGATGACGGCGGCGTTGATCTTGAGGTCTTTACCTATCGCGGCGGTGCCCGTATGCAGCTGGTGTGCCGCGTGGGACTGAAGGAGATCGTGGCGGTATCGCTGCTTGACGGGGAAAACGCAAAGCCGCCGCACGGCACGCGTCGCTACAACTATCATCCCGATATGGCACCGCGCAAGGGGCTCTTGCTCTTTGTTGAAAACGGGGACGGAAAATGCGAGATCCTGTTAGCATACGACCAAGCCTTACAGCAGATGCTGACGGGCGGCAAACATTAAAATAAAAGCGCTCCGCCGCACGTGGCGGAGCGCTTTTTTGGCCTGATTTTAACTGTATTTGTGCTGATTTTTATTTTTTCTGCGGTGGTGCTTGACAAGTGCTTGTTTTTTGGTATGATGGGAGTAGGTGCAACCCTTGCATAGCAAGGGTCTGTGTCACTGCTTATAAAGGAGAATAAAAATGAACGCAGGTAACTTTATCAAAAGCCCCGTTGACGTGGGGGCTGCTTCTGTTTCGTTTGAAAGGACCGTCACGCCGAAAAGCGGCTTGCAGCGTGCCACGCTTTCGGTAACCGCCATTGGCTTGTTCGAGGCTTATATCGATGGCAAAAAGCAGGGCACGGGTGTGCTGATGCCCGGCTATACCGCCTACGATAAGGGCCTGCAGTATTTTACCTACGACGTGACCGAGCCGCTGCGCGCGGGCGGGCGTGTGTCGGTCGTGGCTGCCCCCGGCTGGGCTGTCGGCTCGCTTGGCTGGAAGGAGTACGGTAAATCTTATAACGATCACTACGCCGTCAACGCCGAGGTGGTGCTTGCTTACGCCGACGGCACCGAGGAAAAGATCGTGACGGACGGTGCGTGGGAGGTCTATACCACCCCGACGCTTTTCTCCGATATTTATCACGGTGAAACCACTGATTACACCGCCCCCATCAAGCTCTTGGGCAATGCGCTGCCCGACCCGACGGGTGAAAAATTCCTGCTGGTGGCACAGCGCGGCGAGGATATCGTCGAAAACGAGCGCTTGGCGCCCGTTGCCTATATCGTGACGCCTAAGGGCGAGCGCGTGCTTGACTTCGGTCAGAACCTCGCGGGCTATGTGGAAATGACCTACGAGGGCAAGCGCGGCGAGTGCGTGAAAATGACCTTTGCCGAGGTGCTGGATAAGGAGGGGAATTTCTACACCGAAAACTATCGCTCGGCACGCAATGAGGTCTGCTACGTGCTCGATGGCACCAAGCGCGTGTATAAGCCGCGCTTTTCCTTCCAGGGCTTCCGCTATATCCGCCTTGATGCGTTCCCCGCAGAAGAGGTGCCGCTTGACGCCTTCCGTGCCATTGCCGTGCATAGCAATATGCGTCGCACGGGCCGCTTTGTCACGGGCAACGAGAAGATCAATCAGCTCTATCATAACACCATCTGGGGACAAAAGAGTAACTACCTTGACATTCCTACCGACTGTCCGCAGCGCGACGAGCGCCTTGGCTGGACGGGTGATGCGCAGGTCTTCTGCCGCACGGCCGCCTATAACTACGACGTGCGTAAATTCTTTAAAAAGTGGCTGGCCGACGTGCGTGCCGATCAGATGGAAAACGGTGCAGTCAAGGGCGTGGTGCCGACCTCGGGACAGATCGGCCCCGAAACCCGCATTTCCGCTGCGTGGGGCGACGTTGCCACCATCGTGCCCTTTGAGCTTTACCGTATGTACGGCGACAAGTCGTTCCTGAGCGATAACCTTGAAATGATGAAAAAATGGGTAGGCTATCAGCACAACGCGGGCCCCGAGGAATTTTTGTGGCTGGGCGGCAAGCACTACGGTGACTGGCTCGCGATGGACGCAGGCCCCGACGTTTACGTGGGCGCCACCTGCACGGATCTCATTGCCTCTGCCTTCTTCTATTATTCCACCTGCCTTGTCGTGAAGGCGGGCGAGGCGCTGGGTGAGGATATGACCGAATACCGTACGCTGGCCGGGAACGTGCGCCGCGCCTTCCGCGCCTATTTTATGGAAAACGGCCTTCCGAAGGCAGAGTTTCCCGCTACCTTCTTTACCGCCGCGGGCAAGCCCTACGACGAGTTTCGCCGCGGCATGACGCAGACTGCCATCGTGCTGATTTTGCACTTTGGTCTTTGTGAGGAAGAGGAGCGCGCGGGGCTTGTTGCCAAGCTCCTTGACCTCATCAAGGACTTTGACGGCCGCATGACCACGGGATTTGTCGGCACGCCTTATATCCTGCACGTTTTGAACGCGGCAGGGCACACGGACGTGGCGTATCAGCTGCTCTTTGAGGAGCGCAATCCCTCGTGGCTGTATTCCGTTACGCACGGCGCTACCACCATGTGGGAGCATTGGAACAGCCTCAAGGAGGATGGCAGCTTCTGGAGCACGTCGATGAACTCCTTTAACCATTACGCCTACGGGTCGGTTTGTGACTGGCTGTACGGCGTCGTGGCAGGCATCATGCCCGATGCCCCCGGCTTCGCACGCTTTACCGTAACGCCTCACCCCGACAAGCGTCTTGGATTTGTGAACTGTGCCCTTGACACAGAGGCGGGTCGCGTTGAGAGCAACTGGTATTATAAGGGCGATGTGGTCTACTATGAGATCACCGTGCCCGCAGGCGCTGAGGCGACCGTAACGCTCCCGAGCGGCTATACCGCTACGCTTGGCGGCGGCACGTATCATTTCAGCGGATAAATCGGTTTCAGGTCCGCGCAGATGCATTGGCATCTGCGCGGACCTTTTGTCGTAATGAAGGTGGCGCTATCAGCACGCGGCGGCAGCAGACGTGTACTTTGTTGACAGAACGCATAAAAATTGATATAATTGAAGTGTTAAGAGGGGCGTTTTCAGTTGGCGTCCCAAACCAAATACACACAGCGTTTTATAAAGGAGGTGCCGCTTTGAGTAAGAGCCGTAAGAGATGGCGCGTGGCTTTGGCTGTGCTTTGTCTTGTTGCCGTGCTTTTTTCGGTGTTTTGGTTCGTGCCGTATCTGCGCCTGCGTGTGTTGCGTGTCCCCGTGGAAAGCGACCTCTTTTTGCTTCCTCCCGATAAGGTTACCGTCACGTATCAGGGTGAAACATTTGAATTGGATGCGGTGCAAAGCGCCAGAATGTATAGATTGCTTGATAGTGCGATCTCAAAGGCAAGCATTGACATAGAGCCGTCCGTTGAGGATAAGGCGAAGGATCAGAAATGGTCTTTTGAGTTCCATTACGATTACCGCTATTATTATACGGGAGGGCAGTACGTTGGCGGACAGCTTTTTGAGCACCGCTTTGTATTTGATACGCTTTCCTTTGGTATTATGGATGATGGCAAGATGATGCACCCCACGGTGTTGATCAACCCAAGCGTGTTCGGAGTTGAGTATAAAATCGGAGGGGAAAGTCGAAGCCTTGCGTGTGAGAGTGCGTATATATACGATGCTGTGATGTGCGCGTATATCGAGCAAATATTGCATATGCCCGGAAAAGGGGATGTCGATATATTTGATAGCCGTTCAAGTGACGTGTTTCCTGCGTTGCCCGATGAGATCGTGATCTCTCAAAAAGGGGAGATCAAAACGCTCACGGGTGCAGAACTGCAAGCGGTGTATGATGTGTTTATGGCGATGCTGCGGGGGGAAATAACAAGACTTTCGCCCACCGCGTGTGAGTTTGAGTCAACAAGAGGAATATTGCTTAACAGCATCTGCCTTGAATTTCGTTATCAAAACCGCCAATATTACAATGATGTGTATCACAGTAATCCCCAAAGCCAATATGTAACGTATCGTACAAATCAATATGATGCGGTGCTGTTTGCGTTATTGCCATACTATGAGGATACTGTTTTGGCAAGAGCGGATTATTATAAAGAGGCATACGAGTGGGAAGCCATGGGCAGTGAAATCTGTAGCTTTGAAAGCCAAAAAATGAATGCTTTGCTGGATGTGATCCGCATGGTTTGGTAAAATATCGTTGCCGGGTAGCAGACCACCGTGAGGTGCGTTTGATGATATAGCCTTGTATCGCCCTGCTGTTGGAAAACCAATGGCAGGGCGTTTTTTTGCGGCTTGCTCACTTGACAAATCACGTAAAATCCTGTATGATAATAGCAGAGATTTTGAAAAAGGAGGGGAAACGGTATGCAAAACAGCGGATTTTTGCCGATCTGCCGCGCCGATATGGCGGCGCGTGGCTGGCAGGCGCCCGATTTTGTGTATGTGACGGGTGATGCGTACGTCGACCACCCCTCGTTTGGCGTGGCAATCATTTCGCGCGTGCTGGAGGCGGCAGGGTACCGCGTGGCAATTCTTGCCCAGCCCGATTACAAGAGTGCCGAGGCCTTCCGCGAGTTTGGGCGCCCCCGTCTTGGCTTTTTGGTGACGGCGGGGAATATTGACAGCATGGTGGCGCATTATACCGCCGCTAAAAAGCGCCGCTCCACCGATTATTATTCACCCGGCGGTAAGATGGGGGCGCGCCCCGACCGCGCGGTGATCGTGTATTGTAACCGTATTCGCGAGGCCTTTGGTGACGTGCCGATCATTGTGGGTGGCCTTGAAGCGTCGTTGCGTCGCTTTGCACATTACGATTATTGGGACGACAAGGTGCGCCGCTCGGTCTTAGTTGACGCGCGTGCCGATATTTTAACGTATGGCATGGGGGAAAATATCCTTTTGCGTATTGCCGCCCTGCTTGACCGCGGTGTGCCCGTGAAGAAGATCCGCGACGTGCGCGGCACGGTCTATCTCTCGTCGCGTGACGATGCCGTGCAGTATCCCGTGGCCGCGGCCTTTGACTATAATGACCTCAAGAGCGACAGGAGAAAGCTTGCCGAGGCGTTTGGCGTGCAGTACCGCAATCAGGACAGCATCAGCGGCAAGGCGATCCTTGAATATTACGACAATAAGATGCTGGTGCAAAATCCGCCAATGCCTCCCTTGGAGCGCGACGAGCTTGACCGCGTATATGCGCTGCCGTATCAGCGGACCTACCACCCCGTTTATGAAAAGCAGGGGGGCGTGCCTGCCATTGCCGAGGTGCGCTTTTCCGTCACGCATAACCGCGGCTGCTTTGGCGCGTGCAATTTCTGTGCGCTGGCCTTTCATCAGGGGCGTACGGTGCGCTCGCGCAGTATTGAGAGTGTGGTGGAGGAATGTAAAAAGATCGTGGCGATGCCCGACTTCAAGGGCTATATCCACGACGTGGGCGGCCCTACCGCTAACTTCCGCGCGCCTGCGTGCGACAAGCAGCTGACAAGCGGTGTTTGCACAAATCGCAAATGCTTAGCCCCCACACCCTGTAAGAATTTAAAGGTCGATCACAGCGAATATATCAAGCTCCTTGAGGCGATCGAGGCGTTACCCGGCGTGAAAAAGGTCTTTATTCGTTCGGGCATTCGCTTTGATTACCTCTTGGCCGATCCCGATGAGCGCTTTTTTAAGAAGCTGGTGCGTGACCACGTCAGCGGTCAGCTGAAGGTAGCCCCCGAGCATTGTGCCGACGGCGTGCTTGATGCAATGGGCAAGCCGCATTTTGCGGTGTATGAGCGCTTTCGTCGGCGTTTCTTTGAGCTGACGAAATCAATGGGCAAGGAGCAGTATCTGGTGCCGTATCTGATGTCCTCGCACCCGGGTAGCACGCTGGGTGACGCGGTGGCGCTCGCGGAATGTCTGAAGCGTGACGGATATGCACCCGAGCAGGTGCAGGATTATTATCCGACACCGGGCACCGCCTCTACCGTTATGTTTTATACGGGCCTTGACCCCTTGACGATGAAGCCCGTGTTCGTGCCGCGCGATTATCACGAGAAGCAGCTGCAGCGTGCGCTTTTGCAGTACGGCAGGCCGCAGAATGCGCCGCTTGTGCGCGAGGCGTTGCGCCTGGCGCACCGTGAGGATCTGATCGGCAACGGCCCTCATGCCCTGGTGCGCCCCGCAGGTGGGGCAACGGGCAGCGTCCCCCGTCATGCAGCGATGGAAAAGGGCGCCAAACGGGGCGGGAAAACGCCGCAAAAGGCACAGCGAAATGCACCCCCAAAGCAGGAAAAAAGAGGGGTAGGGGCTGCCAAAAAGCCTAAAACGGGTGCTAAAAACGCACAAAAGGGGAGGGGCAAACCCAAGAGGTGAGCGTAAATTGCGCTTGAAGCCTACCCGATATTACCAATAATGAAAGCGGCGGCGGTGCTTGACACACCGCCGCTTTTTATGTTATCATAAGAGGGCGAACTTTTGCAAAAAGCGTCGCATATTCTGAAAAAAGGAGGGCTTTTATGAGTTCATTGTTTGATTATCTGATCTGGCGTGGCGATCTGTCGTTTGGCAACGCTTCTCTCACGCCCCCCGATGCCCTGATTTTTTCAATGCTGGCATATATTGATTTTGAGGGCGTGGTGTCGCGCGAGGCAAACGAGGCGCCCGTGCGTCTTTCAGACGCCATCGGCGCGTATTTCGCACGCCCCACCATCACCGAGGGCAGTATTTCTGCCAATCACGAGCATTTATTGCATATGCTCACGGTCTCGCCGCGCTTTTCGGCGCTGCGCACCTTTGGTGCCAAAAAGGTATTTGATAAGGCGCACGGTGTGCAGTTCGGGGCGGTATCGTTTCTGCTGCCGGGGCAGAACATTTTCGTTGCCTTTGAGGGCACCAACGACACCCTTGTCGGCTGGAAGGAGGATTTTCGTATGAGCTACGAATGTCCCGTTCCCGCTCAGCTGATGGCGGCACAGTATCTGCGTGAGGTGGCGGCGGCCTATCCTTTGCGGCGCATTTTCCTCGGCGGTCATTCCAAGGGCGGCAATCTTGCCATGTTTGCCGCGGTCAATGCAGGAGAGCATCTGCGTCCCCGTATTCGCGCCGTATATAATAACGATGGCCCCGGCTTTTGCGACAGCACCGTGACGGGTGCAGCGTATGCCGAGCTGCGTGAGCGTATTATGACCTATCTGCCCGAATCCTCTATCGTGGCGGTGTTGCTTGAGCACGATACCAATTATAAGGTGGTAAAGAGCACCAATAAGGGGCTTTTGCAGCACGACGGGTATTCCTGGGAGGTGGAGGGTACCGATTTCGTATACACAGACGAGCGTACGGCCTTTGGTAAAAAGACTGAGGCGATCGTTGACCATTTTGTGCGTGTAACCAGCCCCGAGCGCCGCAGGCGCTTTTGTGAGGCGCTGTTTACAATTTTGGAGGCGACCGAGCACAGTACCGTTTCGGGGATCCTCGGCGGCAAGCGCCAGAGCCTGAAGAATATGCTAGGCGCCTATGCCGATATGCCCGATGAGATGCGTGTGCTCCTCAGCGAAACGCTTGCCGTGCTTGTTGAAGGACGTCGCGCCGCTGACGGCAAATAAATTTTAATAAACGAAAACCACCGTTTGCGGCTGCTTGCCGCAAACGGTGGCTCTTTTTTTATATCGCCGCACTCAATGCCAGCGCGAATACGAGGCCAAGCAGGCCGCAAATCAGCAGAGTAACAAGGAAAATGCCCGTGTTGATGAGCAGCTTTAAGAAAAAGGATCTTGTGCGTTTCATCAGTGCAAGGCTTGTTACCATGGCAGCACCGCTGATGCCGCCGCCAAGTGCGCCGCCAATAATGGGGAATATGGCGCACAGCGCCGCACTGTTTCCCCAAATCATGATGAAAACAAAAATAAAGGCACACAAAACGTATTCATACCATCTGGTGCGGGGGGAGAGTGCGATCGTTTCGCCACAAAGCAGCAAGGAGGTGCCTGTGGAAAAGCTCCCCTTTACGATGGCGGGTATCGGGCCGTTTTCACTTTGATAGATAAATGTGGTTTTGTTTTGCTTTTGGAGCATTACACCGTTGATAAAAATTTTTTTTTTGCCTGAAAAAAAGCTTTCTTCAAGTGCGATTTTACCATAGACAGGGTGGGTTACTACAGTTTTCATGCTGTCCTCCGTTTAGAGCTATTTTTGCCTTGCACCCGTTTGGGTGCAAATTCATTTTAACACAAAGCTATAATAATGTCAAGAGCTTGTTCTAAAATAAGTGCAAGGAAGATGAACATGAATACCATTGTGGAAAAAATAATCGGACAAAATATAAAGTCTTTGCGTGAGCAAAGAGGCATGACACAGGAAATGCTGGCGGCCAAGCTACAGGTTGCGGGGTGTGACATTACACGTAGCGCCGTGGCGAAAATAGAGGTGGGGCAGCGTCACATTTATGCCGATGAGTTGATTTTGATCAAGCACATTTTAAAGGTTTCCTATGATGCGCTGCTCTCGTTGCCACCCGATACGCTTCGCTTATAAAAAGATCTGCGTTTGTGAAAACGCAGATCTTTTTTTTGAGCAGATTTTTTTATTGATTTAATGCTGCAACCAGCATCGGCAGGGCCTTTTCAAATTTGGTGCCGTACCAATGCGTGTCGTCCTGCTGGGTGATGCGCATGCCCGCAACCGTAAAATCGGCGGCAAGCGTTGCGGCCTCCAGTGCGGTCTTGCCCGAAACAAGGCCACCGACGAAGGCTGAGGCAAAAATATCGCCCGTGCCGTGACAGCTTTTCGGCAGTCTTCCGTGGAAGTAGTAGGAGATCGCGCTGTCGCCCTTTGAAAGTACGGCAACGCCAAGCTCTCCCTCCTTGTAGGAAACACCCGTCAGTACCACGGTCTTGGCACCGAGTGCCAGTACGCGGCTCATCAATTCCTTGATATAGCTCTCGTCGTAGCCCTCAGCCAAAAAGGGCATATCGGTCATCATAGCCGCCTCGGTGATATTGGGCAGGGCAATGTCGGCAGCACCGCACAGCGTGGCCATCTCGTGTGCAAAGGCCTCGTCAAAGCCATAGTAAAGCTTGCCGTTGTCGGCCATGGCGGGGTCAACCACCTTCACACCGCCCTTGACCGTGAGGCGCGCAAAGATATCCTTTACCAATGCGATCTGGCGCTTGCTGCCAAGATAACCCGTGTAGATGGCGTCAAAGGAAATCTTTTCTTTTTCCCAGTGATCGACGATCCCCGGAATATCGTCGGTGAGATCGCGGAAGGTCCAGCCCGAAAAGCCGCCCGTGTGGGTAGAAAGGACCGCCGAGGGCAGAATGGCCGTCTCAATGCCGCAGGCCGAGATGATGGGTAGGGCAACCGTGAGAGAGCACTGTCCCACGCACGAGATATCCTGAACGGTTAATACTTTTTTATCCATACTTTTCATAGTAAACGCTCCTTTGCGTGGCGGTGCGCGAATGGCGCACGGGTGAAAATTTTGTATATTTTATCATAGCAGATTGGCGTGTCGTTGTCAAGTTCTATTCGGCAGTTTTTTTACATAAAATGGAGTAGCGAAAAAGGGGGCGGCGCGTTGCAATGTATCGTGGTAAATGAAAGGCGGCTATTGCCGCCGTTTTTAGAGGCATTACTGCCGCCGCAGCTGCCTGTGGCGCTGGCGGCGGCGGTGCCGGAGGGGTTGTTTCCCGAGGAGATCCGTTTGCGTTGCGAGCGCGTGGCATCGGTCACGGTGGGGGGCAAGAATATACCCTTACCCCTTGTTATGTCAAAGCAGGACATGCAGGAGCAGCTGATGAAATTCTGCAGCGGGTCACTCTATGCGCACGCCGAAACCTTGATCGACGGTTATCTTGCCTTACCAAACGGCGTGCGTATCGGGGTGGTGGGGCATGCCGGTGTGGTGGGCGGGCGCCCTACGGGCATCACGGCGATTACGGGCTTCTGCATCAGGGTGCCGCACCTCGCCCCTCCGCTTGTGGGTGAGGAGCCCTGCCGTGTGTTTGAGGAGCTGGGGAGCACGCGCGGCGTGCTGCTTTTTGCGCCCCCGGGGGTCGGCAAGACCACAGTTCTGCGCGGCATTGCCGCGCACCTGGCAGGCGGCGCCGTGCCGCGCCGTGTTGCTATGGTGGATACGCGGTGTGAGCTGGCCGCCTTTATCGGGGGGCAGGAGCTGCTTATTGACGTTTTGTCGGGTTACCCGCGCGGTCACGGCATTGCCATTGCCACAAGGTCGCTTTGTGCCGAGGTGATCGTTTGCGATGAGATCGGCGATCTTGCCGAGGCACAGGAGATCGTATCGGCACATACGGGCGGCGTGCCGCTGATCGCGAGCGCACACGCTAAAAACGTGCGAGAGCTGCTTTCTCGCCCTGCTATGCGTCTTTTACACGAGGCGCGTGTGTTTGGTGCTTATATAGGCCTATCGCGTGCCGAGGGACAGTTCTGTTATTGCTATGACGTGGTCGACTGGGAGGGGGCAGATGCATTTTTTTAAATGGCTTGGTGTGGGGCTTTTGCTGTGCTGTGGGGTGCTTGGCGGACTGTTTTTTGCCGCCTTTGAAAAAAGGCGTGTGGTACAAGCCGAGGGCTTTTTGCGCCTATTACGTGCCATACGGGTGCAAATAGACTGCTTTTCGTTGCCTGTTTCACAAATTCTGGCTTCGTGCGATCACGCGCTTTTGCGCGACGTTGGCGCCTGTGAGCTGCCGCAAAGCTTTCCCGACCTCTTAAAGAGCACAAGGCTCTATCTCTCGCCCGAGATCTGCCTTTTGCTTTTAGAATTTGCGGGGCGTCTTGGCACAGGCTACCGCGAGGAGGAGCTCAGGGCACTGGATTATTATATTGCACGTCTTGCCCCGTACAGCGAGGAGCTGCGGCGCGAGCTTGCCAAGCGTGAGCGCATGGCGTGGCTGCTGCCTCCTGCGCTGTCGGTGGCGCTGGTGCTGTTGCTGTTGTAGGCAGGAGTAAATCATCCGAGTGCGGATTATTCACGCCTGCCTAGAAGAGTAAATAATCGGAGGAGAAAGGAATGGACGTAGGACTGATTTTGCGTGTCGCGGGGGTGGGGATCCTTGTCACGGTCGCGGCACAGATCTTATCAAAAAGCGGCAGAGATGAGCAGGCCACGCTCGTGACGGTCGCAGGACTTGTGGTGGTGTTTTTGATGCTGGTGCAGGAGATCGGAAATTTGTTTGATACCGTACGGGGTATTTTTGGCTTCTGATGGGTATTTTGCAACTCAGCGGCATTGCCCTGCTCGGTGCGATGACTATTTTGCTGTTGCGCGAGCTGCGCGCCACGGCCGCCGTACCCGTGCGGCTGGTAACGACTCTGGTGCTGCTTGGTGCGGCAGTGGGGCTTTATGCACCGCTCCTCTCGCGCATTCACACACTCTTTTCGCTCTCGGGCGGCGCTAATTTTGCAGGTGCTGTGCTGCGTGCGGTGGGCATTGGCCTTATTTGCGAATGGACGGCAGGCTTTTGCCGTGACCTTGGCGAGGGGAGCGTGGCAGAAGGGGTGGTGCTGTTCGGCAAGCTGGAGATCCTGCTGCTGGCATTGCCGCTGCTTGACGAGCTGTTAAAGGTTATTGGAGAATTGTTAAAATGAAACGGTGTATCAAAATGGCTATGCTTTTCCTGTTGATTTTAATGGGGCTTTCGGCGGTGTCCCTGCCGATCTGCGCGGCGCAAACGGTCACAAGCGAGAGTGAAGTGTATGGGGCATGGGCAGATCTTGTGAGCACAGTGCCGCCCGAGATCGCCGCACTTTTGCCCGAGGGCTTTTTTGAAAGTGATATCGAGGGCGTGGGCGCGAGCGTGGGTGAGGCAAGCACACTGAAAAGCATCCTTCGCGTCGTGGGTGAGGTGACGGGCATCACGCTCACGCAAAGCCTCGCATTCCTTGCCAGGATCGTGGGCGCCCTTTTGCTGTGCGCTACCTTTCGTGCGGCAGTCGGTGAGGGCAAGGGCGGCACAGGTGCTGCCGTTTCGCTGGTGTTTGCGCTGTCGGTCGTGCTGCTGCTGACAGCGGGGCAGGGAGATCATTTTTTAAAAATAGAGCGATTTTTCGATACCGTCAGGGCCCTTTGTCTGTCGCTGATCCCCTTAATGGGGGCACTTTATGCCATGGGTGGCAACGTGGGTGCGGCGGTGGCGACCGAGGGCGTGATGAGTGGCTTTCTGGTGCTGCTTGAAACGGCGTGCAGCGGTGTGGTGGTGCCCGTTGCCAAGGGGCTTTTGGTGCTGGCGGTGGCTGATGCTGCGACGGGGACAGCCACCCTGCGCGGCATCGCCGCGTTGCTGCGGCGCACCTTCACGTGGGGGCTTTCCTTTTTTATGATGCTGCTTGGCTTTGCGCTCGGCACACAGCACACATTGGCGGTAGGGGCTGACACACTGGCATTGCGCACGGTTCGCTTTGCTGCGGGCAGCTTTTTACCCGTGGTCGGTGGGTCGGTGTCCGAGAGCCTGAAGACCGTGGCAGGCAGCGTGTCGTATCTGCGCGGTGTGGTTGGCACGGGCGGCGTGCTGCTGGTCTTTTTTCTCTTTTTGCCTACTTTTTTATCGGTGCTGCTCACCAGGCTTTCTTTTATGCTGGGTGGGGCTGTGGCAGGGCTGCTCGGCCTTGCGCGCGAGGAGCGCTTGCTGACGGAAATAGCCGCTATATGGGGGTACTTTATGGCGGTGATCGCTTGTTTGTTTGCGATGACCTTTTTTTCGCTGTCCCTTCTTGCCCACACCGCAACGGCGATATGAGGTGGCGGTTATGAATCAAACGGTATTATCCTTGGCACTGGTGGGCATTTGCGCCGCACTTTGTGAGCATTTACTCCCGAAGGGGCAGGGTGAGGGCATGCAAAGGGCGCTGCGGCTGCTGGTTTCGCTTGCGGTAGTATTGATCACGTTGCGCCCGTTTGTGGGCTTTTTGCACAGCGATGCCGCCTTTGATCTCGGTGCGATATTCGATACCGAGGCGGCAGACAGCGCTACCTATGAGGAAATATTTGAAAAAACCGTCACAGCCCAAGGCGAGGCGGATTTCAAGGCAGGGCTGCTCGCACTTCTTGA
The DNA here is from genome assembly GCA_015063895.1 of Oscillospiraceae bacterium. GTDB lineage: Bacteria > Bacillota > Clostridia > Oscillospirales > CAG-272 > Firm-07. Next base: position 134,751 of record SVTG01000003.1, on the reverse strand, counting down.
AAGTGAATACGGTATCAAAGAGGGGCAGGCGGACGTGAGGCTTTATTTTGATGAAAACGGGGCGCTGTCACAGATCAGGATCTATTTGTCGGGCAGCGCGCTGTTGCACGATCCACACGAGCTTGGCGAAGCGCTGACGGCGCGGCTCGGCTGTAAAACGGAGGTAAGATGATGAGAGAGCTTGGGGGAAAGAGCAGGGGATTTCTCACCTTTGTGAGGGAAAAGGGGCGCTTGTGGCTTTTGGTAGGGGGCGCGTTACTTGGCGTGCTGCTGTTGCTGTTCGGTGGCTTTCACACCGATACGGATGAGGCTCAGACGGTCGATACGGTACAGGCGCGCGTGGCGGAGCTTGCCGCATACGAGGCGCAGCTCGAAAAGGAGATCCGCGAGCTTTGCGAGGCTGTGTCGGGCGTGGGAGATACCGACGTGATGGTGAGCTTTGAGGGGGGATATAGCGTGTGCTACGTGGGTGAGGGGTCAGATGGCCCTGCCACCGTGGGGGCAGGGAGCAGCGAGCAGGCTGTTTTTCGGCGCGTATCACCCCCCGCCGTGCGGGGCGTCGGTGTGGTGTGTCGGGGTGGCAACCGTCCCGAGGTGCAGCAGCGCCTGACCGAGCTGCTTTCAACCGCGCTCGGCATCTCCAGCTCGTGCGTATACGTCACGGGAAAATAAAAGCAGCGCACAGCCTGCCGCGGCAGGCTGTGCGCTTTTGATTGATTATGGAACGGTGAAGCCGTCGGTATAGCCGACCAGCTCCTGTGCGGTGGGCACAAGCCCGTTGAAGCGTCCCGTTGCCTGATAGGTAACGAGCGCGGCGTTGCACGTGCCTTGGCATTTTGCCTCGGCATAGCCAATGAGATACCCCACGGCCGTGGTGCCCGTAACGGTGACGTCGCCCGACACGCGGATATCGGTCATCGTGACGATCACCTGCGGATTCCAGGGACCGTTTCGCTTGAAATCGATCACCATTTTACCCATCAGGCCGCCCGTGAAGTTGGCACCCGACACGTCGGCGTCGTTTAAGATATCGTCAAATATGAATTGATAAACGTGGTCGCCTGTGCGGTCAGCCCCCGATTCGATGCCGCCGAGTATGCCACCGACGCTCTCGTTGCCCGTGATGGCACCGTGGTTGGTGAGGTCGGTAAAGGAAGCACCCCATTCCCCTAATACGCCGCCGACGATGCCGCCGACAAAGACCGAGGACGTGGCGGTGATCTCGCCGTCGTTGGTGCAGCTGTCAGCACCAGAAGCCAGGCAGCCCGCAATGCCGCCAACGAAGCTGCCGGCACCCGTATAGGTGATATCGGTTTCGTTGTGGCAGTCCGAAACGCTGTAGCCCCGTCCGACGTATCCGCCGACAAAGGCGCGCTTGAAGCCGTCGGTCAGGATAAAGCCCGTGGCGTTCAGGACGGCGTTTTTGTTAGAAGAGGAAACAAGAGCAATATTTTCAAGGTGACCCGCGAGACCGCCGACGATCGCTTCTGCCGTGACGGTGCCCGACGAGGTGCTGCGAATGAGGCGTGAGCCTGTGTTGAGGGTATAGGCGTAGCCGATAAGACCCCCCACGTAGGTTTCGCCTGTGACGTTGGCAGTATTGGCAAAATTGCTCATTTGTGCGGTAATGCCGTAGGTGGTGTGGTATTCCTTTGCGGCGTTGGCGTGCAGATATCCGATGCATCCGCCCACGTACTGCTCACCGATGACCTCACCGTTGTTGGAAAGATAGGAGAGCATGGCGGTCACGACCTGATCGCTCACGTACACAGTGCACTGGCCGATGATGCCGCCTGCGTATTGCCTGGAGGAAACGGGGCCGTTGTTGGTCAGCTGATAGAGGTTTGCGGGGGCATAGTGGTTGATATTCAGGTGTCCGACGATGCCGCCACCCCTCTCGCTCGATCTCACTGACGCATGGTTGGTGAGGCGATTGAGGTCGTCGCTCTCGCTGTAGCCGACGATGCCGCCCACCCGTATGCCACCGACGACTGCACCGTGATTGGCGCTTTGGGTGATCTTGGCGCCCTTGGCCGCATATCCGACAAGACCGCCCGTGGCGGCCGTGGCCTCGTAGGAAAAGGACGTTAGCTTGGCGCGGTTTTCGGCGTATTCGATCACGCCCCCCGTCATACTGCCGACAAGACCGCCGACATAGGAAAGATCGGCTGTGACCTCGCCCGTGACGGTCACGTGTGAGAGTGTGCCCGATAAAACGGCGGCGATGCCGCCGACCGATACGGGGGCGATGGGGTGTGTGAGATAGTGCGTGATTTTTACGTCAAAGGTGATATTCTGGACCGTACCCGTAACGGCTGTGAAGACGCCGAGATCGCCCTCTGTGGCACCTAAGTCAAAGCCCGAAAGGGTGTGCCCGTCGCCGTCAAGCGTGCCGCCAAAGGCAAAGGGCTGCCAGCTGATGCCCGATACGTCAAGGTCAGCGCCGAGCAAGTAGTTGCCCGTGGGGTTGTCGCGCATGGCGAGCAGATCGTTTAGCGTGAGTATGAGTGTGGAGGGTGGGTCAAGCGCCACGAACACGGGCGTAAGCGTCATGCCTTCGGCATAGCTCCAGGGCGCGAGGCCCTCGCCGCGGTTGGTCGTCAGCGTTTTGCCGTTATAGGCCCAGCCGCCAAAGACGTAGCCCTGCTTATAGGCAATGGGCAGTGTAAAGGACGCGCCAAAGGTCAGGGTATGCGTAGGTGCGCCGTCAAGACGGTCGGTATAGCCCTCGCCCGATTGCAGGGTAACGGTTACCGAAACGGGCTCAAATACGGCACTCAGGCACAGGTCCCTTGCGGGCATATTGGCGGTATAGGTAGCGGCAGCCGATACCAGCGTGCCGTCTTCGTCAAAGAAGCCGACAAAGCGATAGCCGTACTGTGGGGTCGCGGTGAGGGTAAAGGGCTCGTTTTGCTCAAGGCGCGCGGTGGGATAGGTGACGGTGCCTGTTTGCGGCGTGCCGCCTGTGACCGAAACGAGGTAGATCGGTACAAACCCTGCCGTGATCGTGACGGCCTCCTCATCAAAGTTATAAACGCCAAGCGAAGCGGCGTCGCGGCCCGTCAGACGTCTGCCCTGTGTGTCAAACCAGCCGTCAAAGCGCAGATTGTCGGTATCGGGGGTGAGCGTAGTGAGCGTATAATATTCGCCGTAGCGCACGTGGAAGACCTGCGGGATCCCCGAGGGGGGCGTGTAGGTCATGGTGCAGAGCACGCCCTGCCATACGGGCAGGAGCGTGAGGTTGCCCGTGGTGCCCACGGGCAGAATAGTGGTGTAGGTGTCCTCACCGTTTTGCCGCCAGCCAAGCAGGCTGTAATGCGTTTTTTGAGAAACGGGGAGCGTGAGGCTGTCCTCGATCGTGTAGGTCAGGGGTGCGCAAGCGCTCTCGCCCGCAGCGGTCCCGAAGGTCACGGTGTAAACCGTTGCGACCAGGTGCTGATAATACGCGCTTTGCAGATTGGCAAAGGCCACGTGCCCGCTCGGCACGCGCGAGGTGTCGGATAGCGAGAGATCGCTGTGCCAGGAAGACAGGGTGTAGCCCGTTTGCGCCTCGTGAGTCAGGTGCAGCGTTTCGCTCTCGTAAACGCGTTTGGTTTCGGTGAGCGTGACCACGGGTAACGCGCCCTGCTTGCCCTTGGCAAGATAGAGCGTCACGTCGCGGTAGGCCACCCACGTAGCATAAAGCGTGAGGTCCCCCGTAAAGGCCTCGGGTGCGACGTACGTATCGGGCGACGTGCTCCAGTACAGCAGCTCGTGTGTGGCGGTTTCCTCGGTGGGAAGCGTGAGGTCAGCGACGGTTTCGCCGTGCTCGATCTCCTTTTCTGCCGTGCGGCCGCTGCCGTCGTTATAGTCAAGCGTCACGGTATAGCGCTTTAAGCCGAGCATGGCGTAAAGATAGACCTCACCGCGCTCGTAAGAGGCGGCCTCCTGCCCACGCGTGACGGCAAAGGGATAGCTGTCGGCGGTCAGGGTCTTGTAGCCTTCGCCCGGCACGGTTCCGTCGGATACGATATTGTCGCCCCAATAAATGCCCTTGGTGCGGCACCAGCCCTTGAAGTTGTGATAGCCCTCGGGCTCGGTCGGCAGGGGCAGATTTTCTATGGCAGCGCCGTAATCCAGCTGCTCGGTTTTGGTGGCCAATACGTCACCGTTTACGTTGACGGTGTAGTAATAAACGGTGCATTTTTTCGGCACCCAATAGCAGGTCAGCGCATCGCCTGCCTCCAGCGTGCCGACAAGATCGCCGTTGGCGTCAAACACGCGCTCGCCCTTGTCGTTGTAAAGACCGATCAGCACGTAGCTCTCGCGTGTGGGTGCCTTTTTCCATTGCAGACGGTCGTCCTTTAATTTTACGGTGAGATCGGCTTCTTTATCCTCGTAATGCTCGCGGTAGTATAACGTTGAGCCGTCAAAGCCGCCGTCGCCGCCGCTGCCGTCGGTGCAGGCAAACAGACACGGCAACAGAAAAAGCGGTAAGAGGATCAGCAGCGCCGCGCGCCAAAAATATTTCATAAAAGCCTCCCGTATATTAAAGCGTATTGATAAGTGTGGTGATAATGCCCAGTATAAAGCCGATGACGGCACCAAGGCGAATGACGTCGTTTAACTCCTTTTTCATCACCGAAAGGATCAGATGCTCCAGATCCTCGGGGGGCATGGCCGATACGCGCTTTTCAACGATCTCGGCAATATGGAAGCGTGATGCCAGCGTGTCGGCGTGGTCGCTCACAAGACGGCGATATACGTTAGCCAGCATCGGCTCAAGGTCCTCGCGGCGGCCGAAGAGCTCACCCAGAGGCTTCTCCTCTAATTTGGCAGCCTCACTCTCCAGCAGGGCGCGGAGCTTCAGCTTGCCGTCACCCTCTACGAATTTTGTGATATGCTCGGCTAGGGACGGCGCGAGCGAGGCGATGGTGCCCTCGTTTAAAAACATACCGATCAGGGGGTTGCGCGCAGCGATCCCCGCCACGATATTGCCGCCCTCCTGCTTTAAGAGGTCGGTAAGATCCAGCGACGTGATGCCGGCGGCGATCTTGTCGGTCAGGAGATCCAGGAGCTTGGCGCGCTGCACCTCGTAATTGTCACCGATGAGCATTTTGCCCGATTCGCGTGCGGGGGGCAGGGATAGAATGGCACTCACGACGGTGTGTGTGAGCTCGTCGGAAAGCAGCACGCGCTGAATGTCCTCTGAGCGCACCAGCTTTTCGCTGACCATGCGCCCGAGCGCTGCGGCGAGTGCGGGCTGGCGGCGCGGAATAATGCCCGGGGTAAAGGGCACGTGCAGCTTACCGATATATTTGGTGCGGTAAGGGCGGAAAAGCATTTTTACGGCGATATAGTTGGTAAAGATACCGATAATGGCACCGATAACGGGGCCTGCGGCAAGTGTCAGTATTTTTAAAAACTGTTCCATAATAACTCCTTTCGGCGGGAGAGGTTTTATTTATTGTAGCACGAAACCGTGATAAAATCAAGTGGTATAAGACGTTAGGCTTGCATAAGACGATAAAATATGATATGCTTATATATAGATAAACATTTTAGTATGAGCGCAAGGAGGTGAGTGAGGTGCTTCGTATTCTGCACGCAGGCGATCTGCATCTTGACAGTGCCTTTTCGGCATTTTTGCCGCACGCAGCCGCACGGCGGCGCGCTTGTCAGTGCGAGGCGTTTGAGGCGCTGCTCGAAGAAGCGAGGGCGCTGGGTGTGTCGCTTGTTCTGCTCGCGGGTGATTGCTTTGATACCGTAATGCCGAATCCCGATACCGTGCGGCGCTTTTTTGCCGCGCTGGAAAAAACGGGGGTACCCGTCGTGATCGCCCCCGGCAACCACGATTTTTATACAAAGGGCGGCTTTTGGGACAGTATACCGCTGCCCCCAAACGTATATTTGTTTAACGAGGCGCAGCTGGGGTATTTCAGCTTTCCTGCGTTGGGTGTTGCGGTATACGGTTATGCCTTTACTGCTGAGAGCATGGCGGCACCGCCGTTGCCCCGTGAGGCGGTAGCGCCTGACGGCATGACGCATATTTTACTCGCGCACAGTGATATGACGGGTGCCTCGGCCTACGCGCCGCTGAGCGCCGGGGCTTTGGCTGCTGCCGGCTTTGACTATGCGGCGTTGGGGCATATTCACAAGCCTATGCCCCCTTGTCGCTACGGCAGGACCCTGGCGGCATACAGCGGATTTTTAGCGGGACGCGGCTTTGACGAGCCGGGTGCCGGAGGGGCGCAACTGGTCAGCATAGACGCAGGTCGCGTGAGCGTTGCCCCCTTAAAAAGCAATGCGCCCGTTTTTCTTGTGCACGAGCTTGACGTTGGGGGTGCTGAAAACGGTGAGGCTGTGCGCGCGCGTGTGGCACAAGAGATAGCGACGCTGTCACCCACTCCCGATACGGCGTTGCGCCTTTGTCTTGTGGGCCAGGTGGCGAGCGCGTGTATCCCCGATAAGGCATCGCTTTTGCGCCTCGGGGAGGGACTTGCCTTATTTGAGGTGAAGGATCAGACCGTGCCCCTGCTTGACACGGCGTTTTTACAAAAGGATCAGGGGCTGTTTGGCGCCTTTTACCGTGCTCTCTTGCCGAGGCTTCAAGGCGAGAGTGAGGCGGAGCGCGCGCTTGCCGCCGAGGCACTGCGCCTTGGCTTTGCCGCGCTTTCGGGGAGGGAGCTGTTATGAAGCTGATCGAATTATATGCCGAGGAGTTTGGGTGCCTTTCCCACTGCCGTTTTTCCTTTGGCGAGGGGCTGCACGTGATCGAGGGGCCCAATGAGAGCGGAAAGAGCACGCTGCTTGCGTTACTGCGCTTTTTGTTTTACGGCTTTGGCCGCCGCGGTGCCGAGGAGATCGAGGAGCGTGCGCGCCGTTTGTCACGCAAGGGACACCGCGCCGCGGGACGCGTTATTTTTCTCTGGCAGGGTCGGGAGGTAGTGCTCTGCCGTGATCTTGTGGTGCACACGACGGGCGGCAGGGAAACGCCCACCGAGCACGTGCAGGTCTACCTGCGCCAAACGGGTGAGCCGATCGAGCTTGGCACGCTCAGTGCCGGCGAATATTTTTTGGGGCTGCCCTTGGCGCTTTATCATAGCAGCGCCTGTGTGCGTCAGTCCGAGCTTGACGGTATTTCCGGAGAACAGACAGGGGACGCTGTGAGTGAATTTTTGTTTTTGGGTGCCGGTGGCGCGCGCCTGGAGCGCGCCGCAAGAGCACTTGACGAGGCGCGGCGCGCCTTGCAGCATCACCGTGGAACGGGCGGTAAGATCCCGATGCTGGAGGCGGAGCGCAACGCCCTTGCCGAGGCCTATGACGCGGCACAGGAAAAAGCGGCGCGTGCCTACGGAATCGGGGTGGAAAAGCAGTCGCTTCAAAAAGAGCTTGATGCCGCGGTATGTGAGCTGGCGGCACTGCGCGAAAGGCAGGAGGCGGCGCATTTGTCGTTGACCTTGAAGCGCTATGACGAGTGGGGAGCCGCGTGTGAGCAGGAAAAGCAGGCAGAGCTTGCGTGGCACGCGACCGAGCAGACGGTAAGTGAGCGCTTTCCTACAGAGCAGGCAATGGAGCGCGCGGCGGCAGCTCTTGGTGAGTACAGCGCCGCCGCTGCGCGGCACGCGGCTTGCCACGGGGAGGCGGAAGCGGCTAAAGGCGAGCTTTCGCGACACGCGCCTACCGCCCCACAGCGCGCGGTGCTTGAAGCGGGAGGTACGGCGGCTGTCAAGGGCCGCATGACGGCTTGGCAAAAGCAGGCACGGATTTGTGGTGGCGCTGCACTGCTCAGCGCGGTGCTGCTGCTTCTTTTCGCACTTGGCGCAGTCCTGTTGCCTGCCGTGCGTGCGGTGCTGGGTGTCGGCAGCGGCGTTCTGCTGCTGCTTTCGCTGCTGCTGTTGCTTTTACGCAAGCGTGCTAAACGAAAACAGGCAGCGCTTTTAGCGGTGCTTGGCTTGCCGAGCGCCAATCTTTTGCGCACTTTTTTGTCGGGGTGTGAGGAGAACTTTGCGCAATGGCAGGTCTATCAGGAGCGCTTGGCCCGTGCAAAAGAATACGTGTGCGAGGCCAAGGCGCGGGAAGATGAGGCGCTTTTGGCGTTGCAGAAGGCCTGTGCTGCCATCGGGATCGCTTTTACCAAGGCGCAGGAGGCGCGAACGCTGTTGGCAAGCTTACAGGCGCGTTGCCGTGAGGCAAGGGTACGGGTCGATGCTGCAAAAACGGCATACGAACGGGCACAAAGTGCCAGAATGGCGCTTGAAAACGGCCTTGATCTGGCCGCTTTGCCTGCGTTGCGTGCGGCTTATGCCGCTTTGCCCGCGCAGGGCGGCGCACAAGCGGGCGGTGCTACCTTCGGTGAGCTCGAGGAAAAAATAAATGCGTATCGCAACCGCCTGCGCGCGCTGGAGCGCGAGGAGGCGGAGTGCCTCGCGGGCGGTGCGTCGCCCGTCGCGCTGCGGGAAGAGCTGATGCGTGTAGAGGCAAAGATTGAGGCGGCAAACCAAAGGCTTGCCGCCGTGACAATGGCGGCAAAGGCGCTCGAGGCAGCCGATGCCACGTTGCGCGAGGGCGTGCTCCCGTCGCTCGCGGCACGCGCTTCGGATATTTTGGAGCGGCTGACGGGCGGCATTTACGGGCGCTTACACATGTCGGGGGATTTCGTGGCTTTTTTGGAAACCGACGAAGGGCTTTTCCCACTTTCGCATTCAAGCGCGGGGGCGCGCGACGTTGCCTATCTTGCATTGCGTTTAGGGCTCCTTGAAATGATCACGAGGGAGCCGCTGCCCCTGCTCCTCGACGAGGTGTGCGCACGGCTTGACGATACACGCGCGGCGTGTGTGCTTCGCTTTCTTGACGGGTATTGCAAGAGCGGTGGGCAATGTCTGCTTTTCACCTGTCACACCCGTGAGGCACGACTGCTGGCAGGTAGCTCGTATCGGCATATTCATCTTTAATACAACGGCCTAAGATCATATTTAGGCTTGACACGGTACGCCAAAAATGCTATACTGAAGCAGTATGAGAGGGGGGCTCTTATGACGACGCTTTATCTTGTAAGACACGGGCAGACCGATAATAATCTACACGGCAGCTTTAATGGGTGTCAAACCGATCAGCCCCTGAACGAAACGGGTAAGAAGCAGGCGTATGCCCTCAGAGGTGCGTTTGCCGATAAGCCGCTTGACGCGATCTATTCAAGCCCCCTTGTGCGTGCGGTCATGACCGCCGAGGGCGTGCGTGGGACGCGTGATATGCCCATTCATACGGTTTACGATCTGCGCGAAATGGATATGGGGATACTTGACGGCGTCACCTTTGAAAAGACCAAGCGTGACTACGCAGAGGTCTGGCACAATTGGAAAAAGGACCCCGAAAAGCTGCGTATGCCCGACGGGGAAAGCTTTATCGAGGCACAGGAGCGTGCCTTTGCCGCCCTTTTGGATATTTTGCACCGCGAGCGCGGCAGGGCCGTGGCGGTTGTGGCACACGGTACGCTGATTTCGTTGCTGACGGCAAAGCTGTTCGGCTTACCGCTTATACACCGGCGCCGCGTGCCGTATCTGCCCAACGTTGGGTATCACGAGCTTTCCTTTGACGACAAGGGCTATTTTTCTCCGGTTCATCTGCGCGTGATCGCGCACATACCCGAGGAGCTTCAGCTCTCGCCGCCCGAGGAGATCGACAAGGACGCTTGGCACGGCACTTATCCCGTGCCTGTGGCAAAGGAGTCATAAGATGGAATTGGATATTCGTACCGTCAGCACAGCGGCGCTGGCCTACTACGGCGACAGCGTCATCGAGCTTTTTGTGCGGCGGCGGTTGGTAGAGCAGGGGCACGGCTCCTCTAAATCTCTGAATAACCGCGCACGCCGCTACGTCAGCGCACCCGCACAGGCAAAGGCGATGGAAAGGCTGCTGCCGCATCTTAGCGAGGAGGAGCTTGGCGTCTTTCGCCGTGGGCGAAACGCAGGGCATAGCGCGACCCCGAAAAATGCCACGGTGGCAGAGTATCGCAGTGCCACGGGCATGGAGGTACTGTTCGGCTATTTGATGTTAGCAGAGCGCGAGACGCGCGCTAAGGAGCTTTTTTTATTAGCATTTGAGGAGGCAAACGATGAAGGTACAATTTAAATACTACAAGGATGCCAAAAAACGGGCGTTGACAATGAGCTATGACGACGGCCGCGAGGTCGATAACCGTCTGGTGCAAATTTTTAATTTGCACGGTATACGCGGCACGTTTCATTTAAATTCGGGATTTTTGGGTACAGATCGCTGCCTCACGCACGAGGACGTACGCGATCGCTTCGCCCATCATGAAATATCGGTCCACACCCTCACGCACCCGTGGTGCGATAAGATCTCCGATGAGGAGCTGCATTTTGAGGTGATGGAGGATCGCAAAAATCTCGAAGCCCTTTGCGGCTATCCTGTGCGCGGTATGTCTTATCCCTTCGGTGTATACACCACACATATGATCGAGGTGCTGAAAAGCCTTGGCATGAAATATGCACGCACGATAAAATCCACCGATTCCTTCGCGCTGCCCGATGATTTTATGGCCTGGCACCCGACCTGTCATCACGATAGCCCCAAGCTTTTTGAGCTGCTGGAAAAATTCAAATCCTCCCGTATGCCCCTGCCGCTGTTTTACGTGTGGGGCCATAGCTTTGAATTTGATCAGAAGAATAACTGGTCACATATTGAGCGCTTTTGCGCCGAGGCGGGCGGACTTCAGGACGTATGGTACGCCACCAATATTGAAATTTACGATTATCTGACGGCATTGCGCGCGTTGGCGTTTACCGCAGACCGCACCGTGGTATATAATCCCACCGCCACCGACGTGTGGATCGCGGTGGACGACGCTCCCGTGCGTATTTGTGCGGGTGCTACCGTTGATCTTACGACGCTGTAATTTAAAAGAATATAAAGGAGCAGAAAAATGAACAATCCCGTAATCAAAATTCACGTAAAAGATTTCGGCACCATGACCGCCGAGCTTTACCCCGAAATGGCACCTCTTACCGTGGCAAACTTCCTTTCCCTGATCGAAAAGAAGTTTTTTGACGGTCTGATCTTTCACCGCGTGATCGCCGGCTTTATGCTGCAGGGTGGCGGCTACACCACCGAAATGGAGCACAAGGAGTGCGATGCCATCAAGGGTGAGTTTGCCATGAACGGCTGCCGCACCAACACCTTAAAGCACACGCGCGGCGTGCTTTCGATGGCACGCACCAACGATCCGAACTCGGCCTCCTCGCAGTTTTTTGTGATGCACGAGAATGCCCCCCACCTCGATGGCCAGTATGCGGGCTTCGGTAAGGTGATTGAGGGCGTGGACGTCATTGATAAGATCGCCGCTGTGCAGACCGGCAACTACGGCTGGTATATGCAGGACGTGCCAATGACCCCCGTGGTGATCGAAACCATGGAGATCGTTTCCGAATAACGAAATCCCCTTGACCGTCATGGACGGTCAAGGGGATTTTTTAACAAGTTGCGCGTGCTTCGTGCGCGCGGAAATAAAGCGTTACAGCCAAATTGGCAACCACCATGATCACGTTAAACACGTATACGTAAAATACGTAATTGCAGCCGCTGGTCAGTATTTTTGCGGTAATACCCGCGGCGTAGCCGAACAGGATCAGCAGCATAAAGGCAAGGCTGGTCGATTTGGCACTTTTTGTGCGCAGCTTCTTACATAACGTGATCGGCCAGGATAGGCCGAAGCAAAGGAGCATAATGACCTCAAAAATTTCTGCCATAACGGTTACCTCGCAGGAAACTTTTCTTTATTTACAGTATACTATTGACAAACAATAATGTCAAATATATAATAGTTATAGAAACCATAATGGAGGGTTATCAAAATGGAGCTGACACAACTGCAATATTTCGTGGCCGTGGCACAAAGCTTGCATATGACGCGCACCGCCGAGCGTTTGCACGTAGCACAGCCTGCGCTTTCTCAGGCGATCGGGCGCCTTGAGCGCGAGCTTGGCGTGATGCTGTTTAAGCGTGAGCGCCGTCAGCTGACGCTGACCGTATACGGGGAATATTTACTTGAGCGTTTGCGTGCGCCCTTAGCAGTTTTGTCGAGCCTTCCGCGTGAGCTTGCCGATCTTGCCAAGGGTGAGGCGGCAACGATCCGTTTAAACGTTTTGGCCGCGACCTCTCTTGTCACCGATGCCGTGGTGGCATATCAGAAGGCGAACCCTGCCACGCATTTCAGGCTTTCACAGAGTGCTGATGGAGTGGAATGTGATATTTTGGTCAGCACCGTGCAGCAATCCGAGTCCGTGAAGGGGGAGGACGTGCTGATGCTGACAGAGCGCATCTTTCTCGCTGTGCCCGATGGTGGCGCCTATGCGGGCAAAAGCAGCATAGATCTGTCGCAGCTGGCAAATGAAAGCTTTATTGCGTTGGGTGGCTCCCGTCATTTCCGCGGTATTTGCGACCGCTATTGCTTGCAGGCGGGCTTTGTACCGCAGGTGGGGTTTGAAAGCGACAATCCCGCATCGGTAAAAAAGCTGATCGCCGCTCATGCAGGCGTTGGCTTCTGGCCTGAATTTTCGTGGGGGCAGTGTGCCGACCCCGATGTGCGGCTTTTGCCGATCTCTAATGTGGATTGCCGCCGTACGCTTTTGCTAAAAAATAATACCGAGGGGGGCTTCAAGCCCGCTGCCACAGCGTTTTTTAAGTTTTTGTGCGAGTTTGTGCGTCAAAAGCGCGCCGCTGTGATCGGTGAGGAACTATGATAAAAAGCAGCGCACCTGCCAAGAGGCAGGTGCGCTGCTTTTACGGTTGTGCCCGACAAGGGGGCAGGTTAGTTGGCTTTTTACCACGCAAGATGCGTTTCGGATAAAAATGCGGGGGTGAGCCCGTGTTGCTCGGCCCATTCAAGGGCGGCGAAAATGCGTGCGCGGAAGTCGGGCAGGTATTTTTGGTAATCGGGATAAAAATACTGCTCGTGCATCAAAAATTCCCAAAATCCCTTTTGGGGGTATTTTTCAAAGTCGGCGTTCAGCTTGGCGATCAGCTCTTCCTTGGTGGCGGTGTTCAATACGGCGTCGATCTTGGCATACGTGATATCGGTAGTCGTATCCTTATAAATGCCAAAGCGTGCGCTTTGCGCGACGGTTTTACGGTCAAGATAGTAGGAAACGGTGCCGAAATTGTGCTTTTCGTTCCATAAAAGATACCCGGCCAGCACGCGAATCCCGGCATCGTGCAGTGCACGCACGCCCTCGCGCGAGCATTCGCCCCAATGCACGGTCGTGGTGGTGGGGGCAAGTGCTGCCTTGCCTGCAAAACGGATAATTTCACGCTCAACCTGTGCGCGGTCACGGTCTATGCGCTGATAATCGGTATCAATATAGGGCTTATCGGGAAATTCGCCCTTGGCGTGGAAGGAAAAGCGCAGCCACGGGGCGTTTTCGGTAAACTCTGCCTTGAATTTATCGGGCATGTCGGAAAGTGTGAAGCCGTTTTCCTCGACAGTGTGATAAAACAAATTGGCGTGCACCTTTGTGCCAAAGCGCAGATGTGCCTCGCGCAGGATCGCCAGATACGGATTTTCAAAGATCGAGTGATAGCGGTCTTGGTTTTTTGCAATATCCTCTAAAAATCGGATATTGTCGTCAAGCGAAAGGCGATAACAGCTTGTGGCGCGGGGCAGCCAGTAAACGGTGATCTTGATCGCTTCGCCGCTTTTGGCGTTGGCGGTCAGGGTATTTTCGTAGGCCGTCAGCGGTACGGTGGCAAAATAAGCCCCTGCCGCATAGGTAGCGGCGACGCCGTTGATGGTGATCTCCAGCCCCTCGGGTGCCGCTACGCGTGCGGTAACGAGAAGTGCCTTGCCGTCCTCACGGAGCACGCCCGCCTTGTTGGTCAGGCAATCACCGTGAAGAGGGGTTAAAAATTTGAAGGTGTTTGTCATAGTCCGATCTCCCCGAAAGGGCGGTGCCGATGCACCGTCTTGCTTTATACGCTGAATAAGAGCTCGCCGTAGCCGGGAACAGGCCAGTATTCGGTGGCCGTAAGGGTCTCCATCTCGTCAACCGTTTCGCGCAGGCTCTGCATCAGCGGTATGACGTTTTCAAGAAAGCTTTCGGCAATTTTGTCAACGCCGACGGTTGCCTTGGCGCGGTTGTCTGCCTCGCGCAGTGCACCCAGCGTTTCGTAGGCCTTGGCGGTGAGGGCCGAGAGGCGGGTGACGAGGTCACGCTCGCAGGAAACGTCAACATTTTTTACAAATTGCTGCTTGGCGTTGGCGGCCTCGGCCACGTGCCCCGCATAACGCGTGACGGCAGGGATAATGTCGCGCCCGGCCATCTCGATCATCGTTTGTGCTTCAATGTTGATGACCTTGGCATAATTTTCATACATGATCTCCTCGCGCGACTTCATTTCCACCTCGCTCATCACACCGTGGGCGGCAAAGAGCGCCACGTGCTTCTCGGCGGTGAACGTTTTGATCGCCTCGGGCGTGGTCTTCAGGTTGGAGAGTCCGCGGCGCGCGGCCTCCCTTTCCCATTCCTCGGAATAGCCGTTGCCGTTAAAGAGAATGCGTTGGTGCTTGGTGAAGGTTTCCTTGATGAGGCTCGCGAGGGCCGTGTCAAAATCTGCGGCCTTCTCCAGCACGTCGGCAAACTGGCGGAAGCTTTCTGCCACGGCGGTGTTGAGCACCACGTTGGGCATCGAGATGTTTTGCGAGGAGCCGAGCATACGGAACTCGAATTTGTTGCCTGTGAAGGCAAAGGGCGAGGTGCGGTTGCGGTCGGAGGTATCCTTGGTGAAGGTGGGTACCGAGGGGATACCGAGATTCATCTTGCCGCGCGCGGAGCCCTTGAAGTCGGTGCCGCTGACGATGGCGTCGACGACGGCCTGCAGATCGTCACCGATGAACATGGAAACGATGGCGGGCGGTGCCTCGGCAGCACCAAGACGGTGGTCGTTGCCTGCGTGTGCCACCGAAATGCGCAGCAGATCCTGATAATCGTCAACCGCCTTGATGACGGCTGCGAGCATGAGCAAAAACTGCTTGTTTTCGGCAGGTGTCTTGCCGGGCTTGAAAAGATTTTTGCCCGTATCGGTACCAACCGACCAGTTGTTGTGCTTGCCCGAGCCCGAAACGCCCGCAAAGGGCTTTTCGTGCAACAGGCATACCAGGCCGTGCTTTTCGGCGATGCGCTTCATGTAGATCATGATCAGCAGGTTCTGGTCAACAGACATATTGGTGGTGGTAAAGATGGGGGCGAGCTCATGCTGCGCGGGGGCGGCCTCGTTATGCTTGGTCTTAGAAAGGATCCCGAGCTTCCACAGCTCCTCGTCAAGCTCTGCCATGAAGGCGGCAATGCGCGTTTTCAGGGGCCCGAAGTAGTGATCCTCTAATTCCTGGCCCTTGGGGGCAGGGGCACCGAAAAGGGTGCGGCCCGTGTAAATGAGGTCGCGGCGCTTTTCAAACATGGCCTTGTCAATGATAAAGTATTCCTGCTCGGCACCAACGGTCGTGGTGAGGCGCTTGGCGGTGGTATCGCCAAACAGGCGCAGGATACGCATGCCCTCGCGCGAGATCGCGTCGATCGAGCGCAGAAGGGGCGTTTTGGAGTCAAGCGCTTCGCCCGTGTAGGAGCAGAATGCCGTCGGGATATAGAGTGTGCCGTCCTTCACAAAGGCATAGGAGGCAGGGTCCCACGCGGTGTAGCCGCGGGCCTCAAAGGTGGCGCGCAGACCTCCCGAGGGGAAGCTTGAGGCATCGGGCTCGCCCTTGATGAGGCACTTGCCCGAAAATTCCATTACGATCTGACCGCCGGGGGCGGGGGAGATAAAGGAATCGTGCTTCTCGGCAGTGGCACCCGTCAGGGGCTGGAACCAGTGCGTGTAGTGCGTGGCGCCCTTTTCAATGGCCCAGTCCTTCATGGCGTTTGCCACGACGTCGGCAATAGAGGGGTCGATCTCCTTGCCCTCCTCCATTGTTTTCATCAGAGATTTTGACACCTCGCGCGGCAGGCGCTGGCGCATGACCTCCTCGTTAAATACCATATTACCGAATAATTGGGGCAGATTCTTGTTCATCGTCGTTTAGCCTTTCAAGATGTAGTAAGGTACACTTATAATATATAATGCAATTATACAAGCCACGGTGTTTTTTGTCAAGTGAAAAATAAAAAAGCACCTTGCGGTGCTTTTTTATTTTGCTTGGTCAGTCAGCCAAAACGGTAATTCTGTCGCTGGTGATCTCGGTTACCAGGTCGATTACCCAGAATACAAAGCCAAGACCTACGAAGCAGAGAATACCGACCACAAGGGTCACGACGTTCTGCTTCTCAAGGAAACGGCAGATGCGGTAAAGGCCGGAGATCAGCGCGCCGAGGAAGATCTGAAGAATGATCTTTGCGATCTTGGGAAGGGACTCGTAGGTGCCGGTCAGCGTGGAATTGCTTGCCATGGTGAAATGCTCCTTTATGTATTTTATCGGGAAAATACCCAACACTAATATTATATCACGGCAAAAATAAAAATGCAATAGCATAGGAAAAGTTTGCACAGAAAATTCGGGTGTTGTCTTGAAATGAAATCGTCACCGTGCTATAATGGACATATAATTTTTTAAAGGATGGTGCGACGATGAAGAGGCCATGCTACCGTGGTGTGCTGTTTGACTTTAACGGTACACTTTTTTACGATTCGGAAAAGCACAAACAGGCTTGGCAGATCTTCCTTGGCGAACGGCTAGGAGTGGAGATCACCGAGCAAGAGGTGCGCCAAAATTGCCTCGGGCAGTCAAATTATGAGATATTGCCGCGCTACTTCGGGCAGGATCTGACGCCAGAGGCGCTGACGCGTCTTGCCTTTGAAAAGGAGGCGCTTTACCGCACGCTTTGTAAGCGTGACGACCGGACCTTTCACCTTGTTAAGGGCGCGCAGGCATATTTTGAGCACCTTAGGGATCTTGGCATTCCTTTTACTATTGCCACGGGATCGGCGATCGATAACGTGCAGTTCTATTTTGACGAGTTTGAGATAGGCAGATGGTTTTCCCTTGACAAGATCGTGCTTGACGACGGCACGTTGCCCGGCAAGCCCGATCCTGCTGTGTATCTGCGCGCTGCTGATAAGCTTGGTCTTTCGGCCACGGTGTGCCTTGTGTTTGAGGATTCTCGCTCGGGTGTGCAGGCGGCCAGAAACGCCAACGTCTATGCCGTGGTACAGCTGCTGGAAAAGCCGGGTGACCCGCTGTATGAGGGAACGGCATTGACAGTGAGGGATTTTACCGATATTGTCGCTTTTGACGAGCTGTGAGCATTACCAAAAACTCCCCGATGGTTGGTCCATCGGGGAGTTTTTTATTGTGTTAAAATTATTCAGCGTCCTTTTCAGCGAAGGCGGCGTTGGCAGCAGCATCAGCGGCCTTTGCCTCCTTGCCCTCCTTCATGGCGGCAACCACCATGCTGCCAAGTGCCACAAGGGCAATGACGTTAGGCAGAACCATGAGATAGTTGAAGAAGTCGGTCAGCTCCCAAACGAGGTCGTTGGAGAAGATCGAGCCAAGGAATACGAACACCACGGCAATCGCGGTGTAAACCACGGTGTACTTCTTGCCAAAGAGGTACTGGAAGTTGATCTTGCCGAAGAAGTTCCAGGAAAGGATCGTCGAGAAGGCGAAGAAGAACAGACAAACGGCAACGAAAATGTTACCAAAGGTCTCACCGAACACCTTGCCGAAGGCCATCTGTGCAAGGTTAGCCTTGGGGAAGGCTGCGGCAACTGCCTCAAGCAGTCCGCCCTTGGTGGCGCTGTAGGAAAGGGTATTGCCCAGCACGCCGTCACCGGCATACAGGGTGGAGATCACGACGAGTGCGGTCATGGTAAGCACTACAAAGGTATCGATAAACACACCGATCATGGCGGTGGTGCCCTGCTCGTGTGCGTTCTTTACGTTGGCCTGAGCGTGCGCGTGGGGGGTAGAGCCCATGCCTGCCTCATTTGAGAACAAACCGCGCTTTGCACCCTGGCTGATGGCAGCCTTGAGGGCGTAGCCGATGCCGCCGCCGATGAGGGCGTTGGCGTTAAAGGCATACTTGAAGATCATGCCAAGGGTCTCGGGCACGTACTGAATGCGTGCGAAAATTACGACCAGAGAGCCGAGAATGTACAGGCACGCCATAATGGGTACCATCTTTTCGGTGACGGCTGCAAGACGGTTCAAGCCGCCAAGGAAGACAACGCCTGCCAGCAGTGCCACAACGATACCGATGATCCAGTAAAGGTTCTCGCCCAGGCCGACCGCGGTACCCATGGTGCCGGCGATCGAGTTCGACTGTACCATCGTGCCCATAAAGCCGAGCGCCAGCATAACGGCAACGGCGAAGAATACGGCCAGGAACTTACCGAATTTGTTGTTGAAAGCAGCTTTGATGTAGTAAACGGGGCCGCCCTCAATGGTGCCGTCCTCGTTGACCTTACGGGTCTTCTGCGCCAGCGTTGCCTCGGCGTAGATGGTAGCCATGCCGAGGAAGGCAATGACCCACATCCAGAAGATGGCACCGGGGCCACCGATCAGGATCGCGCCGCAGGCACCGACGATGTTACCCGTGCCGACCTGTGCGGCAATGGCGGTAGCCAACGCCTGGAAGGAGGAGAGGCCGCTCTTTTGAGCGCCGCCCTTCAGAGAAAGCTTGCCAAATACGTTCTTCATGCCCTCGCCGAAGCAACGCACCTGCACAAACTTGGTGCGAATGGTGAAGTACAGACCAACGCCGATCAAAAGGAAGATCAGCACGTAGTCGGTCAGGTACGAGTTGACGGTTGCAACAACCTTGAGTAATGCTTCTTGCATTGTTTTTTACCTCCGAGTAAAAAAATAAACTGCCCCCAAAAAGGCAGTTCCAAAAATAAAAGATAGACAAACATATGACTGCTTGCTCCGTCCTTTTGCCTGAGAGATTCAGCGGCATGGCCACCTTGCACCTTCGGCACCCTTTCGGGATTCTCCGGAACTTCCTCCACGCACGGTCACAGCGATGCTGCTTCCGATTGTTTCTTGGGAATGAACACACTTTAGCACAAAAAAGCGTGCTTGTCAAGGGGTTTGTGAAATTTTTTGCAAATTTTTGTGTTTTTATAAAAAAATAGGTGATTTTGAAGTGAAAAACGGGCGAGATCACTCGCCCGTTTCGCTTTTTTCACTGCTTTGGAGTATCGGCTCCTCCTCGTGTGGTTGCTTGCGGCTTTTCTTGGGTCTCGGGGGCAGGGGGGCAAAGCCGTCAACGTCCGCGCGCTGCAGAGCGCCGAAGATGCGGTGTCGCAGCCCGGGGCTCTTACGGTCAAGCGTGTTGATCAGGGTATTCATCTCGGTGCGCTGCGTTTCCCCGTCGGCGGGGCAGGTCGACTCCACCACGGGAAGATCTTCGCGCTTGGCAAAGGTCTTCACGACACGCTCGGGCAGATAGATGAGGGGGCGTATGACGCGCACGCCAACGCGTGTGAGGTCGGTGACGGGCTGGAAGCATCCGATGCGTCCCTCGTAAAAGAGATTGAGCATAAAGGTATCCACCACGTCGTCGTAATGGTGGCCGAGTGCCACCACGCGGCAGCCCTGCTCACGTGCGGCGTTATGCAGCGCACCGCGCCGCATTTTGGAGCACAGCGCACAGGGGCTTTTTTCTTTTCTGATATTGAAAATAACGTCGTAGATATCGGTTTTTACAATATGGTAAGGGACGTTCAGCGTGCGGCAAAGCTCGGCCACGGGTGTGTAGTCGGTATTGGGAAAGCCCATATCCACGGTGATGGCCACCACCTCGAAGGGGTTGGGGTAAAAGCGGCGCATGTCGGCCAGCGCGCAAAGGAGCGTCAGGCTATCCTTGCCGCCCGATATGCCGACCGCGATGCGGTCACCCGCTTCGATCATATTATAATCCTCGCACGCGCGACGCACGTAGCTGAGTACGCGGCGTGTATCCATCAGCTTTCACCTCCGAGTAAAAAGGCGCGTGCGGCGCGATATTCCGCCATGGCGCGCGCACGTGCGGCCTCGTCCTCGCCCTCACGGCGAATGGCGCGCAGCATGACGTTCTTGGGGGTGTCGTCGGGGTCGATCAGCTCAAGGGCCGCTACGTGATAGCCGTTTGCCTCCAGGAGCTTTAAGCGCAGCGCGTCCGTTGCGGCATCACAAAGCTTTTGGCGGAGCATCGCGTGCTCGGCAATAAAAGAGAGCGTGGGGCAACACAGGGTGTGGTTGAGCTCGTGGTGGCAGCAGGGGGTGGAAAGAATAACGCGTGCCTCCCACGCCATACCCTTTTCAAGCACAAGATCGGTGGCGGTGTCACAGGCGTGCAGGGAGATGACCAGCTGGGGCCTTTCGGGGCTTTCGTAGGCGGCCACGTCGCCGCAAAGAAAGTGAAGGCCTTTGAATCCAAGCTTTTCGGCTACCTCGTTGCAGGTGCTGACCACATCGGGCTTGAGATCCACGCCCGTCATTGACACGGTATACCCCAGCACGTTGGCAAAGTAGTGGTAGACCGCAAAGGAGAGATAGCTCTTGCCGCAGCAGAGGTCGCAGATGCGGATCTTGTCCTTCGGCAGGTGGGGGAGCGTATCGCGGATCAGTTCCAAAAAGCGGTTGATCTGACGGAATTTCGGCCCCTTTTTGTCGTGCACGCGGCCGTTTTCATCACTGACGCCCAGCAATTTCAAAAAGGGCTCGTCACCCGAGAGGATCCGTTTTTTTGCTTTGTCGTTGCCGCCGACCTCAACCGTTGCACCGCCCGATTGTAAGCGGCGCGCCAGCTTGTCGGCACCAAGGAGCAGCCATTCTCCCTTTTTGCTTTGACGCAGCTCGGCATCGCCCACGGTCGTGAGCAGATTGATACGTGCAAAGCCTGCGGCGATCTCGGCAAGGCGCGCCTCGCCCGTTTCGTTGCATGGCAGGTTTTCGTGTCTTGCTTTGCCGTCCTGATAAAAGCTCTCGATCTGCATCTTGACCTCACCGCCTACACGGCGCAGGGTTCCCGTGGCGCGCACGACCGTGCTGTCAACGGGGGCGGTAAAGACTGCCTTTTTTAACATTTCACGCTCTGCCGCTTGGCGACAGAGCGTGGCGAATTTCAGATAAGCGTTCATTTTGTATCCTTTGGCTTGTCGGTTTTATCGTTCTCGCTCTTTGGCTTTTGCCCAAAGAAGTAGGTCTTGCGCTCGGTGTGATTCCACAGGCGCTTGATGTTGGTGCGGTGACTCCACGCGATCAACGCAGCCATAAAGAAGGCAAAAAGCGTGCCGACTCCGTACTGCGTGTAGACCGCATCAAAGGATTTGAGCAGGACGGGATAGAAGGCGGCGGTGACGATCGAGCCGAGCGACACGTAATGGGCGCCGAGCACCAAAATGAGGAAGATCGACACAAGGATCAGCCAGATGGCGGGATTCAGCACCAGGGCAGAGAGCAAAAACGTGGCAAAGCCCTTGCCGCCGCGGAATTTGGCAAAGATGGGGAAGATGTGGCCGATGATGGCAAAGGTGGCCGCAAGATAAGCGGCGGTCACGAGGTAAGTGTAGCAGATGTCGTAATGGGTGGCACCGTTTACCTCGGTCACGATCATCGGATACCCGAAGATGGCGCACGCGATCAGCACGGAGATCACGCCCTTGAGACCGTCGCCGAGGAAGGTGAAGATCGCTGCCTTTTTGCCGTAGGTGCGCAAAACGTTCGTGGTGCCTGCGTTGCCGCTGCCGTGGTTGCGCACGTCATCGTGGTAAAAGAGCTTTGAGATGACCAGCGCCCAGTTGACACTGCCGAGAAGATAGGAAATAACGACCACGGCCATAAAGCCGCAGCCGACCAGCACAGCCTCGCCGATCTCACCGGGGTTGGTGGCGGTGCGGATCATATTGAGCAATCCGTTTTCAAACAGATTGTAAATGCCCCATATCCAAAACATAAAGGATCCTCCGTCGCGGATTTGATATTGCTTGGCAAGCAATACACGGTAATTATAGCATAAAACGGCGCTTTGTGCAAGTACCGCGTCAAAATTTTAGTGTTCTTGAAAAAGCACTTGCTTTTGTCGGTAAAAATGCTATAATAAAGAAAACGCGGCTGTGGTGCTGCGAAACGGCAAGAGGTGAAACGATGAATCTGACGGTTGAACAAATAAAGAGCATTGCCTTCGGTGCTGTGTGCACCGTTGTGCTGGAGGACGGTATCCATTTTTACAAGTGCACGGAAAAGCAAATGGCTGCCTGGCAGGCGCAAAGTGATTTTCTTGGTGGCGGTGCCCGTTGCACCACGGGTGTGTGCCTCGATTTTCATACTGATTCGCAATCCTTTGGATTTACCCCTGCAACGGGTGGAAAATTCGAGATATACGTTGACGGAGTGCTGCGCCGTCAGCTGCGCGCTGAGCGGGGCAAGGCGGAGGAAATGCTGCTCTGTGATGCACTTGGCAATCCAAGCGGGAGCTACCGCGTGACGCTGATCTTCCCGAGTCACAGTCACGGTGCGCTCTCGGCGCTTCGGCTGGACGACGGTGCTGTCTTTACCGCGCACCGACACGATAGTAAGCTGCTCTTCATCGGGGATTCTATTACGCAGGGTTGGGCTGCCGATTACGATTCGTTTTCTTACGCGTGGCGCACCACGCGCCATTTCAACGCCCATAGCGTGATTCAGGGCATCGGCGGCGCATATTATCACGAGTCTACCTTTGACGTGCCCGATTTTGATCCCGATGCTGTGATCCTCGCGTACGGCACCAACGATTTTTCGCATTATAAAAGCCTGACAGAGATGCAAGTGCATCTGGGGGCTTATCTGGATCTCGTAAAACAAGCTTGGGGAAATAAGAAGGTCTTTGTCATCACCCCCATCTGGCGCGACAAGCGCGACGGAAAGGCAATGGGCAGCTTTGAGGAATGCCGCGCGCTGGTGGCAAGCGAGGCCAAAACGCGTGGCTTTACCGTAATCGACGGTCTTACGCTTGTGCCTCCTCTTGCCGTCTTCTTCCGGGACGAATATCTGCACCCCAACGACGAGGGCTTTTCGCTGTATGCCGAAAATCTTGTGGCGGTGCTTGACAGGCATCTGAAAAAATAAGGAGGGGACTATGGCCGTATACGTTCCCGCATATTACAGCCGCTTTCGCTGTGTGGCGGCGGATTGCAGCCATACCTGCTGTGCCGGGTGGGAGATCGGTATTGATGAACAAACGCTGGGTGTTTATCAAAACATGACGGGCCCGCTCGGGGAAGCGATCCGCGCATCGCTTGTCGTGCGCGAGGACGGCGCTTGCTTTGCCACCGATAAACACGGGCGCTGTGCCCACCTTGACAGCCGTGGGCTTTGCCGTATTATTGCCGAGGTCGGCGAGGGGGCGCTGTGCCATATTTGCCGTGAGCACCCCCGCTTTTACCATACCGTTATGGGGCATACCGTATGTGGGCTCGGTGCCGTATGCGAAACGGCGGCAGAGCTGATCTTGCACGAGCCCGATGACACCACGCTCGTTTGCCTTGACGCCAAGGCGCCGCCCCTCGCGCTTGACGATGCCGCCACCTCGCCGCACGCGGCACTGTTTGCCGCCCTGAAAAATGATGCCGCGCCCTTCGGTGTGCGCTTGGCCGAGATCACACAGACCTTTGCCGGGGGAGTCGTTCTCCCACCGCGCGAGTGGCGTCGGCTGTTTGCTTCGCTTGAGTATCTTGATAAAAAGGATAAAAGGCGCTTTGGGCGCGCGTGGCGCCTTGCCACACAAAAAACGTGGCAAGAGCGATCGCCCGAGGTGGCGCTTTTTGCCGAGCGCTTTTTGGCGTATTTATTCCTCCGTCACGTGGTGCCTGAGGAAGGTGGGCGGGAGACCTGCCTTGCCGTAGCTGCCTCGCTGGTGCTGCTTCGTGTCTTCCTCGCCTTGCTGGAAATGGGACTGGCACCCGTGATCGCGGCACGCACCGTATCGGAGGAGTTGGAGTATTCCGAGGATAATATGGAAGCGATCCGCTTCGCGCTGGATCTGCAGCTGCTTGGTTGATAAAAAGCCCCCGTGTGGCACTTTGTTGCCACACGGGGGCTGAATTTATAGGTTATTGTGCTTTTATCAGTTTCTCAACCGTAGATAGGATCTCGTTTTCGATCGCGGGGGTGAAGGGCGAGGAGGCAGCCTCGTAGCCGCCCTCTACAAAGGCCTTTGCGGTGGGGAAATATCCCTCAAAGCCGTTTGCCGCGCACAGGGTGAGCACGGTCTTGTCGGGGCAAAGCGCGCGTACGGCTCTGATATAGTAAGTAAAGGGCTCGCCGCCGATGCCCGCAAGGATCACGTCACCGATGTGTGCCACGGTCACGGGAATGGGTCTGAAGATCGGGGCAGTGAGAAGGTCAGTCACGCGGCGTGCGCGTGCGATCTCCTCGCCGGAGGGGGTGTAATCGAGCTTTCCTGCCCAGTAGGCGTCGTGGAAGGCCTTCAATTCATCATAGCGCTCCAGCTCCTCCATACGGGTCTTGGTATACACGGTTTCGCTTTTTACGCCTACCGAGTCGGCCTTGATCGGGGTGACCTGCTCCCAGAGGGCATTTACGGCGTCGGCCACGACGCGCCCCATAAATCTGCTGTGCTCGTAGCCGCCCTTGCGCACACCGCTCATGTAATGGAAGTGGTTGCTGTCACCCTGGAAGCCGTTGCAGAAGATGCAGGCGGTGCCCGGGTGCTCGGCCTCTACAAAGCGTCTGACAAAGCCGGGCCAGTCGGCAGAAAGCAGCTCGCCGCCAATCACGTCGGGGTGGCAGGCAAAGTTCACCAGCGCGATATTGCCCTTTTCTCTCTTGAAGCGCAGGAGCCTGACGCTGTTATCGGGCTCGTCGCAGGGGCCGATGATGTCGGCAGCCTTGTCGAAGCCGGGATTGGTCTTCACGGTCCCGTCCTTCATAAAATAGCGGCGTACGAAGGAGATCTTTTCGGCGACCTCACCCGTAGCGCCTGCCACCGTGGCCTCCTCAAGGTCGGCCAGGGCCAGCTCCGCGACGTCCCCCGCCTTCATCATTACAAGGTCAAAATAGGTACCCTCGTGCACGTGGTTCAATACCGGCTGCGTATTGAGTGCGGTGGAGGTGTGGGGGTGCAGCGCTTGCACGATGACCGAGGTGGCGGGCACGCCCGTGCGTGCCTCGATGCTTTCTGCCATCCTTTTGCACACGCCCATCTTGATGCCCATAAAGTCGCCCGTGATGATCAGCAGTCGCTCGCCGTCCTTTTCCACGGCAAGGCAGCAAAGGTAGATGGGATCAAGTATGCCCTTAACCTTTCTTTCCCTGAAATATCCGGCAATACCCGTGCCGAAGGGGGGCGTGACGTCTAATTTTGCAAATCCGGCCTTTAACATAATCGTTACTCCTTTTGTTCGTTACTCTGCCTTTCCCTCGGTGCTTTTTTTGGCGGTGAGCTTTTTGACAAGCTCGATCGCGTCAAGGTCAAGGGCAAAGGCACAAAGCTTTTTGTGCTTGTATTTTTCAAGAAGGGCGAAGATGCCCTTGGTGATAAAATAAGCGGCGATCGCGCCCAGTGTGCCCGATATCAGTCCTGCCAGCACGTCCGAGGTGTAGTGTACCATCAGATAAATGCGTGAGATGCCCATTAAAAATGGGAAAATAAGCACGGGCCAGAGCTGCTTTTTGCGCCCCGAGGCTAAGAACAGCCCCACCATGGCGGCCGTGGCCGAGGTGGTGTGCCCCGATGGGAAGGAGCCGATGATGCTTTCCGTCTTGCGCGCCTCGCCGACTGCTACCCACCATTCGCGTACCGTGGCGGCCAGATGGTCGTAATTGGCGTAGGGGCGCACGCGTGCGATCAAGGGCTTCAGGGTGATATTTGTAATAAGACCGCCGCAGCAGACTGCCACGAATACGCAAACGCCAAGGCGGCGCGTGCGCCTGAAGCACATCAACACCACGCCAAGGGCAAACATACAAAGCCCGTCGTGTGCAAAAAAGCTGATAAAGTTCATCAAATGCGTTAAAAATGAGGTGATGTCCGCCCCCGCGCTCTCGCCTGCCCATACGGCAAGGCTGTGCATGAAGGTGAATACCGCGAGGTCCATGCCGTGAAAGGCGGCGTCGATCCAGGCTGCCATGATCATTCTCCAATTCTTGATTTTTTTACATTATAACACACGCACCGCGTGTGTGCAAGTTTTTTATAAATTTTTTTGTATCTCGGTGGGAATACTTGAAATTATGCCCTTGGTGTGTTATAATATTCTCTACAGCTTGTTAACTGCCGCTGTGAAGGGAGGGTATGATGAAAAACGAACGCTTGACGATAAGCGACCTTATCCTGATCTTTAAAAAACGCATCGTTCCCATTTTGCTGGCAATGCTGATCTTCGCCCTTGGCGGCTTTGGGATCCGCACAGTGCTTGCGCCAAAATACAGCGCAACGGCAACCTTTTTCGTGCGCAATATGCAATCCGAGCAGCTGCTGCTGGATTACGGGCTGACCTCCTCTCAGCTTGCGGTGGTGCAAAGCCTTGCCAAGGAATATGCCGCCCTTGCCTGTGAGAGCGATGAATTCAAGACGCGTGTTCTGACGCGTCACGCGCTTGACCTGACTGCGGAGCAGCTGGGCGACATGATCGGTGCCACCTCCCAGTCTGCTACGGTGAAGATCACCGCAACCGCCCGAGATGCCGCAACGGCCGATGCCGTGATCGCGGCTATAACGGCAGAATTTCCGCTTTTTGTGCAGGAGTATGCCTGGCCGAATCTTGACGCTGATTTTACCGTGGTGACGCTGCTCCGCGCCGCGCCGCCTGCTGCGCGTGCTTCGTGGCACCCCGTATGGTGGGGGCTTGTCGGCGGAGGCCTCGGGCTGTTGCTTTCGTATTTGTATTTTATTCTGGCTTTCCTGTTTTCCGACCGTATCTGTGACGCCGAGGAGATGGCACGCGTGCTGCCCGAAGGGCTTTTGCTCGGTACCCTGCCCGAGATCTCCCCTCCGCTTGATGAAGGCGAGGCCTTTTTTGCCGTACGTGAGCGCTTGCCGCGTGTGACAAAGCAGACGGGCGCCTGTACGCTGGCCGTGACCTCAGCGGAGCCCCGGGAGGGCAAGAGCTTTGTGGCGGTGGGGCTTGCCCGTTCGCTTGCCGTGGCAGGGAAGCGTGTGTTGCTGATCGACGCCGATCTGCGGCGCGATGCACGCAGTGATTTCTATCTGCCCGAGGTTGAAAGAGGGCTGTGTCATCTGCTCACCGATGCGACGCTGTCGCCCGAGGGGCTGGTGTGTGCCTCCCCCGTTAAGGGTGTGTCGGTGCTGCCTGCGGGTCACATGACGCTCTCCCCCTGTGACGTGCCGTTTTCCGAGCGTCTTTGTGATGTGGTCGCGTCGCTGGCACCGAGCTACGATTATATTTTTGTAGATTTCCCCGCACTTTCTCAAAGCCCCGAGGCGGTAGCCTCTATGGCTGATCTTGCCGCCGTGCTTCTTGTGAGCGCGCTCGGGAAGACACGCGCCTCCCGTCTGCGCGCTGCGCGCGGGACGGTCGCCGAGGCAAACGGCAAGCTGCTTGGCGTCATTGCCAACCATCCCCCGAAATCAAAATAACGATTTATTATATGATGAGAATTTATTCTCGAAAGGAGTTTTTATGAAAACCAGTCTTGTTATTATGGCCGCAGGCATCGGCTCGCGCTTTGGCAAGGGCATCAAGCAGCTTGAGCCCGTGGGCCCCGGTGGTGAGATCATCATGGATTATTCGATCCACGATGCACTGGAAGCGGGCTTTGACCGCGTAGTGTTCATCATTCGCAAGGATCTTGAGGCCGATTTCCGCGAGATCATCGGCAATCGCATCGAAAAGGTCTGCCCCGTGGCATACGCCTTCCAGGAAAAGGATAATCTTCCTGCCGGCTACACCTGCCCGCCCGACCGCAAAAAGCCCTGGGGTACGGGTCAGGCCGTGCTCTCCTGCAAGGGCATCGTCAACGAGCCCTTCCTGGTGATCAATGCCGACGATTATTACGGCAAGGAGGGCTTCCGTCTTGCCCATGATTTCTTAGTGGAAAATGCAGGTAAGGCAGGCAGGTTCTGCATGCCCGGCTTTATTCTGAAAAACACCCTGAGTGAAAACGGCGGCGTTACGCGCGGCGTGTGCACCGTAAAGGACGGGTATCTGGCAGGCGTTGTCGAGACCGGCGGTCTTGTGCACGACGGCGAGGGCGCGGCTGTTGAGGAGGACGGCAAGAAGACGCCGATCGATCCCCAGTCGATCGTTTCGATGAATATGTGGGCGCTGACCCCCGATTTCTTTGACGAGCTGGAAGGTGGCTTCGTTGAGTTCCTGTCTGCCCTGAAGCCCGAGGATATCAAGGCTGAGTATCTTTTACCCAAGGTCATTGACGACATGATCAAAACGGGCAAGGCAAGCGTTCGCGTGCTGAAGACAAACGACCGCTGGTTTGGCGTCACCTATCAGGAGGATAAGTACGCGGTGATCGATAGCTTTAAGGCATTGCACGAGGCAGGCGTTTACACCGAGCCGCTTTATCAGTAAAATATCATAAAGGGCGCCCGTCGGCGCCCTTTTGTAAAGGATAGCAGCATGAAAATTTTTGAAAACGAAAATCTTGAGATTTACGAGCATTTGGGTGATGGCTATGAGCCCACGATGTATTACGGCGCATGGCGCGTGGCGCTTTTGAATTACACGGAAAAATTTGATAATATTACCTATCTTGAGCGCCATCTTGGCACCGATGAGGTATTTGTGCTGCTTTCGGGTAGGGCAAAGCTGATCCTGGGTGCTGAAAAGCAGGTCGTGGAGCTTGAGCGCGAAAGGATCTATAACGTGCGGCGCGGTGCGTGGCACGCGATCAAGGTCACGCCCGATGCGCGTGTGTTGATCGTAGAAAACCACGATACGTGTCGTGAAAACAGCGAATATCAGGATTTAGAAGAGCCCCTGAAGCTCACCTGGTAACAAAAGCCCGACTTTCCAACCGTAGGGAAGTCGGGCTTTTTTAATCCCATAATAACAGCAATAGAACGAAGGGGAGAAGATCGCCGTCACGCTCGCTGTCGTTGAGGAGCAAAAAAAGCACAAGACCGATCACAGCCCATTCGGGCAGTCCGCTTTTGCCGTCCTTATGGCGCGCGGGCGGCAGGAGTGAGGATAAGAAGGGCAGGCGTGTGAGCAGAGACCCCTCGCCGCGCTTTTCGCGTGAGGGTGCAAATGCCTCGGCGGCGGGGTCTTGCTCGCCTTGGGGTGCCTCCTCTTCGCTTTTTTCCTCGGGGGTGTCGGGCGCGTCTCGCTCGGATCGCGTTGGCGATGCGTCGAGCATGGGCGGGGCAGATGTAGGCGTTTCTTGTACCGTTTGTGCCCCTTTGGCGGTAAAGGCACTGCCGCTATAGCCCTTTGGCAGGGTGAAGCCGTCTTGCGCCTCGGGGGTGGGGGATTGAATATACATCAGGACCTCCCTTCGCCTTTTTCAAGGCTATGAATGATATCGCCAAGCCGCGCGATGCGCACCAGGTAATCAACGGCCTCGCACCGTGTGGGGGAGAGGTAGGGCTTTAAGGAGAGCAAAAGATGCTCGCGTGCGGCGCACGCGGGGGAGGGCTTGGCGCCGATCACGCTGCCAAGCGATCTGAAAAGAGGGGCCATGGTGCCGATGCTGCCAAGCAAGGCGGAAAAGGACTCGTCGTCAAGCCCGGTGCTTGCCGTCACCTCTCGCTCGGCGCTCTCATTTTCGCCCGTCGGGGGCGAGCCTTGCGCCCCGTTCACGGCTTTAATCTCCCGTTTTTTAATTGTTCACCGAGTCCTTGCAAGGTCTTATCGTCGGCTTGGCGCAATGCCTGACGCAGCTTTTTCATATTGGTGGCGTCAACGTTCAGTGCCGTGAGGTCTAAGCCGTAATCCTCGGCAAGCTTTTTTACAACGGTCTCCAGCTGCTTGTCGTTTAGCATCAGCAGGCGTTCCAGTGCGGTGCGGTCAAATTGCATAGCAGAGCTCCTTCCTTTCGGGTTCTTTACCATTGTATGCGCGCTGCGTGGCGCGGTGAAACAAAAAAGAGAGAACGCTTCGGTCATGGTGTGCCGATTGGTTCTCTCTTTTGTTTTTTGAAATGGATCGTTAAACGGGTGCGGGCTCCTTTTTTTCTGCCGCTTGCTCGTTTTCAAGCTCGCGAGCGGCCCCTGCCAGCATCAGCTTCAAGCGGTTTTCCTGATTGATGCGCGAGGCACCGGGGTCATAGTCGATGGAAACAAGATTGACGCCGGGGTGATTTTCACGGATAATTTTCATCATGCCCTTGCCAACGATATGGTTGGGCAGGCACCCGAAGGGCTGTGCGCAGACGACGTTTTTGGCACCGCTTTCGATCAGCTCCAGCATTTCGGCCGTTAAGAGCCATCCCTCGCCCATCTGCACGCCCTCGTCAATATAGCCCTTGATGGCGGCGCGTGTCTTTTCAAAATCGGTGGGCGGGGTAAAGGTGCTGTTTTCACGGTACATGCGAATGAAATCAAGCTGCTTTTTATGTAGATAATTATAAGCCCATTTCATCACCTTAGCACGGGTCTTTTTGATGCCGTACAGGCGGTAATCCACTACGGCGGTGTTAACCGTGTACATCAGGAAATCAAGCAGGCCCGCCATGACGGTCTCAGCCCCCTCGTTTACCAAAAATTCCTCCAAATGATTGTTGGCAAGCGGAGAAAATTTTACGTAGATCTCGCCAACGATCCCCACGCGTACCTTTTTCGTGTCGGTGCGGGGGAGATTGTGCTCAAAATCCTTTAAGATGGCGACGTAATTTTCCTGCACGGAGCGATAGTTGGGGGATTTGCCGTTGTTTAACTCCTTGACAAGGTGTCCGACCCATTTATCAGCCAGCTGCTGCGTGCTGCCGGGCGTTCTCTCGTAGGGGCGGCATTGGTTGACAAGATTCATCAACAGGTCGCCGTAATATACGGCGTACAAAATGCGCTTGCCGAAGCCGAGTGTCAGCTTAAAGCCGGGATTTTTTTCAAGCCCCGATACGTTTAAGGAGATCACGGGCACCTGTGCAAAGCCCGCCTTGGCGAGTGCCTTGCGAATGAGGGTAATGTAATTGGAGGCACGGCACCCACCACCCGTCTGCGTCATCATCACCGCCACGCGATCCACGTCATATTTGCCGCTTTGCAGGGCGTCGATGAATTGACCGATCACGAGAAGGGCGGGATAGCAGGCATCGTTGTGGGTATATTTGAGTCCGCAGTCAATTACACCCTGTCCCTCGTTTTGCAGCAGCTCCACGCGGTAGCCGTCGTGCCGAAAGATCTCTGCCATGATCTTGAAGTGCATCTCAAGCATATTGGGGAGCAGAATGGTATAGTCCCGTTTCATTTCCTTGGTAAAAATGACGCGCTGTGTGGCCATATCAGCCCCTCCCTTCCTGTTGGTCAAGTGCACCGATCAGGCTGCGCAGTCTGATGGTGACGGCACCGAGATTGGTGATCTCGTCGATTTTGATCTGTGTGTAAAGCTTGCCGCCGTCCTCCAAGATCCCACGCACCTCATCGGTGGTGATGGCATCAATGCCACAGCCGAAGGAAACCAGCTGTACCAGCTCCGCCCCCTTGGTCTCGGTGACGAATTTGGCGGCGTTATACAGCCTTGCGTGGTAGGTCCATTGGTTCAGGGAAAGGGGTCTTGCGGGGCTGGAGGCCAGGTGTGCCACGGCATCCTCGCTGACCACGACAAACCCAAGAGAGGTGGCCAGCTTATCGATGCTGTGACCGATCTCGGGGTCGATATGGTAGGGTCTGCCCGACAGTACCATCAAGCGCAGTCCCTCTCGCTTGGCGCGTGCAACGGCACGCTCACCCTCTCGGCGAATGCGACGCATGTGGTTGTCATAAGCGATACGGGCCGCGCGTGCGGCAAAGGATACCTCGCGTGCGGTAAAGCCGCCGAACTCGGTGTTTAAAAAGGTCAGCAGCTGCTCGGTCAGCTTTTTGTGGTTGTTGACGTTGATGTAAGGATAGAAGAAGCGCACCTGCGAGAGGCTGTCCATATTATGCGAAAGCAGCTCGGCATAATAGGCGACCACAGGGCAGTTGTAGCAGTTATCGGCTACGTGCTCATCGACGTTACGTGTCATGGCGGGGTAAAAGATGCCGTCAACGCCGTCCTCGATCAGCTGCTCAATGTGGCCGTGCATGATCTTGGCAGGGTAGCAGGCGGTATCCGACGGGATGCTGTACTGCCCTTTGGCGTAAAGCTTGCGGTTGGAAAAGCCCGAAAAGCGCACGCCGAAGCCAAGGGATTTGAAAAGCGTATACCAGAAGGGGCCAAGCTCGTACATACCGAGTGCCAAGGGCAGGCCGATGGTAAAGCCGCGCTTGCCGACAACGGGGGTCAGCGCCGCAAAGGCGTCGCGCTTGAAGGCGTGCAGGTTCGGCAGGGGATTTTCCGCCGCCTTTTTCCCCGCACCCTTTTCGCACTTGTTGCCCGAAATAAAGGTTTCGCCGTCGGCAAAGGTATTGACGGTAATGTTACAGTTGTTGGTGCAGGCACGGCAGACCGCGGCACGGGATCTGTGGCGGAATTGCTTCAGTGCCTCACGTGAAAGCAGCGTTGATGTGTCACCCGCGGTCGACTGCGCGTACAGCGCCGCACCCCACGCGCCCATCAGCCCCGCAATGGCAGGGCGAATGACGTCGTGTCCGAGCTCGCGCTCAAAGCTGCGCAGCACGGCATCGTTTAAAAACGTGCCGCCCTGTACCACGATATTGTCACCAAGCTCCTCGGTGCTGCCTGCACGAATGACCTTATAAATGGCGTTTTTTACGACCGACACCGAAAGGCCTGCCGAAATATCGCCGACCGTGGCGCCGTCCTTTTGTGCTTGCTTGACGGAGGAATTCATGAACACCGTGCAGCGAGAGCCGAGGTCAACGGGGGCCTTCGCAAACAGGGCAAGCTTGGCAAATTCAGCAGTTTCGTAGCCAAGGGATTTGGCAAAGGTCTCAATAAACGAGCCGCAGCCCGATGAGCAGGCCTCATTGAGCATAATGCTGTCAATGGCACCTGCGCGGATCTTGAAGCATTTGATATCCTGCCCACCGATATCAAGAATAAAGTCAACGCGGGGGTTGAAATATCTGGCGGCGGTAAAGTGTGCCATCGTCTCAACCAGCCCTTGGTCAAGATGAAAGGCGTGACGGATCAGCTCCTCACCGTAACCCGTGACGGCCGAGGAACGGATCTTGATACGGTTGCCGCAAAGGGCGTAGATCTCCTCAAGCTGCTCCTTCACGATCCCGACGGGATTGCCCTTGTTGGAATTATAATATGTATAAAGCAGCTTGTGATCCTCGGCCATCAGCACCAGCTTGGTGGTGGTAGAGCCGCAGTCAATACCAAGATAGGCGTTACCGCGGTAGGTCGCGGGGTCGGTATATTCTACCGAGGCCGCTGCGTGACGGGCGCGGAAGCGCTTATACTCGGCCTGATTTTCAAACAAGGGTGCGAGATTGGAGGTGGTGGCGGTGGTGGTGACTGACTGCTCGATCCTCGTGACCAGCTCGTCGTAGCCGAAATCCTCCTTCAGACCCGTTGCATAAAATGCGGCGCCCAGTGCGACGGAAATGCGCGCATACGGCGGAAAGATCGCCTGCTCGGGCGTTAATTTCAATACGTGCACGAACTGGCGACGCAGCCCCTCGTTAAAGGAAAGCGGACCGCCGAGAAACATGACCTTACCCGTGATACGGCGCCCCTGCGCGAGGCCTGCAATGGTCTGGTTTACAACCGCGCGGAAGATGCTGGCCGCAATATCGGCCTTGGCGGCACCCTGATTTAACAGCGGCTGGATATCGGTTTTGGCAAACACGCCGCAGCGCGAGGCGATGGGATAAATACGCGTGGCCTCTAGCGAGAGGGCATCCAGCTCCTCTACGGTGAGATCAAGCAGAGTGGCCATCTGGTCGATAAACGCACCCGTGCCGCCCGCGCACGTGCCATTCATGCGCTCGTCGGTGCCGCCGTCAAAGAAAATGACCTTGGCGTCCTCGCCGCCGAGCTCAACCACGGCATTGGTGTCGGGCTCAAGGTGGCGTACCGTTTCGCCCGTGGCAAACACCTCCTGCACGAAGGGCAGATTTGCCGCGCGTGATAGCCCAAGGCCTGCCGACCCTGAAATGGCAACGCTGACGCGCTCGGTGCCGATCAGGTCGCCGAGGCGCTTTAATATTTCAAGGGTCTTCAGGCGCACTTGCGAAAAATGGCGCTCGTAGCACTGAAACAGTATTTCCTCGCCACGCACAAGCACCACCTTTGCAGTGGTAGAGCCTATGTCGATACCGAGGGTGAGCTTTTGCTTGTTTTCCATAGCATACTCCTAAAAAACAGGGGGGATACCCAAGGGCATAGCCCCCCGGTGCGGTTTAAGCCTGTGTGTCTTTTCCGGTGACGTCGCTGTTATCGTTGTCGTTGCTATCGTTGCCGTCAGGATCGTTGCCGTCAGGATCGTTGCCGTCAGGCTCGTTGCCGTTGCTTTGTGTGTCTGGTGTCGCGTCCTGTACGGAGTCGGGGGCCTGCGGGTGCTCGGCAAAGCTGCCCATCAGCGCTGCCTCGGCGGCAGCAGCCTCACGTGCGGCGGCCTCGGCCTCCTCGCGCAGACGCTGTGCGCGCGCTTCGTTCTCGCGGCGGCTCTGCTCACGCTTTTCTGCGGCCATAGCCTCAAGCTCCTCGATCGTAACACTCTCGCGGTCCATGGCGGCAGCAAACTGGTCGCTGTCCATCAATTCGTTCTTCAACAGGAAGGCGGCTACGAAGTCAAGCTTCGCGCGGTTTTCGCTCAGCACGCGCTCGGCGGTGGCGTAGCCCTCGTCGATGAGTGCCTTGATCTCGGCATCGATCTTAGCCGAAACCTCCTCGGAGAAGTTATTCCCACCCGCAAAGTCGCGGCCAAGGAAGATCTCACTTTCGTTGGTGCCGTATTTGACGGGACCCAGCACGTCAGACATGCCAAGCTGGGTGACCATCTTGCGTGCGATGCTTGTGGCACGCTCAATATCGTTGGAGGCGCCGCCTGAAATGTCACCAAAGATCAGTGCTTCGGCTACACGCCCTGCCAGCAGCTCTGCGATCTGCTCCTTGAGCTCTTGCTTGTATACGCTGTATTTGTCCTCGGCGGGCAGGCTCATGGTATAGCCGAGTGCACGGCCCGAGGGAATAATGGAGATCTGGTGTACGGCGTCAAGATGCGGCAGGACGTGTGCCACAATGGCGTGGCCCGCTTCGTGATAAGCCGTGTTCTTGCGTTCACGCTCGCTCATGACGCGAGAGGCCTTCTTGGGGCCTGCAATGACGCGGATAAAGGCATCGTCGATATCATCGGTGCCGATCAGAGATTTGTTGCGGCGTGCCGCCAGGAGGGCGGCTTCGTTGAGGAGGTTGGCAAGGTCGGCGCCCGTAAAGCCTGCGGTCTTTTTCGCAACCACGGCAAGGTCGACTGTTGCCTCAAGCGGCTTTTTGCGCACGTGAACCTGCAAAATTGCCTCACGCTCCTTGACGTCGGGGGCATCGACCGTGATCTGACGGTCAAAGCGACCGGGGCGCAGCAGGGCGGGGTCAAGAATATCGGGACGGTTGGTAGCGGCGATCACGATAATACCCTCGTGAGAGCCAAAGCCGTCCATTTCCACGAGCAGCTGGTTCAAGGTCTGCTCGCGCTCGTCGTGACCGCCGCCAAGGCCAGCGCCGCGGTGACGGCCTACGGCATCGATCTCATCGATAAAGATGATGCTCGCGGGGGATTTGCGTGCCGTTTCAAAAAGGTCGCGCACACGCGAAGCACCGACGCCGACGTACATTTCCACAAAGTCGGAGCCCGACAGGGAATAAAAGGGGACGCCCGCTTCACCCGCAACGGCCTTGGCAAGCAGCGTTTTACCCGTACCGGGAGGGCCCACAAGCAGCACGCCGTGGGGGATCTTGGCGCCGAGTCTGGTAAACTTGGCGGGGTCCTTTAAAAATTCAACGATCTCCTCAAGCTCCTGCTTTTCCTCGTTCGAGCCCGCTACGTCCTCAAAGGTAATACGGTCCTTGCTGTCGTTTACCGTTTTGGCGCGCGCCTTGCCGAAGCTGTTTATCTTCGAGCCGGGGCCCGCCATCGAGCGCATCATAAAGAAATAGAGCAGGAAGGCGGCCACGATGATCAGGAGCCACGGGAGCATGCTAACCCACCAAGGGGTCACAGCCTGGGGCTCAATGTCGTAGCTCTTGAGGTTTTGGTTGTTTTTCACGTAATCGCCGCAATATTCGTTAAACAGGTCAACCGAGCGCAGCTGATACGCGACCTCCGACGTGTCAAAGGAGCCGTCCTCCTTGGTTTGCAGGTTGCCTGCGGCGTCCTGCTTGATTACGTTCATGGTGATGTAGTATTTACCGTCAATGACAAAGGAGGTTACGCGATCCGCTTCAAAGTACGAGACCACGTCACCGAGAATGATTTTTTCCTTTTCGGTGTGGTTGTAGATGGTGGCCACCGCAAAGATGACAGCGCCGATCAACAACAAATAAAGGACAATGGATTTGATGTGTTTTTTCATGTTTTCCTCCGTGGGGGTGAAATATAAACAGCCCGATGGGCGGTATTTCCAATGGGGGGGAGCCCCCTTAAGGGGGCTGTCAGTTAAAGTAAAAGTAAACGGTGAGGTCTGCGTTTTTTGTCGCGCCGTCACGCGTCGGGCCGAAGGGCACCGCTACGATGCCTTCTTCGTCGCAAAGCAGCGGCATACGTGCACGCACGGTGGGCGCCAGATGCGACAGGCTACCGAGGCGCCTGACGGTTTTGTGCATGCGCCCCGACAGGATCACGTCACCCGCTTCGCGGGTGCGCACGTAGAGCGCACCGACAAGGGCTGATTGTGCGACGTGGGCCGTTGTATGATAGGCGTAGCGTGCGGTAAGCGCCGCTTCCTGTGCTTTGCTCAGCGCACCGAGCACGGCAAGACCGTTTGGCAGGTCAGCGGCTGTGTCAAGTGAGTGCGCGCTGAGCAGTGCCACGGTGGCGGTGAGCGGCGCCTCTTTTTTGGCAACAAGCAGTCTGCCGCGGCGTAATTGCAGCAGGGTGCCCTGCGGCAGAGAAAGCCTGGCGCTTTGCCGCGTGCCCGACAGCAGTGCGCAGATCGCCTCTACGTGTCGGGCGGTCGGCGGCTCGGGCAGCAGCCTGCGCAGCACGCGCACCAGAACGGGGCGTGGCAGGGAAAGGAGTGCTTGCCTTGTGGGGGTGTTGCCCTCGGCGGCAAGAAAATCGGCGGCAAGACGATCAAGATATTGCTCGTCACCCGTCAGCGCTTCGGCACAGCGTGCCGCCATCAGGGGGGCGTTTGGCTGTAGCTCGCGCAGAAGGGGCAGCACGCGCAGACGCAAAAAATTGCGCTGACAGCAAAGCTCGTCGTTGGTGCTGTCGGTGACAAAGGGAAGACCCTGCCCGTGTAAATAAGAGAGAAGCGATTCCTTCGACACGCCGAGCAGGGGTCGCACCACCACCTGCCCCTCACCGAGAGGACGGCAGACGGGAATGCCGCAAAGCCCACGTGTACCGCTACCGCGCAAGAGATGCTGTAGCATGGTTTCCAGCTGGTCGTCGGCGTGATGGGCTGTCAGCAGCACGGGAATGCCTTTTTCGCGCATCAGGGCGCTGATCACCCCGTAGCGCGCTTCGCGCGCGGCGGTTTCAAGGCTTTCGTTCGTTTGTTTTGCCACGGCAGGGGCATCGATATGCAACAAATAAAAGGGGATCTGCAGCTTGCTGCAAAGTGCACGGCAAAAGTCGGCGTCGCGGTCGGCCTCGTCGGCGCGGATCCCGTGATGCACGTGCACGGCAATCAGCCCGGGGTAGGCGCGCATCAGATGCAGCAGCGCGACGGAATCGGCGCCGCCTGAGAGCGCCACGGCCATAGGCGTCCCCACAGGGTATCCTGCTGCCGACAGCGGATCAAGCACGTCGGGGGTGCTTGCTTGCTTTTTCATCGTCATTACGGTTCTTCGCGGTCGGTGTCGATGGTGCGGAACTTGGTGTAGGTGCCAAGCCAGCCCATCTTTACGTTGCCGGTGGAGCCGTGGCGGTTTTTCTGGATAATGACCTCGGCAATGTTGCCCTCCTTCTGGTCGGGATCGCGCGAGGAATTATAGTATTCGTCACGGTAAAGGAACATAACCACGTCGGCGTCCTGCTCGATCGCACCCGAGTCACGCAGGTCGGAGAGCTGCGGACGCTTGTCGGTGCGCCCCTCGGCGCCACGGTTCAGCTGGGCGCAGCACAGGATCGGCACGCGCAGCTCCTTGGCCATTAATTTCAGTCCGCGCGAGATCACGCTGACCTCGAGTGCGCGGTTGTCATAATGCTGCTCGCTTTCCATAAGGCCCAGATAGTCGACAACGACAAGGCCCAGGTTTTCAACGCGGCGCAGCTTGGCCTTCATGGCGGTGACGGTAATACCGGAGGTGTCGTCAATTAAAATATCGGTGGCCGAAAGGCGCATGGAGGCATCGGCAATATTTTTCCAGTCCTCGGGCTGTAGCTGCCCTGTGCGCAGGCTGTAGCTGTCGACCAACGCTTCGCTCGCGATCATACGCGAGGCAAGCTGCTCGGCCGACATCTCAAGCGAGAACAGGCAAACCTTTTTGCCCGAGGAGAGGGCAACGTTGGTTGCTACGTTCAACGCAAAAGCGGTCTTACCCATACCGGGGCGCGCGCCGACCAGAATGAGGTCGGAGTCACCCATACCGACAAGCAGCTTATCAACACCCGAAAAGCCCGTGGGCGTGCCGTTGTTGGCGTTTTTGTCGATCTGCAGACGGTGCAGGTTTTCCAGCACGTCGCGCAGCACGTCGCGGATATGACGGAAGGAGCGCGAGTCGCGCCCTTGTGCGATCTCCGTAAAGCGGCTTTGCGCGAGGTCAAGCACGTGGGCAACGCCCTCCTGCTCACCGTAGGTGAGGTCGGAGATCTCGCTGCACACCTCGATGATGCGGCGGCGCGTGCTTTCTTCCTTGACGATGCGCGCATAATCCGCCACGTTCATCGCGCTCGGGGTGACGTCCAGCAGCGAGCGGATGTAGCTCTCGCCCCCTGCTTTTTCGTAAACGCCTTTGTGCACCAGTGAGTCAATGAGAGTAACGGGGTCGATCTCCTGGCTGGCGTCAAACAGCTCACGCATAGCAAGGTAGATCTGCTTGTGCTCCTGCACGTAAAAATCATCGGCGCCGATCGTTGCCGCGATATCGTTGATGGCATTGGGGTCAATGAGAATGGCGCCCAGCAATGCACGCTCAGCAGAAAGTGAGCAGGGCATCTTACGGCCGAGCACGTCCTCTTGCTTCATTACTTCGTTGTTCATGTCAAATCCTCTTATTGATCGGTCACGACGACGTGGATCTTACCCGCAACGTCGGTATAAAGGCGCACGTCAAGGTCGTAGGTGCCGTAGGCCTTGATGGGGTCATTCAGCGTGATCTTGCGTTTATCTACCGTGATCCCGTGCTCTTTTTCAAGCTTTTCGGCAATTTCCTTAGAGGTCACAGACCCGTAAAGGCGGCCGTCGGCGCCTGCACCGACCTTGATCTTTACCACGGTGCTCTCCAGCTTTTTGGCAATTTCACGGGCTGCGGCACGCTCGGTATCGATCTTATGCTGACGGGCAGCCTCTTTGTTTTTGAGTTCGGTCATCGATTGGTTGTCTGCCTGAATGGCAAGCTTGCGCGGCAGAAGGAAGTTGCGTGCATAGCCGTCGGAGACCTCGATCAGCTGGTCCTTTTTACCCTGGCCCTTTACGTCGGCGGTGAGAATAACTTTCATAAAACTGTTCCTTTCTTATGTGTTCGATTTCCGTGTGGTTAAGCGCCGCGATGGGCCTCGTCGGCCTCGGCGAAGTAGCTGCGAATGGCGTTCTTCAGATCCTCCACAGCAGCGTCAAGTGAGGTGTTGGCAAGCGCTGCGCCTGCGGAATCAAAGCGACCGCCGCCACCCATTTTTTCAAGAATAAGCTGTACGTTGATCGAGCCGTCGGAGCGTCCCGAGATGTGTACTACGTTGTCGACCACGACAAGTGCGAAGGAGGCACAAACGCCCTTCACACCAAGCAGACGGTCGGCCTCCTTGGCGGCGGCAACGCGGTCATCGGCACCGCGCCCGGTGCCCTGGCTCCACGTAAGACCCACAGTGTTGTCGTGCATGAGCGTACAGCCCGAAAAGCTGCGTTCACACACGTAATCGTTGTAGTTCTGGTTAAAGAAGCTGTGCACGTATTCGGCGTTGGCGCCGTTGCTGTAAAGATAGCGTGCGGCGTCAAGCGTGCGGCTACCTGTATTGCGTGTGAAGCCGTTGGTGTCAAGCATAATGCCCGACAGCATGACGCTGGCGACCTCGTCGGATACCAGCTTGCCTGCCGTGTCGTTGCCGGTCTCGCTTTGCTCCAGCATCTCGGCCACAAGCTCGGTGGCAGAGGAGGCGCCGGGGTCAATATAGTTTACGACGGGCTCAAAATCGTATTCGCCCGCTTGACGGTGGTGGTCAATGATAGCGATCTTGCCCGACACCTGGCGCACGCTGTCGGCAACCTCGGGGGATTCGATGATGCGCAGGTTGTTGGCGTCGGTGATGATCAGCAGCGTGCCCGAGCGAATAAGATCAAGGCCCTTGTGGCCCGAAATGAACATATCGCTGTAGATCTTGGAGCCCGTCAGACGCTCGGTCGCCACACGGAAGTTGGCGTTATCGAGGTCCATGATGATCTTGGTGGGAATCCCTGCCAGCAAGCCGAGCTGGGCAATGCCCACACAAGAGCCGATCGAGTCGAAATCGGGATTGCTGTGCCCCATGATCAGCAGGTTATCGGCCTCGGAAATTTTGGTTAGCAGATAGCTTGCCACCACGCGGGACTGCACGCGCGAGCGGCGCTGGAAGGGACGGGTCTGACCGCCGTAATAGCGAATGCCCTCACGACGGCGCACGGCCACCTGGTCACCGCCGCGCTGCAGGGCCATATCCAGTGCCGAGCTTGCTTCCTTGGCGCGCTCGGACATGGAGCAGTCGTCAAGAGAAATACCGATCGAGACGGTGACGGGGATCCCGTATTCACCAAGACGAATGTCACGAATGCGGTCAAGCAGGGTGCTGAATTTATCTTCCTCGCAAAGGCGGAGCTTCTCCTGTGAGAAAAACATGATATAACGGTCGCGCTCGTACTCGCGCAAAAAGCCGTTCATGTCGGCTGCCCAGGTGATCAGC
Source organism: Oscillospiraceae bacterium (assembly GCA_015063895.1). Lineage (GTDB taxonomy): Bacteria > Bacillota > Clostridia > Oscillospirales > CAG-272 > Firm-07. The sequence goes on along the minus strand of SVTG01000003.1, from coordinate 93,500 downwards.
ACGTCGTCGACCTTGCGCGAGGCATCGCGGTAGTTGGCGTGGGTGTACTGGGTCAATTCCTCTAGGTTGTCGACGTCAATGTAGGCAACTGCAGGCATATCGCGTTCCATTTTTTCGCGCAGGTCAAGCAGCTCCGATACGTCCGTAAAGGTCACGAGGTAGCTGATGCTGTCATTGAGGGTCACGGCGTAAGCGCGCGCTACGTAGCGCCCTCCGTCGGGCAGCGGTACGACTGTACCGTCGATGCTGCTGGCGGGCAGAGTCTGGGTGGGGATGGCGGTGTTTTCGGCCTGCATGGCGATGGTGTGCATCGTCAGGCGTCCGAGGTCGGTGCGGCGATCCTCGCCGCCGATGCCCGTGCGAATGATCTCCTGCAGGCTCGTGCCACCGCAGAAATCGGGGAGCATGCCGTGCCAGAAGGGATCCTCGGCACCGAGAATGTTTTGCAGCGCGCTGTTCAGCACGCGCACACGTCCTTGCTCGTCGGTGATGGCATAGGGAAGCCCCACGGCATATTTGAACATGTTGTGCATCTTGGTGTTGAGCGTCTCAAAAAGGTTTTCCTCACTACGCTCCTTGTGCTCGCGCAGCAGAAAGAACAGACAGGCAAGCAGGCTGAAGGCGACATAGGTGCCAAGAAAGATCAGCGCGGTGTGCGTGGTGAGCCCTGTGCCCGCCTTGCGCGAGGCGATGATATATACGCCGAAAAAGAGCAGGCCAAGTGCAAGAAGAACAAGCATGGGAATGGTAACGCCCGTGCGACGACGGAACTCCGAGTGTTTTTGCATTACGGTTCTCCTTTATTTTTTTTCGCGCCTTGGTAGGCGGCGATCAATACCACCGCAGCACCGACCAGGGCAGTAAGGGAAAGCGCGGTCGAGGGTGCGGTGAAGAATAAATAAACGATGCTGATCGTAAGCAGGGTAGACAGGCACGAGCGTCCACCCTCGTGATGCAGGAGTACACCGACACCGATCAGGGCAAGCCCGGGCTCAAGCAGCATACCGACGTTTTGCGCAGCGATCCCCGTCAGGGTGATCTCGCTTGCATTGGCGATCAGCGTAACGAGGTAAGAGAGTAGGAAGAGCAGTGCGGCGCCCACGCTCATCGTCGGGGTGGAAAAGACGCGCGGCACGCGTGGCAGCGCGCCGAAGGCGGTAAGCATGATGCACAGCGTGCGCCAGACGAAATAGGCAACGACCAGGCACGCGATGCCGAAGATCGCAGGGGCCATGTAGGCAAGGTCGGTGAACATATTCACGATCTCGCGACGGTCGGGCAAGGGGAGAGCGGCACTAAGGCCTGCTTCTGCATAGAGCTTGTTTTGCTCGGCCAGGAGCTCAAGCATCGTGTCGGCGCAGGTGCCGATCAGATCGGGCAGGAGCGCGGGGTCAAGCAAGCCGAGCGCCTTCAGCGCAACGGTACCTGCCAAAAGCAGTGCGGCACCCAGCGCGATGGCGATCGCGGCCACCGACGGGGTAAAGGGCTTGCACAGCCGCACGGCAAGGCCTGCGGCAAGTGCGACGGGCAGGGGCAGAAGCGTGAGCGCGGCAAGTGCCGGTGTGGCACCCAGTGCCCATGCGATCAAAAAGGCCGCGGGTGGCAGAACAAGGAGCAGCGGCAGATGTGCCTTTTCTTTGGCAGTTGCGATCAGCAGGCCGCCCGCCACGCCACCGAAGACCACCGCACAAAAGGCAGCGGGCAGCAGCAGGGAGCCCGAAAGCAGGAATAAAAGTGCGATGGGAACGCCAGGCAAAAGCAACGCGCGCAACGTGCGTGTTTGCATATAGTAAAGAACCGCGCAGCTGCCGATGAAGATCAGAGCGGGTACACCGTGGGCAGCAAACGGCAGCATCAGCGCCGAGACAAGATATAGGGCGGCTGTCAGCAGCTGCATGCTCGTATCGGGTCTTGCAATGAGGCTTCGCCAAGCGGCAAGCTCGGTTTTATTCAGGGTAATGCCGTTCATGGCGTTTCTCCTTTAAAAATATTTCTCTAATTTTATATTATAACATACATTTTGACGGTTGTAAACACAGTAGCTGATAGATTTGTGAAAAAAAGCGAAGAATGCCCAAATATTTCCGGCGTTTTTTGTTTTTTTGGTAAAAACTTTAAAAAAATTTGCATACGCTATTGCAAAACGGTAAAAAGTATGCTATACTGTTGGCAGTATGGATAGTGGGTTGGAGCAGGTTGGTTGACCTGCTCTTCTTCTTTGCCAAGAAAAATCTGCGCTAAAATAAAGGAGGTGCCACATGGCAACAGCAAAAAATATTGCCGAAACCGTGCGCGAGCTCATTACCCCCGTAGCACAGGAGCTGGGCCTTTTGCTCTGGGACGTTGAGTTCGTAAAGGAGGGCGCGCGCCGCGTGCTCCGTGTGACGATCGACAACGACGAGGGCATCACCATTGACGACTGTGAGCGTATGCATCGCGCCATCGACCCTGTGCTTGACGAGGCGGATCCGATTGAAACCTCCTATGACCTTGAGGTCAGCTCGCCCGGTATCGAGCGTGATCTGCGCACCGATATGCATATTGATCTGTCGGTGGGTGAGACGGTTGAGGTGCGCTTTTTTGCACCCATTAACGGTCAAAAATCCATCAGCGGCATTCTGGTGGGGCGCGACGAGGCAGACCGCGTGCTCGTCGAGGTTGAGGGTGAGGTTCTTGCCTTTGACCGCAGTGCCGTGGCTAAGCTGCAAACTGTTTTTGAATTTTAAAAAAGAAAAGTATACATATAACGAAAGGATAAAATCATGAGCACGAAAAAAAGCAGCAAGGAATCCTTCCTGAACGCACTCGATCTTCTCGAGAAGGAAAAGGGTATTCCTAAGGAGTACATGCTTGAAAAAATTGAGGCCGCTCTCGTGGCCGCCTACCACAAGGAATACGGTGCGGGCGCCAACGTGAGAATTATGTTTGATTTTGAAAAGGACGACGTGCGCGTGTTCCAGCAAAAGACCGTTGTGCAGACCGTTACCGATCCCGAGACCGAGATCTCGCTTGAGGACGCAAAGGCCCTTAATAAGCGCTACACACTCGGCAAGCTCATCGAGATCAAGGTCAAGCCCGAAAACTTCCGCCGCCTTTCTACTGCCGCTGCAAAATCGGTCATTATCCAGAGCATTCGCGAGGGTGAGCGCCGCGTGATGCAGGAGGCATACGAGAGCCAGCGCGAGGAGATCATTACGGCAACGGTCAGCAAGATCGATCCCGTGAACGGCAACGTGGTGCTGGAAACCGGCACGGGCCGTGCCGTGCTCCTGAAGGGTGAGCAGATCCCCGGTGAGACCTTTGAGGTCGACGACCGTATCAAGGTGTTCGTTATGGAGGTCAACAAGGAATCGCGCGGACCTCTGGTCACGCTTTCTCGCTCGCATTCGGGTCTTGTGCGCCGCCTGTTTGAGTTGGAGATCCCCGAGATCACCGACGGTGTCGTGATGATCAAGAGCGTTTCGCGTGAGGCGGGCGTGCGCAGCAAGGTTGCCGTATATTCCCGTGATGAGAACGTGGATCCCATCGGTGCCTGCATCGGTAACCGCGGTATGCGTATCGGCGGGATCGTTGAGGAGCTGCGCGGTGAGAAGATCGATATTATCCCTTATAGCGAAACGCCCGAGGAGTTTATTGCCGCCGCGCTTGCTCCTGCACGCGTGCTGTCGGTCGAGCTTACGGGTGAACGCACCTGCCGCGTGCTGGTAGATCCCGATCAGCTTTCTTTGGCCATCGGCCGTGAGGGTCTGAATGCACGTCTTGCGGCAAGGCTGACGGGCTTCAAGATCGATATTAAAGCAGAATAACCCTTGAACGGTGTTAAAAATGGACAAAAAGATGAAAAAAATGCCCGAGCGTCAATGCCTTGGCTGCAACGGACATTTTCCCAAAAATACGCTCTTGCGCGTCGTGCGTGCCCCTGACGGTGCGGTGTCGCTTGACTTTACCGGCAAGAAATCGGGGCGCGGTGCGTATATTTGTAAAAGCGGCACGTGCCTGATGAAGGCGCAGCGCTCGGGGCGTCTTGCACGTAATCTTATGTGTGAGATCCCTGCTGAGGTTTATGCCGCCATGCAAGAGGAACTGATCGCCCATGAATGAAATTGAAAAAAAGGCGCTGGGTCTGCTTGGCTTTGCCGTGCGTGCCCGTGCTGCCGCCATCGGCGTGCCATTGGTGTGTGAAACGTTGAAAAAGGCCCATAACGGTGCGAAAAACAAGCGTTATATCGTGCTGGAGGCCGCCGATACCTCGCCCAATACTCACAAGCGTATCACCGACCGCACCGCCTATTACGGCGTGCCGTTACAGCGCCTGTGTATGAACGCTGCGGCGTTGGGTGCTGCCGTGGGTAAAACGGCACCCGTTGGTGCTGTGGCGGTGCTTGATGAAAATCTGGCTGCCGCGATCGCAGCACTGTATCACATTTCGCTTTAAGCAATTTTTACCGTTTGATATACGGGCGCCCGCGTGGGCGCGATGAACGCTGAATGAACACAACACTTTGGAAGAGTGTTCCGCACGGACTGCGGAAGGCAAGGAGGATTTATGGCATTTAAGGTTGCACAGTTAGCAAAGGATTTTGGTATTAAAAGTAAACAAATTACCGAATTGATGACCGCAAAGGGTCTTGAATGTAAAACGACGTCAAAATCGCTTGATGCGAAGGAATTTGACATTGTTTTTGACGCGCTCACACGCGAGAAGCAGGTGGTGGATATCGACGGCTATTTGTTCGGCGATACCTATATTCCCACCGTTGCGGCAGCTCCTGCTGCCAAAAAGCAGGAAAAGGACGGGGAAGAGGCTAAGGCACCGCCCGTAGCACCTGCAACGTCCGAAAAGGCCGAGGCACAAAAGCCCGTAGCCGAGGAAAAGCCTGCCGTAAAAGAAAAAGCAGCGCCCGAGGTGAAGTCCGCACCGAAGACGGAGACTGCTCCTACTCCCACTTCCAAAGAGGTTGCCCCCGAAAAGAAGACTGCGAAGGTCGAGACGCCTGCGGCAAAGGCTGAGGAACAGGCCGCCCCGTCGCAGCGCCCCGCAGCCCCCCGCACCTACAATATTCCGCAGAATCTGCGTGCTACCATTGGTGCCACCCGTCAGGCGGCGCCCGCAGCACAGCCCCGTCGCGATGCATCTTTGACACAGGGCAAGCCCGCCGCACAAGCAGCGCGCCCCGGTGCCGACAGGCCTGCAAGCGATCGCTTTGCACGCCCCGATTTTGCACCCCGTGGCGGCACTTCTGCAGCAGCAGTCAAGCCGCAGTTTGCACAAGGCCCGTTTGGACGCGACGATAAGCGCGGACAAAAGCCCCAGCAAAATCGCGGTGGCGCCGTAAACGGCGGCTTCCGTGATAAGGACGAGGGCGGCGGACGTATCGTGCGCGAGCAGTTCCATCCGACCGTCATCACCCGTGGCCAGACGCCCAAGGGCACCGAGGCAACCAAGCAGGCACGCACCACGCGCGTGGTAGATATGCGCGGGTCAAGCGTTGACCTTTCCAAATACGATGAGCGTCTTGACACCTTTGTGCCCGACGCTGTGCGTGATGCCCGCGGCGGCAACCAGCGCGTGAAAAAGCAGCAGATCGGCACGCATGCCTTTACCTCGGGTAAGAAGGGGGCTCGCAAGTCCTCCGCACCTGCCACGAAGCAGGCACTGCACGTGACCATTCCCGAGGAGATCACTGTCAGCGAATTTGCTTCGCGCATGAAGATCGCCCCTGCTGAGGTCGTGAAAAAGCTGATGATGATGGGTATGATGGTGACCTTGAATCAGACCATTGATTTTGATACTGCCTTCCTGATCGCTTCCGAGCTCGGTGTCGAGGCAACCAAGGAGGTCGTTGTCAGCATTGAGGAGAAGCTGTTTGACGATACCGAGGACACCGCCGACGAGCTGCTTGACCGTGCACCCGTTGTATGTGTCATGGGTCACGTTGACCACGGTAAGACCTCCTTGCTTGACGCCATTCGTCACACCAACGTGACCGCAGGCGAGGCAGGCGGTATTACGCAGCATATCGGTGCATACCGCGTCAAGGTTGACGGGCGTGACCTTACCTTCCTGGATACCCCCGGTCACGAGGCGTTTACCGCCATGCGTGCACGCGGTGCCAAGGCAACCGATATTGCCATTCTGGTCGTGGCTGCCGACGACGGCATCATGCCCCAGACCGTTGAGGCTATCAACCATGCCAAGGCGGCTGAAATCGATATTATCGTAGCGATCAATAAGATGGATAAGCCGGGTGCCAATCCCGACGCCATCAAGCAGGAGCTGACCAAATATGACCTGGTGCCCGAGGAGTGGGGCGGCGACGTGATCTGCGTGCCGATCTCGGCCTTGAAGCGCGAGGGCATTGATACTCTGCTTGAAAACGTACTGCTGGTAGCGGATATGAAGGAGCTTAAGGCCAATCCCGACCGCCGCGCCAAGGGTATTATCATTGAGTCCAAGCTTGACCGCGGACGCGGTCCCGTTGCTACGGTCCTGGTGCAAAACGGTACGCTGCATAACGGTGATATCGTGATTGCCGGCACTGCCGTTGGCCGTGTGCGTACGATGTGCGATCATACCGGCCGTATCGTGAAGGAGGCAGGCCCCTCCGTGCCCGTTGAGATCGTCGGTCTTGCCGAGGTTCCCGAGGCAGGTGACGAGTTTGCCGCCGTTGAAGACGAGCGCATGGCAAGAACCCTTGCCGATCAGCGCCGCGACAAAGCCAAGGAGGAGGGCTTTAAGGCCAATGCCCGTGCCAACCTCAACGACCTGTTTGCACAGATCTCCGAGGGCGTCAAGGAGCTCAATATTATCGTGAAGGCTGACGTGGCAGGCTCTGCCGAGGCTGTAAAGCAGTCGCTTGAAAAGCTGACCAACGAAGAGGTCAAGGTACGCGTGATCCACGCTGCCGTCGGTGGCATCATCGAGGGCGACGTTATGTTGGCCGCTGCCTCCAATGCCATTATCGTTGGCTTTAACGTCCGTCCCGATAAGGCGGCGATCGATTCTGCCGAGCGTCAGAACGTAGATATCCGCACGTACCGTATCATTTACGAGTGCATCGAGGAGATCGAGGCGGCTATGAAGGGTATGCTGGCACCCAAGTTCCGCGAAAACGTGCTCGGTCACGCCGAGGTTCGCCAGACCATTCATGTCCCCAATGTTGGCTTTATCGCCGGCTCCTACGTGCAGGACGGTAAGATCACCCGTCAGTCGCAGATCCGCGTGGTGCGCGACGGCATTGTGATCTTTGAGGATAAGATCGCATCCTTGCGTCGCTTCAAGGACGACGTCAAGGAGGTTTCCGACGGTTATGAATGCGGCATTGCGCTTGACCGCTTTAACGATATTAAGGTCGGCGACGTGCTGGAGGCCTTTGTGATGGAGGAAATTGAGCAGTGAGATAGCTCACGCCGTTTCTTGCCAAAGGAGGTTTTTAATGACTTGGGAAAAATCTTGCGGCGCACTGGTGGTGCGCCGCGAAGGAGAAAAGTATTACATTTTGATGATACGCCATAAGGCGGGCGGCCATCGCTCCTTTCCGAAGGGACATATGGAGGCAGGCGAGACGGAATATGCAACGGCCCTGCGCGAGGTGATGGAGGAGACCTCCTCCCGTATCGCGATCATTTCGGATTTCCGCGCAACCGTCAGCTACAGTCCTTCACCCGGTGTGATGAAGGAGGTCGTGTATTTCCTCGCCTTTACCACCGACGAAAGCATCAAGGCCCGCGAGGGTGAGATTGCTGAGGTTGAGTGGGTGCCGCTTGACGAGGCAGAGCAGTGCCTGACGCACGAAAACGATAAGACTGTATTTCGCGCCGCGATGGAGCGCATGCAGCATCTGACGTTTGAGATCAAATGACAAAATAAGAGAGCAGGGAGACCCCCTTTTGGAAAATGGGGTCTCCCTGCTCTTTGTTTGCCCACGGGCAAACAAATTCACCACCCTCTACCGAAAACTTTTCAAAAATGGGAGAGGCCCTTTTTGTTTTGTGCGGTGTCGTGAAAGCAAGGGGGTGATACGGTACAAAGAGAAGAAAGATCTGAACTAAAAGGGGGAAAGCAAAGAGGGGCTGCGTCATTTACGCAGTCCCTGCGCAAAAAAGCCGACGGTAGGCTTTTTTGGCGCGCGGAATTTGCGGTTTTTGCCTGCAAAACAGGCAAAAATTGCGGTGTTTAGCCGCAAAGCAAAAACGACGGGGGTGAGTACCAAATGCATTTTTGCATTTGACTCACCCCCTTTTCGTCTTATGGCATCTTCGATCAGTCGAAATAGCCTTCCTTGTGCAGAAGCTCGGCAATCAGTACGGCACCGCCTGCGGCACCGCGCAGGGTGTTGTGCGACAGACCAACGAACTTATAGTCGTAAACGCTGTCCTCGCGCAGACGCCCCACGGTCACGCCCATGCCGCCGTAAATGTCGCGGTCAAGAGCTGCCTGAGGACGGTTATCCTCCTCAAAGTAGGTGATGAACTGTGCGGGTGCGTGCGGGAGGCCCAGGTCCTGGGGCTTGCCCTTGAAGCTCTTCCAAGCGGCAAGGATCTGCTCCTTGGTGGGCTTTTTGCGGAATTTTACAAACACAGCGGCAGTGTGGCCGTCGGTCACGGGCACGCGAATGCATTGGGTGGTGATGGTGATGCCTTCCTTTTTGACGATCTCACCGTTCTTGACCTCGCCCCAGACGCGCAGGGGCTCCTGCTCACTCTTTTCCTCCTCGCCGCCGATAAAGGGAATGACGTTGTCGATCATTTCGGGCCATTCGTTAAAGGTCTTGCCGGCGCCCGAGATCGCCTGGTAGGTGGTGGCAACCACCTCGTAGGGCTCAAACTCAAGAAGGGCGGTCAGGGCAGGCACGTAGGACTGGATCGAGCAGTTGGGCTTGACGGCGACAAAGCCGCGCTTGGTGCCAAGACGCTTTCTCTGTGCCTCGATCACGGCAAGGTGGCTGTCGTTGATCTCGGGAATCACCATCGGTACGTCGGGCGTCCAACGGTGTGCAGAGTTGTTGGATACCACGGGGATCTCGGCCTGTGCATAGGCGTTTTCAAGAGCACGGATATCCTCTTTTTTCATATCTACGGCGCAGAAGACCATGTCGCAGAGCGCCTTCATTTCCTCAATGTTAGCGGCATCGTGTACGATCATATCAGCGGCATAAGCGGGCATCGGAGTCTTCAATTTCCAACGGCTGCCAACGGCCTCGCGATAAGGCTTGCCTGCCGAGCGTGCGGAGGCGGCGAGCGCGGTTACTTCAAAATAGGGGTGATCATCAAGCAGGGTAAGGAAGCGCTGTCCTACCATACCCGTGGCGCCAATGACGCCGACCTTGCGTTTTTCCATGGACGTTCTCCTTTTAGGAAATAGAATAATAAAAAAATTGTAGCATAAAAAATAGTAAAAATCAAGAGCTTTTGTTATTTTTCTTGATGTAACAGGCGATAGAGCTCATTTTTTTGCATACTGCGCTCCTTTGCGGCCCTCTTGATGGCGTCCATACGTGCAAGCCCCTGCTTTTCATAATATGACACGTGGTCGGCGGGGGCGAGTGACAGAAGCGGTGTGGATTCAGCCACCTTGGGGGCTTCGGTGCTGCCCGCCAGGATCAGCACGTATTCTCCGCGTGGGTCGTTTGCGGTGTAATGCGTGATCGCGCCCTCAAGCGTGGTGCGCAGGATCTCCTCGTTGCGTTTGGTGAGCTCACGGCAAAGGGCAACGTCGCGCGTGGGGCCCAGTGCCTCACAAAGCTCCTTTAAGGTGTCGCGCAGGCGGTGGGGTGCCTCATGCAGGATCATCGTGCGTGCTTCGCCAGCAAGCGCCTCAAGGCGTGCTGACTTTTCCTTTTTGTCGCGCGGCAAAAAGCCTTCAAAGCAAAATCTTGCCGTGGGGAGGCCCGAAAGCGCGAGGGCCGTGATGCCTGCACAGCAGCCCGGCACCGAGGTGACGGGCACACCGGCCTTGGCGCAAAGCGCCACAAGGTCTTCGCCCGGATCGCTGATGGCGGGGGTGCCCGCATCGGTGACCAGTGCACAGCTCTCACCCTCCAAAAGACGTGAAACGATCTGGGGGCCGCGCTCGCGACGGTTGTGGTCGTGATAGGAAACAAGGGGCTTTGCCATATCAAAGGCCGCCAAGAGCTTGGCGGTATTGCGCGTATCCTCAGCGGCGATAAAGCTGACCTCGGCCAGCGTTTTTTGTGCACGGGGAGAGAGGTCGGCGAGATTGCCGATGGGCGTGGCTACGAGATAGAGTGTGCCGCCAACGATGCGGTTTTTTTCTTCACTTGACATAGTGGCTCCTTTTCTGCGGTGGCACCGCGCGGTGAAGTATCATAAAATGGGGATAGTGATTTGAAAAGGGGAGTGCGTATGGCGATAAAAATTTATATCGATCAGGGACATAATCCCGTCAATCCCAACGCAGGGGCGGAGGGAAACGGGCTTCGTGAGCAAAATCTGGTATACCGTATCGGGCAGGAGCTGGCAACGCTTTTGCGGCAAAACGGCAATTTTGAGGTCAGGCTTTCTCGCCCGACGCCCGAAACGCAGCTTGGCACCTCAAATGCCGGTAGCCTGCGTGTGCGCACCGAGGAGGCCAATGCGTGGGGGGCGGATTATTTTATCAGTCTGCACACCAACGCCTCGGAGCTGGCGGCTGCCACGGGCAGCGAGGCCTTTGTTTATGCGCTCGGCACGCGTGCGGCCGATCTTGCCGAGGCAATGCTGGCAGGCCTGCAGGAGAGCACGGGGCTTGCCACACGCGGCGTGTTTGCACGTCCTTCCCTGTATGTGTTAAAACGCACGGCGATGCCTGCGGTGTTGCTTGAGCTTGGGTTTATCACCAACGCGCGCGACGCGCGCCTGATGAACGAAAGCCCTGAGCTTTTTGCGCGCGGCATCTATGAGGGGATCGTGTCATATACGGGAGTTGGCGGTTAAAAGTGCCGTAACGGTGTTGAAAAACAGTGAAAAAGCTCAGAAAATGCCAGTTTCGTAAATAGCGGCGGCACGGTGCGAAAGCGCCTTTTCGCCGCGCTTTTCGTGCAGGCAGATCGTGGGTAGGAGCACAAGACCCTCGGCGGCACCGAGCTTGCTTTCGAGTAACAGCATAGAGGGCGGTGCTTCGGGGTGATCCTGCACCAGCACCATGCGTTTGGGAGCCAGGCGCTGCTCCCGCAGGGCGGCGAAAAGCGTTTCTGCCCTGTCGGGTCGGTAAACCGTATAAAACAGGCCGCCGTATTTGAGGCACCGTGCGGCGGCAGCGGCAAATTCTCTGATGCCGCCCTCGATCTCGTGGCGCGCCGTTTCCTTTGCGCCGTAAGGCGAGGCGGCACCGCTGTCGGCGCGCATGTAGGGGGGATTGGCAAATACCACGCCGACCTCGCCGCCAAGGGCAGCGGCGTTTAAAAGGCGCACGTCCTTTTCAAGCACCGAAATGCGTTCGTTTAAGTGATTGCAGGTGACGTTGCGGGCGGCGAGCTCGGCCATTTGTGTTTGAATTTCTATCGCTGTGATGTGTGAAAAACGCCCCCGTGCAGCGGCTAAAAGCGAAATAATGCCGTTGCCGCACCCAAGCTCGACCGCGCGCTCACGCGTAGCGGGGCGCAAAAAGGCCGAAAGCAAAAAGGCATCGGTGCCAAAGGCCAGGGCGTTTTTCTTTTGTATGAGGACAAGGCTTTCGTTGACCTCGTCAAGACGCTCGCCGTCGGCAAGCAGGATCTCGGCGCACATAGGAGGCTCCTTTCTTTTTGTTTTATAAACGTAAAGGGGCTATGAGTGAAAAAGACTGGTTTTGCAGCCGTAGCTTAAAACCAGTCTTCTTCATTTTTAAGCCTGATTACTCAGCCTGGGGAGCGCCAACGGGGCAAGCACCCTCGCAAGCACCGCACTCAATGCAAAGGTCGGCGTCGATCTCGTACTTGTCGGCACCCTCTTTGATCGCCTCAACAGGGCACTCGGGCTGGCAAGCGCCGCAGGAAATGCAGGCATCGGTAATTTTGTAAGCCATGGTTATGTACCTCCGTAAAAATGATTGTGCTATCATTGTAGCACATTTTTGAAAAAAAGCAACTGTTTTCGACGAAAAAGTTTGAATAAATTTTTGGCAGCGTGTTCATTGCTCGGTTATTCCGCGGCGGTGCTGCTGTCGTTTTCCTGCTGCGGCTTCTTGCAGGGCGGCGTTTTTTCGCCCTCCTGCTTGCCGATGAGCGTCAGCACGTCGCGGTGATACGTGGCGGTCGTGCCGGCCTCTGCGCCGTCAAGCGCGACCTTAACGGTGCCAAGCAGGGGTGTGGCCTCGGTCACGGTGCCGGGCCCGTCGGGGGTGATGACGCGTGCATCCTTCTTGGGCGTGAGGGCAGCCTCTGCCGCATAGCTTTCGTGCTCGTAGCGCAGGCAGCACATCAGGCGGCCGCAGCACCCCGAAATTTTAGAGGTGTTGATGGAAAGCCCTTGCTCCTTTGCCATTTTGACCGATACCTGACCGAAATCCGACAGGAACGTGGCACAGCAGAAGGGGCGACCGCACATACCAAGACCGCCGATCAGGCGCGACTCGTCGCGAATGCCGATCTGACGGAGCTCGATGCGCGTGCGGAAGACACCTGCTAAGTCGCGCACCAGCTCACGGAAATCCACGCGGCCCTCGGAGGTGAAATAGAACAAAAGCTTGGAGTTATCAAAGGCATACTGTGCGTCTACCAGATGCATTTCAAGCTTGTGCGTCGCGATCTTTTCCGCGCAGATCTTCAGCGCCTCTTTTTCCTTTTGACGGTTTTCCTCGTGGTGCGCAATATCCTCCTCGGTGGCGCGACGGATCACAGAGCGCAAGGGCTGTACGATATCCTTTTCTGCCATTTTGCGGTTGAGCATGGCAACCTCGCCAAGCTCGGGACCGCGTGCCGTATCCACGATAGCGGCTTCACCGATCTTAAAGCGCTCACCGGCGGGGGCAAAGAAGTAGACCTTGCCCGTTTTGCGGAAACGCACGCCGATGACCTCAACGGCATTGCCGTCGGGCGCGGGAAAGCCGCAGGGTACGTCCTCGATCAGATACGAGGCGGTCGCGATATCAACGGCAAATTCCTTTTCAAGCGCGGCGCGCTCCTCCTCGGTGAGGTGATGGCCGTTATCAATGACAAGCGAGGTGGGCAGCGACACGGGGGCAGAGAACTGCGCATCAAGCTCGCGTTGCAGTGAGGGGGTGATCTCGGGTGCCGCTACGGGGGGCGCCATGGGTGTCGGCGTCGGCTCGGCTATCTGGGGGGCGGGCGATTGACGGCGGCGGTTTCTGCCGTGATGACGGTCGTGCCCTTTCTTGTGCCCCTCGGTCGGCTGTGGCGCTTTGGTGGCGGCTTCCTGCTGCTTTACCTGCTCGGTGCGTGCCTCGCCCTGACGGGGTGCGTTGTCGTGTCCCTGACCGCGGCGTCCGCGACGGCCGCGGCGGTGATTACCGCCCTTGCCGTGGCTGCTGCCACCGGCGTTCTGCGTCGCTTTATTGCCATCGGCTGTCTCGCGACGTGCGGGATCCGACGAGGGGGTGGGCTTTTCACCCGGCACGATGAAGTTGCCGGGGCGCACCGAAATGCGCGGCTCTCCCTCTTTTTTGGTGTGAAATTTTTTCTTTTGTTCCATAGTATCTCCCTGCCTTTGCTATAACAAAGGCGCATTATGTGTTAAGAAGTTGCGTAAACAAATGGGTCAGCGTCAGCCTGACGTTTGCGTTGCGCTCCAGCATCGCCTCGGCTGCGGCGATCTGCTCTCCAAGAGAAAACAGGCGCATAGCCGTAAAGCTCTCGGCAAGGTCTGTGGCTGCCTCGCGGTCGGTAAAAAAGATCAGGGGAGCGTGCTCGCTTTGCGAGAGCAGAATGAGATCGCGCAGAGCAAGCGAAACGGCACTCAGCTGTGCCAGCACCTCCTGGCGTACGGTGCCAAACGAGCGCAGCAGCAGCAAAATTCCCTCGCCCTTATCTCGGTCGGCCAGCAATGCGAGCAGGCGCTTGGCGTTTTCACGGTATTGCAGATGCGGCGCGCGTGCGGTGGCATCAAGCAGTGTGAGAGCACGCCCGATCGAACCGCCGGAGAGTGTCAGCAATGCCTCAAATTCTTCACTTGCCTCGCGCTTTAACGTAGGTGCGCCCGCGGAGATCCCTTCGGGTGAGTGGAGCAGATGCTCGGCCAGCGCCTCGCGTGCGATCGGCTGTAAGCGCAGACGCGGCGCACGGGAGCGAATGGTCTCAAGCAGTGCACCTGCATTTTCGGTCAGGAGCAAGAACAGCACGAAGGGGGGCGGCTCCTCCAGGGTGAGCAGAAAGGCGTTTTGCGCCTCCTCGGTCATGGTGTGTGCGTCTTCGATGATATATATCTTCAAATTGAGGTCGTTGGGGACGGCGGCAATGCCGCGTCGCAGATCGCGGATCACGTTTACGCCCATTGTAGCGCGGTCGGCCTCACGCGACACGGTGATGACGTCGTGGCAGTTTCCGGCGGCGATCTTGCGGCAGAATTTGCACTGACCGCACGGCAGGGGTGCGCCTTCGTCGGTGCGCCTTTCGCAGGCGGCGGCCATCGCGATCAGACGGGCGAGCGTATGCTTTCCGAAGCCCTGTGGCCCCTCTAAAATATAGGCGTGAGAAAAGGTGGCATGGCGCAGGTCGGTGGCAAGCTGCGCGCGTAAGGTGCTGTTGCCTGCAAACTGCGGAAAAAACAGATCCGACACGGCGCCCTCCTTTCTTCTGCCCGAAAAGTGCAAATAGATAATATATCCTCAACATAATATTATAACAAAACGCTTTGAAAATGTCAATGCCAAACGCAGGGAAGTTGACGGCGGTTTTTGAATTTTTTGAAAAAATGCGGGGCGTGCAAAAAAACGGTATATTTTTGCAATTACTGTCAGAATTTGTATATAAAATCGTTGAAAAACGTATTGTTTTTTATACATAGTAATGTTATAATAAAATTAGGCATCGCTTTTGAATAATTACACGGTCAAGGAGGTGGGCGCATGCAGGAAAATACGTTGGCGCCGTATTTGTTTCATCAGGGCACCAATTATCACGCGCACGAGTATCTTGGCGTGCACCGTGTTGCACACGGATTTGTATTTCGTGTGTGGGCACCGCACGCCGAGGCGGCCTTTGTGGTGGGCGATTTTAACGGCTGGCAGGAAAGCCATCCGATGACGCGCGTCACCGACGGCGGCGTGTTTGAGGCGACGCTCCCTGCGTCTTGCTTTGGGCAGGGACAGCTGTATAAATTTAAAATGAAAACACCGCATGGCGACGTGTATAAAAGCGACCCGTATGGCACCTATGCGGGGCAATATCCCGAAACCGCCTCGATCTATTTTGATATCGACGGCTACAAATGGCGCGATGACGGTTGGCTCGCTTACCGCCGCCGCGAGGCAAAGAAAGCGATCCAGGAGCGTGCGCTCAATATTTACGAGGTGCACCTTGGGTCCTGGAAAAGGCATACCGACGGCAGCTATTATACCTATGCCGAAACGGCGCGCGAGCTTGCCACCTACGTCAAGCAAATGGGCTACACGCACGTAGAGCTCTTACCTGTCATGGAGCACCCCTACGATGGCTCGTGGGGCTATCAGGTCACGGGCTATTTTGCCCCCACCTCGCGCTATGGCACGCCACACGATTTTATGGCCTTTGTGGATACGATGCACGAGGCGGGGATCGGCGTGATCCTTGACTGGGTGCCCGCGCATTTCCCCAAGGACGCGCAGGGGCTTTACGAGTTTGACGGCGAGCCGCTTTACGAGTATCAGGGCAAGGACAGACAGGAGCACCGCGGCTGGGGCACACGCTGCTTTGACGTGGGACGTGAGGAGATACAGAGTTTTCTGATCTCCAACGCCACCTACTGGGCGGAGCGCTATCACGCCGATGGGCTGCGTGTTGATGCGGTCGCCTCCATGCTGTATCTCGATTACGACCGCACCCCCGACGAATGGGTGCCCAACGTATACGGCGATAACCGCAATCTTGAGGCAATGGCCTTCTTCCGCAAATTAAACGCGCACATGCGCGGCGCGTTCCCCGACGTTTTGATGATCGCGGAGGAGTCTACCGCGTGGGGAAATCTCACCGGTCTTGAAAACGGCGGTCTTGGCTTCACCTTAAAGTGGAATATGGGCTGGATGAACGATACGCTCTCTTATGCCGAGACAGACCCCATTTACCGCAAATTCAATCACGGGAAGCTGACCTTCTCGCTTTCCTATGCCTTTGGTGAAAAATACGTGCTGCCGATCTCACACGACGAGGTGGTGCACGGCAAAAAATCCTTCCTTGATCGCAATCCGGGTGACTATGACCAAAAGTTTGCAGGTGCCCGCGCGCATCTGGCGTATATGATGACACACCCCGGTAAAAAGCTGCTGTTCATGGGCAGCGAGATCGCCCAGTTCCGCGAGTGGGATTATGAAAACGAGCTCGAGTGGTTCTTGCTCGACTATCCGCGTCACGCCGAATTTCAGCGGTATGCGGCGGCGCTCAATCATCTGTATTTGCAGACTCCCGCACTCTATGAGCGCGACGGCGGCTGGGATGGCTTTCAGTGGATCGATCCCGATAACTGTGACCAGAGCGTGATCTCCTATCGCCGTATGGATAAAAAAGGGCGCGAGGTGGTGGTGATCCTCAATTTCACTCCCGTTTTGCGCGAGCAATTCCGTGTGGGCGTACCGCAACACGGCATATGGCAGGAGGTGTTAAATTCCGACGACGCTTGCTTTGGCGGCGGTGGGTGCGTGCACGGCGGCACGCTGCGCACCGAGAAAACGCCCATGCACGGGCAGGCGCAGTCACTGAAGCTCACCTTGCCGCCCCTTGGCGCTGTCATTTTAAAATGTCAGCGCAAATTTCCCAAAAAGCAATAGCCGCGAGGCTTACATGAAGCAACGTCCCCCGCAATCCCTTTGACCCCGATCATATCGTATCAAAAAATTATGGAGGATAGATTATGTTTAAGAAAAAAGAATGCGTGGCAATGCTCCTGGCGGGCGGTCAGGGTAGCAGACTCTATGCACTCACCGACAAAACGGCCAAGCCTGCCGTGACCTTTGGCGGTAAATACCGCATCATTGACTTTCCCCTTTCAAACTGTGTGAACTCGGGACTTGATACCGTGGGCGTGCTCACGCAATACCAGCCCCTGGTGCTCAACGAATACATCGGTACGGGTCTGCCCTGGGACCTTGACCGCAACTACGGCGGTGTGAAGATCCTGCCGCCGTATCAGGGCAAGAGCGGCGCTGACTGGTACAAGGGTACCGCCAACGCCATTTATCAGAATATGCAGTTTATCGAGCGCTACGATGCCGAGTACGTGCTGATCCTGTCGGGCGACCATATCTACCATATGGATTACGCCAAAATGATCGATTATCACAAGAAGACGGGCGCTGCCTGCACGATCGCCGTGCTTGACGTGTCGCTGGAGGAGGCCAGCCGCTTCGGTATCATGAGCACGCACGAGGACGGCACCATTTACAAATTTACCGAAAAGCCCAAGAACCCCGACAGCACCAAGGCCTCGATGGGTATTTACGTATTCACCCGTCAGAAGCTCTTTGATTATCTGATCGCCGATGCCAAGGACCCCGATTCTGCCAACGACTTCGGCAAGAATATCATTCCCGCTATGCTGGGTGCAGGTGAGAAAATGATGGCCTATTCCTTTGACGGCTACTGGAAGGACGTGGGCACCATTGATTCACTCTGGGAGGCCAATATGGATATCCTGGGTGACGATCCCGTGCTGAAATTAAACGACGGGCGCTGGCGCGTATTCTCGCGCCATGAAAACGCGCCGCCCCAGTACGTAGGCCCCAACGCCGTGATTGAAAACGCCTCGATCACCGAGGGGTGTGAGATCCTGGGGACCGTGCGCAACTCGGTGCTTGGCGAAAACGTGCGCGTCATGGAGGGTGCCGTGGTGGAGGACGCCGTTTTGATGGGCGACTGCATCGTGCACGAGGGCGCACGCGTGTCGTACGCGATCATTGACCGTGACGTGAGGATCTGCCGCGGTGCGACCGTCGGCAAGCCCCGTGCCACTGCCAAGGGCATTGCCGTTGTCGGTGAGGGCTTTGTGGTTGAGGAAAACGGTGAGATCGCCGATGGCGAGATCGTTTCGGATAAGGGAGGTGCACAATGATGACTGCAGCAGGCATTATTTTTTCTAATATTCACGATGCGACCGTGCCCGAGCTGACCGGGCGCCGTACGATGGCGAGCATTCCCTTTGGCGGACGATACCGTCTGATCGATTTTGCACTTTCCAATATGGTAAACTCGGGTATCAGCAAGGTGGGTGTGATCACGCACTACAACTATCAGTCCTTGCTTGACCATATCGGCAACGGTAAGGACTGGGATCTTGCGCGCCGCACGGGCGGCATCAAGATCCTGCCCCCCTTCATCACCGCCTACGACAATGCCGCCGCAGGGCGCGTATATTCTACCCGTCTTGAGGCATTGATGGGTGTGATGAATTTCATCGATCGCTGCACCGAGGATGTGCTGGTGCTGTCGGACTGCGACGTTATTTGTAACGTGGATATTGCCGCTGTGATGAGGGCGCACGAGCAAAGCGGCGCAGATTTCACTGCGATCACCGCTACGGTGGATACCGCCCTTCAAACGCTTGACGATCATTCCGAGGTGCCGACCGTTGATGCAAACGGGCGTATTACCGATCTTGCCGAATACAGCGGTCAGCAGGGCAAGGTCACGATCTGCGCCGATATCTGGCTTGTCAACCGTACGTACCTCAAGCGCGTGGTGACCGAGGCGATCGCCCACGGGCATAAGAGCTTTTATAAGGACTTTATTTTGCGCAATCTTGCAAACGATAAGTTTTACGCGTATGAATACGACGGATTTTTTGCGCGCGTCAATTCCCTTGAAAGCTACTTCAAGTGCTCGATGCGTCTGCTTGACCCCGTAAACCGTGTCAATTTGTTCTATCGCCGCAATCAGCCCATCTTTACCAAGGTGCGCAATTCGGTGCCTACCCGTTATACCGAAAACGCCAAGGTCAGCGGCTCGATGATCGCTGACGGATGCGTGATCGAGGGCACGGTTGAAAACTCCATACTCTTCCGCGGTGTGAAGGTCGGTAAGGGAACCGTGATTAAGAACTCTATTCTGATGCAGGATACCGTAACGGGCGACAACGTGCGCCTTTCCTGCGTGATCACCGATAAAAACGTCACGGTGCGCGATGGGCGTGAGCTGTGCGGGTGTGAAAGCATGCCGTTTTATATCGGTAAGGGCGTGATGGTTTAATCGCTTTGTTGCCGCGACACCGCGGTGTCGCGGTAACCGACTCAATTTGATTTTTAGGAGCATATATGAAAAAAATATTATTCGTTGGTGCTGAAGCGATGCCCTTTGCCGCGACGGGCGGACTTGGTGACGTGATGGGCTCCTTGCCTGCGGCTCTTGCCAAGGAGGGCGCTGACGTGCGCGTTATCCTGCCGCTTTACGGACAGGTCAAGGGCGAGTGGCGCGCCAAAATGAAGGACGAGGCGATATTTAACGTCGACCTTGCGTGGCGCTCGCTTTACTGTGGCATCAAATCCCTGAAAAAGGACGGCGTCGTTTACTATTTTGTAGATAATGAGTATTACTTCAAGCGTGATGCGCTTTACGGCAGCTTTGACGACGGTGAGCGCTTTGCGTACTTCTCAAAGGCCGTGCTTGAGGCACTTTCTCACCTTGATTTTTACCCCGACGTGCTGCATGCCCACGACTGGCAGGCAGCGCTTTCGGTCGTATATCTGAACACGCTCTACCGTGCAAGAGCCGAGTATGAAAATATCCGCTCGGTCTTTACCATTCATAATATCGAATATCAGGGGCAGTATAACTTCGGTATTCTCGGTGACGTATTTGGCCTTGGCGTTGAGCATTATGAGCTCATGGACTTTGGCGGCTGCATCAATCTGATGAAGGCAGCCATCGTATCGGCTGACATCGTCAGCACCGTCAGCCCCCGCTACGCGGAGGAGATCTGCACGCCCTCCTTCGGGCGCGGCCTTGACGGGATCTTAAGAGAAAACCGCCACAAGCTTTGCGGTATTCTCAACGGTATTGATTATAAGTATTATAACCCCGGCCGGGATCCTGTGATCCCTGTGCGCTATAATTGGCGTACACGCGAGCTGAAGTGTGAGAATAAACTGGCGTTGCAGTCCGCACTCGGGCTCCCCGCCCGTCGCGACGTGCCGATGATGGCGGTGATCACGCGTCTGGTGGCGCACAAGGGGCTTGATATCATGACCGAAATTTTAAGTAAGCTGGTGGGCGAGCGTGATGTGCAGCTGGTCGTGCTTGGGTGCGGTGAGGAGCGATTTGAGCACTATTTTACCGAGCTTGCGCGCTGCTTCCCCGATAAGGTATCGGTGCTGCTTAAGTATGACCGTGACCTTGCCAAGCAGATCTATGCCGCTTGCGATCTCTTTCTCATGCCCTCAAAATCCGAGCCCTGCGGCCTGTCGCAGATGATCGCCTCGCGCTACGGCGCCATTCCCGTCGTGCGCGAAACGGGCGGCCTTTACGATTCGATCAAGGGCTACTGGGAGGAAGGGAAGAGGATCCACGGCAACGGCTTTACCTTTGCGGGATACAGCGGTGCTGAGCTTTATGAGCGCGTGTGTGCCGCCCTTACCCTGTGGCGTAATGAAGAAAAGCGCCACCGCCTGATCGGTAAGATCATGAGAACCGATTTTTCCTGGTCTGCCGCGGCGCGCGACTACCTTGCTATGTATGACAACATTTAACGAACGCATTTTCCGGAGGAACCCCTAAGATGAACTATACCCCTAACGCAAAAGAAGTAAAGAAGAATATTGAAGAAAAGCTTTCCCGTCATTTCGGCACCGCGGCAAAGGAGGCTACGCGTGAGCAGCTGTATAAGGCGGCGGCTCTTACGGTCAAGGATATCCTTGCCGAGAAGCGCAGCAGCTTTAAAGATCGCGTCAACGAGGCAGGCGGTAAGCGCGTGTACTATATGTGCATGGAATTTCTGCTCGGTCGGTCGCTCAAGACCAATCTTTGCAATCTCGGCTTGCAGGAAAGCTACGGCAAGGCCTTAAAATCCCTTGGCTTTGACCTCGAGGAGCTTTACGAGTGCGAGCCCGATGCGGGTCTTGGCAACGGCGGTCTTGGCCGACTTGCCGCTTGCTTTATGGATTCGCTTTCCTCTCTTGATTATCCCGCCACGGGTTTTTCGCTTTGCTACGAATACGGTCTTTTTAAGCAAATGATCGTGGACGGTATGCAAATTGAACTCCCCGATGCCTGGCTTCCGGGTGGCGAGGTGTGGCTGGCGCCGCGCGCCGACCGCGTATACAAGGTGCATTTCGGCGGTCACGTCAAGGAGGAGTGGCGCGAGGGCAAGCTGGAGATCATTTATGAGGGCGGCGAGGATTATGAGGCCGTACCCTACGATATGATGATCTCGGGTGCTGACAGTGATGCCGTTTCTCAGCTTCGCTTGTGGAAGGCAAGGCCCGTCAGTAAGTTTAACATGGGTCTTTTCTCGCAGGGTCAATATACCCGCGCGATGGAGGAGAGCAACAATGCCGACATCATCACCAAGGTTCTTTACCCCTCGGATAACCACACAGAGGGTAAGCTTTTGCGCTTGACGCAGCAATATTTCCTCGTATGTGCCTCCTGCCAGAGCATTATTCGCGACCATATGGCGGTATACGGCAATCTCGATAATCTGCCCGAAAAGGTTTCGGTGCACATCAACGACACGCACCCCGCACTCTGCATTCCTGAGCTGATGCGTATTCTGATTGACGAGTATTGCTTTAGCTGGGATAAGGCGTGGGATATCGTGACCCGTACCGTATCTTATACCAATCATACCGTAATGCCCGAGGCGCTTGAGACCTGGAATGAGGATCTGTTTGCCCTGAAGCTGCCGCGTATCCACATGATCGTTAAGGAGATCAACGAGCGCTTCTGTCGCGAGGCATGGAACTATTTCCCCGGCAACTGGAACCGCATCTCGGCGCTGAGCATCATTGCCTACGGGCAGGTGCGTATGGCCAATCTTTCGGTCATCGGCTCGCACAAGATCAACGGCGTGTCAAAGCTTCACTCGGATATTCTCGTGGATACCGTGTTTAAGGATTTTTACCGTATGTATCCCGACCGCTTTACCAACGTGACAAACGGTATTGCGCACCGTCGCTGGCTGGTATATTCAAATCCCGAGCTTGCCGCCCTGCTTGACGAGTGTATCGGGCCGGATTACCGCCACGAGCCCGAAAGGCTGGCTGAGTTCCTGAAGTACAGCGACGATGCCGCCGTGCTGGAGCGTCTTGCCGAGATCAAGCATAACAACAAGGTGAAATTCGCCGCACTTCTGAAGAAAAAAACGGGCGTGGTGCTGGATACCAATTCGGTGTTTGACGTGCAGATCAAGCGTCTGCATGAGTATAAGCGCCAGCTTCTCAACGCCCTGAATATCATCGGTCTTTACCTGGATCTTAAGGAAAATCCCAACCTTGATATGCAGCCCCAGACCTTTATTTTCGGTGCAAAGGCCGCCCCCGGCTACGCGATGGCCAAGCGCATCATCAAGCTGCTTTGTATGATCAGCAAGGATATCGAGCAGCACCCGCAGATCGCGGCTAAGCTGCGCGTGATCTTCCTTGAGGATTATAACGTCAGCACCGCAGAGGCACTCATTCCCTCGGCTGAGATCAGTGAGCAGATCTCCATGGCGGGCAAGGAGGCCAGCGGCACGGGCTGTATGAAGCTGATGATCAACGGTGCCCTGACGATCGGTACGCTTGACGGCGCTAACGTAGAAATGCAGGCGGCGACGGGCCCTGAAAATATGTTTATCTTCGGTCTTACCAGCCGTGAGGTCAGCGAGCTTTGGAATAAGGGCTACAATTCCGCCCTGTATTACGCACAAAACGAGCGTCTGGCGCGCATCGTCAATTATTTAAACGTCGGCTTTGCGGGTGAAAACTTCTCGGATATTGCCACTTATCTGCTGGCAGGGCCCGGCGTGGCCGATCCCTATCTTTGCCTTGCAGACTTTGAGTCTTACCGTCAGGCACACGTGGCGGCACTTGCGGCCTATGCCGATAAAATGCGCTGGAACCGTATGTCGCTTGCCAATATTGCGGGTGCGGGCTTCTTTGCCGCTGACCGCAGCATCCACGATTATGCGCGCGAGATCTGGCATCTTGAGCGCATGCCCAAAGAGGGTAAATAATGTTAATGAAGCAAGCATGCGATACGCCCCTGCCGCGCCTTTTTAAGAGCGTTGGCGGCAAGGACGTGTCAGACCGCGGTGCGTTTTTCTGCCGTGACACTCTGGTGCTCACGGCAGAGGTGCCGCGCGCACTGGGGGCTGCGTGTGTCGTGCTGCGCATCGCACGTGACGGACAGGCACCGACCGATATGCCGTTTTCCTTCCTGACAACGGCAGGGGGCAGCGATACCTATCGCCTGTCCTTGTCGCTGGGTGAGCTTTGCGCACCGAACGACCACGGTCTTTTTTATTACGAGCTGCTGTTTTTGCGCGGCGCCGATACGCTTTTTACCGATACGGCTGAGGATAACGTCACCTTTACGCTTGCCGCGCACAGTCGGGGGCGCTTTCGCTTGGTGGTGTCGCAAAACGAATTTACCACGCCCTGCTGGTTTCACGGCAAAACCATGTATCATATCTTCGTTGACCGCTTTGCGCCCCGTGGCGGCACGCGTGTCGCGGGTGCCGTTTATCACGGTGACTGGCAGGAGGAGATCGAGCAGTTTGGCGCATACCCGGGGGCACCGGTTGCCAATAATGAGTTTTTTGGCGGCACGCTGTGGGGTGTGATCGACAAGCTGGATTATCTTGCAGGTCTTGGCGTTGGCGTTTTGTATCTCTCGCCGATCTTCCGCTCGGTATCTAATCACAAATACGATACGGGTGATTATGAAACGGTTGATCCGCAGTTCGGTGGGCGCGAGGCGCTGGAGGCGCTGATTGCGGCGGCAAGGGCGCACGGTATGGGCGTGATCCTCGATGGCGTTTTTAACCATACGGGCGACAACAGCCGCTATTTTGACCGCAAGGGGGCTTACGGCGGCAACGGTGCGTTTTCCGGAAGATCCTCGCCTTATTACGACTGGTTTTATTTCAAGGAATATCCCGACAAGTACGAGTGCTGGTGGGATATCCCGATCCTTCCCAAGCTCAATTTGTCAAATCCTGCCTGCCACGGTTATTTTGTGGGCGAGGGCGGTATTATCGATACTTATACGAAAATGGGCATACGTGGCTGGCGTCTTGACGTGGCCGACGAGCTGCCCAACGCCTTTCTTGACGAGCTGCGTATGCGCGTGAAGCACGCCACAAAGGGTGAGGGCGTGGTGCTCGGTGAGGTGTGGGAAAACGCCGCCGATAAGATCGCCTATGGCAAGCGCCGCCGCTATTTTGAGGGGGCGCAGCTTGACAGCGTGATGAATTATCCCCTAAGGCGGGGGCTGATTTCCTTTGTAAAGGACGGCAATGCCACAGCGCTTGCCTCGGTTTTGCGTGAGCTGTGGGGCTCGTATCCCACGTGTGTTTGCCATAGCCTGATGAATATTCTTTCAACCCACGATACCGAACGCATTTTGACTGTGCTCGGGGGTGAGGCCGATGACGGGCGCTTTACCAATGCCGAGCTGCGCGTGATGCGTATGACCAAGGCTGAGCGTGCGCTTGCCAAGCGGCGCCTGAAGATGGCGGCCGCTCTGCAATATACCGTGTTTGGTGTGCCGTCGCTGTTTTACGGTGACGAGGCAGGCATGGAGGGCTATCACGATCCGTTTTGCCGCCGTCCGTACCCGTGGGGCAGGGAGGATAAGGAGCTGCTGGCATATTATCGGCGCCTCGGGCGCATCAGACGTGAAAATCCCGTGCTTGCCGAGGGGGATTTTAAGATCGTCAGCGAAGCACCGCACGCACTCTCTTACGTGCGTGAAAATGAAAAAGGACGCTTGATGGTGGCGGCAAACTGCGGGCAGGAGCCCTTTGCCGTATCACTTCCTGTCGGTGCCGTTGATCTGCTTTCGGGGAAGTGTGTGCGCGCGAAGCGCGCGGTGCTTTCCTGCGGTGACTTTTATATCTGGAGGGTTCCTCATGCTTCGTCGCGTCATTGAGCATTTTACCAAAAGCAAAAATCCAAACAGCCGCCGTTATAAATGGGATATGGCGCGCCGCATCTGCGGTCACCACGTAAAATACGTCAGCGAGCGTATCAATAACGTCGATGAGGTCATCGGCAAGTCGGGGTCGCTAAATATCAAGGACGATGAGCTGCTGGTTTACGCCTCGTTCAACGTGGTGATGCGCTGTAAGATCGAAGAGATGCAAGCGGCGTTTCTTATGTCGCGTGACGGTGTAGTCATCACCGCCCCCGATCTTGAGCACGGCGGCAGGGTTCGCACCGTCATTGCACATTACGTTTATTACAGAGCGGAATAATCGTTTAAAAAAAGCAAAAAGCCCATTGACAACGAAGGGCTTTTGTGATAAAATTTTATCAACCAATAACAAAGGAGCGTACTCTCATGAAAAGAATTACGACGATTGAGACCAAGGATATTGCAAAAACCGTAAAGACCGGCGGCTGCGGCGAGTGCCAGACCTCTTGCCAGTCTGCTTGCAAAACCTCTTGCGGCGTTGCAAATCAGCAGTGCGAGAACAAGTAATTGTTTCACACATAAAACGCTGCCCTAGCGGCAGCGTTTTATATTTGTTAAGGAGAAAATGATGGTACATCAGTATAAACTAAACGGATATAATATCGTGCTGGATACGGCAAGCGGATCGGTGCACGCGGTCGATGAGGTCGCGTACGATATGATCGCCATGTACGAGGGGGCAAGTGCCGAGGAGATCGTTTCGGCTATGCTCCAAAAATATGGCGACCGTGCCGACGTGACGCGTGAGGAGCTGCTCCTTTGCCTTGACGATATTGCGGCCCTGAAGGCGGCGGGCAAGCTTTTTTCAACCGACCCTTACGAGAAGCTGGCATACGAATACAAGGCCACAGGCAACGTTGTCAAGGCCCTTTGCCTGCACGTGGCGCACACCTGCAACCTTTGCTGCGAATATTGCTTTGCGGGGCAGGGCAAGTACCAGGGCAAGGACGCGGTGATGAGCTTTGAGGTCGGTCGGCAGGCGCTTGATTTTCTCATTGCCAATTCGGGCACGCGCCGTAACTTAGAGGTTGATTTCTTCGGCGGTGAGCCGATGATGAATTTTGAGGTCGTGAAGCAGCTGGTGGCCTATGCCCGCAAGGTAGAGGGGGAGAAGGGTAAAAACTTCCGCTTTACCTTCACCACCAACGGCGTACTGCTTGACGATGAGGTGATGGATTTTCTCAATCGTGAGATGAGCAACGTGGTGCTCTCGCTTGACGGACGCAAGGAGATCAACGACCATTTCCGCAAGAATGCCGCAGGACGCGGCAGCTACGATAGTATCGTGCCCAAATTCCAGCGCCTGGTTGAAAAGCGCGGCGGAAAAAATTATTACGTGCGCGGCACGTTTACGCACCGGAACGTAGATTTCACCAACGACCTGTTCCACATGGCAGACCTTGGCTTTACTGAGCTTAGCATGGAGCCCGTGGTGTGTCCGCCCGATGATCCGTATGCCCTCACGAAGGAGGACCTTCCCGTGCTTTTTGAGCAGTATGAGATCCTGGCAAAGGAGATGCTGAAGCGCGAAAAGGAGGGCAGACCCTTTACCTTTTATCACTACATGCTTGATCTCAAAAACGGCCCCTGCATTTATAAACGCATTACGGGCTGTGGGTCGGGCACCGAGTATATGGCTGTCACGCCCGCAGGTGAGCTTTATCCCTGCCATCAGTTTGTGGGTGACGAGCGCTATCGCCTTGGCGACGTATGGCACGGTGTTTCCAATACCGCCGTGCAGGAGGAGTTCCGTCACTGCAACGCCTATGCGCGCCCCGAATGCAAGGAGTGCTGGGCAAGAATGTATTGCTCGGGTGGCTGTGCGGCAAACGCTTATCACGCAACGGGCAGCATTGGCGGCGTTTATGCTTACGGCTGTGAGCTCTTTAAAAAGCGCATTGAGTGTGCCGTGATGATGCAGGTCGCCAAATCGGAGCAGGTATGACGACACCGATCGTTGATTTTGTGCGCCGATACGCGGCACAAGGTGCGGTGCGATTACATATGCCGGGGCACAAGGGCAAGGCGCATCTTGGCTGTGAGGCGCTTGATATCACCGAGGTGGCAGGTGCTGACGTTTTGTATGACGCCACGGGTGTGATCGCCGAAAGCGAGCAAAATGCAACCGCGCTCTTTGGCAGCGCGCATACCTTTTATTCTACCGAGGGTGCAACGCTTGCCATCAAGGCTATGCTGGCCACGGTAGCCATGAGTCTGCCGCGCGGCACACAGCTGCGCGTGCTTGCCGCAAGAAATGCGCACAAGGCGTTTTTGTATGGCGCGGCGCTGCTTGATATAGCGGTTTCGTGGATCTATCCTGCGGTTCCTGCGCATATTTGTGCGTGCCCCGTGTCGGCTGACGACGTGAAAAGGGCACTTTCCTCGTGCGCCGAAAAGCCGCACGCGGTCTATCTTACCTCTCCCGATTATCTTGGCAATATCGCCGACGTGGCAGGTATTTCCGCCGTTTGCCGCGCCTGCGGTGTCGCGTTGCTGGTTGATAATGCACACGGCGCCTATCTGCGCTTTTTAACAAAGGATCAGCACCCGCTGTCGTTGGGTGCTACCATGTGCGCCGATTCGGCGCATAAAACGCTGCCCGTGCTGACGGGCGGCGCCTATCTGCATATTGCGAAGGACGCCCCCGAGGCATATCTTGCACGTGCGCGTGACGCGCTCTCGCTCTTTGCTTCGACCAGCCCGTCTTATCTTATTCTGCAATCTCTTGATCGCTGTAACGCTTATTTGGCCGATAGCTACACGAAAAATCTTTGTGCTACTGTTGCACGTGTGGCAGGTGTGCGTGAGGTATTGCGTGCACACGGCTATACGGTGCAGGACGGGGAGGCGTTGAAGATCGTCATTGAGGCGACAAAAAGCGGCTATACGGGGGAAGAAATTGCCGATATTCTGCGTGAAAACGGTATGGAGCCCGAGTTTGCCGACGGGGATTTTCTGGTGTTGATGTGCACGCCCGATAACGGGGAGGAGGAGCTGGTGCAGCTCTGCACCGTTTTGTGCGGTATACCGCTGCGCGAGGCGCGCGTGCGTCCGCCCCTGCCCGTGTGCGCACCTGAGGCTGTTATGTCTGTCAGAGAAGCAATGCTCGCTCCTGCCGAAAGGGTGACGCTTGCTCACGCCAAGGGGCGTATTTGTGCCGCCCCCACCGTTTCCTGTCCGCCCGCTGTGCCGATCGCGGTCGCGGGAGAGGTGATTGACGGTGACGTGCTGGCGCAGCTCACTTATTACGGTGTTCGGGAAATTGCCGTTGTTAAAAAATAAAAACCACCGCTTGCTTTGATACCACAAAGCAAGCGGTGTTCTTTTTTATAGTCAGACCCCATGATTTTGCCGCAGATATTCCTCGGCAAAATAGGCGGCGGTGGCGCCGTCCGCGGTGGCGGTGACGATCTGGCGCAGGGGCTTGGTGCGCACGTCGCCTGCGGCAAACACCCCCGCAAGATTTGTTTTGGTGGTCTCGTCGGCTATGATATAGCCGCTGTCATCCAGTGTCAGCTGCCCCTTAACGAGTGCGGTGATGGGGTCGCGCCCGATACTGATAAATACGCCGTCAACCGGCAGATCGTGGCGAGTGCCCGTTTCGTTTTCCTCTACCGTTATGCCGGTAATGCGTGTGTCGCCCAAAAGCGCCACGGCGCGGCTGCCGAGTGTGAGGGTAAGGTTTTCCTTTGCTTTAAGGGGGGCAAGATAGATGGGGGAGGCGCGCAGCTCGTGGCGGCGGTGGATCAGTGTGACGTGCTGGCAGATCCCCGCAAGATACAGGGCGTCGGCCACGGCCGAGTTGCCGCCGCCGATCACTGCCACACGCTTACCGCGGTAAAACATGCCGTCGCAGGTCGCGCAGTAGCCGACCCCACGCCCGATCATCGCTTCCTCGCCCTCAAGGCCGAGATGGCGGTGTGCGGCACCCGTTGCCACGATCACGGTCTTGGCATAAAAGAGGCCCTCGGCAGTCACGGCTACCTTGGGATCCTCGGTCAGCCTCAGGGCGGTCACCTCGGCCAGGACCGTTTTGGCACCGAAGCGTGTGGCGCCCTTTGCCATCGCGTCACCCAGCGTAAAGCCGTCGATCCCCTCGGCAAAGCCGGGGTAATTGTCGATCTTTGTGGTTTCGCACATTTGCCCGCCTGCGGCCATTTTTTCAATGATCAGGCAGGAAAGTCCTGCACGTACGGCGTAAAGCGCGGCGGTGTAGCCGGCAGGCCCACCGCCGATCACCAATACGTCAAAAACAGTTGCGTTGCCCATGGTCAGTTCAGCATCTCAAGGATCTGCGCTTTGGGCTTGGCACCAAGAGACTGTGCCACGATCTCACCGTTTTTGAGGACAAACAGGGAGGGAATACTCATCACGGCGAAGCGTGCGGCGAGGTCACCCTGCTCGTCCACGTTGATCTTGCAGACCTTCACGTCATCGCGCTCGGCGGCGATCTCCTCGATCGTGGGGGCGAGCATGCGGCAGGGGCCGCACCAATCGGCGTAAAAATCTAACAAAACGGGCTTTTCCGAGGAAAGCACCTCGGCTTCAAAATTTTCTGCGGTGATCTTTAAAACAGACATCGTATGATCTCCTTTCCCGCGGCAGTGCCGCTTTTTTTACATTATACCATATTTTTTCCAATTTGTCAAAAAATATAAACCGCAACCCCCGGGTTTTATCACAAAAAGGGCAGCTTGCCGCGCAAGCTGCCCTTTTTGATTATTTGTTCATCAGCTCTTCGGTCAAGCGCAGGATCTCGGGTGCCACGCGCTCACGCCGGCGGTGCATCAAGGATACATACACGGGGTAGCCGCGTCGTAGGCGGCCTCGGCGGTAAGACATCCCGTGGCGCGATAGCCGTTTGTGTTTAAAAATCGGCATACGGTGCGCGAGAGATCGCGGTCGTCCTCCACTACCGGAATTTCAAACATCGTGTATCACACTCCTATAGGAATTTGTGTGGTCGCACCACACCGTCTCAGTGTAGCATATAAATGTTAAGGTGTTGTTTGCGTGTGGGAAAAATTTACAAAAGCGGTGCAAAAATGCGCACGAGCGCACGCAGCATACGCTTCGGCAGGTCGGCTTTGAGCATATCCTCTTCGATCGGTAAGGATACTGCCATGGTTTTTTCCATATCCGCACGCAGGTCGGCAATGGCATTGGTCTGGTATAGCCATACGCCGTTTTCAAAATGATGCACCAAGCTTCTGTAATCGAGATTTACCGTGCCGATCATGGCGTATTTGTCGTCTACCAGGTAGCTTTTCGCGTGAATAAAGCCGGGCGTGTATTCGTAGATCCTGACGCCTGCGTGCATCAGACGCGGATAAAAGCTTTGTGTCATATTGAACACCATACGCTTGTCAGGCACGTGTGGCACGATAATGCGTACGTCAATACCGCGCAGGGCGGCAGTTTCAAGGCTTGTGCAAAGGTCGTTGTCTATGATGAGGTAGGGGGTAGTCATATAGGCATAGCGTGTGGCGCCTGCCAGCATCGTCTGCAGCAGACTTTTGGATACGCGACGGCGGTAAAGCGGTGCGGGCCCGTCACCAAAGGGAATGACGTAGCCGTTGGGCGCCCCCTCGACGTCGGTGGGGTAGAGCACGTGGTCGGGCTGCGGCATTTTGCGTGTGTTGATGCCAAAATCAGTTAAAAACAGGCGCGTCAGTTCAAATACAGCCTCGCCCTCCAGGCGAATGGCCGTATCCTTCCAGTGCCCGAAGCGCACACGCTCGTTGATATATTCATCGGCAAGATTGATGCCGCCCGTATAGCCGATCCTGCCGTCAATAACGGTGATCTTGCGGTGAGAGCGGTTGTTAAATTCGCTGTCGGCATTGCCGCGCAGACGGGAAAAGGGGGCCGCCTCAATGCCTGCCTTTTGCAGTATTTTGGCATAATTGCCCGGCAGAGTCGACATACAGCCGATATCATCGTATAGGAGCTTTACCGAAATACCCTCGGCCGCCTTTTGGCGCAGGAGCTTAAGAATACTGTCAAAGAATGTACCTTCCTCAATAATAAAGTATTCCATATAAATAAAGCTTTTTGCTGCGGCAAGGTCACGCAGTAAGGCTGCCATCATCTCCTCGCCAAGGGGAAAATAGGTGGTCTTGGTGTTTTCAAACAGGCTACAGTCGGCAATGCCGCAAAGCAGCTTCGCGGTGTTGTGCGCCACGCGGTCCTTTTGATAAAGTGAGGCAAAGGCGGCGCTGTCGTCCTTTTTGTACGACAGGCTTTTCAGATCGTGCAGGCGGCGGACGTATTTACCCTTCAGCTTGCGTGAGGCGAAAATAAAGTAGAGCATAAAGCCCGCGATCGGCAGGATCAGCACGAACAGCAGCCACGGCACCTTGTAGTCGGGATTGTCGTCTGAGGAAATGATCTTGATCACGCAGGCAATTTCGGTCGCCCACGCAGCCAGATAAAAATAGGGCACGAAATAGCACAGCAGCACCACCACGCCGATGATGGCAAGCACCTCAAAAACCGTCAGCAGCATAGCAATGATATAGCGCACGGGGATATAATTGACCTCGCGTGTGACTGTTTTATTGCCCGCGCGGTACTGATATGTTCTTTTCATAGCTTTCCCCCCTGTTCTTTTAAAGTAGTCTTGCCCACAGTGCGCGTTATCACGCACTGTGGGCAAGGTATTTGGCGTTTTTTGTTTTAATGTATGCCGTACATCAGCCAGATATAGATATAGGCGGGTATGATGGCGGCAAGCGTGAAGGGAATGCCGATTTTAAAGAAGTCGCTGTTCTTGACGGTGTGCCTCTCGCGGCGCAGAATGCCGATGCCCGTGATGTTGGCAGAGGCACCGATGGGTGTGATATTGCCACCAAGCGTGGCACCGGACAGCAGTCCGAAATAAAGAGGTGTCGGGTCAACGCCGAGGGTGGCTGCAATACCGCCGATCACGGGGATCATGGTGGCCACGTACGGGATATTGTCAATGAAGGCCGAGATCAATACCGATGCCCATACGATCACCGAGTAGAGTAAAAAGACGTTGCCGCCGCCTGCCTTGGCAAGCAGTCCTGCCGCCGCGTCAATGACGCCCTCGGCGGAAATGCCGCCGATCATCAAAAACAGACCCGTCAGGAGCCCCAAGGTTGCGAAGTCGATCTCCTTCAGGGGATCGATAAGGGCTGTAAGGCTTTTCTTTTTCATAAGATTGTAAATAAGGCCAATGGCAAGAATGATGCAGCAGAGGATACCGTTGATCTCTGCGGGCAGGTTCCAGCTGTCGGGCGCGAAGGAGCAAAGGATCAGGCAAAGGATGGTGCCGCACAGCAGAATCGTGGGTACGTAATCGGTGACCTTGGTGCGCGTGCCCGTTTTCGGGATCGGCGCCTTTTCGTGGCGGAAGAGGAAAGCGAGGATAAAGGCGGCAAGCACAGCCCCCAGCTCAACGGCAAAGAATATAGACGGGCGCCCCTGATACCAGAAGAAGTCCATAAACGACATATCAAGTGCTGAGCCCAGCATGATAGCGGTGGTGTCGCCCACCAGCGTAGCGGCACCCTGCAGGTTGGAGGAGACCGCGATGCCGATGATAAAGGGCACGGGGTTGGTCCTCAGCTTCTTGCAGATCTCCATAGCAACGGGGGCGATCATCAGAACCGTAGCTACGTTATCCACA
Organism: Oscillospiraceae bacterium; assembly: GCA_015063895.1. Taxonomy (GTDB): domain Bacteria; phylum Bacillota; class Clostridia; order Oscillospirales; family CAG-272; genus Firm-07. Next base: position 60,614 of record SVTG01000003.1, on the reverse strand, counting down.
AACGCGGAGATCACGCCTGCAAACAGGGAAAGTGCCACGGCCGCCCACATGACGTTGGGGACCTTTTCCATGATGAGATCGGCCAGAAGCTCGGGCATTTTACTTTCGATGAAGAGCGCCACAAGCCCCATGGTGCCTGCGATCATCAGCAGGACGTTGAAATCGATGGCGGGCAGGATTTCATTCAGCGGCAGCATGCCGGAGGCGATGAAGACAATGCCCGAGGTCAGGGCGATCAGGGGGCGGATCTTGCCGAATACCAGCATCAGAATATACGCGAGAGCAAATAAAATTATAGCAGGTATCATAGCGGCGTCCTTTCGTTATTTTTATAAATAGGTAGGATTCTTTGTTTTTACGATTTCATTATATTGGTTTTATAACTATTTGTCAATATAATGAAAAATAATCGTTTTTTATGAAAAGCGTGTAAAAATGTTATCAAAAATGGCGAAAAAGCGAGATAATTGTGGGAAATCGGGAAAAATCGCGCTACCTCGTCTTTTTTGGCGTGTGGCCGTTCTTGTGTTTTTTGGCTGTTTATGGTATGATAATAGTACTGTTTATTTGGAGGATATATGGATATTGTAAAGCAGCTTTTGCTGCAGCTGGTGCTGATTTTATTGAATGCTTTCTTCGCGGCGACTGAAATTGCGGTCATCTCACTGAATGAAAAAAAGGTGAGGGCACAGGCAGAGGAGGGCGACAAAAAGGCGGGCAAGATCTTGAAGATCCTGGAGGATCCTACGCGTTTTTTGTCCGCTATTCAGGTGGGTATTACGCTCGCGGGCTTTCTTGGCTCTGCGTTTGCGGCGGATAATTTTGCTGCGCGTCTGTCTGGCTTTTTGATGCGTAGCTTTGATATTCCCGTTGCGCGTGCCTCGCTGATCAACACGGTTTGCGTGGTGCTGATCACGCTGGTGCTCTCCTATTTTACGCTGGTGCTGGGTGAGCTGGTGCCTAAGCGTGTGGCGATGCGCCACAAGGAAAAGCTTGCTCGCGTGGTGTGCGGCTTTATCGGGGGATTGACGGTCGTGTTAAAGCCGGTGATCTTTTTGTTAACCGTTTCCACCAACGGGCTGCTTCGTCTTTTCGGCATCGATCCCGATGAAAAGGCCGAGGGTGTTTTTGAAGAGGATATCGTGATCATGCTTGATGCGGGTGCTGACGAGGGCACACTCAACGAGGACGATATCGAGTATATCAAAAACGTATTCAAGCTCGACCGCCTGACAGCGGCTGACGTGATGACTCCACGCAGCGGCATGGTGACGGTGCAATCCGATGCGAGTGAGCAGGAGATCGTTGACACGATCGCGCGAGAGGGCTATTCCCGCATTCCCGTGTATGCACCTGACGGGGAACGTATTGAGGGCATACTGCATGCGCGCGAATACCTTTTGCATCGCGGTGAGCAGGGATTTTCGCTCGCCGACGTGTACCTTGATCCCGTCTTTGTACCCGAGACGGCACACCTTGACGTGCTGTTTAAGGATATGCAAAAAAATCACCGCCATATGGTCATCGTAGTCAACGAGTACGGCCACGTATCGGGTATTGTGACGATGGAGGATATTCTCGAGGAGCTGGTGGGCGAGATCTGGGATGAGCAGGACGTGGCGACCGAGGAGATCGTGCAGCTTGATGAGCATACATACCGCGTGCTCTCTTGTGCCTCGCTTGAAAGCTTTTATGATTTCTTTGAGGTGACGCCCGATGCCGATACACAGTCAACGACCTTGAACGGCTGGCTCTCGGAGCGCTGTGGCTGTATTCCCGCCAAGGGCTTTTCCACCACGTATGAAAATCTGACGCTGACGGTCACGCGTGCCGATGCGCTGATGACGCATGAGCTGACGGTGTGTGTTGCGCCGCCGTGTGCGCAGAATACCGAAGGGGCGCTTTAACTTGCAGCGGCGGCTGTCATTTGACAGCCGCCGCACTTTTTTCTTGCATTCTGCCGAGGAATATGTTAAAATAAGTATATATAATGGAGGTGCGCGATGAAGGATTTGTTTGGAATCAAGGGTAAGCTTGGCTTTGGGTGTATGCGTATGAAAAACGAGGGCGGCAAGGTCGACCTCGACGAATTTTGCAAAATGGTGGATACGTTCATCGAAAACGGCTTTAATTATTTTGATACGGCCAGAGGCTATCTTGGGGGCGATAGCGAAAAGGCGATCTGCGCATGCCTTACGTCGCGTTATCCGCGCGAGGCCTTTGTGTTGACCGATAAGCTATCCGAAAACTTTTTCAAAACCGAGGCCGATATCCGCCCGTATTTTGAAGATCAGCTGAAAAGCTGTGGCGTTTCCTACTTTGATTTTTATCTCATGCACGCCCAGAACCGCAATAACTATCCAAAGTATCGCGCGTGTCGCGCTTACGAAAACGCGCTTGCGTTTTTAAAGGAAGGTAAGATCAAGCATTTCGGCATTTCCTTTCACGACACCGCCGACGTGCTTGAGCAGATTTTGAGTGATTACCCGCAAATTGAGGTGGTGCAGCTGCAATTCAATTACCTCGATTATGAGGATAATGCCGTACAAAGTCGGCGCTGCTATGAGGTTTGCCGTGCCTTTGGCAAGCCTGTTTTGGTGATGGAGCCCGTTAAGGGCGGGCGTCTTGCCAAAAATCTTTCAGATGCCGCTAAGGCTGAGCTTGATCTGCTGCAGGGCGGCTCATACGCGTCGTATGCGATCCGCTATGCCGCAGGCTTCGAGGGTGTTTTATCGGTGCTGTCGGGTATGGAAAACGTCGCTATGGTGGCGGATAACGTGAGCTATATGAAAAATTTCAAGCCACTTGACGCACGCGAGCAGGCGGCGGTATCACGCGTGGCGGTGCTGCTGCGCGGCGAAAATACCGTGCCCTGCACGGCCTGCAAGTATTGCACCGAGGTCTGCCCCGTGGGCATCGGTATCCCCGAGATCATCAGCACGATCAATTCCATGCGCACGTCGCATTCCTGGTCGGCCAAGCATTATTATAAAATATTTACGGGTAACGCACCCCGCGCCTCGGCGTGCATCGCTTGCGGCAAGTGTGAAAAAAGCTGCCCGCAGCATTTGCCGATCCGTGAGCTGATGCGCGAGGCAACGTCGTTGTTTGAAAAGGAGTAAGTATGTTAAATACCCTGAAAACGGTATTGAAAAACGGCGATTTTACCTGTGTGATACAGCAGGGCGAGCAGCGCTATACCGCGCGTGAGCGTGGCGTGGCGCCCTTGCTGTCCTTTTATCGCTCCGGGGAGGATTTTCACGGCGCCTTGGCAGCGGATAAGGTTGTGGGGGCTGCTGCCGCCTATCTTTACGCCTTGCTTGGCGCCCAGCAGCTGTACGCAGCTGTGATGAGCGAGCGCGCTGCCGCGATCCTTACTGAGCACGGGATCCTCTTTGAAGCAGATACGTTGGTGCCTTTGATCAAAAATCGCACGGGCGACGGCTTTTGCCCTATGGAGAGCGCCGTGTGGCATCTTCCCTTGCGTGACACGCAGGGTGCTCTTGCCGCCATTGAGGCGACAATGGCGCGGCTTGTCGCGAAGAAATAAAGTATTTTGACAGATTTCGCGCACCTCTCGGGCCCTTCCTCATACTATGATAACGAGGAGGGTAGCCACGCGGCTACGCTTTCCCGAAGGCTTTAAGGAGGATCTGTTATGAATAACTGCTTTGGTAATCTTTTTGGTGATAATTGTTGCTGGATCATTATTATCGCGCTTCTCATTCTTTGCTGCTGCTGCCACTGAGCCCGTTTTACACTGAACATGCAATAAAAAAGAACCGCCCTCGGGCGGTTCTTTTTTATTGTTCGTTGCATATTCAGCGTACGGTGCGCGGCTCGGTCTCAATATCCTCAAACGCAACGGGTGCGCCGAGTGCATCGGAGGCAAAGGCGGCCTCCATGATCTTCATGGAGCGGCGCAGCTGGTTGTGTGTAACGATCAGGGTCTCCTTGCCGTCGATCGCGGCGGCAAAGTTGCGGTAAAAGTCGTGCACGTCAACGGTGGGACGGGGAATGATCTCCTCGTACGTGGTCTTGCCGTCACGGGGCGCCATGGTTTTGGTAAAGCCCGCGGAGGTGATAACGGGTGCTACGTCCTTGTCCTCCCAGGAGCGGCACATAACAAGGCGGCAGGTATCCTTCCAGTCGTTTACGATGCCCGTGCCGTCAACACCCGCAATGTAGAAGCGGGGCAGGGAGATGAAGTTGGTGGTACCGACCTCAATACGGGTGATAAGGTCGCCCGTCCAGTAAAGGTCAAGCTTGAAGCCGTCGTCCACCTCATCGTTGGTGATATGATCGCAACGGCAGTAGACCTTTTCAATTTTGCGGTCCTCCACAATGCCGAGCATCTGGTCAATGAGGTGAATGCCCCAGTCAAAGATCATGCCGCCGCCATGCTCCTTTTTGCCGCGCCAGTCACCGGGAATGCCGCGCGAGCCCTGATAGCGGGATTCAATGTTGGTCACGTATCCGAGCTTGCCGCTCTTGTAGGCCTCGCGCACCATCAGGTAATCGCAGTCCCAACGGCGGTTCTGGTGGGCGGTGAAGAGCTTGCCGCACTTGTTCGCTACGGCCACAATGTCGTTTAATTCCTCGGTGGAGAGCGTGACGGGCTTTTCAGAAATGACGTGCTTGCCTGCCTGCAGGGCGGCAATGGCTAAGGGCTTGTGCCACTCGTTGGGGGTGGCGATGGTGATAAAATCAACGGTTTTGTCGGCAAGCACCGCCTCAAACGAGGGGTAGGTATGAATGCCTTGCTCACGTGCGAGCGCCAGACGCTCCTCTTTGATATCGTATACGCCTGCAAGGTCAATGGCGCCTGCTTCTCTGATATGACGGGCGTGCCAGCCGCCCATGCCGCCGTAACCGACGATGACGCATCTTTTTTTCATAATATTAAACTCCTTTAGCGGATATTGTCTTTTGATTTACAATTATCATTATAAGGCAAAACAGGGTCATTTGCAAGACATTTTATGAAAGATAAAGGACATTTTTTGTATAATTTCAGCCAACGGCACTTTATTTTGTGCGAAAAAAGCGAAAAAATTTTAAAAACCATTGTAGCAGACCCCTACTGTATGGTATAATTATGTTAATTATATTTTGGCGCACGGAGCTAGGCGACTCACGCTTGCGCGACCTGAAAAACGAGGTAGTTATGGCTAAGATTCCACAATCTCACATTCGCAATTTTTCTATTATCGCACATATCGACCACGGCAAATCCACGCTTGCCGACCGTTTGCTTGAGGCTACGCAGACCGTCACCTCCCGTGAAATGGAGGAGCAGCTGCTGGATAATATGGACCTTGAGCGTGAGCGCGGTATCACCATCAAGGCACGCGCTGTGCGGTTGTCCTATACCGCAGAGAACGGCGAGACGTATGCACTCAATCTGATCGACACGCCCGGACACGTGGACTTTAACTATGAGGTCTCGCGTTCCCTGAACGCCTGCGAGGGCGCGATCCTGGTGGTAGATGCCACGCAGGGCATTGAGGCGCAGACCCTGGCAAACGCCTATCTTGCCGTAGATGCCAATCTTGAGATCCTGCCCGTTGTCAATAAGATCGACCTCCCCTCGGCCGACATTGACGGCGCACGCCGTGAGATCGAGGACGTCATTGGGATCCCTGCGATGGATTGCCCTGCGGTATCCGCGAAAATGGGCATCAATATTCCCGACGTGCTGGAGCGGATCATCAGCGATATTCCCGCCCCCGCGGGCGACGAAAATGCGCCCCTGAAGGCGTTGATCTTTGATAGCTATTACGATAGCTATCTTGGCGTGGTGGTCCTGGTGCGTGTGGTGGACGGCAAGCTGAAAAGCGGCGATGCCATTCGCATGATGTCGACGGGCCAAAGCTTTCAGGTGGTGGACGTCGGTGTGATGGATGCCTTCGGGCTGTCTAAATGCGAGGAGCTTTCTGCCGGCGAGGTAGGGTATCTCACCGCCTCCATCAAGAGCGTGGGCGACACGCGTGTGGGTGATACGGTGACGCTGGCCGATACGCCCGCCGATACACCGCTGCCAGGCTTTAAGTCGGTGCAGCCGATGGTATATGCAGGCATTTATCCCGCAGACGGCTCGCGCTACGGCGATCTGCGCGATGCCTTAGAAAAGCTGCGCCTGAACGATGCCGCGCTTTCCTTTGAGCCCGAGACCTCGGTGGCACTCGGCTTTGGCTATCGCTGTGGCTTCCTTGGCCTTTTGCATATGGAGATCATTGAGGAGCGTCTTGAGCGTGAATTTAATCTTGATCTGATCACCACGGCCCCCAGCGTTATTTACGAGATCACCAAGCGCGATGGCGAGACCTTACGCATCGATAATCCCACCAATTACCCCGACCCCGCGGAGATCGATAAGGCATACGAGCCCATTGTGCGCGCCTCGATCATTACCCCTACCGATTACGTGGGCGGTCTGATGGATCTGTGCCAGGATAGACGCGGTGAGTTTGTGGATATGAAATATCTGGATAGCACGCGTGTGGAATTGCACTACCGTCTGCCCCTCAACGAGATCATTTACGACTTTTTTGATGCATTGAAGAGCCGTTCTCGCGGCTACGCCTCGCTTGACTATGAGCTGGAGGGATACGTTGAGAGCAAGCTCGTCAAGCTTGACTTTTTACTAAACGGTGAGCAGGTCGATGCACTCTCCTTCATCGTGCATGAGGAAAAAGCATACGGACGTGCGCGTCGCATTGCCGAAAAGCTGAAGGACAATATCCCGCGCCAGCTTTTTGAGGTGCCGATCCAGGCAGCCATCGGCGCGAAGATCATTGCCCGCGAGACGGTAAAGGCTATGCGCAAGGACGTGCTTGCCAAGTGCTACGGCGGTGATATCACGCGTAAGAAAAAGCTCCTTGAAAAGCAAAAGGAGGGCAAGAAGAAGATGCGCCAGCTCGGCTCGGTGCAGGTTTCTCCCGAGGCCTTTATGGCAGTGCTTAAGCTTGATGATGACAACTGATTACAAAAAAGCAGACAGCCCCACGTTGGGGCTGTATCTGCATATTCCGTTTTGCGTGCGCAAGTGTCATTACTGTGACTTTTATTCCGCCCCCACGGACCCCCGAATGCAGGCGCGTTACGTGGCGGCACTTGTGCGCGACCTGATCGCAACGGCCCCAAAGGCACACGGCTATACGGTTGATACCGTATATATCGGGGGCGGTACGCCGACCCTGCTTTCGGGGGAGAGCCTTGCGTTGCTCCTTGATACCGTTCGTGGGCATTATACGTTGGCGTCGGGCGCCGAGATCACGGTCGAGTGCAATCCCACCACCCTCACCGATGGATTGTTTGAGCGTTTGGTGACGGCGGGTGTCAACCGCCTGAGTATTGGCCTGCAGAGCGCAAACGATCGGGAATTAAGGGCACTGGGGCGCCCGCACGATTTTGACGCGTTTGTGGGGACCTACCGTGCCGCACGCGCGGCGGGCATTAAAAATATCAACGTGGATCTTATGTTCGGTATTCCGTATCAGACAAGAGAGACCTTGCAGCAAACGCTTGATGCGGTCCTTTGCTTGGCGCCCGAACACATTTCGGCCTACGGCCTTCGCGTGGAGGAGGGCACGCGCTTTTTTGCACAGCGCGGGTCGCTGCCGATCGCCGATGACGATACCGTAGCCGATATGCAGGAGCAGATCGCCGCGGTACTGGCACGCGCAGGGTATTTGCACTACGAGGTCAGTAATTATGCAAGGCAGGGCTATCGCTCGCGCCACAATATGCGCTACTGGCTGGGTGCACCGTATCTTGGCTTCGGGCCTGCAGCCCATTCCTATTTTGAGGGGGTGCGCACGGCAATATCCCCCGATACGGGGGCTTATATTTCCGCACTGGAGCAGGGAAATCCTCCGCTTGTCTGTGAGCGGCACGAGATCAGTGCCCACGAAGCACGGGAGGAGTACGTGATGCTGCGTATGCGCTTGCTTGAGGGCATAGACGAGGCTGATTTTTTGGCGCGCTTCGGCGTGGAATTTGAAAAGACCTACGGGCCGCTTGACAAATTACTGAAGGGCGGGCTTCTTTCCCGCGTGGGTGGGCGCATTGCCTTTACCGAGCGCGGCATGTACGTATCCAACGCCATTTTATCGGATTGGCTTGATTTTGAGAGGTGATATCGTTATGACGCATATTGAAAAATTTCAAAAGGAGCTGCGGGCAGGTCAGGCGGCGCTGATCTCGTCTGTTGTAAATCGGTTTTATCTTTCGCTTTTTACCTATCACGACGGGTATTTGCTGGTCTTTCCCGACCGGGCGTTCCTCCTGACCGATTTTCGGTATGCCGAGGCCGCCGAGCACGAGGCCGATCGGGCATTTGAGATCCTTTGCCCGGGGGGAACCATGTTCGGTGCTGTGGCCGAGCTTTTGAGCGCACACGGTGCGACGACTTTGCTATTTGAGGAAAGTGACCTGACCGTGGCGTCACTTGAGCGCTTGACCGACAAGCTTGCTCCCACGGGCGTGCAGACCGTGGGCGGTGTCGGCGCGATCCTTGCACGTCTGCGTGCTTATAAGGACGAGGGAGAGCTTGCCGCGATGACGCGCGCACAGGCATTGACCGATGCTGCCTTTTCACATATTTTAAAGCTTCTGACGCCTACGATGCGCGAGATCGACGTGGCGCTTGAGCTTGAATATTTTATGCGCCGCGAGGGGGCGCAGGGTATCGCCTTCGATACCATTGCCGTTTCGGGCACGGCCTCGGCACTGCCGCACGGTGTGCCGCGCGACAAAACCTTGGAAAAAGGCTTTTTAACAATGGATTTCGGTGCCCGTTTCGGGGGATATTGTGCCGACATGACGCGCACGGTGGTGATCGGCCGTGCCGATGCCGAGATGAAGCGTTTGTACAATACGGTGCTTTGTGCACAACAAACGGCGCTTGATATGGCGGCGTGCGGCGTGTCCTGCCGGGCGCTTGACCTTGCTGCGCGAGCCGTGATCGACGGCGCCGGCTACGTGGGGTGCTTCGGGCATGCGCTCGGTCACGGTGTCGGTGTTGAGGTGCATGAGGCACCGCGCCTTTCTCAAAGGGTATCACCCGAGGCGCTGCTTGAAAAGGGGCACGTCGTGACGGTGGAACCGGGCATTTACCTCAAGGGACGCTATGGGTGCCGTATTGAGGATATGATCGCCGTCCTGCCCGACGGACGTGTGCATAATTTTACCAAGAGTACAAAGGAATTGATTGAGATCTGATGGATATTGTAATTGCTTCGGATACGCACGGTAAGGCTGAGCGTCTTGCCGAGGTGATGCGCCGTACAGGTGCTGCCGTGCTGCTGTTTTTGGGTGACGGTCTGCGCGATCTGCGCGTTGTTGACGAGGGTGTCACGGTGCGTGCGGTGCGCGGTAATTGCGATTGGTCCTTGACGGCCGATGCGCCTGAGCTGCGTCTTGAAATATTTGGCGGTGTGCGGATCCTGATGATGCACGGGCACCGCTACGGCGTCAAGGGAGACCTTGCCCAGGCGCTTGCCGTTGCCGCTGAGAACGAAGCCGACGTACTGTTATACGGTCACACGCACGTGCCCTTTGAAAAAACCTTTCCTGTGGGTACACCGTTGCTTCGGGGCGGCACTCTGCAAAAGCCGCTGTTGGCAGTTTGCCCCGGGAGTCTGGGGGAGCCCCTGCGGGGCGATGCCACATTTGCCACACTGACGGTACGCAAAAACGGTATTCTGGCAGGGTTTGGCAAATTATAAAATAAAGAAGCCTCACGCGGTAGCGTGAGGCTTCTTTTGTTGCTGTCAGGAGAAATTGAAATAGCGCTTCGCATTTTCGTAGGAAATCCCCTTGACGATGGCGGTAAGCGCCTCGCTGTCGTCGGGATATTCGCCGTTTTCTACCCATTCGCCGATCAGGCTGCACAAAATGCGACGGAAGTATTCGTGACGAGGGTAGGAAACAAAGCTGCGCGAGTCGGTGAGCATGCCGACAAACGTGCCGAGCACGCCGAGGTTGCCAAGGGCCTTCAGCTGTGCCTGCATGCCGTCCTTCTGATCGTTGAACCACCAGCCCGACCCCAGCTGGATCTTGCCGCGTGTGGGGCCCCCCTGGAAGCCGCCCATCAAGGTCGCCAGCGTGTAGTTGTCCTTGGGGTTGAGGGAATACAGGATCGTTTTGGGGAGCTCATTTGTCCGCTCCAGCGCGTCAAGCATTTTGGCCAAGGGCTCGGCTACCGTGGTCTCGGCGATGCTGTCGTATCCCGTGTCGGGGCCAAGAGCCCGGTATTGACGGGTATTGCTGTTGCGCAGTGCACCTACGTGGATCTGCATACACCAGTCGCGCTTGGCATACTCTCTTGCACAGTGAAGGATCAGATCGGTCATATAGGCATCGCGCTCGGCAGCGGTCAGCGCTTCGCCGCCAAGGGCCTTGTCAAAGGCTGCGGCGGCGTCGCCCTCTGCGTAGGGGATAAAGTCAAGTCCGTGGTCGGAAAGGCGGCACCCGTGTGCGGCAAAGTGATCTATGCGCGCTGTCAGCCACGTCTTCAGTGCGGCGTAGGTGGTGACACCCGTTGCCTTGATATAGGGTAAAAAGGTATCCTTGTGAATGTTTACGGCCTTGTCGGGGCGGAAGGTGGGCAGTACCTTGACCTGCCAACCGCTTTCCTTGATCTCGCGATGCCAGTGGAGATCGTCCTGCGGGTCGTCGGTGGTGCACAGCGCCTCAACGCCCGAGCGCTCGATCAGCTTTTTTGTAGAAAAGCTGCCGTCTGCCATGCGTGCGGCGCAACGGTCATAGATCTCGTCGGCGTTGGCGGCGCAAAGCGACTCGTTGATATCAAAGTAGCGGGCAAGCTCAAGATGCGTCCAGTGATAAAGAGGATTGCCGATGGCAAAGGGGAGCATGGTAGCAAAGGCACGGAATTTTTCGCGCCAATCGGCGTTGCCCGTGATCAGCTCTTCCTCTATGCCAAACGAGCGAATGGCACGCCACTTGTAGTGATCGCCCGCCAGCATCAGCTCGCCGATATTTTGAAATACGTAGTCCTTGGCAATCAGCTCGGGGGAAAGATGACAATGGTAGTCAATGATCGGTTGGGTAGCCGCCACCTCGTGATACAGGCGCTTTGCGGTCTTTGTTTTCAGTAAAAAATCCTTTTCAATAATGCCCTTCATAAGTGCTCCTTTTTGTGTGTTGGGCGGCGCTCTTAAAGCGTAACACCGTCCTTGAAAATTGAGATCTCGCGCATGCCGCGGCGCTCGTTGGCGGTTTCTTTGCCCGACGCCACCTGCAATACGTATTCAAAAAAGTCACCGTCAAGTGAAATGCCCTCCAGCACGGGTGAGGCGTCAAAGTCGATCCAGCCCGGTTTTTTCTCAGCCAGGGCGCGATTGGTGGCGATCTTTACGGTGGGTACGGGGGCGCCGAGTGGCGTGCCGCGACCCGTGGTGAAGAGAATGATCTGGGCGCCGGCGGCCACCAGGTTGGTCACAGCCACCATGTCATTGCCGGGGCCGTCCAGCAGAGAAAGGCCCTTGCGGCGCACCGTTTCGCCCGTGTGCAGCACGTCAACCACAGGCGAGGTGCCCCCCTTTTGCACGCACCCCAGTGACTTTTCCTCCAAGGTGGTGATGCCGCCGGCCTTGTTGCCGGGGGCGGGGTTTTCGTAGATGACCTGGCCGTGCGCCTTGTAGTAGCTTTTGCAGTCGTTGATCAGGTCGACGATCCGATCGAATACCGCGCGGTCGGTGGCACGCGCCATCAAGAGGTGCTCAGCGCCAAACATTTCGGGCACCTCAGTGAGAAGGCAGCTGCCGCCTTCACGTGTCAGCGCATCGCAAAAGCGACCTACCAAGGGGTTGGCCGTGATGCCGCTATACCCGTCGCTGCCGCCGCATTTGAGGCCTACCACAAGGTCCGAGGCAGGGCAGGGAGTGGGGGTAAACGTGGCGGCATAGGCCTTCAGCTCAGCAATCAGCCGCACACCCTCTGTCAGCTCGTCCTCCGTGTCCTGACAGTTTAAAAATCTGACCCGTTCGGGGTCATATTCGCCAAGTGCCTTTTTAAATTCGTCAATGTTGTTGTTCTCACACCCCAGCCCCAGCACCAGAACGCCTGCGGCGTTGGGATGGTTGACCATGCCGCGAAGGATCTTTTGCGTATTGGCCATATCGTCACCGAGCTGTGAGCATCCGAAGGGGTGCGGAAAGGCGAGGGCCCCTGTTTTTTCTGCCAGCTGCCTCGCAATGCCGTTGACGCACCCGACGGTGTTGACGATCCATACGTCGTTTCGCACGCCTACGCGCCCGTCCTTTCGCTTGTAGCCAAGGAAGGTGTGCGTGCTGTGCGATGGCTGTGAGACGTGCGCTGACGGTTGGTAGGTGTAGGTGACGGTATCGGCAAGATCGGTGGCCAGATTGTGTGTGTGCACGTGTGCACCGCACGGGATATCCTCGGTCGCGTGACCGATCACCGATCCGTATTTGATAATACTTTCACCGCATTTGATGTCGCGGTTACTGTATTTGTGACCGTTTGTAAGGTCGATCTCAACGTTATCGTATGCGTGGATCAGCAAGATCTGCTACCTCCTTGAAAAGATCGCTCAGGTCGGAATCCCAAAGTGCTGTACACGACAGGATCTTCTTCAGGCTGTGCTCCTTGATAAAGGACGTGACCTCGGGCAGGTCGTGCGGAGTGCCGTATTTATAAAATTCAATTAAGCGTGCCAGCGAGAAGGTGAGGCTTTTGGGATAGGTGCCAAATCGCTCGCGGTAACAGAGTAGCGAGGGGAGCACGCGCACCTTGAACTTGCTGATGGAATTCAACGAGATCGAAGTAAGGTAGTGCTTGATATAAGGGTTGGCAAAGCGCGTGAGCACGTTGTTGGCGTATTCCAGCAGCTCTTCCTTTGGCAGATCAAGTGTGGGAAGGATCTCCTCAAAAATGCAGCGCTCCAAAAAGGCGCGCATTTGCGCATCGTCGACACAGGATTTTACCGTGTCAAAGCCCGAGAGCAGTGCGTGTGCGACCAAAGCGGTATGCGCGCCGTTGAGAATACGCACCTTGCGTGTGCGGTAGCGCTCGAGCTCGTTTTTGGTGATGATGACGTTAAGACCCGCCGCCGAGAAGGGAAGCTCCTTTTCAAGATCAAGTGCGGTTTCGATCACCCACAAATGAAAATATTCGGAGGTGTTGAGCATGTTATCCTCATAACCAAGGTCGATCTTCTCGTCCTTTGGATATCCCGTATTGATGCGGTCGACGAGCGTGTTGCAGAACTCGTTCTTGATGGTGATCCAGCTGCAAAAATCCTGCTCAAGCCCCCACAGCGATGCATAGCGCAAAACCGTTTCCTTTAATTTATCGCCGTTGCGGTCGATCAATTCGCAGGGTAAGAACACAAAGCCGTCAAGCCCCAAGAGATAGCGTGCGTACAGCAGGCGCGTCACCTTGGCAGGAAAGCTTTTGGGGGGCGCGTCGGTTTTTGTGTCGTTGGGGTCAAAGGCGATGCCTGCCTCGGTGGTGTTGGAAATGACAAAGCGCAGGTCCTTTTCGGCTGCCAGCGACAGATACGCGGCAAAATCGCGATAGGGGTCAATGCACCGCGAGATCACATCGATCACGCTCTGCTCGGTGCCCTCCTCACCGCGTATGATATGCGTGTAGTTGCAATTCTGGGCGGCGAGTGCTTCGCAAAGGCCGCTTTCGATCGGCTGCACCACGACAACGCTGCCCTCAAAATCGGTTTTATCATTTAATTTTTGAATCATCCAGTCGGCAAAGCCGCGCAAAAAGCCGCCCTCTCCAAATTGAATAAAGCGCTCGGTCCTTTTCGGTTTACTGATATGCATTTCGTATGTCCTCCTTAATTATAATCGCGTGCGCGTGCTGATTTTATTCTAAAGGACAGCTCCCGAAAATGATAGCATAATATTGCGCGGCTGAGAGCCGTTTTTAAAAATATTGCCTAAAAAGGTGCGATAAACGGCGTCGTGCGCGAGTTTTTTACGTGCGGGCACGCAATATTTTACAAAAACGCAAATAAAGAGGCAAAATATTACTATGCAGGGGTAAGGGTGGGGTGCTATAATGAAGGTGCTTTCAGTGCGGAGGTGCGATATGATCTATCAGGATAATAAGGTAACGGATTTGAAAATTGCTTTTATAGGCGGTGGCTCGCGCGGCTGGGCTTGGACGCTGATGAATGACCTCGCGAGGGCCGAGGATATGGCGGGCACGGTCTATCTTTACGATATTGATAGGCAGGCCTCTCAAAACAACGCCGTGATCGGCAACAATTTTCCCGGTGAGAATTGGCGCTACGTCGCCGCTGCGGATCCGGCAGGGGCCATGACGGGTGCCGATTTTGTGATCGTTTCTATTCTGCCGGGCACCTTTGACGAGATGGAGAGCGACGTGCACGCGCCCGAGGCATTTGGCATTTATCAGTCGGTGGGCGATACGGCAGGTCCCGGGGGCTTTGTCCGTGCATTGCGTACGGTGCCGATGATGCGTGAGATCGCCGCAAACGTGCGTCGCTATTGCCCGGGTGCTTACGTGATCAATTATACCAATCCGATGGCAGTCTGTATCGGTGCGCTGTATCGCGAGTTCCCCGAGATCAAGGCTTACGGCTGCTGCCACGAGGTGTTTGGCACGCAGCAGCTCCTTTCCCACGCGCTTGAGGAGATGGAGGGCATTGCCGACGTGCCGCGTCAGCAGATGAACGTCAACGTCGTGGGTGTCAATCACTTCACCTGGTTTACCTCGGCTTACTATCAGGGATTTGATATGTTTGAGGTTTACCGCCGCTTTGTAGATAAATATTACGAATCGGGCTACAACCGTAAGGGCACGGGCAACTGGCTCAACGACTTTTTTGCCACCGATGCCCGTGTGCGTATGGATCTGTTCCGCCGCTTTGGCTATATTGCAGCCGCGGGCGACAGACACCTGGCAGAGTTTATGGATTTCTCGGATTATCTGTACGATTGCCGTGATTGGGCCTTTGGCCTCACGCCGGTTTCGTGGCGCCGTGAAAACCTGCAAAAGCGCCTTGATAAGAGTGCAAGGCTCCTTTCGGGTGAGGAGGTCTGGGCGATGCGCGATACCGGTGAGGAGGGCACGCTGCAAATGCGTGCTCTGCTGGGACTTTCCACCATGGTAACCAATATCAACGTGCCCAATAAGGGGCAGATCACCAATCTGCCCTATGGCACGGTGGTAGAGACCAACGCGGCCTTTACCCGCAATTCGCTGGCCCCCGTTCTTGCAGGCGAGGTGCCTGCGAGCATCTATCCGATGATCGCCCGTGCCGCGGCAGAAAACGATGCGATGCTCGATGCCGCCTTTTCTCTGGATCTTTCCTATGCGCGTGAAAAATTTGCCGCGCTCAATCTGATCAAAACGCTGACGCGTGCGCAAAAGGATGCGCTCTTTGATACGATGGTGAAAAATACCGAGAAGTACCTCGGTATGTACCGCAAATAAATTTGCCGCAAATAAATTTGCCGCAAATAAATTTGCCGCAAATAATTTATAAGAGCTTTTTGCGATAGGCCGTGGGGGAGAGTCCTGTTTCGTCGGTAAAGACCTTGCAGAAGTAGGAGGAGGAATTAAAGCCCGAGCGGGTAGCAATATCCGTGATATTGAGGTGTGTGCTCTGCATCAGCTCAATGGCGGCTCTTATCTTGATGGTGTTCAGATACGAGATCAGAGATACACCAAGGTTTTTGTTGAAAATACGGCACAGATGGTATTTGGAAATATAAAATCGCTCAGCGATCTGATCAATGCCCTCAATGGCGCTGTATTGCTCGTTGATATAACGCACGATATCGGCTATGCGCTTGTCGGAAAAATCCGCTTGCACGTAATGGTTGGGGGTGCGTGTCAGCAACAGCAGCAGGTGCGCCAGCGAGCTGGCTAAATAGGCCTCGGTAGCGGTATCCTGTTGTCGGCCCCCCTCAAAGGTAGTGTAAATATCCTCCAAGCCTTGCTCAAGGGTTGTGCGTATATGCGGTCCGACGCGATAAACGGCAGGTGCGTCAAGCGGCAGGGCGCTTATGGTCTCGGCGGTGAGATACCGCGCCAAAAAATCGCGCGAAAAATACAGCAGATAGCGAAGTGCTCCCTTACCCGCCGTACGGTGTAAAAGATCGTTTGGGATCAGCACAAGATCGCCCTCGTGTACCTGATAAAAGTGATCGCCGATAAAGTATTCACGCTCGCCGTGCACCACGTAGTACAGCTCAAATCCGTGATGATAGTGCATCATGGCCAGCGGCGCCTTGAAGGAGGCCTTTTCAATATAGAAGGGCTCGGTCTTGTCAAACGTGATCTGAGGCATGGGCGATCTCCTTTTTACGTGCTGAGTTCATTATAGCGCGGTATGTGTAAAAAGGCAAGAGCGGGGAAGCAATAATTTACAAAAAAGCGTTAAATTTTTCAAAAAGAGCAATTTACTTAAAAAATATAGGCAAGGAGAGTGGCGAAATGAACATTTGCACACCTGAACAGGCGGGGATTGCTACCGCGCACGTGCGTCGCTTTTACCAGACGCTTGAAAACTATCATCTGTCAACGCACAGCGTGATCCTGTCGCGCGGTGACGCTATATTTTCCGAGTGCTATTACGCGCCCTTTCACAAGGAATTTTTGCACCGTATGTATTCGGTTTCCAAAACCTTTGTGTCGGTGGCGATCGGCTTTTGTGAGCAGGACGGGCTTTTGTCGCTTGACGATCCGCTGATGAAGTTTTTTCCCGAATACGTGGGGCGTGAGGGGGCAGCGGCGCCGCGCAGCACCGTGCGCGATATGCTGATGATGAAGACCACGGTGGAGGGCGTTATCAACTGGTTCAAGATGCACCCCGAAAACCGCGTGGATACCTACTTTGCCCACACGCCCGAAAAGCTGCCCGGCACGCATTTCAAATACGACAGCTCAGCCTCGTATATTCTTGGGGTGATCGTTGAGCGCTTGACGGGCAAGCCTTTTCTTGCGTATTTGCAGGAAAAGGTGCTAAACGATATCGGATTTTCTAAAAACGCTTACTGCCTGAAGGCTCCCGGTGGGTATTCGTGGGGCGATTCGGGCGTGATGTGCACGGCGCGCGATCTTTTGCTGTTCGCACGCTTTGTGCTAAACGGCGGCACCTTTGGGGGCAAACGCTATTTAAACGAGGCATATCTGAAGGCTGCCACCACGATGGCGGTGAGCGACAACGACTACGGCTTCGTGCATCACAGCGGGCACGGCTACGGCTATCAGATCTGGGGCGCGCCGCGCGGCTGCTACGCGATGCTCGGTATGGGCAATCAGATCGCGCTTTGTGACCCCGTGCACGATTTTATCTTCGTGATCAACTCGGATAACCAGGGGCATCCGCACAACTACGAGATGATATTCGACGCGCTTTACGATCATATTATCGGTAATCTGCAGCAGGGGCCGCTCGCGCCCGACCGTGCCGCGTCCGATGCGCTTGACGCGTGGCTCAGCACGCGTAGGCTTTTTGCCCTCACGGGCCCCGCGCAAAGCGAGCTTGCCGCCAAGATCAACGACAAGACCTACGTGTGCGGTGAAAACCCCATGGGCATCAAGTGGTTTCGCGTGGCGCTTGAAAAAACGCGCGGTGTTTTTCATTACGAAAATGCGCAGGGTGTCAAGCAAATGCCCTTTGGCTTCGGCTATAACGAGTTCGCACAGTTTCCGCAGGAGGGTTATGCCGATACGGTGGGCAACACCTACGCTCCCGGCAACACCTATCGCGCGGCCTTCAGCGCCGATTGGCCCGAGCCAAAGCGGCTGCGCATCCGCGTGCAGGTCATTGATAAATATTTCGGCAATCTTGCCATCGTGCTCGGCTTTTGCGATGAAAACAGCGTCACGCTGCGTATGAGCAAGACGGCGGAGGATTTTCTTGCTGAATATAACGGTGTGGCGATCGCCACGGCGAAATAAAACAAACGGCGCAGCGCCCATCGGGCGCTGCGCCGTTTTCTTATTATTCTGCTTGTTGTTTCTTTTTAAATACGTGCCAGGGCAGGGAAATGGCGACGCCCACCACCATCAGGCCAAGCCATACCAAGATCAGGTTCCCCCAACCAAGGGTAGTGGCGGCATTGCCGAAGATAATGTTTGCCGTGCCGGCTGCCATATAGCTGAGGAAGTCGAGGAACCCCGTGACCGACGATACCATACCCGTATCGCGCAGGCTGGGGCAGTAGCGGCTCCAGAGCATAGAGGCTGCACCGTTAGAGGACATAATGGCAAGCACGATGCAAACGATATTGAGTGCGGGAATGCTGACAAAGTAGGTCAGCGTGAAGAATACCACGGCACTGCTGAACATCAGCAGCACGGTTTTGTTGATATCGTGTCCGAGCCTCTCGTAAATGAACACGGCAATAAAGGCGGTAAAGGAGATCATCAGCGTTGCGGCGGTGAAGATACCTGCCGCCGTCGTAGCACTGAAGCCGAGATGCTGTGCGATGTAGGTGGGCAGCCAGAAGACGACCGAGGTGCGGACAACGCCCGTCAGGATCGAGATCAGGGAGAACTTAACGATCTGGTAACGGAATAGGAGCTTGATGTTACCCGTGCCCTTTTCACGGGGCTTATATTGCCCGTAGGTGACAATGCCCGTACGCTCAAAGTGTGTAAAGAACAAGAAGCCGATCACTGACATTGCGGCAAGGATACCGCTGCTGACGGCAAATACGCTCTGCCAGGCAAGGAACGATGCCAGAATGCCTGCGGCGGGGGAGCCGAAAAAGGAAGCAAAGGTATAACCAAGGCTGCATCTTGTGGCGTGAATGGGCTCGGTATTTTCGGATACCACCTTAGTCATTGGGCCGTAGATCATAGACAGGAAAAAGCCCGTCAAGGCATAGACCAGCATGGCAACGGTGGGGTAGGGCGTGATCTGTGAAAAGATAAAGTTGGTCGTGGCGGCACCCAACAAACCGATGCAGATCATGTATTTTGCCTTGATCTTATCACCGATGGCGCCGTTGATGAGCTGGCCAAAGGCATAAAAGTAAAAATAAAGTGAGGAAATGTTACCAATGTAGGATTCGGCATAGCCAAGCTCGATCATCTGGGGCGTGACGGCGCTTAAAATATTACGCGCGATATACACGGCAAGATAGGAAATGGAGCAAAGCGAGCCGATGCGAATGGCATTTTTGGCGTTTTGAGTAAGCTTCATAGCACTTTCCTTTACACGTATTTGGGTTTGCATCGCTACATATTATAATGTGTTGTGTGGCATTTGTCAAGTAATGGGGGAAGAAAACAAGAAAAAAGAGAACGATATATGAGTTCGGTGTAGGAGGAAAGAAGCAGAGAATAGGGGGGCATGGCAACAGTCGGGGCTCGTCTACCTCAAGCGCTCGGCGCTTGAGGAAAACAGAATGCCTCGGCGGCTAAACACCGCCGTTGGCAGAGCCAAATCGGCATTCTTCCCGCCGTTGATTGCTCTGCAATCAACGGCAGTTCTCGCCCCGTAAGACGCGACAGCAAAAAAAGCACCACCCGATTGGGGTGGGAAAATACTGATGTGTACGGGGCTCGTGTAATTCGCCTGCGGCGAATAAAACAGAATGCCTCGGCGGCTAAACACCGCCGTTGGCAGAGCCAAATCGGCATTCTTCCCGCCGTTGATTGCCTTGCAATCAACGGCATTTCTCGCCCCGTAATCCGCCCCAAAACGCAAAAAAGGGCACCCGAATGGGTGCCCTTGCGTTTTGGAGCGGATTACGGGGCTCGAACCCGCCACCTCGACCTTGGCAAGGTCGCGCTCTACCAAATGAGCTAAATCCGCAATGGTGCCTCCGGTCGGAATCGAACCAACGACACGGGGATTTTCAGTCCCCTGCTCTACCAACTGAGCTACAGAGGCAAAACTGGCGACCCGGATGGGACTCGAACCCACGACCTCTAGCGTGACAGGCTAGCGTTCTAACCGACTGAACTACCGGGCCAGGCCATCGCGAGAACAGTACTCCGTTCCAGCGACTTTGATATTATAACATAGGCTTTCTCGCTTGTCAACACTTTTTTGAAAGTTTTTTCAAGTTTTTTTAAAAAAGCCCTCAATTTCGGCCTTGTCAAATACATAATTGTTGCCGCAGAATTGACAACCTACCTCAAGCACCTCGGGCTTGCCCTCGGCCACCTGCTCGGCAAGCATTTCTATTAGCTCCTTTTCCCCCACGGCGATCAGCGCTTCACGGACACGCGCGCGTGAGCAGGTGCAGCGGTAAGCCACGTCAAACTCGTCAAATACGTCAAATTCGATCCCCGTCAGGGCGATCGTGGCGATCTGCTCCAGCGTAAGACCCCCGTCAAACATGGCGGAAACGTTACCGAGCAACGATGCGTTTTGCTCAAGCTGCGTGATCACGGCCTCGTCGGCAAAGGGTAAAAGCTGCACCATAACGCCGCCTGCCGCACGGCAGGAGCCGTCGGTATCGACCAGCACACCGAGCGCAAGGAGTGTGGGGACCTGCTCGCTTTCGGCATAATAAGCGGCAATATCCTCGGCAATTTCGCCGCTGACAAGCGGTACGGTTCCGTGGTAGGGCTCCTTACCGCCGATATCCTTGATCACCGTCATCGTGCCCTTGCCAACGGCGCCGCCTACGTCAAGCTTACCGTTTGCCTTGAGGGGCAGATCCACCCCCGGGTTTTGTACGTAGCCGCGCACGTTGCCCATATAATCGGTGGTGGCGATCATCTTACCGAGTGCACCGTCGCCCGAAACCGTTACGGTCATGACGTCGGTCTTTTCACCGAGCATGGAGCCCATAATGGATGCACCGGTCAGCAGACGCCCGAGGGCGGCAGTTGCGGTGGGAGCGGTTTTATGAATACGAATGGCCTCGTTGACGATGGCCTTGGCATCAATGACGTGAATGCGTGCACTGCCGTCGCGCGTGATACCGCGCAGGATAGTGGATTTTTGCATGATCTTCCTCACTTTTTACAAATTGCCTTCACAAACCAGCGCTGACTTTGCTCGTCGGGTGTGCTGAAATCGGTGTCGGCATAAAAGGCGATATCGGCAAAGCCCGCCTTGCTAAGGGCGTCCGTCAGCGCCTGCTTGGTGTAGGCGCGCTCGGTCTGCTCCTCGTCGGTGCGGCGGTAGGTGCCGTTTTCTGTTTCTTCAAATACCGACAGATAAAAACGGCACAGGCCGCTTTCTCTGTCGTAGTCGTTTTGCCAGCCGCAATAGCAGGCTTCGTCCTCTAAAATATAGGCGTTGTCGGCGAAAATATTTTCAAATTTATAAGGGGTATTGACGTCAAATAAAAAGATGCCGTCGGGGTCAAGATAATTATGCACCAGGGCAAAGCAGCGCGCAAGGTCAGCCTCGTTTGTGAGATAATTGATGCAGTCCAGCGTGCTGACAACGGCCCCTACCGTGCCATACAGCTCAAAGCTGCGCATATCCTGCTGTAAAAACAGCATGCGCTCGCCACCCTCGCACTCATATTTGCGCTCAAAGGCGCGTGAAAGCATCTCGGCACTGCCATCTACGCCGATCATATCGTATCCGCGCGCGGCAAGCACGGCCGTCATTTTGCCCGTACCACACCCAAGGTCAAGCACCAGCTGCGGCTTTTGGTTGGCCTTTTCAAAGCATTTTTCATAAAACGTGGCGATCTTTTCATAATCGACCTCGCCGTTTAAGGTGTCGTAAACGGCGGCCAGTGCCTCATAAGCCTGCACGGTATCCCTCCTTGGTGCTGTGATTTGAAATATAGTAATATTGTAGCCGATTTTGATTAGGTTGTAAAGTGCTTTTTTGAAAAATGTGTAAAAATGCGCCCGACGTCCCCTGCGCCCATGATCACAAGCAGATCGTTTGGCTGCAATTCCTTTTCTAAGAGCGCCGCGGCATCTGCAAGCGTTTGTATGTAGGTAGCGTGCGCCCCCGTTGTTTTAGCCAATGCCTTGACGGATACGCCAAAGGTATTTGTTTCGCGTGCGGGGTAAATGTCGCTGAGCAGTACACGGTCAGCCACGCGCAGGGCGGCGGCAATGTCGTCAAAAAACGCTGCTGTGCGCGAATAGGTGTGTGATTGAAAGAGCACGAAAAGGCGTCCCCCGTGGCACAGGGACCGTGCTGTGGTGAGGGAGGCGGCGATCTCGGTCGGGTGGTGGGCATAGTCGTCAAAGATACGCGCACCGCAAAAAATACCGCGGTATTCCATGCGTCGCGCGACGCCCCCAAAGGCCGAAAGACCTGTTAAAATATCGGCACAGGAAACACCCGAAAGGTGGGCGGCCCCCGCTGCTGCCAGTGCATTTTTGACGTTATGAAGGCCGGGCACGCGCAGCGTGACGCGTCCTGTCGGATTGCCTCTGAAAACGGGAGTGAATTGCCCCATGCCGTTTTTAAGAGTCACCTGATCGGCGGTGTAGTCGGCCTCACCTTCGGTGCCGAAGGTGTAAAATTTCACGCCCCGTGGCAGGGCATTTTGCAGCGCCTTGTCGTCAAACGGCACCAGGATCTCGGTGGCGGGGCGTGCAAATTTGCCAAAGGCATGCAGGAGCATCTCGCGGCTTTTGAAAAAATCCACGTGATCCAACTCGGCATTGAGAATGACGGCCAGCGTCGGGGGCAGGCGCAAAAAGGAATTGCCGTATTCACACGCCTCGTAAATACAGGTATCACCTGTGCCCAATGCAAAGGGGGTGCCTGTGTGCCGCATTTGTGCGCCGCAAACGACGGTAGGGCTTTTTTGCGCTTTTTCAAGGATCTGCCCCAGCATGGCCGTGGTGGTGCTTTTGCCGTGGCTGCCTGCAACGCCGATGCGCGTGGGATACCCCGAGAGCAGATAGCCAAGAAAATCGGCGCGCGAGAACAGCGGCAGCCCCAGGCGCAGCGCCGCACGGTATTCGGGATTGTCTTTGCTGATGGCAAGGGTATAAATCACAGCATCAAAGGTGGCCATTTGCGCGGCGTTATGCTGGGGATACACCCCGATGCCTGCGTCGCGCAGGGCTCTGACGTTCTCATTTTCGGCAAGGTCTGAGCCTGCTACGGTAAAGCCGCGCGCCTTTGAAATCATGGCCAGCGCACACATGTGAATGCCGCCGATGCCGATAAACCACAGTCGATGGCAGGTATCAAGGGCTTGCTTGACCTCGTGTGGGGTATGATGGGTGTTTGGAAGGGGCATGTCGGTTACCTCCTGTATGTGGCGAAAAATAGTGGAATTTGTTGTAAATAATTGATGATTTTCACACAAAAAACACGTTTTTATTGAATAACTTCCACAAAAATACTTTATACTAAAGATATGCTTGAAATGCCAATTCATTGCAAAAAACTTCAAGGAGGCAGAAAAATGCAGATTACAGATATTAAAATTCGCAAATTATTTGACGATGGACCGATGAAGGCTGTTGTGTCGGTGACCTTTGACAGCCAGCTGGCTGTACACGACATTAAGGTGATCAATGCCCGTGACCGCTTCTTTATCGTGATGCCCAGCCGCAAAAATCCCGACGATACCTACCGTGATATCGTGCACCCCATCAACGCGCAGTTCCGTGCAACGTTAGAGGATGCTGTGATTGCTGCGTATGAGGAGGCACTTGCTGCCGCTGAGGAGGCCCCCGTTGAGGAGGAGATCGCCGCAGGCGAGCCTGCCGCAGTGCTTTAAGATATAAAAAATGCCGTGTGCTGTGCACACGGCATTTTTTGTCAGTTGGGTGTTTTCAACTCTCCTGCGAGGATCTCGTCCTTTTCGTTTAAAATCTCGTCGCCAAAGAGCGCAGCCTCAAGGCTATCAAGTCCCACGCGGTCAATGGTCTTGGCAAAGCGCTCTTTTACGTATCCGTTCTTACGGAACCACAGCATTGCCTTTTCAAGCAGAAGCGCGACCTCGTCCTCTTTTACAAGGCGTGACAGCGTCTTGCCCATTTGCGTGGTCTTGCCCCACGTGCCGCCCACGAATACGCGGTAAAGGGTAGGGCTTTCCTTCGCAACCGCACCAAAGGGGCATTTGCCCGTGCAGCGGCCACAGCTGTTGCACAGCGCCCGGTCGATCGTCAGTCGGCCATCTTGCAGGGTGGCTGCCTTCATCGGGCAGGCTGCTTCCACGGCGCAGACCTTACAGCCGCGGCAAAGAGACTGATCGAGGATCGGTGTGCGACACCCCTCTACACCAAAGTCGTTCAGGGAAGGCTTGATACAGCTGTTGGGGCAACCGCCAATGCCGATCTTAAATTTGTGGGGCAGCTTGATATGGTGCCAGCCCTCGTAATACAGGTCGTGGATCTGCGCGGCCAGGGCAAGCGTATCCGTGTTGCCGTATACACAGGTCGTGCCCTTGCAGGCGGTAACGGGGCGCACGCGCGGCCCCGTGCCGCCGAAGGCAAGCCCGTGCGCTGCGGCAAAGGCCTCTGCGGCCTCAAGATCCTCGTATGCGATATGGGGAATTTCAACAGCCTGGCGCGAGGTGGCGATCAGGCGTCCGTCGCCAAAGCGGCGCGAAAGCTCGGCCATGGCTTCAAAATGTTCGGCGGTAAACACCGTGCCGCGCGGCACGATGCGCCCCGAAAAGCATTCGGTGCCGCGATTGCGTAAAAAGCCGCGCGCGGCTGCATCCATAATTTGTTCGGGCTTTAACATAGTGGAAACTCCTTTTTGCTAAGATGTGATCATATCTATTGTACCTTTTTTGACACGCTCTGTCAATGCCCCGATCAAAAAACGCTTGGCGTGTTCCGTTGCGAAGCACGCCAAGCGCGATTTTCAAAAAGGCTTATTTTTTGCCGGTCTTTACAAACTCAAGCACCTGCTCCTTGGTCATGCCGTCAAGGCCAAGGCGGTCAAGCTTACGGCCGACCTGCCACCAGTCACGCTCGTGAATGTGGCTGTAAATGGTGATGATGGCGCGCATCGTGGGGGTAGCTACGCCGCAAAGCTCAGCCAGAGCGACCCACGGAACAAGGCCGTTGGGGCAGTCCTCGGTGAGGTAGCGGTTCCAGATATCGTTCGGGCCGGAAATGGCGGTCAGAGCCACGTCGCCGTGCATCTGCATGTAAAGCTCCTTCCAGTTGATCTGGTGGCCTGCGGGCTTGCCTGCAAAGTCCTCGATGGGGCGCAGGTCGTAGCCAAGTGCCTTGCCGATCTCCTTGCGCTCACGGTCAAGTGCCACGTCAAGCTTGGCGGCACCTGCGGTAAAGTGCTCGTACATATGGAAGCCGCCGCGGCTGGGCTGCTCGATCATACCGATATTGATGACGCAGGCACCGGAGTGCAGGGCGGGATTTACCAGCGACAGACCGCACTCCAGCACGTCACGGTAGGTGTACTGGATCGGGATAAAGTCGTTGATATCGTCGTAGTACTTTTCCTTTGCATCAGCGGGGAAGAATGCCATGTTGATGGGGTTGATGCCCGAGCAGAAGGCAAGGCCCTCACCCTTCAGACGCGTGTCGTAGGGCAGGTTGTTTGCTTCGGCGATCACGGGGCACTCGTCACCGAGGATCTTCTTGAATACCAGTGCGGCAAATGCACCGGGGTAAAGAACCAGCACCTGGTCCTTGCGAATGATGCCCTTGAGTTGTTCGGCGATGGTCTCGTGAGCAAAGGAGGGGGTAACGACAAGGATATAGGTCACGTCCTTGATGGCCTCCTCAAGATTGTCGGTGAGCATGGCGATCTTGGCGGTCACGTTCAACACACCGGTTACGCGAATGGTCTTGCTTTCCTTGAGCCAACCGAGCTTGCCGATGAAGGCAGATTGCTCATACATATTGACCTCGTAGCCACGGGAGGCGAGGTCTGCGGCCATGGTTTGTGCGCCGTTACCGGCACCGATAAGGGCAATTTTTTTCATGATTATGCTCCATAATATAATATTTTATAGGGTGATAACACCTTACAAGCGCATTGTAGCAAATCTAAATACGAATGTCAATAGGGAAAATGAAAAAGTTGAGGGGGAAAGTGATTTCGCGCAAAATTTGTCCTTATGCGAGCAAATTTTGGCACAACGTCAGCGTTTTTTCAAGTGTCTGACCGAGGCCTCCCGCACAGGCGGCCTCGTCAACCGTTACGGTTGCATATTGCTCGTAAAGCGCCGTGCGCTCAAGATAAAGATCGTGCAGAGTCATGCCGTCGCGCAGCACGACGCCGCGATTGACATAATCCCCAAGGCGCGCGACAAGGGTTCGATAGCTGATCTTCAAATACACGATATGGGCAATTTCCTGAAGATGCTGCATCGCCTGCTTGCCGTAGACGACGCTGCCGCCCGTTGCAATGACGGTATTTGTAGCCTCAAGACCTGCACAAAGGTCGTTTTCAAGGGCAAGAAAGGCGTCAAGCCCCTTTTCGGCAATGGTTTGGTGCAGGAGCTTGCCTGTCTTTTGCTGCAAGAGCAGGTCGGTATCGATAAACTGAAAGCCAAGACGCTTGGCCAGCAGTACGCCCACGGTGCTTTTGCCGCACGAGGGCATGCCGATCAAAACAATATTATTCATAAAACCTCAATACGTCAAAAATCAATCTCTGTAAAAAGCGGCAAATGGTCAGACGCCACCACCGTGGGGCAGATAAAATCTCTAACCGTAAGACCGCGTGTAAAAATGTAATCGATCTTTCTGGCAGGGGCATCGGAGGGGAAGGTCGGTGTGGCGCTCTTGACGAGGCTTGCGGTGTCAAAAAGAGCAGCTGCCAGGCGCTGATAATGTACCGTTTCGGGGGTAAAATTAAAATCTCCCAGCAGGACAAGCGGCGTGCTGATGGCGTCGGCTTCTTTTAAAACCGTATCGACTGCCAGCGTCATCTCATCCTCGTTCAGGCCAAAATGGCAGGCAAGCACCGACAAGGGCGTGCCCTTTACGTCAAGCGTTGCTACCAGGAGGGCGCGGTCCTCGTAATGACGGGCGCCGGCCGCTCGCTTTTCCGGGGGAATGCAGAGGTGTACCACGCGTTGCGCGGTGATGGGGTATTTGGAAAGCAGTCCGTTACCGTATTCGCCAAGGGTGTGGTAGATGCCGCGTGCAAAGGCACGGTGGGGATAGCCCAGCATGTCGGCGAGCAGGCGCGGCTGGTTGCCGAAGCGACTTTCTTCATTGCCGTAAATTTCGTTCAGCGCACAAACGTCGGGGGCGTGCGTGCCGATCACTGCCGCCACAGCGGCAAGATCAACTGCCACCTCACCCGTATCCAGACGCTTTTGGTGCAGTACGCCGTGCTGTATATTGTAGGTGCCGATTTTTAGCTTCATATCACGTTTTATCCTTTTCAAACAGCTGCAGCTCGTCGTAAAGCCTGCCGCGTGCCGCGGCTGATTGCAGCATGGAAAGTGGGCGTACGGGTGCTTTCAGAAGGCGTCTGACAGTCCAAAACGGTACAAATATACTGAGTAAAACGGGGTGGCGCGCGCAGCACGGCCAGGCGACCTTGCATTTTTCGCAGATGTTTCCAAGGGCAGTGGAGAGCGCGCTTTTGCCGCTTGTGCGATGAAGCGTCACGATACCGCTGCCTGCAAAATCCGCATTGGCGCGACCGAAGTTTCCGCTTGCCATAAAGTCGGCAAAAAGGGAATCGGCCAGCGCTTCGTCCTTTTCGGTAAAGGGATTTTTCTCATCGGGCAGACCCAGGTGGCGGCAGCAGGCGAGCGTCACGGCTGCGGCAAAGCGGTAAAGCCCGACTGTGCGCAGGGCCCCAAGCAGGCGCGGCGCTGTTGGCTCGCTCAGCCCGTTTGCCATAAACAGTGCCCAGTCCGAGACCTGGCGTAAGCCGAGTCCGCCCTCGCGCATATGCTGCTGCATATGCAAAAGCAGGATAATGGCTTGATGAAAATCATCGGCTACGGGAAAGGAAATGCCGTTTATTTCGGCCACCGTAGCGGTTTGCAGCGTATCGGCCAGCAGGGTGTGCAGTGTATCACCGACAGGGCCGTCAGGCAACCCCGATACACGGCGGTGCAGCTCGATTTTGATGCTGCCGCGGATCAGAGTCACGTGATGCTTATCTGCGGCGGCTGTGCGGCAATACCCTTTTTCTTCCAGGGCCCACGCGATGCTTTCCACGTGTTCCTCGTCAAGCAGGCAATCAATATCGCCCGACACGCGCAGATCGGGGGTGGGGTACAGCCGCGCGACGCTGTCACCCTTTAAAATAACGGCGGCGATGCCTTTTTGCTGTATCAGGGCACAAAGTGAGGCACGTGCGGTGCTAAGTGCTTCGTTATGGCGCAGGAGCGTGACGGTCTTGTCCTGTAGGTCAAGGGTCTGCTCCTTGGTGAGCGCACCCTCGGGCAGGGACCCAAGTCCCTCGCTGACAACGCCGAATACGGTGTGATCGTCGGCTAAGGTGAGTGCGGTGTCAAGGTCGCTTTGCGCGAGAGGGGGCAGCGGTTTTTTAAAAAGCGCGTTTGCCAGCAGAGCGGTAAAGGCGCGCTCGCCCCTTCGCGCAGCTTCCTCTTGGCGCGCCTCGGTGCTGTTTTCAAGCACCGTGAAGATCAGCACGGCAATGAGGGTAAAGGGAATGGGGCAGAACTCCCCGGGATTTACCTGCGTCATCAGAAAAAGCCCGATATAGGAAAGGGCCAGCGCGCGCAGGGGCGCAGTGCCGTTTTCCTTGATCAGGCGCACACGGCGCCAGAACAAAAAGGTGTATGCCGACACACCCACGATGCCAAGACCCGACACGATCTGCGGTATCATCATGTGGTACCAGTTCATCGCAAAGGTCTTGGGAGTGTAAATATCGGCATTGCCCGTATAGCCAAGCCCCACACCGAAGATCGGGTGGTAGAGGAAGTCACGAACGGCGCGCTTTAATAAAAGCACGCGCGGCTCGTCCCCGACGATAAAGCCGTCGGCAAAGCGCTCGGCGTAGAATTTCAGTAAAACGCCGCCTGCAGCGAGGGCAGAAAGCACCACAACGGCCAGCAGGATCAGATGGCGACGGCGGTGCTGCTTGTCACGGCGCAAAAGATAGATAAAGCAGAGCACCAACAGCGCGGTGCCTGCCAGCATGCCGCCGCGCGAGCCCGTCAGGAGGAGTGCCACGTAAAAAAGCAGTGCGGGCGCCAGATGCAGCCCCTTTCCCCCGGCGGCGTAATAAAAGGGGGCAGGCAGACCGAGCAGCAGGAAGGTCGCATAGACGTTGCGATTATCGATGCTGAACAGGAGTGGGTGCCCGAGGGTCCTTAGGTCGTGCACGAGCCACGAGGCGCGCACGGCGTAAAAGATCAGCGTGAAGAGCGCCGCATACAGGCCGACAAGGTAAAGCGCACGCAGTAAGAAGGCGGTAACATCGTAATCGCGTTTGCGTGCGAGGGCTGATTTTAACAAAAGGTAAACAAGCACCATGCCGAAGCCAAGGCCCGCGACGTAATAAAGGGCGGCGGGCGAAAAATATTCCGCGGCACTCAGGCATCCGACACCGCCAAGCGTGACCGCCACCGAAACGGCGACCAGCGGCGCAAACGAGGCGCCGATGCGCCACGTGACGCGGTAGTAGACAAAATGAAAGATCAGTGCGGCGGCAGCGGGCAGGGCAAGGGGCGCAAGAGGCGCAAAGAGTGCATAGCCGTCATAGCAGGAGGAGACCAGCACCGTCAGCAGTAAAAAAGGCGTTGTGGTAGCCAGCGTGTCGTCGGAGGTGACGAGAATGGTAATGAGCATCGCCAGCATGACAAGCGCGCCGATGAGCACCACGGTTCCTGCCATGCCCTCCTTTGCGGGGGTTTCGGGCGAGGATAAAAAGTCAAGCCATTGCGACAGGGCCGTGGTTGCGGTGCAAAGCAGTAAAAGAATAGAGGAAAACAGGGGCGATAGCCAGAAACGGCGCAGGGCAGAAAGCCATAGCGGAGCCGTTTTTACAGGGTGGATGGGTTGCTGTGCCGTCACGGTGCACACCTCTCTTTCGCGTTAATTTTTTTGCTTTTTGGCACTTTGATAGGCGGCCAGCACCTTTTTTGCAGCCTGCTCCCACGTCAGGTGCGCCAGCTTTTGCGCAGCCACGCTCCTGTCGGCCAAGAGCTTGCCGCGCGCGGCGCGAGAGAGCAGGGCGGTGAGCGCCGATACGTCGCCAAGGGAATAAAAATGGCCGTACGTATCCGATATTTCACGGTTGGTGGGAATATCCGATACGATCAAGGGGAGTCCTGCTGCCATTGCCTCGGTCTGGGGAGAGCCAAAGCCCTCCAGCAGGGAGGGAAATACAAAAGCGGCGGCCTCGGCGTAAAGCTTTTGGCGGTCAGCGGCGCTGACGTAACCGGGCATACGGACGTCGGCCCCCTTGGGGGCGGCGCGCAGCGCTTTTTTGATTTGTTTATATCCAAAGCCCTGCTTGCCGGCCAAGACCAGCGAAAAGCCGTCAGCTTCAGGGTCGGTTCTGATCAGATCAAAATAAGCGCTGATCAGGTCGGTGAGGTTTTTGCGCTTTTCAAGGGTCCCGAGAAACAGGAAAAATTTGCGCTTTTCAAGCCCCGTCAGGGCGGTGTTCTCGTAGTCGGTGTGGGGGGTGGCGCACACGGCTCCCGTGTGGTGACCTGGATAGACGGCCACGGTGCGCGCCGCGGCCCGAGGGAAGCGTGCCGCGATTTCTTGCCTGGCGCTCTCGGATACGGTGAAAATGATATCGGCGCGCCCCACGGCACGCTTTATCATAAAGCGGTTGTAGATGCCGTAAAGGAGGGGTAGTGTCTTTTTGTGTGAAAAGGCTGCAAGATCGTGCACCGTTACGGCACTTACCACGTGCGGCGGCAGGCTTTTCGGCATGGCGTAGTTGGCATAATGCACCACGTCAAGGTCGCGAAGGGCCCGACGGTAGGCATCACTGTTGAGATATTTGAGATACGTAAGGCGTGTGCGTAGGCGCTTGCCCACGGGGGCAAAATCCTCACGCTTGAGCGTGACGTCAGGCTGTGCTGCCAGCGCTTCGCCCAGTGCCTTCGCATAGCCGCCAATGCCTGTGCCGACCGATAATTGCAAGCCGTCATCCAGTAAAATCTTCATAAAAATCCTTATAAGTCGAGTTGCCCGAAGGCTTTGAACACGACGCTCCAATCATAGTGAGTACAAACGAAATGACGGGCGGCTGTACCGACCTCCCGACAGAGTGCAGGGCTGTTCAGCAGCATTTCGGCGGCAGCGGCCAGATCATCGGCACCCTCAAGCACAAAAATTTCGCTGCCGTTGTTGGCACCGATCCCTTCGGCTCCTACGGCATTTGTCAGTACGGGCAGACCTGCGGCCATGGCCTCCAGCACCTTGGTCTTCAGACCCGTACCGAAGGCGATGGGGCACAGCGTAAATTGCCATGCGGCCGTGACGATGGCGAGGTCCTTGACCTCGCCCAGAAAGCGCAGTCCTTGTGTTCCTTCAAGGCGAGTGCGCACCTCGTCGGGGCAGGGGCCTGCCACCTCAAAGGTAAAGGGCACCGAAAGCAGGGGTAAGATCTCGTTCGCGATATAGGTGAGCGAGGCCGCGTTGGCGGCGGCATAGAGGTTGCCGACAAAGCCGAACGTGTTCTGCTTTTTTGCCCCGTTGTCGGGAGTAAAGGCCGTAGTATCCACACCCGTCGGTACGGTAACGGCCACAGGT
Source organism: Oscillospiraceae bacterium (assembly GCA_015063895.1). Lineage (GTDB taxonomy): Bacteria > Bacillota > Clostridia > Oscillospirales > CAG-272 > Firm-07. Next base: position 29,042 of record SVTG01000003.1, on the reverse strand, counting down.
CTGCCAAGGGCGCGGTTCAGGTGCGCGGCCTCAGCGGCGGATACAAGCACCACGCCTTCGGCCTCCCGTGCAAAGCGCAGCTCGGCACGTGCCACGCGCTTTTGCTCGCTTTTTAAGATCATTTTTCCAATCCTGCCGTGGCACAAAAGCCGCTCGGCAAGGGGGGACATTTCACCTGCGTAATGCCCGGCGATCCCTGTGCTTGTATTGGGGGTGCGCAGCTGGCGTTTGTAACGCACCGATAACAGGTCGTCAAGATCAAGCACGCATCTCGCGTGTCCTTTTGCCACTTTCATGTAGGGGGCAAGGCGGAGCATATCGAAAAGCACAACGTCGGGCTTTTCTGCGGCAATGACCCGTTGCAGTAAACGGTGATTTTTGCGGCTTTCATAAAGCGCCGTCTGATACGGCTTGCCGGAGAACCATGCACGCAAAAGTCCCCAAAGCTTGGTCAAGCGTCCGATCGGGGCGGCGAGGTGCACGCGTGCCACAAACGGGGGCTTGTCCCTGTCGCTTCGTTCCTGATCCCATTCGGGGAAGGCAAAGAGCGACACCTCGTAGCCGTATTGCTCGTGAAGGCCGCGGCAATAGTGATACAGCGACGTGCGACGGCCGCTGTTCGTGGGCCAGGGCAGACGTGTGGTGACGAATAACAGACGCTTTGACATGCCACAACCTCCCCCTTTGGATATTTTCGCATATTATATTATAGCATCGCAGCGTGCTTTTGGCAAGGGTGGTGACGCGGAAAATAATATTCTTTATAAAAAATATCGGCAGAATACTTGACAGGAAAGGGGAATAGTGCTAAAATATCCGTACATAATATAAATGCTATGATGGAAAAAAGTAGTCGCGAGAGCTATCACAGAGAGCCGTTGGTGCTGAGAAACGGTATGGGTGCGCGATGAAAGAACATTTCGGAGCACCTGACCGAACCTGCGGCACGGCCGCGGCAGTAGACTTGGGCGTGGCGGCACGTTACAGCCGATGGACATTTTCAAAAGTGTCCGTGAGGAGTTTTCTCGAATGCGGGTGGTACCGCGGAAGCTTGTCTTTCGTCCCGAAGGTGTTTTTGACACTTTCAGGGGCGTTATTTTTTTAGTAAATTTTCCCGAAAAGGAGTAAGGATATGAAAAGAACGATCTATTGCGGCCTTGTGCGTGAGGCACATATCGGCACCAGACAGCAGGTGGCGGGCTGGGTTCTTAACAAGCGTGATATGGGTGGTGTTATCTTCATCGACCTGCGCGACCGCGAGGGCGTGGTGCAGGTGGTGTTTGATGCCGCAAACCTGTCGGCTGATGGCTTTGCCGTGGCCGAGAGCTTAAAAAATCAGTCGGTGATCTCGGTGTGGGGCAATATCCGTCTGCGTGCGGCCGAGACGGTCAATCCCCGTATCGCCACGGGTACCGTTGAGCTGATGGCTGACGAGGTTGAGCTGCTTTCGCAGTGTGATCAGCTGCCCTTCTCGCCCGAGGATAATCAGAATACGCGTGAGGATCTGCGCCTGAAATACCGCTATATCGATCTGCGCCGTCCCTCCATGTACCATAACTTAAAGACCCGTGCCTTTATCCAGCGCACGGTTGAGGAGTATCTCACCAAACAGGGCTTTTTGTGTGTGGAGACTCCCATGCTCTGCAAATCAACACCCGAGGGTGCCCGTGACTATCTTGTGCCCTCTCGTGTGCATCCCGGCAGCTTTTATGCGTTGCCGCAGTCTCCGCAGATCTATAAGCAGCTCCTGATGGTGGGCGGTATTGACCGTTATTATCAGGTGGCGCGATGCTTCCGTGACGAGGATCTGCGTGCCGACCGTCAGCCCGAATTTACACAGGTGGATATGGAAATGTCCTTTGTGGAGCAGGAGGACGTTTTGCAGCATCTGGAGGGCATGTTCAAGGACCTGTTCCTGCACGTGAAGGGCGTTGATATCAAGGAGCCCTTTCAGCGCATCACCTGGCACGAGGCTATGGATAAATACGGCTCCGACAAGCCTGACCTGCGCTTCGAATTGCCGATCGTTGACGTGACCGACCTTGCCGCCGCTTCAACGTTTTCGGTATTCAATTCGGTGACAAAGCAGGGCGGCGTGGTGCGCGCGATCTGCGTGCCGGGCGCCGGTGAAAAATTTGCCCGTACCGATATTGAAAATCTGACCGAAACCGCCATCACCTTTGGTGCGAAGGGTATGGCGTGGATCCTGCTTCGTGCCGACGGCACGGTCAATTCCATTCTCCCGAAATACTTCAGCGACGAGGGCTTTCAGGCTTTGCTTGACCGTCTTGGCGCCAAGCCCGGTGATTTTATCCTGTTCTCGGCAGATAAGCTGAATACGGTGCGCAAGGTGCTGGGTGCCCTGCGTCTTACCGTGGCGGATATGCTGGGGCTGCGCCACAAGGACGAGTATAAGTTCCTGTTCGTGACCGACTTCCCGCAGTTTGAATACTCCGAGGAGGAGGAGCGCTTTGTCGCCACGCACCACCCCTTCACCATGCCTTATCCCGAGGACGTGCAGTATCTGCTGACCGACAAGGCACGCGTGCGCGCACAGGCCTACGACGTGGTCCTCAACGGTGTGGAGCTGGGCTCGGGCTCTGTTCGTATTCACAACCGTGACGTGCAAAACGTCATGTTTGAGGCGCTTGGCTTCTCAAAGGAGGAGATCGAGGATCGCTTTGGCTTTATGGTCGGTGCCTTCCGTTACGGTACGCCCCCCCACGCGGGCTTTGCCTTCGGTCTTGATCGCTTCGTTATGCTTATGGTCGGGGCTGACAGCCTGCGCGAGGTCATCGCGTTTCCCAAGATCAAGGATGCCTCCTGCCCTATGACCGATGCACCTACGCACGTCGATCCCGCGCAGCTTGAGATCCTGGGTCTTGGCAAGGCGTTGGAGGGCGGCAGCGAGGGCGGTAAGTCGGCCGGTAAAAAGGCTGCTCCTACCGTGGACGTTGAGCGCATTGCAGATCTTGCACGCTTGTCGCTGTCGGGTGAGGAAAAGGCACGCGTTGCAGCAGATATGGCTGCCATCATCGGCTTTGCCGATCAGCTCTCGGCCGTTGATACCGAGGGTGTGGGTGAGGCCACCTACGTGGTGCCGCTCAAAAACGTATTGCGCGAGGACGAGCCCGTGTGTACCTGCACGCGTGACGAGCTGCTTGCCAATGCCAAAACCAAAGCAGAGGGCTACGTGACCGTGCCCCGTGTTGTGGAGGGTTAAGCTATGAGTGATTTGTTGAAAATGAATTTATCCGAGCTTGGTGCTGCGCTTGCCGCGAGAAAGGTCAGTGCCGCCGAGCTTACCAAGGCATACGTTGCCTCTATTGAGAAAAACGAGCCCCGTGTGGGTGCTTACGTGTCGACCGATGCACGTCTTGCGCTGGATATGGCGATCGCCGTCGATAAGCAGCGCGCGGCAGGCGAAACGCTTTCACCCTTGGCGGGTATCCCTATGGGTGTCAAGGACAATATCTGCACCAAGGGCGTGGCCACCACCTGTGCCTCGCGTATGCTGGCCGACTACGTGCCGCCCTATGACGCGCACGTGGTAGAGCGCTTGAAGAAGGCCGGGTTTGTCATGCTCGGCAAGCTGAATATGGACGAGTTTGCAATGGGCTCCACCACCGAGAACTCGGCCGTTAAGGTCACGCACAACCCCCTTGATCTCACGCGTGTGCCGGGTGGCAGCTCGGGTGGCTCGGCTGCGGCTGTGGCTGCCTTTGAGGCGGCGTATACGCTTGGCTCCGATACGGGCGGATCGATCCGTCAGCCTGCGGCATTTTGCGGCGTGGTCGGTATGAAGCCGACCTACGGCACGGTGTCGCGCTACGGTCTTGTGGCGTTTGCCTCCTCGCTTGATCAGATCGGCCCCTTGACGCACACCGTGCGCGATAATGCTTTGGTGCTGAATGTCATCGCAGGGCACGACAAGCGCGATGCGACCTCAGTCGAGCGCGTTTACGGCGATTTCGGTGCCGAGATAGGCAAGGGCGTCAAGGGTCTTGTGATCGGTGTGCCGAAGGAGTTTTTTGGGGAGGGTATTTCCCCCGACGTGAGGGAAGCCGTGCTTGCCGCTGCTGCGCGCTATGAGAAACTGGGTGCGAAGATCGTTGAGGTCTCCATGCCCGCGATCGACCACGCGCTTGCCGCTTATTACGTGATCTCGAGTGCCGAGACCTCCTCCAATCTCGCGCGCTTTGACGGCGTACGCTACGGTTACCGCACCGCCGAGTTTGAGGATATCGGTGAGCTTTATAAGAAGAGCCGCTCCGAAGGATTTGGCGCTGAGGTCAAGCGCCGCATTATGCTGGGCACCTTCGCACTTTCCTCGGGCTATTACGATGCTTATTACAAAAAGGCGCTGCAGGTGCGTGCACTGGTGCGTGCCGATTATGACCGCGTGCTTGAAAAGTGTGACGTTATTTTGTCGCCCGTGGCACCGACGGTTGCTTACAAGCTTGGCGAAAAGAGCCAAAATCCGCTTGAAATGTATATGGGTGACGCATACAGCGTGCCCGTGAACGTAGCGGGGATCCCCGCACTCGCGCTGCCCTGCGGTGTGGGTGAGGGCGGTATGCCCGTAGGACTGCAGCTGATGGGCAAGCCCTTCAGCGAGGCGCTGCTGTACCGTGTGGGTGCAGCGCTTGAGGACGATATGGGAGGTGCAAGATAATGGCGCTTTATAAGGGTTATGAAATGGTGATCGGTCTTGAGGTCCACGTTGAGCTGAAGACCAAGACCAAGATCTTTTGCTCCTGCCCCACGACCTTTGGTGCTGAGCCCAATACGCAGTGCTGCCCCGTTTGCATGGGTTATCCTGGCACGTTGCCCGTCCTTAACAAAAAGGTGGTAGAATACGCCGTGAAGGCAGGCCTTGCCACCAACTGTAAAATTGCCAATTATTCTAAGGAGGATAGAAAAAATTATTTCTATCCCGACCTGCCTAAGGCTTACCAGATCTCGCAGTACGATCTGCCGCTTTGCGAGCACGGCTGGCTTGACGTAGAGACCGAGGAGGGTGCGAAGCGCATCGGCATTACCCGTATCCACATTGAAGAGGACGCAGGCAAGCTGGTGCATGACGATAAGCACGGCACGATGATCGACTGTAACCGTTGCGGTGTGCCACTCATTGAGATCGTGTCCGAGCCCGATATCCGCTCTGCTGAGGAGGCTAAGGCTTATCTTCAGAAGCTGCGCGCCATTATCCTTTATACGGGCGTTTCCGACTGTAAGATGCAGGAGGGGTCGCTTCGCTGCGACGTGAACCTGTCGGTGCGTAAGGTAGGCCAGACGAAGTTCGGTACGCGTACCGAGATGAAGAACCTCAACTCCTTCCAGTTTATCGTAAAGGCCATCGAATACGAGTATAAGCGTCAGGTAGATGCCATTGAGGCGGGCGAGGAGATCGTGCAGGAAACGCGCCGCTTTGATCCTGCCACGGGTAAGACCTACACGATGCGCTCAAAGGAAAATGCCAACGATTACCGTTATTTCCCCGATCCCGATCTGCCGCCCATTGAGCTCAGCGATGCGGCGATCAAGGCGCTTGGTGCTGAAATTCCCGAGCTGCCCGACGCACGTAAAAAGGCGTATATGGAGAAGTACGGTCTTACCGCTTATGACGGTGAGGTGCTGACCTCGGATAAGGCAATGGCCGACTATTTTGAGGCTGCTGCCGCCACCACCAAGCACCCCAAGCTTGCGGCCAACCTGCTGATCTCGGAGTTTATGCGCCTGATTGAGAGCGAAAGCTTTACCTGTCCCGTATCGGCCGTGCATCTCGGCGAGCTGGCAACGCTGGTGGGTGATGACGTGATCAACAGCTCCACGGCGAAAAAGCTGATCAAGGAGCTTTTTGAGACCGACGCCTCCCCGAAGGCATTGGTAGAGGAAAGGGGCCTTGCACAGATCAATGACGAGGCGCTGCTTGGCAAGCTGGTGGCTGAAGCCGTGGCTGCCAACCCCAAGGCCGTGGCTGACGTGAAGCGCGGTAAGCCTGCTGCTGCCAAGTCGATCGTCGGCGTGGTGATGGGCAAGACGCAGGGCAAGGGCAATCCCGTGATCATCAATCGTTTGCTTGAGGAAGAATTGAAAAAATACTAAAACGGTATAAAAAAACGCCCCTCCACGGAGGGGCGTTTTTTTATCAAAGTCCGCGCAGCAGCGCCTCGTATTTGGGGAGCAGCCATTCGTAGGCCTCCTTGGAGAAATGACGGTTCGGGCCGTCGAGCCCCAGGGTAAGCGCCTCGTCCATCCAGGCAAGCTGAGAGGGGTTTTGGAACGAAATGCCGCTTTCGTGGTAGTTATCAAAGCAGGGAATGGCCCATTTGCGGCAGATCTCCTGCATGGCAACGACGTAATCGATATCCGAAAGCCCCAGCTCATTGATCTCGGGGTAGCGGTTATAGTTGGTCATAAACAGGAGCTTCGCCTTGGGGTATTTTTTTGTCAAGCCCGCGATCAGGGCGTTGAGTGCACCCTTGAAGGTGTAGAGATCGTCGCTGTCGTTGGCGCCGATCGGCACGCGCAGACGGCGGTCGTTTGCACCGCCCAGCACCACGACGTAGTCGGCGTGATCGGGCAGATCGACATAGCGCACGCACATCGGGATCTGCTGCGGCTCGCGCTCCTGCTTGGCAATGGGGTTGCCGTTTTTGCCGAAATTGTATACCGTCATGCCACATTTTTTGCCGAGCAGATTGGGCCAGGTGGCTTCGTTGCCGAGCTTGTTGCCGTAAATTAATGAGTCACCCATAGCGACAAGGGTCTTGCCCTGTAAGATATCCTGCATGATGATCCTCCTTGCTTGCTAAATTCTTCTGACGGGGCCGCTGAGGGGCCGCCCCTCACGGTAGGCGGTCATGACATCAAGGACCGCTTTTTTTGTTTCTGTGGTAAAAATGAAGTGTCCGCCGACAAGCCCTGCGCCCAGCAGCTCCCGGTGCTTGTCGCTCATACCCGTCGGGCGGCTGTTGACAATGATGCTGCGGTGCGGTGCTTCGCGCAAAACGGGAAATTTCTCGCCGCGTCTGTCGGTGAGTGTGAGCGTGCCTGCGTGGCAGGCGTCACAGCCGCCGAGCTCGCGTCCCACGCACTTTTCAAGCGTCATCAGCGGAATGCGGCCATAGATAATGGCATCGGTGGGGCCACCGATATCGCGCAGCTGGGGCAGCGTCAGCTCGGGGGAAAGCAGTACGTCCGTAAGGCCCTTTTCAAGCAAGAAGGCCAGAGTCTCGCTGTTGGTGACGTTGAGGCGGAAATCGCCGTGCGGTATCAGCCCCGCCTCCGACGCAAGGGAAAGATGGCCGATATTGCCGACCAGCGCGTGCTTTGCGCCCCTTTTGGCGGCCTCGGTCAGTGCTTTGCGTATGCCGTCGCGCTCACTGTCAAAAATAACGGCAGGCAATATGACCCCGTCGGCGATAGGCTCATAGTCCGCGAGCGGCAAATAGATATGCTCAAACCACGCGCGCGCCTCGTCGGGGATCTGCGCTGCATGCTGAAATCTTGCCGTGGGGCGCTTGATGCGCGTCCCTCTTAGTTTTGGGAGCGTATAGCTGATATTTTCATACGTGTGTGGGCTTTTTGCTTCTGAAAGCGCCGCCAAGGCCGCGCGGCGCAGGGCGTTCAGCCGTGATACGGGCAGAAGCACCCCCTCCCCGATATCGGCGGTAAAGGCGGTCAGCTCATAAGGGGTGCCGCCAAGGCGTCCCAGCTTTTCTTTGACGTCAGATTCCCCCATCGGGGCGGTGTGTGCGGCGACGGGCACCTCACCCGTAACGGTAACGCTTTGTCCGTTTGCTGTTACCGTCAGTACCGCGGGGGTGCCCTCGTGCATGATAAAGTGCATACGAAGCGGCACGCGGCGTGTGAGTGCCGTGAAGGGGGTGGCTGCGCGGCTCTCCTCTTTATCGGATTCGCGCCGCACGCCCAGCATATTTTTGCCGATCCTTTCGGTAAAATAACCGTCGGTGAAGCCGTCGCGCGAGAAGATGGCGGCAAGCTCCTTCATTTCAGCATCGGTGGCGGCACGGCGCTCATCTAATAGGCGCCGCCAGATGCGCACGACGTCGCGCACGTATTCGGGGGATTTCAGGCGCCCCTCGATCTTCAGGGAATGGACGCCCATATCAATAAGTTGGGGTACGTGACGCGCCAGCGACAGATCCTTCAAGGAAAGCGGATAGCCACCGCTCCTGTCGGGCAGGCGGCAGGGCTGTGCGCACTCGCCGCGGTTGCCGCTGCGTCCGCCGACCAGCGAGGAAAACAGACATTGCCCCGAGTGCGATACGCAAAGCGCACCGTGCACAAACACCTCGGTCTCCATGCCGCAATTCTTTACAAATTCACGCACGTTGTCGGCGCTCGCCTCGCGTGCCAGCACCATGCGGGAAAAGCCGAGCGCCTTTAATTCGTGTGCGGCCGCGCTTGCGTGTCCCGAGGCTTGCGTGGAGGCGTGCAATTCTACGCTTGGCATTGCGCGGTGTATGGCGGCGGCGCCGCCAAGATCGGCAACGATCAGCGCGTCTGCCCCGGCCTCAACTGCTTCGCGTGCCGCGGCCACGAAGGCAGGGAGCTCGCGGTCGGTGACAAGGGTGTTCAGGGTGACGTAGGCGCGCACGCCGAAGGCGTGGCAAAGCGCGATGCTTTCGCGCATCGTATCACCTGTAAAGTTTTGCGCGCGCATACGCGCATTGAAGGCAGGACCGCCGAAATAAACCGCATCGGCCCCCCCTTCGATCGCGGCAGCCAGCGCCTTGGGGGTACCTGCGGGAGCCAGTAGCTCGGGCAAGGGCTTTTTCATCATTGTGCGCCCGTATTAAAATCAAGCACGTCGGAGATGCTTGGCGGCGTATCCTCATCACCCGTGGCATCCAGCAGCGGGGCGGTAGGGGGCGTGGGGCGGCCACCCTTGGGGGCGGTATTCAGGATCTCGTCAAGATCCATTTGCTCGTATTTGCGCGTGACCTGCTGCTCGGCAGGGGTCACTTCAATGGCGGGCTCCTCCTCATACGCGGAGTAAGATGCCGAGGGGGCACGGGTCTCCACACACATAGCGGTCAGCTTTTCGCGCAGCTCGCGCACCTCGGTGAGAATGGAAAGCACCTGGTCGTGCATGCGGTCGGCACGGGCATTGGCCTCACCGTTCTGGCGCACCAGCTTGGCGTTTAACTGGAACAGCGTGGCATTATCCTGCAGGAGCGCATCGTATTCGCCGCGGCTGACAGCCAGCTGTGCGCGCAGATTTTCGTTTTCGCCACGCAGCAGACTTGCCTCGTACGTGTCACCCGTGGGATCGGCCTCGCTTACGTAGTTCTCCAGCTCCTGCACACGCTCCTTTAAATGCATGCAGCGCGTGCTGTAATCAAGGGCACAAAGCAACGCCGCTTCGGTCTTTGTGCAGGCGTGACCTGCCGTAGAGGTCAGGGTTTTGATTTGTGTGTCAAGCTCGGATACGGCGGCGTCAACGGTCTCGCCCGTTTCGTCGCAGATAATGTTCATGGTTACGTCGGCTACGGTGATGGAAAATTTTTGTCGCATAAGAGCCTCCTTTTTTCAAAATGCCCTTGCGAAAAGGGAATTTTTAGAGTATAATTCTATTATAATACAAATCTTGTAATTTTTCAAATACTTTTTAAAGGAATTTCAAAAATATGTCAACGTTACAAAACGTGCGACGCTTCGTTGTAAAGATCGGCACCTCCACCTTGACGCACGAGGAGGGGCATCTCAATCTGCGCCGCATTGAAGCACTGGTAAAAATACTCTCTGATTTCAAAAATGCCGGCAAGGAGATCGTGCTGGTCTCCTCGGGTGCGGTCAGCGCGGGTGTGGCGCGCCTTGGCACGCACCGTCCTACTTGCACCAAGGAAAAGCAGGCAATGGCCGCAGTCGGGCAAAGCGAGCTGATGAAGATCTATTCGCGCTTTTTCTCGGATTACGGGCACACCGTGGCGCAAATGCTGCTGACCAAGGATGTGATCGATAACCCCGTGCGCCGTGCGGCGGCAGAGGATACCTTTGAAACGCTGCTTGAAATGGGCTGTGTGCCGATCGTGAACGAGAATGACTGTATCTCCACGACCGAGCTGAATTTCGGCGGTAATGATACGCTTTCGGCTTACGTTGCGTTGGTCTGTCACGCCGATCTCCTGATCAATCTTTCTGACGTAGGAGGACTTTACGACAGCGATCCGCGCAAAAATCCTGCGGCAAGGCGCATTGCCCGTGTTGAAAAGATCGACGAGGACGTGCTGGCAATGGCAGGGGGCGCGGGCACCGCGCGCGGCACTGGCGGCATGGCCACCAAGCTGGAGGCGGCAAGGACTGTGACGGAAGCGGGGATCCCGATGTTTATTCTAAACGGTGAGGATCCGCACGTGCTTTACGACCTCTTTGACGGCAAGGAGATCGGCACGTATTTTGCGGCGCAAAAGCAGTAAGTAAGCATGAAATTTTAATACCGTATATGGGTCAAAGGAGAAAATGCTATGCCCGTTCGTGTTGGATTACAGTACATTGATATCTGGAAGAGTTCAATGGAGGAGGCCGTGCGTCGGTGTGAGGCTGAGGAGGCAAAAACCGGTCAGATCGTCTTTTACGGCCCCTCGAATTTCACGCGCTGGAGCGCGCGCTGGGATCATACCCCTCTGCACGAGGTGATCGTGGGTGCCAGCGGCAAGCCCTGCTGCATCAATCGCGGCTTTGGCTCAAGCTGCGCGGAGCATCAGCTGTATTATTACGACCGTATGGTGCGCCCCTTGAAGCCCGCCGTGCTGGTTTACAGCCCGTCGTTCGGCAACGGTAAGGCTATGGGCTACACGAAGGAGGAAAACTGGGAGCTCGCACAGCGCGTGCTGGCGTATGCTTTGACCGATTTCCCCGATCTGCGCATTTATTTGGAGGGCTCCGGTGTAGGCCCGAAAACGATCGAGACAGGCGGCATCCCCTCTGTTGAGGAGTATAACGGCTGGCTGCAGGAGTTCGCTGCGAGCACGCCGCGCTGCGTTTACGTGGATAGGTTTAATTACAAGCCCTTGCGCCGCACGGATATTTTCGTGGAGGACGGCGTGCACTATAACCAGCAGGGCTACGATATTTACGCCGATTTCTGGCGCGAGATCTTAAAGGATGAGCTGAAGAATTTTTAATTGATCGCTATAAATACAAAAAGGCCGAGGTCACAGACCTCGGCCTTTTTGTTATTACTTTTTTATAAGTCCTTTTACTATAACCGAAAGGCTTTGAAGTTGGCTATCATCCAGCTGCGACAAATCTTGTATGAGGCTGTTCAAGCCCTCCGGGTTTTTGATGTCTTCGTCAAAAAAATCGCGGGGGGTGACGCCGAGATATTCGCAGATGTAAAAAAATACGGTCAGAGAGGGGAGAGCCTTGCCGCTTTCAATGGTGTTGATATAACTGGCATTTTGACCGATAGACAGGCTCATATCACGTGCGGATACGCCTTTTTGCGTGCGCAATCGTGCTAAACGAAGGGCAAAGTTTTCTGCGCGCAAGTATTACGTTCACTCCTTTCAAAAAGGGGGTATATACAATATTGTATATTATACATCACCTCTTATTACAACATTAAATACTTAAAAACGCTTGACATACCGTATATAATACGATATAATTGCATCAAATAACATAGTGAAAGCGTTATTTCGGTTTGCGGAGGTGAAATATATGAAACGGGTTTTATTATTGATTGCATTAGTCGCAGCAATGTGTGTGATTTTAAGTATTCCCGTGATGGCACTTGAGTCTGATGTGGCAGATGAGCCGCCTATGCCGCCTGATGAAAGCGTTGAAGAAGAGGAAGGGGAGGAGCGGCCCGCAGTTCCCCAGAAATTGATGCATTGGTCTCTGAGTGACGATGGTGAGCTGGTGATTTTCAATGATTGTGGTATGCGTGCTATTTCATATAAATCGTGGAGAAACTCAGTAGACAAATTTTGTGTAAAAACGGTCGTTCTTCAAAGTGGCGTTACCTTTATTGCCGACGGTGCCTTTCAAGGCTTTAAAAATTTGACCGCCATTGAAATTCCCGAAACGGTTACTTACATCGGCAGAGATGCATTTTTGGGCTGTGATGGCTTGATATGGACTTCTAGCGATGTTGATTATGTAAATGGCTGGGCAATTGGTTGCAGTAAAGACGTACAAAGTATTGTACTGTCAGAGAATACGGTTGGCATAGCGAATTATGCTTTTGCTGATTGTGAAGCGCTTATTTCCATATCCTTGCCTCTTACTATTCGCCATATTAACGTGTCTTCTTTTTTTAATTGCAGCAATTTGATCAGCGTATCGGTGCGAGGCTATTATTGGGAATTGGACGAGGCGCTGTATGGCGGAAACGGCACGTGCTTGATCGAAAAGGAAAGCGGTACGCTTGTTTGGGGAAGTAAAAATGCAATTATTCCAACAAACGGTAGCGTAAAGTCAATTGGCGCTAAAGCCTTTTATGGTTGTTCTGAGTTGACGGAGATCATTATTCCTGCAAGTGTGCAACGGATTGACACGTATGCTTTTTCTGAATGTGCGCAGCTTGTGCGGGTCGTTTTCGAGTCACAAAGTGCATTGCGTACCATTGAAGCATATGCCTTTTCCGATTGCGTAATGTTGTCGGATATTGTTTTGCCGAGTGGCGTTGATTTTATTGGGTATGCTGCCTTTTGGGGATGCGTCGCGCTTTCTGATTTTGCTGTGCCGTATGGCTTGGTATGCTTGGAGGGCTACGCCTTTCACGGTTGCGTTGCTTTACAAGAAATTGCACTTTCCTTGAATGCGGTGCAAATTGATGCTTCTGCTTGGTGGGGGTGCCGATCCTTGTCGAGCATAACCGTCAATGCGCACAACCCCGTTTATCGGTCTATTGATAACTGCTTGATAACCAATAGTGGAACATTGCTGCTCGGGTGCCAAAACAGTATTATCCCCGCAGGTGTAACGGCAATAGGAGAATATGCTTTTTATAATTGTGCAGGGCTTTTACAGGTGAGTATACCTGCTTCCGTGGTCGAGATTCATCCTACTGCTTTTCGTGGCTGCAGCCGCGTTGAGCAGATAAACGTTAGTGCGGGCAATACGGTGTATCAAGGTGATGCGAATTGTCTTGTGGATATCGCGGAAAAAACCTTGCTGCTTGGTTGTGAAAACAGCATTATTCCAAGCAATGGAAGTGTAATAAGGATCGGGGCCTATGCTTTTTACGGTTGTGAGGAATTAACAAATATTGCAATTCCTGCAACTGTGAATGAGATATCATTTCGTGCATTTGAGGCTTGTATAGGTCTTGAAAGTATCAGCTTTGAGAGTGGCGAGCAGCCTATGCGGATTATGGCAAGAGGATTTGCCTTGTGTGAGTCCTTGCAGGTTTTATCATTTCCTCGGCAAGTGCAACGAATACAAGAAGACGCTTTTTATGGTTGTACTTCATTGTGGAAGGTTGGTTTTGCGCCCGATAGTATTTTATCATATATTGCCTATGGCGCGTTTTATGATTGTGTTAATCTGCGTGTGATAATATTTCCCGCCCAATTAAGTGACTTGGGCTATGGCGCTTTTATCGGTTGTACAAGCTTAAATACTGTGTATGTACAGTCAGCTGCAATGCTGCAGGCCGCGGAGCAGGAAAGGGTAAGTGTTTCATTTTTAGGTCAAACTAATACCATTTGTGTGGCACAGGACTTGGAGGTGCCGCAAATGTTGCGCGAGGCCTATCCTTTTGTGGACGCGGTGACTTATCAAGGCGTTTCTTATGATGTGTATTCCGTGCATGAGCACGAGGGCGCCTGGGAAAAGCACGGAGATATTTTGTATCAGCAATCCTGTGACGAGGGGTGTGTGATCTATTCCGATCATCTTTTTGGCGAATGGGAAATACACTCCGCATCTCATCATGCGGCCTCGTGTGAATGCGGCGCTGTGATATATGAGCTGCACAGTTACGGTGAGTGGGAGCCTTATACGGAAACGCAGCATAAGAAGGTGTGCCTGTGCGGACACGAGATGTACTCCGGGCACGTGTACGAAGCGCCACAGCAGTATGATGAGGCACAGCACGTACAGCGTTGCGAGTGTGGAGCGGTGAAATATGAGGCGCATAATTGGAGTACGTGGAACTCGAAAAATGATATGCAACATAAGCGCGAATGCGCTTGTGGCGCGAGCGAGGTTGGCGCGCATTCCTGGAATGACGGCGAGATCACAACGCCTGCTACGCATATCGTTGAGGGCGTGAAAACCTACACGTGTGTAGATTGCACGAAAACTAAGACCGAGGTCGTGGAAAGAATCCCCGAGCATAATTATGGCGTTTGGGAGATATATTCCGAGGAACAGCATCAAAAGACTTGCGAATGCGGTGATATTGTGTATGCCGAGCATATACACGGCGAATGGTCGGTGTTTGAACAAGATCCCACTATGGTGCATAAAAAGGAATGTGTATGCGGGCATGTGGTATATGCAGATCACGCAAGTAGTGAGTGGCTTGTAAGCTCTGAAATGCATCATAAAAAGGTGTGTGTTGATTGCGGATATATTCTGCAAATGAAAGCACATATTTGGGGAGTGGGTGAGATCACAACTCCTGCAACACATACCACGGAAGGTGTTAGGACCTACACCTGTGTAGACTGCGGCGAAACGAGGACTGAGGCTGTGGATAAGACGCCTGTACATAGCTTTGGTGGGTGGCAGAAGGATAGTGCAACACATCATAAGCGTGACTGCGCCTGCGGTGAGGTGGAGCGTGTTGCCCACGCTTGGAACAGCGGCGAGATCACAACTCCTGCGACGCATACCGCCGAGGGTGTGAAAACCTACACGTGTGTGGATTGCGGCGAAACGAGGACTGAGGCTGTGGATAAGACGCCTGTACATAGCTTTGGTGGGTGGCAGAAGGATAGTGCAACACATCATAAGCGTGACTGCGCCTGCGGTGAGGTGGAGCGCGTTGCCCACGCTTGGAACAGCGGTGAGATCACAACTCCTGCAACGCATACCGCCGAGGGTGTGAAAACCTACACGTGTGTGGATTGCGGCGAAACGAGGACTGAGGCTGTGGATAAGACGCCTGCGCATAGCTTTGGTGAATGGCAAAAGGATAGTGCAACACATCATAAGCGCAGCTGCGCCTGCGGTGAGGTGGAGCACGTTGCCCACGCTTGGAACTACGGTGAGATCACAACCCCTGCGACGCATACCGCCGAGGGTGTGAAAACCTACACGTGTGTGGATTGCGGAGCAGAAATATTACAGTCTCTTGAGAAATCTGACGCTCACCAGTACGGTGAGTGGGCTGTTGTTAAGGAGGCCACTACAAAAGAGGCCGGCATAAAAGAAAGGAGTTGTGTGTGCGGTCAGAAAGAAACTGAAGAAATCCCGCAACTCGATAATATCGAAATTGCGGCAATAGCATCGGCGGGCGGTGGAGTCACTGCGGTTGGCGGTGGATTTGCATTGTGGTGGTTTATATTCCGCAAAAGACGATTGATTTAAACAAACAAAAGGACCAAGGCCTGCGGCCTTGGTCCTTTTGTTATGGGCGTGTTAAAGCTTGCTTTCGTCGCCGGCGGCGTGGGCGCCGCCGTTGCGACTGCGTTGGTGTCTTGCGGGTATGAAGCCGGCGGCTTTGGTAAAGCGTCACGCGGAGCTTTTATTGCTTGCGCAGCCGCTTAAAAAGTGTGATCAGCGGTAACGCGAGGGTGCAGGCGGCAAAATTGCCTGCGGCGTGCAGGATATCGAAATACAGGCCTTGTGCGATCCACGCGAGCGTGCCTTCAAAATTAAGCCCCCAGAAAAGGGCCTGCGAGGGTGCGCAAAGGGCACCGAACATCAGACCGTGCAGCGTGCCGATCACGACGTAAACGACGGCGGCAAGCTTTTTGGGCATACGGCGCGGCAGCAGCATGATGATCCCCCACAGGATCGCCCATATATAAAGATAGGGCACCCACCATACCGAAATGCCGCCAAAGAGCCCTGAGAGCATCACGAAAATATAAACGGGAATCAGTGCTTTTGCGCGCCAAACCACGGTCATGGCGATGATGAACAGGGCGGTGAGGTGAAGGTTCGGCGCCCATTCGAGCACCAGCTTCAAGCAATACATCATGGCACCCAGCATCGCAAAAATCGCCATTTCTCGTATCGTCAAGGCTCTTTTTTGGCGTTTTTGCGGCGCCGCGGACGAAATACCGTCGCTATGCTGTCGGTTTACCATTCGCTTTTGGTCTTGGTGAGCTCGTAGCATTCACCGTCGGCGATGAGGGTGTCCTTGGCGGAGGAGGTCGCCTCACCGTTTTTGGTGATGGCCCAGTAGGTCTTGTCCGCGTCGTAGTCGGCTACGATCCCGTTGACCTTTTTGATATAAAGGCCGAAGGCGCCCTCGTCACCGTCGATCAGCTTGTGCTCGAGGAGCGCTTCCTCTAAATTTTCCTTGTCGGTCTTGACGGTAAAGGTCAGCTCCTGTCCGTCGGCCACGACCTTGACGGTGATGGTCTTGGCACCCTTGCCAAGGGTCTCGTTTCTCGTGTAGGTAGCGGTCTCCCAGTCGCCTGTTTTGTCAACGTCGGCACAGGCCACAAGCATCAATGCTGTCAGCAGGCAGGCAAGCAGTGCGCACAGTATGCGCGCGAGAGTTTTTTGTTTCATTTTTTCGTTCCTCTTTTCGTTTTTATTTACAAAAAACGAAAGCAAAGCACCCCCCACGGGAAGGAGCCCTGTGGGGGGTGCGCAAAAAGGCCGCCCTGTGCGGCTTTGCGGCGCGGCCCTCCCCCTTTGCCCGGGAATGCGTTGCGGCACAAGACGATGAGCATTCCGACTGGGGGCCCTGCGACCACGTAACGGCAATGGCTGTTGTGACGGATTTGCACCGTGCTTTCCTCATCCCCGCACCTGCCCACCGGGGCACGCGCGGTTGTGCGATGATTGCCACGGAAGGCATCTCGCACCGAATTGTGTTTCATTTTATTGTATTTGCTATTGTAGCACGCGAACATGCGTGTGTCAATACCTATTTGATATAATGCTCTAAAATGTAACGCATCGCGTGGTCGCGGTGATGGCAGATCACGGTGCCGCCCAGCGCCTTGAGCTCGGGGCAGGCGTTTTCCATAACAAGTCCCGTGCCTGCGCGCAGGATCATATCGCTGTCATTGGTGCTGTCACCGACACCGATGGTGTCCTTCTTATCAATACCGAGCGATTCCGCAAGGGCAAGCAGTGCCTTGCCCTTGCCGGCGTCAACCGAAAACACCTCAATGTTGTTTTTGTCCGTAGAGGCGACCTGCACTGTGCCGAGGGCCAGGAGGCGTGCCATACACGCTTCGCGCTCCGCCATATCGGCAAAGAAGACGCAAAACATTTCAATCGCCGTATCGGGGGCGTCAAAAAGAGAGAAATCAATGGGCGTGGCAGTCTTATAAAAATGCTCTTGCCAGCCACGCGAAACACCGTTGGCTGTGTAATCGGTGTCATTGTGTGCGGTGTCGCGCACGTAGCAAAAGCCGTCCTGGCGCACGCTGACCGATACGCGGTAATCCTTCAGTATCTCAAATACGGCATCCGACACCGCTTTGGGCAGACAGCGCGTGAGGCGCCGGTTCGTTTTTTTGTCGTATACCACGGCACCGTCGGACTGAATGAGATAGCGAAACAGTGGGTGGTCTGTGATGATAGCGGGCATTTCACTCAGGCACCTGCCCGAATTGGGTACCACCAGCACGCCGCGTGCGCAAAGCTCCCTGATGGCGGCCTCGTTCTCGGGGCTGATCCTGCCGTGCTCGTCAAACAGTGTACCGTCAAGGTCGGTGGAAATGATCTTGTAGCTGCTCATAATACGCTCCTTGCTGTAATAGACTGTTTTATTATAGCATCAAGCGGGCGCCTTGTCAATAAAACGGCGTACTTGACGGCGTGAAAAAAACGTGATATACTGAAAGTGAAATTTATGGAGGTGCGTGATGAAAAAGGGCTTTTTGACTGTGATCATATTACTTATCGTAACCTGGACGTTTACCGCGGTGATGCTGATGCTGCTGCCCGATACGGTTCCCGCGCATTATAATGCGGCGGGGGAGGTCGATCGCTTTGGCAGTAAATACGAGCAGCTGATCCTGCCTGCCTTTATGACACTTCTGGCGGCTTGCTTTCTCTGGGTGATCGGCAAAAAAAGCATACACGGCGAAAAACGCTCACTCTTGAAGACCTGCATCGTGATGCAGGCGATCCTGCTTGCGCTGTTTGTATCTTTTGCGTTAAGAGCTCTGCTTTTCGGTAATACCGCCATAGTTCTGCCCGACGTGTGGCGCGTGACGGCGGCTGTTTTGGGCGTGGCCCTCTCACTGATCGGGCTGCTTCTTGGCGAGGTGCCGCGCAACCGTTTCCTCGGTCTGCGCACAAAATGGAGCCTTTCCTCAGACGTGGTGTGGAAAAAAAGCCAGCGCTTTGCAGGTGTTACGGGTGTGGCTGCCGGTGGCGTGATGCTGCTTGTCAGTTGTCTGTGCCACGGGCTTGTTGCGATGGCGCTGACCCTTGGTGTGCCGGTGCTGTGGGGGATCGTCGGCGTTGTGGCAAGCTATCGCTACGCGAAGGAGCAAGCGGAGCAAGATGGAAAATAAAGCGAAAAAAAGGCGGGGTAGCGTCCCCGCCTTTCGCGGTCTGAAGGCCGCGTTTTTAGATACCGTTCCCGTATTAACGGGATATTTGGTGCTGGGGCTTGGCTTCGGCGTTATTTTTCGCTCGCACGGCTATGGGGTGCTGTATGCAGCCGCGATGAGCATTTTTGTGTATGCGGGCTCCATGCAGTACGTGGCGATCGATATGATCAGAGGGGGCGCCTCGCTGCTGGCGGCGGCGCTGGCAACGCTGATGGTGAATGCCAGACACCTGTTTTACGGCATTTCTATGGTAGAGCCCTATCAGCGTGTGCGACACAAGCCGTTTTTGATCTTTACGCTGACCGATGAGACCTACTCGCTCGTGTCGCATCGAGAGCGTGTGGAGGCACAGGAGGAGCCTACACGGTATTGCTTTTTCGTGTCCTTGCTCAATTATGCCTATTGGATCTCGGGGAGCGTCATCGGCGCCGCGATCGGTGCTGTGTTGCCCTTCTCGACCGAGGGGATCGACTTCGCGCTGACGGCGTTATTTTTAACGATCTTTACCGAGCAATGGCTTTCTGCTAAAAAGCATGCGCCTGCCGTGATCGGCGTGCTTTGCTCGGTGCTGGCGTTGCTTTTACTGGGGCGTGATGATTTTTTGCTTCTTGCCATGGCGCTGATCCTGCTTTTGCTTTGGCTTTCAGGTAAAAGGGAGGTGGAGCGCCGTGGATAAGCTTTACGTGATCGCGATGATCGCGGTGATCTCACTGGTAACGGTGCTTTTGCGCTTTTTGCCCTTTTGGATCTTTGGCAAAAAACGCACCGTGCCCCCCTTTGTGGCTTATCTTGGGCGTGTATTGCCGCCCGCTGCAATGGGTATGCTTGTGGTGTATTGCCTGCGTGATCTCGCGCCCCTTTCCTATCCCTACGGTCTGCCGCAGCTGATCGCCTGTGTCGCGGTGGTGCTGCTGCACGTGCTGTGGCGCAATACGCTGGTGAGTATTCTCGGCGGCACTGTCACGTATATGTTGCTGCTGCAGCTTGTATTTTAAATTTCCGAAAGTGAGCTTTAAATATGATTTATACGGTTACTTTAAATCCCGCGCTTGATTATACGGTATATCTATCGCATTTTGTGCCCGGTAAGACCAACCGCACGTGCGGTGAGGAGCTGTTTTTCGGCGGTAAGGGTATTAACGTATCGGCGGTGCTGACGGCGCTCGGTGAGCCGACGGTGGCGCTGGGGTTCGTCGCGGGCTTTACGGGTAAGGCGCTGCTTGCTTCCCTCGCTGAAGCCAATATCGGGCAGGAAATGATCTGTTTGCCCAAAGGGCAAACGCGTATCAACGTGAAGATCAAGGGCTCGCAGGAGAGTGAGATCAATGCCGCAGGCCCCGACGTGCCGCCCGAAGCGCTGGCGGCGCTGATGAAGCAGCTTGATGCGTTGCGTGCCACGGATACACTGGTGCTGGCAGGTAGCGTGCCGCCCTCGGTACCCAAGAGTATTTATGAGGAAATGCTGCGTCGTGTCGCCCCGCGCGGTGTGCGTGCGGTGGTAGATGCCGAGCGCGAATTGCTGTTGCGCGCCTTACCGTATCGGCCCTTTTTGATCAAGC
Organism: Oscillospiraceae bacterium; assembly: GCA_015063895.1. Classification (GTDB taxonomy): domain Bacteria; phylum Bacillota; class Clostridia; order Oscillospirales; family CAG-272; genus Firm-07. The sequence continues at coordinate 8,806 of SVTG01000003.1, read as the reverse complement.
CCAATTTGCAGGAGCTTTGTGATATCATGGGCAGACCCCTCTCCAATGACGGCGAGATCGCCGAGGCGGCTGCCGAGCTGCAGCAGGCGGGGGCGAAAAACGTGTTGGTTTCCATGGGTCGCGATGGGGCGCTGCTGCTGGATGAGCACGGACGTCTGCACCGTGAGCGTGCCGTTGGCGGCCCTCCCGTTAATACCGTGGGTGCGGGAGATTCCATGGTGGCCGGGTTCCTGTGCGGCGTTGCAAAGGGCTATCAACACGCGTTGCGCCTCGGTGTTGCCGCGGGTGGCGCCACCGCCCGGAAAAGCGGGCTTGCTACGGGTGAGGAGATCGGGCGCTTAATCAGAGAATTTATGTGATGTCGGAATACTGCTGCCGTATGGTTTTGTTGCACAAAACCATACGGCGTTTTTTGTTAAATAAAGGCAGTGCGAACTTGCTGTGGCAATCTTGACAAAATCCTATGCAAATATTATAATAAAACTATACATTTTAATGTCAAATAGTCCCGTTTTTTTGATTTCGTCTTTGTTGATTTGACACAAGCGCTTGTGTATGGAGGTATACCTATGAGTGAAAAACCCCGTTCGCGCACGTCGGGGGCAAGGTTCGTGGTACTCGCGTCGCTGCTTTGCTTGCTGGCGGCGGCCGCACTGCTGGTGGTGTTACGCTATCAGACCTATTACGCGTCCTTGCTTCTGCTTGCTTTGATTTTTGTATTGCCCGCGGCGATCAATTTGCTGCTGCTGGTGCCCCTGCCGCGTGAAAAGCAGACGGCGGCTTCGGGCGCCTCGTCCGAGGCGACCACGCGCCGTGCGCGCGCCATGGCCTTTTGTAAAAAACAGATAGCCCGTCTTTTTGGCGCGATCCGCCATCACCGTGCAGCGCTGCTTGCCTGCGGTATCGTAGCACTGACGCTTGGCTGTAACGTGTTTTTCTGGCTGACGCTGAAAAATATTTCCTATAAGGGCAGACTTGATTATTTCACCGTTGTCTTACTGGCGGCGCTTTTCGTGCTCTTTATCGTGTTTGGCAAGTGGTGTAAGCACCGTATGCCGGAAGCGGGGGAGGGCGAGCCCGACGTTGAGGTAAGGTACGGCGCGGCGCTGCTGCGCAATATGCAAAGTGCCTTTGCACTGGCACGCCTGGGCGTTTTGCTGACGGCGGTGACCGTGATGCTGGCGCTGCTTGGCATCTACGATTTTTCAAGGTGGTTGACCGTTTTGCTCGGCGTACTGTTTGCCTATCAGACCGTGTTTACCTTTATTTCGCTTTTCGTAGTGCTGGTGCGCCGCGAGCTTCAGGTGGCCCCCGAGGTCTCGGCACCTGCCCCCGGTGTGGAGGGCGGCGATCTTGGGATCGTGACGTATCTTGAAAAGAATACAGGCATCAGTATGCGCTCGCTCTGGAGCATACAGATGATCAAAAAAGCCATTCCTTACGCGGTGCTGATGTCGGTGCTCCTTTTGTGGGGCGTGACGGGAGTCGTGATGATCGAGTCGCACCAGGAGGGTGCGCACTACCGCTTTGGTGAGCTGCGCGAGGAAACGCTTGCCCCCGGATTGCATCTGACGCTTCCGTGGCCCTTTGACACCGTAGAGGTCTATGATACGGGCACAGTCAATAAAATGACGGTGGGCTACATTGCCGAGGGTGATGCCGACAATATCTGGACCGAGGCGCACGGCGGCGAGGAATATCGCTTGCTTCTTGGCGGCGGCAACGAATTGGTGTCGGTCAACCTCCGTGTGATGTACCGCATCAAGGATCTGCGCGCGTATCTGACGAATTGCAGCTCGCCCGAGCTCCTGATGAGTGCGGCTTCTTACGAAATTATTACCGCACGCACGATCACCAGTGATCTTGATGCGATGCTGGCGACCGACCGCGTGGCCTTTGCCACAGACTTTGCCGCAGAACTGACCGAGGTGCTGACACGGTACCAAACGGGCCTTGAGGTGGTAAACGTGGTGCTGGAAAGCATTCATCCGCCTGTGGAGATCGCCGATGCGTATCAGGCGATGATCAGCGCCGAGATCGAGGCAGGGCAGCTGATCCTGGATGCCGAGGCGTATGCAGGTGAGCGCCTGGCGTGGGCGTGGATCGATTACGACAGTGAGCTGGCGGTGGCCAATATCACCAAGCACGAAAGCATCGCTGCGGCCAGAGCCTCTGTGGCGGAGTTTATGGCGAGCGTGGAGGCAGATAACGCCTACTCCGACGAATACCGTTACTACAAATACATGCAGGCGATCACCGAGGCTTATTCGGGCGCCAAGCTGGTGATCGTCGGTGACGGCATCAACCAGGAGAATATTTATATCGGCAACATTGGTTCTGTGACGAATCAGTACGATTGAGGTGAATACAATGAGTAAAAAGATAAAAGATCAAAAAAGCAAGTCGCTTGAGGCGGCAAAGACGCCTGATAAGGCGAAGGAAAAGGGCGTGTGGTTTGGCCGCATTGCCAAATATCTGACGGCCGCCGTGGTGCTTGTGGTGCTTTTCTGGTTCGGCTTTACTTACCAGGTGCGCGAGGGTAGCTGTGCTGTGGTGCTGCGCTTTGGCGCGGTGCGCGAGCAGACCACGGAGGCGGGGCTTTATTTCAAGCTCCCCTGGCCCTTTGAAAGCGTTGTTTCCTACGATAACCGCTTGGTTACGCTGGAATCCAATAAGCTGGAGACTACCACTAAGGACAAGCGCAATATCATTTTGCAATCCTACGTGGTGTGGCAGATCGCCGACCCCGTTCTCTATCATAACAGCGTAGGTGCGCAGGGCGCCACCGATTCGTATATCAAGGCGCAGATCTCCAGTGCCACCAACTCAACGCTTGGCGGATACGAGCTGACGTCTCTGGTATCGCTTGAAAAGGAAAAGATCAAGATCGACGAGATCCAGAACGAGATTTTTACCCGTGTGCGCGAGAACTGTCTGGCGAATTATGGTATTGAGATCGTTGACGTGAGCATTTTGCGTCTGTCCTTGCCCGATAATAATCTGGAGGCCGTGTTTGAGCAGATGCGTGCCGACCGTGAAAAGGATATCGACATTATCCTTGCCAATGCCGAGAAGGAGGCCAACAAGATCACGACCGATGCCGATACCGAGGCGGCCGAGATCGTGGGGCAGGGTACGACCGAGGCGGCTAAGATCAAGGCTGAGACCGAAACGGCTGTGGCTAAGATCTATGCCGATGCACAGGCTGCCAATATCGAGCTTTACAAGTTCCTCAAGAACCTCGATACCGTCGTGTCGTCGGTCAACAGCTCGACGATCCTGGTGGTAAAGGCGAATGAGTATCCCTTCAATATCCTCACCGAGTACTCTAAGTACATGGAATACGAGGGCGATAAGACGGTGATCAACGACCTCACGTATATTCTCACTAAGCTTGACGCAACCGATCGCGAGGCGCTGATCAACGCCGTGGCGGCCTTGATCGATGATGCCGCTACGCAAAACGGTATTACGATGCCATAAGGAGAACGCTATGAAACAAAAAACCTTGTTTGCCGACGTTCTTGAAACCGTGACCAAATACTTTTTGCTTTTGGTAGGGCTTGTGGTTGTCGGCATCTTCTTCTCGGGCCTGCGCGTGGTAGAAAGCGGCAACGTTGCCGTGGTGCTGCGCTTCGGGCGACTGGTAGGGGATAGCTATGAGGAGCAGGTGCATGAGCCGGGGCTTATGTTTGCCTTCCCCTATATTATTGACGAGGTCGTGATGGTGCCGACGGGCAGTGTGATGGAGCAGAGCATCACCACACACTATACCGATCCCAACGGCGCCGTACCCACCTCGGGCGGCGGATACGTGATCACGGGTGACCAGAATGTGGCTGTGGTATCGGCTTCGGTCAAATACGTGATCTCCGACCCTGTGGCCTATGCTTTATACGTACAGGATATCACTTCTATGATCAACTGTGCTGTCAGCGGCGCGATGCTGTCGGAGGCGGCCTCGTTTGACGTGGATAAGCTGCTGACCGACGGTAAGGATGCTTACGGCACGGCGGTGCTCACACGCGCCGATGCCAAGCTGCAGGCGATCGGTGCCGGCATTACTCTTACGGCCGTGGAGCTGACAAACGTGGCTATGCCCGAGGAGGTGCGCGAGGTCTACGAAACCGTCAACTCCGCTACCGTGCAGGCAACCACGATCGTCGAGCGCGCCAGACAGTACAGCCAGAATCTGATTCCCGCCGCACAATCGAACGCGACCTCCCTGATCGCCGCAGCCAATGCGGACAAAGCCCTGAAGGTGGCAGCTGCCAACTCCGATATGGCCGAGTTCTGGGGCGTGAAGGAGGAGTACGAAGCCAATCCCGACGTGGTGAAGACGAGAATCTATTCTGCGCGTGCGATCAGCTTTATGGAGCGCCTGAAAAAGGTATACGTGGTGCAAAACGGTGACAACAAGATTGTCATCAGTCCTTGACGGGGAGGCCTTTATGGAAAATATTGATAATATGGGCCGTAACAGCCTCGAGGCACTTTCGCGCGATAATCTCACCGATCTTGGCCGTAAGAAGCTGACGCGTGATATTATTTGCGGTGTGATCACCCTTACGTGCCTTGCCTGCGGACTTTTTTACACCTACGTTTTAAAGGGGCAGCATGCGATCGTTCCGCAGCTCTTATATTTTATCGGTGTGCTCATTGAGGGCGTGCCCGTGCTGGTGGCGGGGCTGAAGGGTATTTTTACAAAAAATCTGACCAATGCCATGGAAATTCTCGTGGGCATTGCCGTGATCGCGTGCGTCTTTAACCGTGAACTGATCCTTGCCCTTTTGATCCCCCTGATCTTAAACGTTGTGCACCTTTTGGAGGAGCGCAGCATCATGGGCGGTCGCGACGTGATCGAGGGCTTAAAAAAGATGCAGCAAACAACGGCGATCCTGCTTGAAAACGGCACCGAGCGAGAGGTGGACGTCAAGGATCTGCACGTGGGGCAGGAGATCGTGATCAAGCCCGGTGCGGGTATCCCGATTGACGGTGTGGTGCTGTTGGGTGAGACCGATATTGACCAAAAGTCCTTGACCGGTGAGCCCCAGCCCGCCAGAGCCGCTGTGGGCGATACCGTATATGCGGGCACCGTGAACCTCACGGGCCGCATTGTGGTACGCGTGGCACGCGAGCATGTGGACACCTCTTTTTCTAAGATCCTGAAGGTCCTTGAGGAGTCCGAGGGTATCTCGGTGCCCGAATCGCGCCTCACTGACCGTTTTCTTGGCTATTATATCCCCTTTGTGCTGGCAGTTGCCGGTGCCGTGGCGCTGATCAGCGCCGATATTGCCAAAGCGATCGCCATTCTTGTGGTGTCATGCCCCTGCGGACAGATGCTGGTGAGCTCGGCACCGATGATCGCTGCCCTCTCGGTCTCCACCAAACGCGGTATTCTGATCAAAAACTCCAAATTTATTGAGGAGCTGACCGAGATCGATACCGTGGTCTTCGATAAGACCGGTACGGTGACCTGCGGCGAGCTGTCGCTTGACGAGGTCCTGCCCTTTGGCGAGATAGGGGAGCGTGAGCTGCTTTTGGGTGCCGCCGCTCTGGCAGTCGGCTCCAATCACCCTGTGTCGCGTGCGGTCAGCGCTGCTACCGAGCACGAGGAATATGCCCCGATGTCCGATATTCGTGAGATCTCGGGCGGCGGTGTTGAGGGTGTCGCTGACGACGGGAAGACGGTGTTCCGCTTTGGCCGCTGTGAGTGGCTTTGCGGTCTTGGTATCGCGATCCCCGAGAATTTTCCCGAAAGTGCGGCGGGGAGCGTCAGCTACGTGTCGCGTGACGGCGTGCTGCTGGGTGCGCTTTGCTTTAACGATACGGTGCGTGAAAATGCTGCCGCTTGTGTGGCGCAGCTGCGCGCGCTCGGTGCCGAGCGCACCGTGATGCTGACGGGTGACCGTGAGGAGCCCGCCCTTGCGATCGGTGAGGCCGTAGGGCTTGACGAGGTGCACGCACGGCTCCTGCCCGAGGATAAGCTGGCGCATTTGCAGACCGTGTCGGGTGAGGCACATAACGTTCTCGCTATAGGTGACGGCATCAACGATGCCCTGATCCTGCGCGAGGCCGACGTCGGCATCGCCATGGGTGCGATGGGTTCCGATCTTGCCATCGATTCGGCCGATATTGCGCTGATGAACAATAATTTGATGAACATACCGTTTGTGGTGTCGCTTGCGTGTGAGACCAGACGTGTCATTTATCAGAATCTCGTTTTGTCTATTGGCATCACAGCAGTGATGATGACGCTTTCTGCCTTTGGCGTGATCAGCGCATTGGCGGGCACGGTGCTGCACAACTTCGGCGCCTTTGCCGTGCTGCTCAACAGCTCGCGCATTCTGCGCAAAAAATGAGGGTGTACCGTATAGTAAAGGAGTAAGCTATGGACATTCAAAAGCTATTATCCGAAATGACGTTACAGGAAAAGCTGGGTCAGCTGACCCAGCTCAACGCCATTTTCTTTAAGCACGATAATACGGCTGATATCACGGGCCCTACCTCCCGTCTTGGTATTGAGGAGAGCGATGCGCTTTACAGCGGCTCCACACTCAACTTCATCGGTGCCAAGGATATGAAGGAGATCCAGGATATCGCGATGGCTGCGCAGCCCCATAAGATCCCGCTGCTCTTTATGCAGGACGTGATCCATGGTTACCGTACGATCTATCCCATTCCTCTTGGTATGGGCTGCACCTTTGATGAGGAGCTGGTTGAGGAATGTGCCCGTATGGCGGGAAAGGAAGCAGCTGTCAGCGGTGTGCACGTGACCTTTTCTCCCATGCTTGACCTGGTGCGCGACGCGCGCTGGGGACGTGTGATGGAGTCAACGGGTGAGGATCCTCATCTGAACGGTCGCCTTGGCGCTGCCTTTGTGCGCGGCTACCAGGGCAATCATCTGCAGGGTAAGTATGATATTGCCGCGTGTGTCAAGCATTTTGCCGCATACGGCGCACCCGAGGCGGGGCGCGATTACAACGCGGTAGAGCTGTCGGAGCACACGCTGCGCGAAACCTATTTGCCGGGCTATCGCGCCTGCATTGACGCGGGTGTTGAGATGATCATGCCCTCGTTTAATACCGTGGGTGGCGTGCCGTCTACGTGCAACCGCCTGCTCCTTGATCGGATCCTGCGCGGTGAGTGGGCGTTTGACGGTATTGTGATCAGTGATTATAACGCATACCGTGAAATGATCAGACACGGTGTGGCTGAAAATGAAAAGCACGCAGCGGAGCTGGCCATTAACGCAGGATGTGACGTGGAAATGATGTCGGCTACGACCTATCTGTACGCACAGGAGCTGCTCGCTGAGGGTAAGCTGACTATGGCACAGATCGACCGCGCAGTGCTGCGGGTGCTTGATCTTAAGAACCGTTTGGGGCTCTTTGAAAATCCTTACCGTGCCGCCAGCGAGCAGGAGGAGGCCGAGCTGCACCTTTGCCCCGCGCACAGAGCGCTTGTCCGCCGTGCCGCCGAGGAAGCCTCGGTGCTGCTCAAAAACGAGGGCGTGCTGCCCTTTAGTCAAAAGGCGAAAAAGGTTGCCGTGATCGGCCCGTTTGCCAAGGAAAAGGGGATCAAGGGCTTCTGGTCCTGCGCGGGGCGCGATGAGGATTGCGTGACGGTCCTTTCGGGTGTGCGCGCGTTGCTGCCCGATGCCGAGGTTGCCACCGTGAAGGGCTGCAGCTGGGCGGTTGATGAAACCGCGGTGCCCGATCTTGACGAGGCGATCGAGCTCGCCTCGGAGGCGGATGCTGTAGTGCTTTGCCTTGGTGAATATCAGGAGCATACGGGCGAGGGCAACAGCCGTGCTACGTTGAATCTTTCCCCGGCACAAATGGCACTGGCGCGTGCCGTGATCAAGCATAATAAGAATACGGCGGCCGTGATCTTCGGCGGCAGACCTCTGGTCCTTACCGACCTCGCCGAGATCGTACCTGCTATGCTTTACGTATGGCAGCCGGGCACCGAGGGCGGTAATGCCGTGGCACGCTTGCTGTTTGGCAAGGCCAACCCCTCGGGCAAGCTGTCGATGACCTTCCCCCGTGCCGTGGGTCAATGCCCGATCTATTACAGCCGTATGCACACGGGGCGTCCCGTAAAGGATCCCAAGGTCGTGACGCAAAGCGGCTATTGCTCGCGCTATCTTGATATGCCCGTGGCACCCCTTTATCCCTTCGGCTACGGTCTTTCCTATAATACGTATACCTACGATAACTTTACGGTGAGCGATGATAAGATCACGCCCGACGCGCCCCTTGAGGTGGCCGTTACCGTGAAAAACGAGGGCGCATACGAGGGCAAGGAGATCGTGCAGCTGTATATCCGCGATAAATTTGCAAGCGTTGCACGTCCTGTGCTGGAGCTGAAGGATTTTGCCAAGATCGAGCTCGCCCCCGGCGAGAGTGCGGCCGTGATCTTTACCCTGACGGAGGAGGACCTGCGCTTCCATACGGCAGACGGCACCTTCGCCTCGGAGCGCGGCGAATTTGAGATCTTTGTCGGTCCCGACAGTGAACGCCTTATGAGCACGACGGTTTATCTTGAAAAGTAAAAAATCGGCACACGTGTCGTAAAAAACAACAAAAAAGCACCGCATACGCGGTGCTTGCGGTAGAGCAGTGTGAAATTAAATATACCTACCGACAGGAAAAGGACGAGAAATTTTAGCAATTTCTCGTCCTTTTTTCTTGACAAGCACTGCATTTGTGGTCACAAACGCATGTAGTGAAATGTTTTGCTTTCGCAAAACGTGAAATAATGTGCTATTGCACATTGTGAAATATCTCGCTTTGCTCGATGT